>JAVRBO020000073.1:0-164928 GCA_034531195.2 Nostoc sp. ChiSLP01
CCTTGTCGAAAATATTATCTTCTTTCTTAACTAACCTGCGGAATGTGGGATTTAACCCAGATGATTGGGCAGGTTTTTCTATCCAACAGAGAGTTTACCAACCGATAGCTGTTAGCGATCGCAATCAATTGGTAAGTGAATCTTTAGGGTTAGCCTTGCAGCGCTGGCAAGGAAATTACAAAGGAATTGATGCGACTTGGTTACGCTGGGCAACTTTGGAGAGAGAATTACTACTAACACCTGAAGAATTAGAACGCCAACGAGCAGACAAAGCAGAGTCACAGTTATTACAAACAGCACGCAACTTATTGGCGGCTGGGATGGCGGTAGAACAGGTAGCGACAGTTACAGGTTTAGATGCGTCTGCCATTGAGCAATTGATTTGAACATCTGAATTATGAGAAAAATAGGAAACACTGACGCTTTAAGCTGAAATCCAGTTTTCCAACTGTAAAGTAGAAATGCGGCTGTAATGGCGAGTATTGTTTGTTACTAAAATGTAATTTTCTGTTAGTGCGACACTTGCAATTAGCAAATCAAATTCAGAAATTGTCTGCCCTATTTTACGAAGTTCTGCCTTTAATTCACCAAATTTTCTCAGAGCAGGATCGGTTAAAGATACAACGGGTAAGTTTTGAATAAATTGTTCTGCATTAGCTAAGTTTTCTGAAACTCGATTAGAATTGTATGCACCATAATATAATTCAGCAGCAGTGATAACACAAATGCATACTTCATTCCATCCCACTGCTAAGAGTTTTTCTCTTACTGACTGGCGACCGTTAAGCCAATAAATACACGTATCAGTATCTAGTAAATAGTTCACAAGCTATAATTTTGATCGCTTACAGTACGACTTGAATATATCTCTTCAACAATTTCTTCTGCGGTGCGGGTATCTTCCCAGGTTCCAAAGGTTTCTAAAAAGGCTTCTGATGGATGCGGTTTTGGCTGCTGTGCAGATGGAAAAATGACTTCATTAACTATCAGTTGGTTTGCTTCTGGAACTCCTAATTTTTCGGTTTCCTCTTTAGCTATAACCATAACTTGCATTAACCTTATAGCCTGACGCAGAACATCACTTTTACTTGTGCCTGTTTTATTTACTAATTCATCTAGTATTTGATTGAGTTCAGGTGATAAATCTAAGTTTAAGCGAACCATCTTTTGGGTATTAGTCATGGTTCCATCCTTGTGTAAAACGTTGAATATATTATAGTTGGCTGTTGGGCGATCGCACCTGATGAATTAATACGATAATGGCTAAAGTATATCTTGAGATTTATTAATTTTTCCCCTGATTGTTTGGCGTATATCTTCCCAATCTTGAACAGTCATTTCTGTTGCATTTCCAGAGTTTAATCCTTCCAAAAGCATTGTTTCAAGACGTTCTTTAGATTTCTGTTTTTGGTCTTGTCGGACTAATTCACGAAAATATTCGCTGACACTGCTGTAACCACCTTGAGCTACCTGTTCTTCTATATAAGTTCGCATGGTGTCAGGTAAGGAAATATTGATACTTTTCACAAGGGTTATTTCCTAAATCTATTTTTCTATATTATGGCAGTTTTTGCCATTTTATGCCATTGCATAGGAGATTCTATTTGGAATGAGTAGATTATACCTTCTTGTTAGATTTTCATGCTATCTGGGCATATTGTAATTATCCAGCAAGTAGCATTAAAACAGGGTAAAGATTATGTTGACTATACAGTGGCAAGAAGAAATCGCATCGTTACAGCAAAGCTTGAAACGCGAAATTACCAAAATATCAGGTGGTTCAGAAATTAATGTAATTAAGCATATTTGTATCAATAACTTAAAATCAAAGCTAGAACGATTAGAAGAAATTGACAAAATTCTGAGTATAGACAAATATAAAATTGTTTTTATTGGTACTATTGGGCAAGGTAAGACAACCGCTATTTGTCATCTTTTTAATTTAATCAGTGACTTTAGGGTTTCCAAAACTATTAATGGTAAAACTAAAGATGTTATCGAAACTAGAGAATTACTCTCAACTGGAGGAGGCAAAACTACTATATGTGAGGTAATTATCAAAGCAGCCGATAAAACTTACATAGAAATAGAGCCTTATACAGTTGATGAGATGGAGAATCTTATTTTTGAATTCTGCGACTATATTGCTAGTAAAAATGATACACAGTCACAGCAAAAAATAATTATTTCTGAAGAAGTTGAAAGAGCGATCAGGAATGTTATAGAACTCAAACAAATTAATAAATCTGTTCCTGATGGAGAGAAAAATAAAACTATTAGAATCGATAAAGCCAAAGAGTTATTTGATGAGTCAGGAATAGAGGTATTGAAAAAGACTGCATTGAATAATGCAAACCTTGAATCTAGAATTTCCACTAAAATTGAGTTTAATAATAAAACGAGAGAGCAAGATTGGATAAAAAATATATTTGATGATATAAATAATGTCCGGTTGAAGGATTTTGCTATTCCAAGAAAAATCTATCTTTATGTGAGCTATGATGTTTTATCTGGCTCAAACTTGTCTCAGTTTGATTCCGTTGTTGATACTAAAGGACTTGATGAGAACCCAATTCGTAAAGACTTGCAAAAATATATTGATAGTCAGGATACTATCTGTCTTTTTGTAACTCCCTTCAATGCTGCTCCTGAAGCTAACATTACAAAGTTAATAAGTTATTACCTTACATCCAAATCCAAAGAATATCATCATAGATTTGTCACTTTAATATTACCTCAAAAAAGCCAACCTGAAAAAGTACATGGTGCTGATGGAGATAGGGAGTTAGGAATTCAAATTAGACAGGACGAAGTACAAGCTACATTCAAGCGTTTAAATTTAGACTTTTTTCAAGAAAATATTTTGTCCTATGATTCTTTGCGATATTACCGTGATGATATAGTCAAGCTAAATGACATTTATGACGAAGAAGATGTACAAGCAGATAAAAATGAATTTATTAAAGCTATAGCAGATGTAATAGAACGTAGACGGAATCTTTTATTAGAGGAAATCAAAAATATTCAAGAAAGCTTTGGAAAAATCAAAAATGGTGAAGCTTTGACAGGATCAGAAATCAAAGCAATTCAAAATGCAATTCATAAGATAGAAAATGTAAGAGACTTGAGTAAAAGAGTACCTAGTTTCGTTTATGAAGACTTTATTGATAAATATCTTGAATACTACCATACAAATTATAAAGCATGGAATACTAAACACGCTATTCATAGGAATTTTGGATACTATGAACCAAAGGATATAGATATATACTATGATGCAAAAGTTTTTGCTGAGGGAATAGATGAAGATGAGATGTTGAAAAAATTTACAAGAGAAGTCAAGCAAGAACTAGAAAATATTTTGTATGAACTGACATTGGCTAACGAATCTTTAAAGACACTTATCCCTGAATTAGTAAAAGAGTTTTACGGATTATATGACGATTTTGTAGACGAAGTAGGAACAGAAATTGAAGAGGAATTTACAAGAATACTACTACCTCGAAGTGAAGATTCTAAGTTTTGGAAGGCTTTAATTGCAGAGAAAGGTAGAGAAAGGAAGAAAGGGGAAACTTTTGCAGGTAATGTATGTGAAATATTTAAGCGAGAAATGGCAATAGAAACAAATTTGAATAAATTCTTTCAGTTAAAATCTGAAGAACATTGGAAAAAATTACTTAGTAAAATACTAAGTTTCTTTGGAGAAAAATAGAAAACTTTGGAATTGCACAGTTAGTATACACTTTAGAGCGCAATTATATTGCGCTTCTAAAAAAATTGTACCCACTATTAGTTAATTATAATAAATACTTATGACTTATTTAAATAAAGAAATACAGCAAAAGCTGGACATATATATTAAAAAATATGACCAACAATATACAAAATGTTTAATTAGGGGGATAGAAATACCAATTAATGGCAGACCAGAAGAGTTGGTGAGACAAAGATTTATTTATTTTATTATTAAGGAAAGTAGATTATTGTCAGACAAGATTACTATTAAAGTCGAAGCTAATAACCATGATATAGAAATATATAAAAAACAAAAAAATGAAAATTTTAAGCCACATCAAAATCCTTTAATGATTGTGGAAGTAAAAAGAGAAGATGTGAACTTACAAAATCACTATAATCAGATAGAAAGATATTTAATAAATTCTGATTGTAATATTGGAATTTTGTATAATTATCATGAAATTATTAGTTTTATAAAAAAGCATAATCAATTTCAAAGATGTTATTTTAACAATTTGACAGATATAGAAGAATTGCTATTACAGTCAACCAGCAGTATTGACAGCGATTTATTAAAATTTGAAAATGCTCAAAATGGAAATATTGAAAGTTTTATTTATCTTCTTAAGAAGTATGGCGAATATACTAACCATACAATAGTTTTTAAAATTAAAAACCAGTTATCAGCAATAAATGGATATTTATTTGCCATACAAGATAACAAAATTTATTACAAAATGTGTGGTCAATATTCTAAAAAACAGCAATTCTTTGATTACCAAGAATTTGAAAAACTAATTTCTATCATTTATTAAAAAACTCTTATTATGAAACCATTGCAACCAATATCAGTGTATTTATATTTCTTCCTGTTCTTTAAATAAAAAAACGCAAATATACGCATTAAACGCAATTTTTCAGCGTTTCCATACGTATATTCGCGCTAAAATTAGGGGCATCGCACCTTTAATGCACTAACTCGATCGCTCTTTTTGTCAAAGCCTCAGCAGTCAATCCATTAAACGCCATCAACTCTCCAGCACTGGCTGTAGTTTCGCCACGTTTCCAGGCAAAAGTATCGCGCTTCACCGTACTCCGTAACAAAATTGGTTCCAGCATCGCCGGCGCACCACCTGTCACAGCAATTAGCGCATCGCCATCAAATAATTCGGCAAATTTCGCATCATCCAAGAAATCGCCATCGGCTTGGGAACAGGTATCCCAAGCAGTATCATAAAGACGATATAAACGTCTGGGGTTAATCACAGAAACTATCTTCGCACCAATACCTTCATTTTCTAAGAAAGTAGCCGCTTCAAATACTGGCATTAATGTCATATCGCCAATGACAGCAAATACAACTTGTTTTTCGCCAGGGACTTCATGCAATACCACCGCACCATCTTGTAAACCTTGGCGACTTTGTTCTAAAGTAATGCGAATTGGTAATGGTGATTTACTTGCAGTAATTACAATTCCCTTATTTTTAGTTTGCAAAGCCCAGTCATAACAAACTTGGATACTGTTAGCATCGGGAGGAAATAATGGGAAAACATTCCCATTTCGCATTAATGAAGCAAAGTAAGCTTCAATTTCTGGACGTTGGTGAGTCCAACCGTTACGCCCTTGCTCTAATGCGCCAGCTGTGAATAAAGTAATAGTCGAAGGAGTTGGACGCCGCAATTCTGCCATTGCTTGAGTTACAGTTTGCCAAATTGGTAATCCGTTGATAGCAAAAGATTCGTAAGAACACCACAAAGTTCTCGCACCCATTAACGACAAACCAGCTGCTAAACCCGCACAAGCATCTTCGCTCAAAGGTTCGTAAACTTGACCGTTTGGCGCTTGGTTATATAAATCGTCGGTTGTCGGGTGGATGATTTTTAATGCTTGGTTGATGTTAGCAATTCCCGATGCTTCGTTACCGTCGGCGTTGGTGACAAGAAAATTTTTATCTTTTTGTCCAACTATTCCTACCAATCTTCCCATTGCAGTTGTCGAAACTTTTGGTTCGCCACCGACTGCATATTCTTCTAAAGGTAATTCGCCTAATTCTGGCAATGGTAATTCAAATTCTGTGACCACTGTTTTGGCTGCGGGGCCTCCGCCTGCGCGTTCGGCGTTTGTTCTGACTAATTGCCAAGCTTCGGCAGGTAAGGCACGAGTTTGCAATGCACTCACAATATGCGGTGCATCCAATGTATCTTTAGGATAAAGGTTGTGAGATTTTGCACCCCGCGCGTGGACTCCTGCACCTTTAAGTTGTTTAATAATAAAAACAGTAAGCTTGCCACCTAATGCCGATCGCGCTGCTTTATCTACACCCTCAAGTACAGCTTGGGTAAATGCTAGGCGTTTTTCAAAAGAAAAAGCGGTACTATCAACGTAATCGCCTGGTTGGTTTTGGTCGTCAAAATCCTTTGCATCCACTAACACCACTTCATCAAAACCGTTACCTTGCCAATATGCTTGCATTTGTGCGTTGGTTTTGAGAGAAACCATGCTGTGATGTTCTTGGCTGTAACCATTCCACACCAATATCGGCAAGAAATTGGTAACAGTAGGATAAGCAGTATGGAAATGTGCAATTCCACTTACAATATAAGGCTCACCCAATCCACCATCGCCAACTGTAAAGGGGAATAACTTATCTCTATGCAACAGTGCAGCCGCCATTGCAAAGTGTTGTCCTTGTCCCAAAGGCCCCGCAGGTGCGAGAATACCAGGTATGTAACCGGAAAGGTGTCCTAAAAGACCGTGCTTTTCACGAAAGCGATCGCGCAATTGTTGGACTGTATAAATTCCCATGTCCTCTAACGAACGATCCAAGAACATGGCACTATAAAATCCAGGGGCGTGGTGTCCGACTTCGGTGATAATGTTCTTGTGTCCCAGCATGACAAGAGATGCATAAGCTTCCGCTTGGCTGGCGAATCCGCCGGGATGTCCAGAGGCTTTACTACCAGTAATTTGTAAAGTTAAATAGCGTAGGGCATCGGCAGCGAGTAAAGTTTGATACACTGCTGCTTTGTCTGTGGGAGAAGCGATCGCTACATTGCCCGATTCTATCGCAGGGGTGACACCATAAGTTTCAAAATCTGGTAGTGCTTCGCCAAAATATTGAATTCCTTCAGAAAAATTGGGAAGCGCAGAAGAAGCCTTTGGGGTGATTGCAGTCATGCTGAGTACCTTATGACGATGAAATGAAACTGTAGATGCTCGTTGAATTCAACAAAAATTCTACATCTTTGATGTTGTAACAGTTTATTGCTTTTTTGCAACGTCAGGATAAGTAGTTTAAATGGTTCGCCAACCAAAAATTTTGTTAGTTCCGGTAATAAAAATATCTTGAAGCAGCAAAAAAATAGTAGAACATAATAAAAGCACCCCATTAAGGAATGGTGTGATGGGATGCCGTCAATTGAGAAATTACCTACCGAGTAGTGCTATCACCTGTTCAAGTTTCATTTTCACCAAATGCCAAGCTAGTAACTCTTCCTGCTTGTATCTATCTGGGTAACGCATTCTTTTACCTTCCAGGGAAATTCTAATCAACGCTATTTGTTCTGCTGTCGGAGAATTCATCTCATCTATCGCTGAACCAAACACCTGAATAGAAGCAAGTGTTGGTGACTTTAATCCTCTCCCTTCCTCCATTTGGTTTACGGCTATCAACGGGAAGGATAGCAGGGAAGTAATGTAGCTAACTTTGTATGCTGCACTTCCTGTAGGACGTATACCATATCGACGGCATAAATCCTGTAATTCAGGAACAGTCTTTATTTCGAGTTCTGAACGTGTAAACATAGAATTACCTCTTGATAAAAGTGGTATCGGTGGTGAACCATTTTCGCGAGTGATAGCACCACCGATTTAAAACTCTATGCCGACGCTTGCGCCGACTTCAAGCTATAGTTACGTTTCTACATAAATGTCTAAGTCCAAAGGTAAGCCCGAAAATTTCGATAATCCACCAAGCAGAGATTTAACTGAGAATGTTACTTTTAGAGCTACCAAGGAAATGAAGGAAGAGATACAGAAACAAGAGAACCCTGCACAGTTCTGTAGAGATGCTATTCAAGAAAAGTTAGATAGAAATAAAGGGAAGTAACCTAAAGTTCTTCAACAAAATCTAGAACTTGCTGCTGTGCATTTTCTAGAAGGCGTCCTAATTTTTCTCAAATCTTTGCTTTGAGGAAATTCATTATGACGCCTCTAGTTTTACGTATAGCGATTACCAGTTAAGTGGCGGTACAGAGACAATATTTTTAAACTCAACAAAATCTAGAACTTGTTGCTGTGCATTTTCTGGAAGGCGTTCTAGTTTTTTTAAAATCTTTGCTTTGATAAAATCCATGATGATTTCTATAGTTTTGCCTAAGTCCTAATCTAATCGTAGTAGACTATGGTTTTCGTTGCTCAACCCAGCCTACAATATTTCAATTTTTGATTTAGTTTTGATTTACTCAAGTTGTTAGAAGTTAATTTAACTCGCCAAATTTAGGACTCCACCAACCTTTTTGTGTAGAAAAATAAGCTACTTGCTGATGTTTTTTGTCCTGACGAGATTGGGGGTTAGAACACCTTAGCATTGTTTTATTCTGTCCTTCCTTAATGTAAGTGTATTCTTCTAATGGTTTTTTACATACTGGACAAGAGTATGAAGTTACCTTAGCTGGAGGTTTCGCAACACTTTCATCCTTGGATACTTTGTTTCGAGGTGATTCCCAAGTTTTGCTGAGGTCACTCCAAAAAAGGACGATGTTTTCACAGCCGCTAACACATTTGAGGAAGTATTTCTTTTTGACTTTGCTACTGGGAATTTTAGCTAAACAATTTTTGCATTCAGGACAGCGAGTTTTGGATGTTTCATATTTGCGTTCTCGTCCCGGTGAAGCTTTGTTTCCAGATGCAGAACTCACAGCCACAGTTTTGGCTTTTGCTAAAGCTGGCGCAAAGTATTCCTGATTCCAAGTACTTAAGTATTGTTGCCAGCCTTGTTTGCCAACTGCGATCGCATCTAAAGCATCTTCCATCTTAGCGGTGAATTCTGCTTCTAGTAAATCCGGCAAAGCTTTCTGTAAAAAGGCATCAACTTCTAAACCCAAAGCTGTTGGTTGCAAGCTATCTTTTGTCAACTGCACGTAATCGCGCTTTTTCAAAGTGGCGACGGTGGGAGCATAAGTACTGGGACGACCAATACCTTTGCGTTCCATTAGTTGCACTAGTTTTGGTTCGCTATATCGAGGCGGTGGTTGTGTTTGTTTTTTCTCATGCTGTGCATCTTTTAATGTTAATATCTGTCCCTGTTGCAACTGCGGTATAACTGTATCTTTACTGATATTATTCCAGTACCGAGCATAACCGTAGAACTCAACTACTTGTCCATTACAAAGCCACAGCAGATTTCCAGATTGAGTAATTATCTGGGTTTTGCGGAGTTGGGCGGCACGACATTGAGAAGCGATCGCCCGTTTCCAAATCATCACATACAGGTTAAAATCATCTGTCGGCAGTTCTATCCGTAACTCAGCTGAAGGACGGAAAACATCTGTTGGGCGAATAGCTTCGTGTGCTTCCTGAGCCAATTTAGCACTGCGATGTTTGGCTATGGACTGCGGTACGTTCTGCGGGTCATTTTGCTCCAACCACTGACGCGCACTAGCACAAAATTCAGGACTCAACATCACTGAATCTGTTCGCATATATGTAATTAACCCTGCCTCATAAAGCTTTTGGGCAACTTGCATGGTTTTGTCTGGAGAAAATCTCAGCTTAGAACCAGCTGCTTGTTGCAAGGTAGAGGTGGTGAATGGAGGAGGTGGTTGGCGTTGAACTATTTTCCCTTCAAACTTAATAACCTGATGAGGATGGCGGCGTGCTTCTTCAACTAACCTGTTTGCTTCTGCTTCCGAGAGAATACGTTTGCTTTCTGGTGCTTGTGTTGTACTGGTTGCGGCATCATCATTAGTTTCAGCTTTTTGTTCTGGCGTGTCTGCGTCAGAATTCGCGGTTCCTTTGTAGAAAGCGCGAAATCCTTCGGCATAATCTACCCAGACACTCCAGTAGTCTTGGGGTACAAATGTTTGAATTTCTTGTTCGCGCTGACAAATCAAGTGCAATGTGGCGCTTTGAACTCGACCGACGCTTTTTGCGCCGTTGTTTAATGCCCAAACTAGGGGACTTCCCTTGTAGCCGACTAACTTATCGAGACAATCGCGGCACAGTCCCGCACCTACCAAGTTTAAATCTAGTTTTTTGGGTTTGGCGATCGCTTCTCGCACTGCTGGTGCTGTAATTTCTGTATAAATTACTCGTTTTGGTTCTTTTAATCCCAACACTTCCTTGATATGCCAAGCGATTGTTTCTCCTTCCCGGTCTGGGTCGGTGGCGATGACAACTTCATCAACTTGTTTGACGGCGGCTTTTAGTTTCTGAATGGTTTCCTTGGCTCGTTGGTCGCGGGGAATATAATTGCATTTGATCCGACTGCCATCCATACTGAAACCCAACGAATCTTCACCTTCATCGCTGAGTTCGCGGATATGCCCGCAGCTAGCGAGAACTTTCCATTCTGAACCCAGGATTTGACTGAGTTTTTTGACTTTTCCGGGAGATTCTACCACGAGGAGGCGTTTGGGCATAGCACCTGCGCTGAATAGTCTTTGATATCAAAAGAGGCGATGACACATTTTAGTATAAAAGTACTATACTAATTAACTTTTTTAAGAATTGTTACACTGGGTTCGGGGTTGTTCTAAAAGTACGAAAGATGCCGTAATTATCAGCAATTGTGCTGAATTAGAGCAATTCTACATGAAGATACCTCATAGGAAATATAGGCGCTAAATAGGTATATTCGCTTACTAGCAACGCAGTACCTACAAGTTAGTAGGTAAACGAACTCAAAAAATTTGGCCCAGCTTCACAAATAAGTGTATTAAATTAAGCTTTGTTTAAAGAATTTTTGTAAAACATTCTAATTGAGCTATTGTATGAAAAAATTTTATCTATCCTCTTTTCTGGAGACTAAATACCATGTTGAAGAGTTTAGCAAAAGGTATGATAGAAAACACTCCTATTAAGAAATGGGAGTATATCGACCGACAGCTGGAGTTACGCAGAAAACGAAAAAGAATAGAATTTATAGAACAATTTTTGCCGAAGAATGGAATCGGTGCGGAACTAGGAGTATTCAAAGGTCATCTGTCCCCCACTCTTTTGGAGCATACCAAGCCAAAAAAATTGCACCTCATCGACCCTTGGTATTTCTTGTCAAGCCGTTGGGAATGGGCAAACGGCAATCAAAGTACAGTTGATGCTCTAATACAAATTCTGCAAAACTTTAAGAAAGAAATTGAAGATGGACGTATTTTGGTACATGTGGGCGACGATCTTCAAGTAGTTGCCACATTTCCCGATGGATATTTTGATTGGGTTTATATCGATACTTCTCATGAGTACGAACATACTAAACAGGAGTTACACTTACTAGAGAGCAAAGTGAAGGAAGATGGTATTATAGCCGGCGATGATTGGCAGCCAGACCCAAATCGTAGGCATTATGGAGTTTATAAAGCTGTAAATGAATTTGTAAGTTCGGGAAAATATACTCTTATATATTCCGATAATGACAATAGGCAATGGGCAATAAAAAGGAGCTAAAAAGCAAAGCCGCTAACAACAATTTTAATGTGCCCTATTGCGACCGTAGAGCTTGGTCGTTATGCTACCTATTACAAGTGAATATTTAGAACGTTCCCTTGGGTCGCCACTCCGTTTCAATGCGTCATTATCCAAATAAATCCCCATATTTAATTATGGGGTATCAAACTTTTGACTGTTGCCCATTCCCTGTTCCCTTTTAATAAAATTAATCAGCAGCAGCATAATCAGGCAATGCTATCAATTCAGAACTCACAGCATTAAGATAGTTTTGGTCATCCAAAAGTTGTGGTTGTAACTTCTTAGCATTTACCGCAGCTATGACTAAATCTTTTGCAAGAATATTGCTACTTAGAGTTTTAAATACTAGTGTTCCACCACTGGGAATACCATGTTGCAAAAGGCCGCCTTGATAAGCATAAGCAACAAGATCGAAAGGTTCAAGGTTACTAATGCTACTAAAATCATTGGGTAATTTGTTCGAGTTACTGACTATTGCTTGACTAGCATTAGTAGCAACTGTTTGTGCAGTACCGATTCCAGGCATCAGAGTTATTGAAGTAACAACTAGTAAAGAATCTATTAAGATAGAGAATTTCATAAGGTAATCCTAAATTGAGATAAAGAGTTATTAGTTTTAGTAAGTTTTAGTAGTCTAAAAAGAGAAAGGGGAGAATTAGGGGAGAAAGAAAATAATAAGGGAATAGAGAATAGGGACTATAGGAATCTGGTTTGATTATTGAAATTATTTTAGGATTTACGCAAACTCTACGAAATCTTCTCTACGAGACGCTGCGCGTTGGCGGTAGCCTACCCTTCTCCTTCGGAGACGCTACGCGAACGGGAACGCCAAGGGCGAACGGGAAGCCGCAAAGCGTCTACGATTAATTAAGCGAAGTTGGCTATTTTTGCGTAAGTCCTATATTTGTGTAGATAGGCAAAAGGCACTTATGCTACAGGCAATAGGATTCTAGAAGATTAAGCGTACTGAGTTTTGTTCAAAAATCAAATAAAACTCCTATAGAAAAACTCCTAGAAAAATTGCGATCGCCTGCAAAACTATCTGCTAAATAATCGGATTTTTAGCCTCAAATATAATCTTTTATTCTGTTATGATTAAAAAATGATAATTAATTAAACGCTTGTATAAGTTAAATTACTATGATTAAACTCGACCAGTTCTTAAAGTTATTGGGTATAGCTCCAACTGGAGGGCAAGCCAAACTGATGATTATTGATGGTAACGTTAAAGTCAATGGCACAATTGAAACGCGGCGAGGGCGGCAATTAATATCAAGCGATCGAGTAACAGTAGCAGGACAAACTTTTAAGGTTGGTGATGTAATTGAATAATTGATAATGGTTACAAAAAACCCGGTCATTTTTAAAACCGGGTTTTTAGCTATTTCAATCAATCAAAGGAGGTAGAGTAATTTATTCACAATTACTTAAGTGGTGGGTTGTTCCAGATTAATTTTGACAACTTTGTTCCTTTCTTTATCGGCTTTAGGCAATGTCAGGCTCAAAATGCCATCTTTATATTCAGCAATCACTTTAGTATTTTGAACTCTAGCTGATAAAGGGATTACACGTTGAAATTGTCCGTAATAAAATTCGCTCTTAATAGTACCTTTTTGTTCAGTTTGAGTTTCAGATTTACGTTCACCGCTAATGTGAACAGCATCTTCTGTTACTTGAATATCCAGGTCTTTAGCTGACATTCCAGGTAGTTCTAGTTTCAGATGAATAGCATCTTCAGTTTCTTGTAATTCAGCAGCCGGAACTCTAACTAAATTTCTTTCAAATGAGCTAGATGGTGCGATAGTGTCTTCAAACAAGTTGTTAATTTGACGTTGTAGAGTATCGATTTCTCTCCAAGGATTCCAACGAACTACTGCCATAACTCTTCCTCTCATTAATTAGCTTTTGTTTATTTGTTTTTGCACTTGTCTGTGTGCTTACTTTTGATATTATGCCGACTTAAAAATGCTGTAAATTCGGTTATTCTCACCTAAGAAATGAGGATTACCGCACCAACTTAGACAGAAAAAAGATTACGGTTTGCTCTACTTGTCGAGTTCGGTAAACCGGAACAACGATTACAAAACTTCTTGCAGAAGTCGGGAAAAGGGGAAGGGGAAAGGGGGAAAGGTTTGGTATTTTCCCTTTCCCCAATAAAGATGAGTCTCTTTTTCCACAAGAGTGCAAAAAGCACTTTTGCAAGAGGTCTACAGTACAATTGATGAATTCACAACTAAAACAGGATTGATACCTAACTTTTAGGCAAAACGTTGTGTACTTTACCAAATTGAATGTTGTATCAGCAATTCACTTTGGTATTTGTGAATTGCGTAGCTTGCTTCCCGATGCAGTAGGTACTGGGAATTGGTATGATTCCGTCTCGCGATCGCTCTTTGAATGCGGCATAGTTCATCGGTTATAATTGGCGATCGCACCATCACTCATAATGCAACCCTGAGATACCCAGGTTTAGCCCACCTTGGACATCGCAGTTTCGGTAGGGTTACCTTAAGGACTTTTTATAGAAAAGACTTAGCTAATAAATTATTTACTGTTCTATCAAATTAACCTTGTTAAGTTACTCAGCAGGTGCAGTTCTCACCTGATATTGTGACACCCGACAGGAGTATAGATTTGCTCAGGCTTTCTTCAGAATCTCCTCTATTTATTGTATTAATCATTATTAGTTTTTTAGTAGTAACTTTTTCAACTTGGTTATCATCTCAACCATTTACTTTCAGACCTTTTGGACTGAGCGATATTATACAACAACTGACGCTGCCATTATTTATATCTTTGTTGCTAGAGCGTTCTTTAGAAGTGTTTATAACTACTTGGCGAAGCCCATTTATCGAAGAACTGGATATTGAAATTCAGCGACAAAAAATTATAGTTGATGAAAAACTAAAACTAGCCAAACAAAATCAACAAAGTAATATTACTGACTTTAAATCTAACCGCTCCAGTATTTTACCGCCAGAAGGAATGAGCTTAGAACAACAAATTATCCAAAATTTTATCCAGAGTCAAGAAGAAGTATTACTAGTAGCCAAACCAGAACTTGATGATTTAAATACCAAAGAACGCCAAAGAGCAGCCTACAAAGCCGATACGCGAACAATTGCGCTATGGACATCGCTTTTGGTCGGTCTTTTAATCAGTGCGATCGGTGTTCGTTCAATCGAACCATTAGTAATTATTGATTCAAATAATCAAATACAGTTAGTTATTTTTCGTTCTTTAGATGCCTTATTAACAGGAGGCTTAATTGCAGGAGGTAGCGAGGGAATTCATAAGATAATACAGGTTTTCATCAACTTTATGGAAGCTACATCTCAGCAAATAAAAGACAATAGATTGCCATAAAAGTGACTATTTATCAAAAAAAGCAGACTCTATACCAGTCCTAAATCATTCGCGAACAACAAGATCCCCGACTTCTCAAAGAAGTCGGGTATCTGAAGCCCCTCGATTTTCGTGTCCGGCGATCTTGTCCAGATTCAACTTGGATCGATCCCTCTGTATTCAAGAGGCCTGAGATTGCGTGTCAGCGTAGTACGATCCGTTGCAGCCTAAATTTGGAGATAATTAAGAGCGATCGCGGCAATCATACTGTGATAAAAAATACAATTATTTGTGGATTATCCTGAGCCGCTATATGGTTTTAGTCGAGCAAACTAGCTGTATAACGATTGAACAGGAGTCAATTTATGCTTCGCAAAAGACAAGTATCTCGTGTTTTAGAAAAGGCTGAGTTAAGAGCCGCTGGATTAAAGGAAATCGATCCAAATTTAGATTTTGGTAATGGTTATAGCTTAAAAAACTTAACAGAACTAATTGAAAAATTACGCAGCAAAATCGATGAGTATAATAAGCTTTTAGAACTGATTGATGCTATGGCAATTCAGATTAAAGAGTCAGAAAAAAAATTAAACGAGATGAGTCAGAGAATGCTGTTAGGAGTGGCTGCGAAATACGGCAAAGATAGCTGTGAATATATGATGGCGGGAGGCGTGCGTACAAGCGATCGCATCCGCAAAAGCAGAAAAACTCGCAGACGTAACGCCCTGAAAAAATTAGCAGAGGCGGCTCAAACCGCTTAGTATTACTAATATTGCTTTGAGTAAAACATTTGTAGGGGCGCACTATGCACCCCTAATTTTTTTTGTAAAATACAATACATAAACTTGAATTTAGTAGTGAAGGAACAAAAAGCATGGTTGTTTATAGTCCTCAAGCCATCCGTCATATATTGATTGGACTGGGATATTTAGCTCCTGAAATCGATCCTAATCCCGATCCTCAATTTGCTCCTTGGAAACGGAATAATAACCCCTTAACGGACGATCCTACCGAAGAAGCCATTAAAAAGTTTCAAAAACAGTACCCACAAAAACTTGTAGTTAATGGTAACGCTGATGCTCAAACCAGAGAAATAATCGAGGATATAATCAAAGGGCTTCAGAATAGATTGAAGTTTCACGGCTTTGCAACTAATACTGAAATTCCTTCAGATCAGCCTTTTTATGGCCCAGCCACTTATAAAGCTGTAAAGAAATTTCAAAAATCTCAAGGTTTAACTGAAAATGGTATTGCTAGTGTTGAACAGCGTCAAATTCTCCAGCAACCGACTCTGACACCAAATAAGCCCCAACCTCAGCCGCAAACCAAGCTGATAGATTTGTGGTTGCAATTCAAAAAGAATCCTCAAAATCCTTCTTATATTGCAGCGCTAAATAACTTACAACAAAATCTTCCCAAGGATGTTTTACACAAAGTTACTAATAAATGGAGGGGGACAAACGATCAAAATCCTGAAATTGTAAAGCTGACAAATGTATTCACTTATTATGATGACAACAATCCCAACCATCGCGATGCACTTAATCACTTACAAAGTCAGATAACCCCAGCCATCTATAAAGAATTTATTGCTCTGTGGAATAAAAAGTAAATAAATAATATGGTGCGTTAGGCTCAAAGCATAGCGCACCTTAATGAATAAATTAATCGTAAAAAACATTATATTTAAGCGTCTATGAAAAGTGCGATCGCTGTTCAAACTGCATTCTTATTCTTATCCTCTATATTACTCATCTCTTGTAGCAAAACTAATAATCTCAATCCAACAAATGCATCTAATGTGATTCCCATAGGAATCGCTTTTGCCCAAACAAGCAATATCGCATTACTTGGTCAAGAGGGAACCGATGGAGTAAAAATTGCCGAAAAGTATTTTAATCACATAGGAGGTATCAATGGTAAACCAATTAAATTAGTATTTCAAGATACTGGTGGCGATGAAGCCGGAGCCATTAATGCTTTTCAAACTTTAATTAATCAAAATAAAGTCGTTGGTATAATTGGCCCAACCCTATCACAACAAGCTTTTAGCGCCAATCCCATAGCAGATCGCAATCGAGTTCCCGTGATTGGAGCATCAAATACAGCTGAAGGTATTCCCGAAATTGGTGATTATGTTGCACGTGTTTCTTCATCTGTGGCTGTGGTTGCTCCTTATTCCGTTAAAGCTGCCCTCAAACAAAATCCTCAAATCAAAAAAGTAGCCGTATTCTACGCTCAAAATGATGCTTTCAATAAATCAGAAACTGAAATTTTTCAAAAAACAGTTAAAGATTTAGGATTGGATTTAGTCACAGTACAAAAATTTCAAACTACAGATACAGACTTTCAAGCTCAAGCCAGCGATGCTATTAATTTAAAACCAGATTTAGTAATTATATCGGGGTTAGCAGTAGATGGAGGTAATTTAGTTAAACAATTACGAGAACTTGGTTACAAAGGAATAATTATTGGTGGCAATGGTTTTAATACATCTCATATATTTTCTGTATGTAGAGCGCTTTGTGATGGTGTGATTATTGCTCAAGCTTATAGTCCTGTATATCCTAGCGAAATGAACGTGATATTTCGCAAAGCTTACATTGAACAATATCAAAGAGAACCACCCCAAGTTAGCGCCCAAGCTTTTGCCGCAATGCAGGTATATGTAGAAGCTCTCCAATCTTTAGATAAAAAAAGCGAAATTAACAAATTACCATTGCCACAGTTGCGTACACAATTGAATCAAGAGTTATTAAAAGGAAAATATCAAACTCCTCTTGGCGAAATTGCTTTTACACCAGCAGGCGATGTAATTCAAAAAGAGTTTTATGTTGCCCAATTGAAGATGGAACCAAACGGCATTAAAGGTAAATTTTCATTCTTAAATATTAAATAAATGTTGAATAAGAACGGATAATTTAGAATTAAAATGAGCTATGGACAAAAACGAACAACAAATTCTCGATTCATGGATATTAAACGCCAAACCTTGGACGCGTGTAGTTCGCGAACAACTTGTTGAAAGTCGTGCTTTAGTCACAGATAAAGCGATTGTAGAAGCCGTAGTTGAACTTGAACCGCGAACCTTTTTAGATATCGGATGTGGAGAAGGGTGGTTGTGCCGCGAACTATTCCATCGCGGTTTTGATGGCTGGGGAGTTGACGCCATTGCCGAGCTTGTCGAATCGGCGCGAAGTCTTGGCGATGTCCGTTTTGCCGTATCTTCCTACTCAGATCTCCCATTACAAAAATTTGGCAGCATTAACCAGTTTGACTGCTTGATTTGCAATTTTTCATTGCTTGGGGAACGTGCTGTGAGCGAGATAGTTCAGGCAGGTAACAGTTTGTTAGCCGATAAGGGAAAAATAATCATTCAAACACTTCATCCTTTGATAGCTTGCGGTGATTCTCCATACTCTGATGGTTGGCGACAGACTTCTTGGCAAGGAATCGGATTAGAGTCATTTCATCCTGCTCCTTGGTACTTTAGAACAATTGAATCATGGATTTGTGAGTTTCATCTGAAAAATTACCGTTTGCTGAAGTTAATCGAACCCTGTCACCCAAAGACTAAAAAACCAGTTTCAATTTTATTCATCTTTGAGCAACAATATAGCGATCGCCTTTAATTTTTTAACTTATTTGTCTGGGTAGGGATTGCTGAACAGGGAATCAGCTTTTCTAAGTTGAGGGTGAGTTTCTTCAAAAATCAAAGCATATTCTGGTTTTCCGAACTAATAATTTTTCGGTTTTCTACACACGGTGGTCTACCTAGCTTCTTTGGCGGTAATCATCATTAATTAGATGTGAAAACCGAATTCACAAGCTTGTTAGTTTTCAATAATATGGCAATTAAAGGAACGATTGAAATTTTCATTGATTCTATTACAAGGAATAAACCGATATGCTAGTTCGTTACAGCCCCTGGCAAGAATTGAATGCTTTAGAACGTCACCTCAACGGTTTACTTGGAGACACGAAAGTACCATCTGCACGGTTTGAAAAAGCCTTAATTAGAGTTCCGGCTGCTGAATTGCAAGAAACTAAGGATGCTATTCATCTGAAGCTAGAATTACCAGGAATGTCAGCTAAAGACTTGGATATTCAAGTCACAGAAGATGCTGTGCATATCAGTGGCGAGCGTAAGTCTGAAACTAAAACAGAAGAAAAAGGTACTAGCAAGAGCGAATTTTACTATGGTAAATTCCAACGTGTAATTCCTCTATCTACTAGAGTCCAAAATACCAATGTGACCGCTGAATACAAAGACGGCATTTTGAATTTGACACTACCTAAAACCGAGCAAGAAAAGAACAAAGTTGTCAAAGTAAATCTATAAACGCTTGCTAATAGGTAGAGATAATTATCTCTACCTGTTTAGATAGAGCGAGATAAATAAAAGCCTGGTTATAATCAACATTAATCGGGCTTTTATTAGTTAAATAAAGCAATGTCTTAGAGGGTGGATATCATAGCGATCGCACTTTCAAGATATCTTGGTTTTGCATCAGATTGGGATGCATTGAAGCAGACACTTGAAGGACGACGAAATACTTTATGATATGCTAAATCATGTTGTTTTCTGTGCAACGTTGATATTTTTTTGTGTGATGCGATCGCTGTTAATCTGCAATGCCTAGATTTCGTATTCTAGTACTAATATTTTATTGGAAATTAATCAGCAAATGACTGTAATATTTCTTTTTTCTTTAATCGGCATCCCATTTATATAAATTTTTCTAGAGTTATCTACAGTGTTAATCTTTTGATTACTAACATTGTTCCGATCTGCACCTTCATCCGGATTTTTGGGTTTTTTCATACCTTCAGTGATATTGATTATATAACCACAGGGATAACTCTCGTGAGTTTGGGAATATCCCCCTAGTACAGTCTCTGCTTGAGCGATCGTCATTTCTTGCAAAAATAACTCTGTATCCATCGTTTTGAAACTCGATATCTTAACCATTTCCTGAATCTCCCATATCAATGCTTATCTCTTCATTTATAAAAGCATTTGATAATTCTTAAATTCGGCTCAAGCTCTAAATTAAAATATTTACTTCCTTACTTACGATAGAGGTAATAATTTACAATCATCAAAATATGCCTTGAGATATAATCACCTCAAAGCATTTTCTCTAGGCATTTGTCAGTAATATAATGTCCGTTTAATTACTTATTAAAACCGCAGAATCTCAAAGTTTAATTTTTAACCGCCAATGTCAGACTGCAAGTCTTGTTCTAATTGCAATGCTTCATTTAAGATTGCATTTGTAAATTTTATACTTTTTAAGTAAGTATAGTAAGCTGCTACTGGCACTGTTAATACATCACTCCAGGCTTGTTCTGCTTTATGAAAATTTTGAATTTTTGGGTTGTTTGCAGAGTATAAATTCTCATTTGTGAACCCTAAGTCTTCGATTTCCGTTATTGCTGGCAGTTGAGAAGCCAACCCATAATGATAGTCTCTTACTGTTAGCAAATAGTCATAAATCTGGTGGGAGAGTCGTTTACCAACTGGCTGTAGTAAGTTACAAGCCAGCGCCGGAATAATATGCCAAGTTTCTGCCAATAAATCTCGATCTAAACCTGATATTTTGGCGGGAATCAGCAAATCTATGTTACTGATAAAATCTGTTTCCAATGATAACAACATCACATAAACAACCAACCACTCTTCTTGTATGTTTTCAGATGGTTCAGGTTCTTTGACAATCATTACATAGCGGGGTGGTGAATTGCCTACCAAAAAACCTTGTGCTAAGTAAGAATACAAATTATGTTGCTCTTTAGTAAGGAAATCTAGAGGACTCCGTACAAAGCAATTCACTTTCCAAATTTCTCCAGGCTGTGGCGTTGAGATATTACACCTCTGCTTATTTAAAAAAATGAATTTACCCAAGTTTAAACGCATACATTTTTTATTTAATACAACGTTCATTGACAACTAAAGATTCAATCTAGGATAGAACTCAATCGATATCTAGTTAACGACTGAATCTTATTCACTATGATGAATTGTTCTAGTTTTGATAATCAACCTGTAATTCAACATTTGATTCGCTTACCACTGCTTTGTTGAGCGATAATTTGATGTCTTCTGCTGACAATTTTTTCGCAGTTTATCCTTAATATCTTTAATTTCTAATAATCCTAACAACTCTGCAATACGCCTTAAAAGTTCTTGCCATCGCTTGGAAACTTCACCCTGACTAATTCTTAATTCAGCAGCAATTTGAGTTTGTGTTTTACCATTAACTTTTCCTTGCCATAATTTCAGATAATTTAGGTGTGGATAGCATTTATCAAGTTTATAAATAGACTCTAGTGCTTTCAGAATTAAATCTGTACGCTCTATTGCATCCAATGTATTAAATTCATCAGGAATTGTGTCTAATATAGACATATCTGTTCCTGGGAGATTATCATCTAAACTCTGATACTTCCGCAGGCTTTCTTTCCGAATAAAATCAATAATTGCACATCTAGCTACAGCAACAGCCCAGTAATAAAATTCTTCTACACTCCCTTGGCGAAACTTTCCTGCTTGAAAAGCCAGAAAAACTTTTAAATGGGCAATCTGAAAAGCATCTTCCCAAGATAAACCTGTTCCTCTAGTGTATTTGCGGGCAATCTTTTCTAATCTTTGACGATAATCCAATCTGAGGAGAATTTCTTGATAAGAAGACAATGATTCTTGTTGTAATAGCATAAGTTATTAAGTAAAATTAATTTTCTAGTTAAAATGCGTTTATACCTTGAAAACAGACTAACTATATAGTGATAGCTTTCTGTGTTGCTATTATGTTTTCAATCTTGATTACTGGAACTTTATAGAAAAAAGTAGATAAATTTCTACTCAAGAAATTTACCTTGCTAAAATAAATTTAAGCGAAAATAAATAAAATAATAATCTTATCAAACAACCAAAATAGACAATAATACAGGTATTATTGTTTGTATCTTTTTAATCAAGACAGAAAAAAATGATAAAAATATCTATTAATTAGAATGAAATATTTTGAAAATTTAGTTAGAGCCAAGTTATTGGCAATTTTATCAGTAATTGTTTAAGCTCTAAACAATATTTATAAGACAATATTTAAGGAATTTAGTCTATGATATTTCAATTTAAAATATAAATGTATAAAGTTACACATACGTAGCATAATAAATTATTTACGAACTGGATTTATCACTTGTAATAAATCCGGTTTTTTATTGAAAAAATTGAGTTTTTAATAAAAAACCCCAGCGAATTCGCTGAGGCTTGGTAAAGCAAGTATTTAGGAGTAAATCACGGCAGAAACCGATATCAAAAAATCTTAGTTCAGATTCTAGGCAATCAAAACTAGATCTATCTAGTAATTTAATGATGTCTTTTCTTCCGTTCTTATTTTCTTTAACGAATACCCAATCCAAAATATTCCTAAACTAGCAACAAAAATTTTGCTAAAGCTGCAACTAAATCTGGATAAGAGTTTGGAAGATTATCTAAATTTTTAGCGTAAAGTTTTGCCAACTTGGCGATCTGATTTTGGAATATTTTGCATCGAGTATTCGTTAAAGGAAATAGGAACAGTTCACAAATAGACAAATAAGTTTGGCGATCGCCAAACAATTTACTTGGATATTTACCTTAATGTGAACTGTAACTGGAAACAATGTGCGTACCTTTTCATTATGAGAAAGTACCACTTTACCTTGACCCTGATGCTCTTAATTACACAATATGCTACAAATTATCGATCTCGAAAATAACAACCTCTTCAACGAAATATCCAGCGAAGAATCTGCTAGCGTTAGTGGCGGTGGACTTGAATCCTTTGGTCTGGCAAGTATCCTTGCAATAGCCACTGGCGTTTTTACAGACCCAGTTGTACAAGCCATGCTATTATTTACCGCAATTAACCCCTCTCTCGAATAAGATTGTTTGTATAAGTTGAGGAAAATAACGCACCCTTATTTGATTCTAAAAAATCGGATATCCACCGCTTAAAACTGAGTTAAGTGGTGCGTTATTAAACCTTTTATGACCATAGATATTTGCCTCCTTAACTGTTTACTCTCCCTATCTTCTACGAAAAATTAATTTTATCAAAAATTTTTCAGATAGAGGAGAGTGAATAATTACTAAGTTTTTAATTGGATATTTACCTTAATACGATCTGTGGCTGGAAACAATGTGCATAGCTTTTTGCTATGAAAAAATGTTACTTCATTCTTGAGGTTGATATACATAATATGCTGCAAATTATCAATCTAGAAAAGAACGAACTATTTAGTGAAATCTCCAGTGAAGAATCTGCTACTGTTAGTGGTTGCGAGGTTGCCCCCTATGCCTTCGGAGCAGCTGCACTAACCGCCGGACTTTTTGCTGGCTTACTTGCCTTTGGAGTTAGCTCTCTGATGTCAGAGATGGGGAACCCAACCGCTGGAAATTTTTCGGAGCTTTAATCTCCAGATTTTAGCTATAAATTTTAGTTAGTATCAGAAAATAAAGGTTTAAAGCTTGATTAAACGAAAGTTTTTCAATAAATTAGTCAGATACTCCCCGCTTAAAAGTGCGGAGATAGACGCGTTATTAAACTTTGATGAAAATAAACAGTTTCCTGTAACAATTACTTGCATATTTACCTGAATGCGACCTGTAACTATAAACAATGTGCGTCACTTCACTCTTAACCTTGATGCTGTTAATTTCACAATATGCTGCAAATTCTCGATCTCGAAAATAACGAACTGTTTACTCAAGTCTCTTTTGATGGATCTGCCACTGTATTAGGAGGTGTTACTGGTGTTGATTTGGCTAACATTCAGGATGGTATCAATAACATTTCAAATAGCCTTAGCTTGTTTTCTTTAGATGGTAACAAGCTTTTTACCATTGATTTTTCAAGATTAACTATTAATTTCGTAATCATGTTACCTATAGGGACACCACAAGTTTTAAGTTTGACTAACGGAACTTAAATATTTTTGATTTTCACTAAGTAAAGTACAAATTTTAGGGAACAAAGCCAGATATCAAGTTTGTTTTGGTCTGAAATTATGCTGTAACTGTTGGAGTGAATTAAATGCAAAAGCTTTGCACGCTAACTTGGAAAAGATAATTATGGTATACAAACAAAGGCAGCCATTAACAAAACCTGGAAGTTGGTATCTAATAATGTTGACAGCTGCTATGGCTGTAGTTCCTGTTACACTTTCTTTCTATAGCTTTTCACGATTTCAGTTGACTTCTAAATTAGACTCACCTACTCCTAGTAATTCTCCCGCGATCGCTGCTGTTACTGCTTTAGGATCTTTAGAACCTGAAGGAGAAATTATTCGTTTATCTGCCCCTAATTCCCAAGGGGGTGTTCGAGTAGCGAAACTTTTTGTCAAAGAAGGAAGTTGGGTGCGTCAAGGACAAATAGTTGCTGTTCTTGATAGTTATTATCCCCGTTTTGCAGCCTTAGAAAAAGCACAAAAACAAGTCTTAGTAGCGCAAGCTAGTCTAAATCAAGTAAAAGCAGGAGCCAAAGCTGGAGATATCTCTGCACAGCAAGCAATAATTACTCGTTTAGAAGCTGATTTGGCTGGAGCCATGTCTGCACAACAAGCCACAACAGCTCGCCTAGAAGCTGAATTGCGTAATGCTGAAAGCGAAAATCAGCGCTATCAGCAGCTATACAAAGTAGGTGCTATTTCTGCTTCTGAGTCAGAAGCTAGGCGTTTGCGAGTCGAAATTCTTCAACAGCAGTATAACGAAGCTAAGGCTTCTCACAATCGAATTGTAGAAACTATTCAACAGCAGTTGATGGAGGCCAAAGCCAAGTTCGCAAGTATTACAGAAGTCCGTTCTACCGATGTGCAAGCAGCACAGGCTAATGTCGAGAGTGCAAAAGCTTCGGTTAAACAAGCTCAGGCAGAATTAGATTTAAGTTCTGTGCGATCGCCTATTGTCGGTCAAATTCTTAAAATTAGTACTCGTCCTGGAGAAATTATTGGCACTACAGGAATAGCTGACTTAGGTCGCACACAACAAATGTATGCAATAGCAGAAGTTTATGAAACTGATATTAAAAAAGTACGTCTAGGTCAGTCAGTCGTTATTACTAGTGATGCTTTACCAAAGCAATTACGAGGAAAAGTCACAGATATTGGTCTGCAAGTTGAGCAACAAAATATGTTTAATAATTTGCAAGCCGATACAGACAACAAAGTAATTCAGGTAAAAATTCGTATCGAAAATATGGAAAATAACAAACAAATTGCTGCTCTTACGAATTTACAAGTACAGGTACGCATTGACATCTAAACCTATAGGCACAGCTTAATTTTTTTGAGTAAGTAATCTCATCTTTATCACTTTAGGTTTATCAAATGATTATTAATATATCTCTAGCTTGGCTACAGCTAGCCCGACAAAAAGCTCGGTTTTTTGTGGCTTCGACTGGAATTGCTTTTATTGCGGTACTGATGTTTATTCAAGTTGGTTTTCAAGATGCTTTATATACTAGTGCTACGCAGTTACATAACAATCTCGAAGGTGATTTATTTATAATTAGCACTCAATATCAATCTTTGACGTTCAATCAAAGCTTTCCACGTTGGTATTTATATCAAATACTAGGATGTGATGGAATAGAATCAGTCAACCCATTATATATGCAGTTTGCCAAGCTAAAAAATTTAATAAATGGGATAAAATTCCCCATATATGTACTTGGTTTTGAGCCGAATAGACCAATTTTAAAATTACCAGATATTCAGCATAATCATAGTTTGTTACAATTCCCTAATATAGTCTTATTTGACAGTAAATCTCGGTCACAATTTGGGCCAATTCCTCAAAATTTTGAACAAGGTAAACCTGTAATCCTGGAAATATTTAACTATACTTCACCAATTGGCTATAAGGTAAAAGTTGGTGGATTATTTAGTCTCGGCCCATCTTTTGGAGTTGATGGAAATTTAATTGTTAGTGCTTCCACCTTCTTCCAAATATTCCAAGGTCGTTCAGCACAAAATGTAGATATAGGCTTAATTAACCTCAAAGCCGATGCTGACCCCCAAAAAGTTTTGGCTATTTTGTCTGCCAAATTACCTAAAGACGTAATAATAATTACACGTCAGGATTTTATTAATTTGGAAAAAAATTATTGGACGCTCAGAGCGCCTGTTGGATTTGTGTTTCAATTGATGGTGACTATGGTATTTGTTGTTGGTGTAGTAGTAGTCTATCAAATTCTTTATAGTAATATTGCTAGCCATTTAGCTGAATATGCAACTCTCAAAGCAATGGGTTTTAAAAATAAATACCTACTTATTGTAGTTTTTCAACAAGCTTTAATCTTAGCCTCTTTTGGCTACATACCTGGGTTTGCTATATCTATAGGTTTGTACGATGTAGCTCAAGGTATTACTAACTTACCAATTAGCATGAGCGTAGATAAAGCGGCTATAGTATTATTATTTATAATTTTAATGTGTTTAGCATCTGGACTAATATCTACAAAAAAACTGCGGAATGTAGATCCAGCCGATTTTTTTTAGTTTTGCATAATTAACTTAATTATTTTATCTAGTCATGACAGACTTTATTGTTAGCGCCAGAAACCTCAGTTACTACTTTGGCAAACAAATATTAAAAAGTCAAATTTTATTTAACATCAATCTTCAAATTAAACATGGCGAAATTGTGACTCTGACTGGCCCTTCAGGCTCAGGAAAAACAACCTTACTGAGTTTAATTGGTGGGTTACGTTCCGTTCAAAAGGGAAGCTTGAAATTTCTCAATCAAGAGCTTTATGGAGCCAGTAACGAGCGATTAGTACAAATACGTCGTCATATCGGCTATATTTTTCAATCTCATAATTTACTAAATTTCTTAACAGCCCAGCAAAATGTTCAAATGCCGCTTGAATTAGACAACAATATTCTTAAGTCTGAAGCTCAAAGAAAAGCAGAAGCTATGCTTCATGCTGTTAAATTAGGGAATCGAATTAATTATTATCCATGCGAACTCTCTGGCGGTCAAAAGCAACGAGTAGCAATTGCTCGTGCTTTAGTAAACCATCCTAAATTAATTCTCGCTGATGAACCTACCGCAGCATTAGATAGTAAATCAGGACGAGATATTGTTAACCTCATGCAATTATTAGCTAAAGAACAAAATTGTGCCATTTTAATGGTTACCCATGATAATAGAATTTTAGATATATCCGCTAGAATAATTTATATAGAAGATGGACGACTAGTTAAAGAATTTTAGGGAGATTTTCTTTATACTTATCCTAAAGAAAATCCAGTTTATTTTAATATCAATATTTATTAGTTAGGTAATGCTGAATGTAACCTAATTTTTCCAAATTAATTTACTACAGGACTTATACCAATTTAATGTGAAGCTGCACTAAATGAGTAACTCTCTATTCTTGGCGCTCTTGGCGTACTTGGCGGTTCGTTTAATATTCTGTACATCTTCATATAGAATTGGTATTACGCAAAATCATGAAAAAACTTAGACGCAGAAGGCACGGAGAAATAAGAGTTTCAGAGAGTTCTTGCGTAAGTCCTATACTACTCTTAAAGTAATTTCCACTTTTCAAGGAAAAATTAAACTAATGGCTAAAATCATAATTTATTATTTTAATCCTACTGAATTAGCAGCATTTATACATAACGTGACTCCATCTCAAAATCAGGCTGTATTTGGAGGTTATATGTATATAAATTTATTCAATGGGACTGGTGGTATAAACAATATTGAAAATACCTACTACCTGGGTTCTTATGGGATTAACTTCCACGATAACAGAATGTATACAATAGACTATTCAAGGTCTATTTTCAACTGGTTCTATCTTTAGTTGGATTAATTCGATCGCTAAAATCTTTATTCAGTGGAGTCTTGCTACTGGAACAATAATTTTTTTACTGTGCCTTGGTTATATATTTATCTATTTTTAAATAAAAATACGAGTGCTATGGAGTAGGTGTAATATCGATTTTACTTAGAGTGGCGATCGCTATAAACACAATGGTAAGTGTGGTAGATAGGAAAACACAAAGAATCATCAATCAGCGATCGCTAATGACTAATCACCATAGATATATTATTTTTTACAAGCCTTACGGAGTTCTCAGCCAATTTACAAAAGAAACTCCCACACATAGCACTCTCAAAGATTATATTGATGTGCCTGATGTCTATCCTGTGGGACGTTTAGATTGGGACAGTGAAGGTTTGTTGCTATTAACCAATGATGGACAATTGCAACATCGCCTCGCCCATCCGCGTTTTGCTCATAAACGCACTTATTGGGTGCAAGTAGAACGAATTCCTGATGCAGAGGCGATAAAAAAATTGCAAACAGGTGTGGAAATTCAAGATTACCGCACTCAGCCAGCAGAAGTTAGGTTGTTACCAGAAGAACCACAGCTACCAGAACGCAACCCACCAATTAGATTTCGCAAAAATGTATCAACAGCTTGGCTGGAAATAACCTTGACAGAGGGAAAAAACCGCCAAGTACGCCGCATGACTGCGGCTGTCGGGTTTCCAACTTTGCGATTAGTCAGGGTCAGCATCGCACACTTACAATTAAACGATCTACAACCCGGCCAATGGCGCGATCTTACTGCATCTGAATTGAAATCTCTGCGTAATTTCAGTAAATCAAAAAGTTTTTCCCGCATTCCTGATTCTGATTTCAGTTGAATGTTGTGCGGCTTCAAATTTATCATAAAATACACTAAACCTATCAATTTACCGTATTTAGTGCGCGGTTCTTTGTTAAGCTTGGCAGTAATGTTCAGGAGGCAGGAGGATGAAGGCAGGAGGTAACCCAGCCTTAAAAGAATGGGATTGAGGCAAGGACGTTCTCTTACAAAGTTCAGTTCGCGCTGTTGCCGTTCGCGCAGCGTCTCGTAGAGAAGGCAGACGCTAGCTCGCTAACGCTATGCTATCGCCGGAAGTCGGCGCTCCGACTTTGCGCTTTATACCGGGCTACGCCCCGCTACGCTAATGCTGCAAACAGTCTCGGTATAATTATTGCTTTTAACGCAGCTCTAGACTCAGAACTAAAGTTTTAATTGATACTCTTAACCTCCTGCCTCCTGCCTCCTAACTCCTGCCTTTCTTGGTAACAACTTACAATTAATATACGTATGCAAACTATTCACAATCGTAAAGTTAAAGGCGGAGACTAAAAGTTGGCAAAATTGCAAGCACAACCTCTGGCTTTGTCAGGCTCTCAAAAAAATTGGGTTTTAGTTGGTGTGGGACTTGGAGTGTTCATGTCTACCCTGGATGTGGGCATTATCAATGTTGCTTTACCCACATTCGTAGAAGCTTTTGACACCACTTTCCCCATAACTCAATGGGCTGTATTGAGTTATCAGTTGGTCAGTTCCGGTTTGGTTTTGGCAGCAACTCGGCTAGGGGATATGTGGGGCAAGAAGTCGTTATATCAAGGCGGGCTTATTTTGTTCACTTTCAGTTCGCTCTTGTGTGGCCTTGCACCCAGTATCGAGTGGTTAATCGGCTTTCGGGCACTTCAAGGATTAGGTGCTGTGTTCATCTCCGGCCTTGGTTTGGCAATTATTACAGAAGTTTTTCCCTCTTCCGAACGAGGTCGAGCTGTGGGCATCGTCGGTAGCGTGGTGTCATTGGGTATTGCTTTTGGCCCTTCGGCTGGCGGGCTACTGCTGGGTTGGTCAGGGTGGCATAGTATATTTTTGATCAATGTACCGCTGGGGATCGTAGCTAGTTTCTTAGTCGCTCGCGTCGTGCCACCTTCTGTAATTCTTGAGGGTAAACAGAAATTTGACCCTTTTGGAGCAATATTAGCCTTATTAACTTTGGGTAGTTTTGGGCTAGGTATGACAGTAGGGCAAAGCCAAGGCTTTAGTAGTCTTAATGCATTGATATTACTAGCGATCGCCGCCGTTAGTTTGACGATTTTTTTGATAGTTGAAACGATGATAGAGCAGCCACTACTAGAACTGCACTTGTTTCGCAATCTTCAGTTGAGTATGAGTTTGCTTAGTGGCTGGCTAGCGTTCATTGTCATTGGTGGTTCGCTACTCATCGTCCCATTCTTTTTAGAGGGAGTAAAGCAATATCCCACAGTAAAAGTAGGGCTACTACTAGCAGTATCGCCAGTACTGAGTGGGTTCATCGCCCCCTTAGCTGGAACACTTGCAGACCGCTTTGGCGCTCAATTGATTAGCTCAATTGGGTTGGGGTTGATGATTGGCGGCTGTTTGGGGATTAGCACCTTTGATGCCCAAATCACTGAATTGGGCTATATCTCCCGTTATTTTATTTACGGTATTGGGCTGGGTTTATTTCAATCCCCCAACAACAGCGCCGTTATGGGAGCAGTACCTCGCGAACGGCTAGGGATTGGTTCTGGGTTGCTGTCTTTGTCACGCACCTCAGGTAACACCGTAGGTGTTTCTCTGTTTGGGGCAGTATTTGGAGGGTTAATCGCTACTATGGCTCTTGGTGCAGATGTGTCCGTTGCTCCTCCTGAAGCAATTGTTGTCGGCTTCCAAGGAACTTTTCGTTTTGCCGCCCTAGTACTGTGTGGGGCAGCAATGGCATCTGTTTTGAGATTGAAGAAAGGGTAGGGGGATGGGGAGATGGGGAGTGTGGGGGGAAAGAGAATTTATGCCCCCCTCTCTTCCCACACCTCCCTCTCCTCCCACACCTCCCACACCTCCCACTTGCCCCATGCCCAATGCCCGATGACTAATGACCAATGACTAAGGACTAATAAAATATGACTGGTAAATTACAAGACAAAGTAGCAATTATTACGGGAGCTTCTTCGGGAATTGGAGAGGCAACAGCGATCGCCTTAGCGGCAGAAGGGGCAAAAGTAGTCCTGGCTGCTAGGCGTGGCGAGCTGCTTGAGGCATTGGCAGAACGCATCAAAGCTAGTGGTGGTCAGGCTTTGCCCGTTGTCACTGATATTACTGATGAGACTCAGGTAGATAACTTAGCGAACAAGGTCAATGCAGAGTTCGGTCGGATAGATATTGTAGTTAATAATGCTGGTATTGCTTTGCTCGGTACTATTGAGACAGGAAATCCAGCAGACTGGCGGCGATCTTTTGATATTAATGTTCTGGGGGTGCTGTATGTTACTCACGCAGCTTTACCCATTTTGAAACAGCAACAATCAGGGCATATAGTTAACATTTCCTCAGTTGCAGGGCGGACAGCACGGGCTGGTGTGGGTGTTTACAATGCTACTAAATGGGGTGTAAATGCTCTCTCGGAAGCATTGCGTCAAGAAGTCTACAAAGATAACATTCGCGTCACCATCATCGAACCTGGCTTAGTTGACACAGGTATTGATGACCATATTACCGATCCCGTTAGCAAACAACGTATCCAAGAACGACGCAAATCAATTACACCTCTGCAAAGCGAAGATGTTGCTGCTGCGATCGTTTATGCTGTTACTCAACCGCCGCGCGTAAATGTCAATGAAATTCTCATTCGGCCAATCGGACAAGAAAACTAACATACAGCGTATTTCACGTAAATGATTTACACGGATAGGGGCACAACAATATTGTGTCCCCTACGATAATCTTTGCTTCAGCAAGGTGCAATCATCTGTAATTATTTAGAATTAACAACTAGGCATTTACCTGTAAGCATATCTTTGAGGATTACTAAATATTCACTCAATGAAATATACACCGTTTTTTCTGGTAAAACATTTGTTTGAGGAAATGGCCGAGTGTAAATATTAGACATGGAATGATGTAATGAATGTTCTAGACAATGGTTATGGGTAATAAATAGAAAAATTTTTTCTAAGATACCAGAAGGTTTCAAGTTTCTAGTTTGTAAGTTACGTTCTTTCAAGTCTCCCTGAACAATTAGATTTCCATGCTCTATCAATTCACAATGATGAACCATAAAAGATCCCATCCAACAGGTAATAAAATAAGAAATTACAATTTGTCCTATAGTTACTCCTAATAGTAAATGCGAAGCATACCCAACTCCTCCCCAAATAATAATTCGCATCAAAATAGAAATTATTAATTTTTTCAAGGAGTACTGTTGTTTTAGTTTTGGATGCTGTGAGATTTTGAAACTTGCCACAATTAAAACAAATATGTTTCCAAAACATATTTCCAAAAAATTATAAAGAATTCGTAATTTTTTATTCTTAATCTCTCCTAAAGGATGAAACTCCATATCGTTGTATGTATTTACTTGAGAATGATGAAAAGGATGTACTATATCAAAAGTTTGTGGATCGAGAAAAATTATCCAAGATAATATTAAGTAAAAACGCTTATTGTCGATATGTGGTAAATATTCATGCCAGCATTCATGCATAAACTGTGCCAATAAACAAAGGAGATAAACTCCTGGAAAAAGCATAAATAAAAGTGAAAATATATTTAATGAAGCATAGATGTAAGGCAAAAAAAATAGATATGCCAGCCAAAGCAGTAAAGTAGATACAAGCTTAAAAGTTTGTTTTTCAACTATTGAAATAGTAGTAACCAACGTCATGTCTGATTTCTCCTAACAGTTAGTTAAACAAGAATCAACACACCATTAAATAGAAGATTTTTCGGTTTTAACCGTTCATTAGATATTAACCATAAATTCAAAAAATCAGCTATATAAATTCAACAATAATTGAAGATTGTTAGACATAATACTTAATTCTTCGGTTAGAAAATATGAGCTTTAATTATGACAAAACCTTTCTAGACATAATCCTGAGACGACGTTTAATAACTGATGTTGTATTACAACAGTTTTCACGTATTTGCACCACATCTATCGTAGGGGCACAGCAATGCTCATACGTGTCAACTTAAGCTCAAACGCTTATCCTACATGCGTTTTACCCCACCCCCAACCCCTCCCCAAGGCATCGGGGAGGGGAGGTTTTGGCTTTAGACAAAACCGGGGTGGGGTAACGCGGATCTTGAGCGTGAGTCAGAGAACTGAATATCACATTTTTACATCAAAAAATAAATGATGCAATTTCATTCCTTCAAAATTACTTTCTCTGCTCCCTGGCCTCACACTGATGGAATATTATTTGATTGGAAGTCCCTTAGAGGGGAGTAATACTAATCCCACGGACAAAAATATCTACACAAGTTTCAATATAGTCTTCACAGTTATAGTTGCCTTGATTGAATTTTGCAGTACGACATAGCATTCCAGCTAACAGCATTCCTGTAAACATATCGACTGCTGGAAATGGATCGACATCTGCTCTCACGATGCCTCGTCTTTGACTACATTGCAAGTAAGCTACTAGTTTTTCTCCTAATGGCTTGGCAGCTTGTTGAATCACTTGTCTGGCTGCCTCAGGATGACGCTTGGCTTCTCCAATGAAGGTGCGAATTAAGTCTTCATGTCCCTCTAACATAGTATTGTAAAGTTGGGCATACCGTTTTAAGTCAACTTTCAAATCCTGTGTCCACGCTTGTGGGTGTGCGAGAGCTTCTATCTGGAGTGCCAAAACATTTTCGATTACTGCTCCCAAAAGTTGTTCTTTGCTAGCAAAGTGGCGAAATAAAGTCACTTCATTCACACCAGCAACACGAGCGATTTCACGGGTGGTTGCTCCTTGAACCCCTAAACTAGCAAATACCTGTGAGGCTGCTTCAATTAAACGTCTACGGGTAAGGGCTGATGAACGGATGGCTTTATTCATTTATGCTGGCAAGTACTCACTGATATCACTAGGTTATGTTGAAAAGGATAATTCATAATGCAATTCCTAAAATTTATAACAGTTTTCAATACCCTGAAGGATCTTAATTCCTATGGCTAAACTCACGAGTAACTGTTATATGTAGGCGTATTCATGAATGAATTCTCCTTTTCCTCACAATTCAGGAGTGGGCTTGCAAAAAAACTCTTCTTCACTCTTTATTACCTACTCACTATTCCCTTTTCTCCTTTTCTCCTAACATTTGTAGTAATTTTCTTGCAACTAAAACACTAACAACTCCTGCACCAACTAACTCTACCGCTTGTACTACTTTTTTACCTGTATCTTGGGGGTCGAGGTGGTGATGAAAAATCTCTTCATCCAGCCATTCAGTTGTAGCTTTAAAGTCATGAATTGGGGTTGGTAATAGTGTTAAATAAGTGGCTTGACGAATTAAGTGTGCAGGTTCGCCTACAACTTCAAAAGCATTGAATAAGTTAGCAGCAGCATCATTTAATCCTAACTTTAAGAGAGTTCCTCGGATATTAACCCGAAGAGGTTTGGGGTCTTCTCCTGTGGCGATCGCTTTCAAATTATTGGCAATATTAGCTCCTTGTTGATAAGCTACTTGGGCTGTTGGTGGTAAGGAATTATCCCGAACAGCCGCACAGTCACCGCCTGCAAAAACTTCTGGGAAATCGAGCAATTGCATATTAGAAGTAACTAAAAGACGATTGTGGCGGTCTCGATGTTCTTGGGGAATTGGTAAGTTTTGAATCAGTGGATGAACAGAAGTACCAGCCGTCCAGATTGTGGTGTATGTTGGCAGTGTGTTGACTTGATTATTCTTCTTATATTCAACTGCGTTCTGGCGAACAGCGGTGGCTTCTGCTCCTGTAATAATTTCAATTGGTAGAGTGCGTTTTTGCAATTCTTGTTCGGCAATTGGGCGTAGCGGATCGTTAATATCGCCATCGATAATTTTTTGCCCATGATTGAGTATAATTACACGAATTTCAGATGCGTTACCTCCCAAAGCGCCGTACCAATGAGGGAGAAAATCTGCTAAAGTAGCTGCCATTTCCACACCAGAAGCACCACCACCAACTACAACTACTGTTAATAGTTTTTGACGTTGTTCTGCATCTTCGGTTTTAACTGCCTTTTGGAAACATTCGCGTAAATGACGATCTAGAGCGATCGCATCTGCTCGCGTCCAGAAAGGAAACGCATTTTCTTTGGCACCTTCAACGCCATGATAGCCAGTAACACTGCCTAAAGCTAATACTAAGTTACTGTATTTGTAGGAGTCTCCTGAAGCTAATTGGACTTGCTGTTGATGCAGATCTATCGACTGCACTGTATCTTGCACAAAGATAACACCGCTACCTCGAAGTAATTCTGAAAAACGCGGTACTACTTGAAAGGTATCCATCTCGCCATCGAAATATTCATACAGCAAGGGCTTAAAACAAAAATGCTCATCTTTATCAATCAAAATCACAGAGCGAGGATAATGTTCGTGAGCTAGGTTTAATGCCGTAAATAATCCGGTAAAACCGCCACCGACAATCACAGTTTGGTAAACAGGGCTGTTCATAAATTGGGGGCAGGGGGGCAGGGAGGTAGGGGAGGCAGGGGGGGCAGGGGAGGCAGGGGAGGCAGGAGGAGCTGGGGGATAAATGACTAATGAGCAATGACTAATTTGTTATACAAATAATAAGAAAGCGATGAGAACGGCACTCAGAAGAACAGCGAATATAATAGCGTATTCAACTCTGCGGCTCAAAAATCCCACAGCGGCAATTAGAGCGATCGCTAGTCCGAGAATGCCAACGTACTGTTCTTTTTGTAAGTTACGTGCAATCAGTGGATCTTTTGTAGCAGATGGCGGAGTTTCTTGAATTGCTCTTGGAGACGCTAATTCTTGTGCTAATAACTTCATAAATTTCCTCCTGAAAAAATTTAACTTTTTGAATATTTTTATGCTCGCCACAAATAGAGAAGTGAGAATAAAAATACCCACATTACATCAACAAAATGCCAAAACAAAGTAGTTGCGCTGACGCCAAAGTGACTTTTGTTGTAATTCCCCCGAATAAATGAGCGAATAAGCATAATTATTTGAAGAATTACGCCAGTAAGAACGTGGAGACCATGAAAACCTGTCAATAGATAAAATGTTGAACCAAGTAGTCCTGTGTTTAACCCAAAATCGAGTTTGCTCCACTCAATTCCTTGACCAACTAAGAAATAGGTTCCCATTGCGATCGCCATCAACCAAAGCCATCGAAATCTGTTTAAATTGCCGCGCTTGAGAGCGTTTTCAGCTGGTTGAATCACAAAGCTACTAGAGAGCAAAACCACTGTATTAATAATCACAAAATTAGATAATTCCACTCCCGAAACACCCGGTGGCAACCAACTTTTTGAGTGTGTCAATCTCAAAGCAACATATGTAAATATAAAGCTCACAAAAACTAAGCTTTCTGATAGCAGAAATACACTAAACCCGAACATACCTTTGCCATGATGGTCTTCAACATTTCCGCCCCCACTTGGCAAAAAACGTTGCAACCAATTTGGTAAGTATCGCCGCCACCGTTCAAAACGGATAGGACTTTCATCTATATGAATGATACGACGGGTCATAAATTAGGAGTTAGGAGTTGGGAGTTAGGAGTTAGGAGTTGGGAGTTAAGAGTTAAGAGTTATTATTCTTCCTCATCTGCCTTATCTTTCTTATACAGATTCACCGTTGTCAGAATTTTGAATCACAGAGTATTTGGGATCGCCATAGTCGTAAGGGGGTCTTTTCACCACCGGAATATTCTCAAAGTTATCTCGCGGCGGCGGTGACGTGGTTGTCCATTCTAGCCCGGTGGCGTGCCAAGGATTATTTACTGCTTTTGGCCCGTATAGCCACGAACCTACCATGTTGGCAATAAACGGTAATATAGATACTCCTAGTAAAAAACTTCCTAGACTAGCGATAACATTCCATCCTTGATACTGTGGGTCATAGGAGGAGATGCGGCGCAACATTCCTTGTAAACCCAATGGGTGCATGGGGAAGAAAGTTAGGTTTGCACCGATGAAGGTTAATAAGAAATGCAACTTACCCCAGCCTTCAGCATACATCCGTCCAGTAATCTTGGGAAACCAAAAGTAAATGGCTGCGAAAATTGCCATCGTGATGGTGTTGAAGACTATGTAGTGAAAATGGCCCACCACAAAGTAAGTATTGTTGACATGAATATCGAAAGGTGTGGCGGCAAGCATGACACCAGTAACGCCACCAAAAATAAACATTGCTGCGCCGCCCATCGCAAATAACATTGGTGTCTCTAGATGTAGCTTACTTTTCCACACTGTGGCAGTCCAACCAAATGCTTTTACACCAGTGGGTATAGCCACCAACATTGAAGTCACCATAAAAGTCATCCGCATCCAACCAGGGGTGGCACTGGTGAACATATGATGCACCCAAACAAAAATGCTTACTAAGGCAATGCCCACGGAAGCGAGTGCTAACGAACGATAGCCAAATAAAGGATTTCGGGAAAAGGCGGGCAAAACTTCTGCAAAAATCCCAAAGGCTGGCAGCGCCATGATGTAAACTGCTGGATGGGAGTAAAACCAGAAAAGATGTTGATAAATTATCGGATCGCCATTTTCTAAAGGTTTAAAAAATTGTGTTCCGAAAGCTAGGTCAAATAATAGTAATACCAATGCACCTGTCAAGAAAGGCAAGTTAATTAGCTGCAATAACTGGGCGCTAAGGACTGACCAAATAAACACAGGCATCCGAAAAAATGTCATTCCTGGTGCCCGCATCCAAAAAATTGTAGTAATAAAATTGACTGCTCCCATAATGGAAGAAATGCCAATTAATACTAAACTTACAATCCAAAAGAATTCACCGTTAATCGGTTGGTTGGGGGGAAATTGCAAACTAACAGGTGGATAAGACCACCAACCAGCTTTTGCAGGGCCGTTGGGTAGCAAAAAGCTAGACAGTAAAAAAATGCCAGCTGGTGGAATAATCCAAAAAGAAATGGCGTTGAGCAAGGGAAACGCCATATCTCGCGCTCCGATCATCAGGGGTACTAGGTAATTAGAAATACCTGCATTGAACGGGATAATCCACAGAAAAATCATGATTGTCCCGTGCATAGAAAATAAGCCGTTGTAGAGGGGGCGATCGACTACATTTAATTCCGGAGTAAGCAGTTCGGCACGAATAAGCATTGCCAACAACCCGCCTATCAAGAAGAAAACGAAAGTCGTTACTATGTACTGAACACCGATAACTTTATGGTCGGTGCTAAAGCTGAAGTATTGTCGCCAGTTATCAGCAATGTCGTTTGCAGAATTTTCTAAATTAGAAATATTATCATGTGTCATTACTGACTTTCCTTTGATTTGCAACAGCAGATTGAGCAGGTGCGACAGTGTACCAACTAGTTTTAAATAATGTCTTTGGCGGTTGGCTATATTCAGCAACAGCCTGATTTTTTATAGTCATTGGTTCGCTAGTTACTTGAGTTAGCCATTGGTTATATTTTTCAATTGGTTCGACATATACATCCGCATCCATCAAAGCAAAATAAGTACCGCTAAATTGAGAATCTTTTAGCTTATATTTACCAACACGAATGGGTGTAACTACAAGGTCAATGTCCCGCCCAGGAATGATATCCTGCTTTAAGCGAAATTCCGGGACGTAGAACCCGTGAATCACCTCTTGGGCGTGCATATTTAGACGAGTACGGCGATTAACAATAAGGTGTAATTCATTACTATTAACATTATTTGGATAGCCAAAAGACCAATCCCACTGCTTCACAAAAACATCAATAGTTTCGTCAGCTGGTTTGGGGCGATGCCTACGGCGGGCTGCGCCTACGCTAACTTCTGCGGCGTAGGCTGTTTCAAATTCTAGAGGTGTATGCAAATGAACAATTTGCCTTAAACCTAAAATATCTAATTGCTGATAAATATTGAAGCCTTGGAAAGCAATCCACATTACTAACAAAGTTGGCGTTGCCGTCCAGAGAATTTCTAGCCTCGCATCGCCTCTAGACGGATGCCCTTCACTATAATCTTCTTTGGATGCCCGGAAAAAAAGTATTGAATAAATCATCATACCAACAAGGCCAAGAAAGATGAAGGCTCCAACTGAGACTAAAAAGCTAAACAAACTATCTACTTTTTGTGCTTCTGCTGTAGCTTCCGCAGGCATCCAAGAATATGCTTGCTTCCCAATCCAATGGCTGGCGGCTAGCAACACTGCTATACACCCAGCTATTAGTAAATATTCTAAAAATCTCACCATAAAATTTTTGAAGGAGTGAAATTGGATAATTTATCAACTAAGGCAGGAGGCAGAGGGCAGGAGGCAGGAGGAAAACTGCCCTCTCTGCCTCGCCTCCTGCTGTGACTAGAGTGAGCTTGCGGTTTGAGACAAGAACACAAAATTTTCTTGTTTTGTGGCTTTTGTTCAGGAGGGGTAACCAATCCCCAACCGATCTGAACCTTCTGCCTTCTGCCTCCTGCCTCCTGCCTCCTTTATTTTTTGGAATTTCCATCACCGATGACTAATGATTAATACAAATTTGGATTTGTGCCCTTTTGGATTAACTTGGCCGCAGTCACGTGAATTCCGAATTCCTCCCCCAATTGCGCCCCTAAAGTCCCATGAACATACAAAATACCTAATATTGCGATACCTACTAATAGGTAACTCCACTGTACTTGTCGAGAAGCATCCTTGCGCCAGCGATCGCGTTGCAAACCTCTCCATACAGTCATAGCTACAACGATCGCCAACAACAAAATACCACCCAAACCATGCAATAGCATTGTCCAACCAGGACTCAACCCCCAATCACTCTTTTGATTCGCTGGCGGGTTTGCCAGCAGTAACTCGAAAAAACCAAATGCAACGGTGAAAAATGTCACAACCGCAGCTCCTATAAGGTTGTACCAGCCAACATCGAAGAACCCAGAACGGATTGCAGGAAGACCCAGAAATTTGAAAATTGGTCGCCCTAAGTGAAAAAATGCTCCTGCGATGTCAAACAAGATGGCGATAATAAACAAGCCCAGTGTTAGATGTACCAATTGTGGATGTATGGGAATTTCGTAAGGTAATCCGTTAGCGCCTAACCTCAATCTCAATTGTTCGATTAATTGCGAGTTCATGGCCAGACCCCCTGCTTGGTTGCTTCAACAACAGGCTCAACATGCAATCCGTATACCCAAAATAGTTTGCTTCCCAGATATACTTGCAAGCAGACTAGACAAATCAAAAAAGTTGCTACACCAAGGTAAGCTGGCGGTATCTTTAAGGAATTCCGATTGCGAATTACAAAACGCCAAGCTGTAATACCAGCTACGATCGCCGCTAACGACCAACCCATCACAGTGTGAAAATTTAATGTTGGCTGAACTGCTTCATAATTGTTTGCCAGGCCTGCTTCAAACTGACCAAAGATAACTGCTAAAAAAATAGCCGCCGAAGCGACAAACATATTCCAAAAACTTACTTCAAACAAACGCGTATTATGGGTAAAATAACCTACTACGTCGCAGAAAAATGAAAAAAACACCATCGCGATGACAAAGTGGACGATGATGGGGTGTATGGGATCGGGGTAAGGAAGATTTTGGCTATTGAGAGGCAAAGCAGGCATCATTTTTTCCTTCAGTATTGAGGCGCTATTATCACTGGCTGCGGTAAAAATAAAATCATATTTTTAGCCTTTTATGTATTTATGCTTATAAAAATTTAATTTTTTGATGTACTTTTTTTAAAATATGTCTGAATAAATAGTTTCTGAAAGTGGCAAACAAAAACACTATCTTTGGAATGATTTATGTAAACTAAACGATGAACTACTTTACTCATATTTAAGTGTTTAAATGTTCATTGCATTGTCACACTAACTTAACAAGTTTCTCGCTAACCATCTTGACAAATTCTGTTGTAAATGCAATGAAACAGCCTGCTAGTTGAAGGTGAAAAATGTCTAGACATCAACTTCAACAGTTTGGACAGTAACTTGATAACCAAGTATCTCCAAGCGTTTTTTAAAACTTTCGGCGTTGGAACAAAAAAATACCCGACTTCTTCAAAAAATCGGGGATCTGAGCCTCTCGATGCAGAGCAAATCAAATAGGATTGCTATATAAACCAAACTGCTTAAAATTCCAGTTTTCAACTCTCAGAATTAAGCGAACTAGCTAAGGCGATCGCTTTTTATGATTGTGTAATTGATTTTGAACCTACAAAGACCGTTGGAATGGTAAATCCTAACCAATTCAAAATTCAAAATCCGATCGCTTTGTCTCGACTGGATCTGCATAAGTATAGGTCTTACCTGCCCAATTTCGGACTGTAGCTGTACCGTTTTCATAAGCAACTAAAGTTTCAGCTTGAATTGGCACTTTGCCACCACCGCCTGGGGCATCAATTACATAAGTTGGTACAGCGTACCCAGTTGTATGACCGCGCAATTTAGAGATTAAATCAATGCCAGTTTGCACAGTTGTTCGCAGATGTGCTGTGCCAACAACTGGGTCGCATTGATAAAGGTAATAAGGTCGCACTCGCAGTTTGAGGAGGCCGTGAAATAGATTCTTCAGTGCTTCTTCGGAATCATTCACGCCTTTTAATAGCACAGTTTGACTGCCTAGAGGAATACCACCATCAGCTAGGCGATCGCAAGCTTGTGCTACTTCCGGGGTAAGTTCCCGCACATGGCAAAAGTGCAAGGACAGCCACACGCGATGCTTACGTAGCAAAGCAACTAATTCCGGTGTAATTCGTTGTGGTAAGAAACTCGGCACGCGGGAACCAATTCGGATAAATTCCAAATGCGGAATGCCACGCAGTCGCCGCAGCAAATTATCTAAAGGTTCATCAGACATCAACAGCGGATCGCCGCCGGAAATTAGCACATCACGCACCTCGGTGTGTTCTTCTAGATAAGCAACAATCGCATCCAATCGTCGGGTGACTGGATGCATCTCGCCTTGGCTAACCAAACGAGAGCGAGTACAGTAACGACAATAAGCCGCACAACTATCCAAAGCAAGTAACAATACGCGATCGGGGTAGCGGTGTACAAGTCCTGGAACTGGGGTGTCGCGGTCTTCTCCACAAGGATCTACCAAGTCTGTGCTACTGACAATAAGTTCTTCTTGGCGTGGAATCACTTGTAACCGCAGCGGACAAAGGGGATCTTTCGGATCGAGCAGCGATGCAAAATGTGGTGTTACGGCTACAGCAAACTTTTCTGGTGCTATTAAAAGTCCTTGTTCTTCGGTAGGAGTCAGCTGTAATAACTGCTGAAATTGTTTTAACTTAGTCAGCCGATGCCGCATTTGCCAGCGCCAATCGTTCCAATGTTCCTGGTTATAAGTCTCGCCTAAAATCCGACAAATTTCTGTACGCTGATTACTAGTTACTAAAGGATCTAAAACGGTGTTTTTTCCCATAATCGAAATTAAATTTAATTGACAATCATCAAATAATCCGCAGCAATTTTTTTACATACATTTCGTAGGCAAAAGCAGCGAGTAAGTAAGTTGGCGGTAATACTTCAAGCCATGTTAATAAACGTAAATGTAGTAAATGTAGGGTCTGTTATGCCATAGCTAACACACCTTCAGCAATTCAAGGTGTAGCATTTGGCTACAACACACTCTACATCTACATCTACATTTCGGAGGCAAATATTTGCCCCTACTGTTGTAGTCTATTAAACCATAAATGGCTATAAGTAATCGCCCAAAATTAGATTGATTAATGGAGAGAGGGAATAGGATTCGGGGTTAGGGAAAAAAGGAACAGAAAAATACTGTATGTAATTAATTCTACTTAAGTACTTATACCATTTCTTTGTAAAATTACAGCAAATTTTTTCCTTGTCATTTGTTTGTTTCTTTGCTTTGTTTGCGAACATAAACTGATGGCAAAATCTTCAGACTAAGAGGCTTTGTTTGGCTGTTATACCATTTTTGGACTTACGCATTGACAGTACAAAATATGAATAGGCTCTGAAAAACCACATCTGTCGTAGGGGCACAGCATTGCTCATCAGTGTCAACTTAAGCCCAAAGCTTTGTTCCACAGCCGTTTACCCCACCCCTCAATCCCCTCCCCTTAGCAAGGGGAGGGGAGGTTTTGCGTCAGCAAAGCCGGGGTGGGGTAAGTTTGGACTAATTGGTAATTGAGTTAAGTTTGATATAACGTCATTACAATGTTTTGACGTTAAGTTGACACCAATGAGCATTGCTGTGCCCCTACAGTGCTTTTGCAAAACTAATGCACTCTCTAATTCTTGAAAATTAACAGCTTAATGTTACATTACATAAGCAGTTAAATTAACTAGGTTATCCTGGCCAAATTTCAGCGAATCGCCGTTCAGGATGCGATATTGCATTCCAGGAGTTAGAAGATTGTTGTTTAAATAAATACCATTTGTACTCATATCAACAATCATATATGCATTTTGCGACCAGTCCCAATCGACTCGCGCATGACGACGAGAAACTATTCCCTCATTGGGAATACCGGTTAAGTCAATCTCTGGGGGCGCTATTCCTGGACTTTGACTGCGACGACCAATAAAACCTCCCTCACCAACGAGGTGAAATTCTCTACCAGTGCTATGAATCAGCTTTAAAACTGGCGCTCTTTGAGGCGGGGGGGTGTAAACAGGAGGTGTTGCTGGATAAGAAACTCGTTGCTGATAGACTGTTGAATAATCTACAGGGGTTTGTTGAGGAACTTGGTAGTTAGGTTGGTCTGTTCGCTGATACTGGTTAGGTGGTTGTTGAATTGGTGGTTGTTGAATGGGCTGTGATTGAATGGGTGGTTGTTGAATGGGCTGTGACTGAATGGGTGGTTGACTGGGCTGTGACTGAATAGGTGGTTGTGATGTAGGAGTTACTACATTACCTATGGGAGTTGAGCACCAGGGACAAACCTTAGCATTGTTAGGCAGGGCGCGGTTAAAATATTCGCAACTAGGATTAGGGCACCGATTTGCAGGCATAGGAATTTATATCATCAGGCATAGGTTGTAAAGCGACAAGACCTACTTTGCTAAGTAAACACTGGCCCTGACGAGTTGTTAGCATCCGGGCAAATGTAGAACCACCAGCCAAGCGGTTACTGTCTTGAGGGTACACTACAAAAATAGGGTATCCCAAAGGATAGCTTTGGAAAGTAGTAACATCAACATAATAATCATCATGCTGACACAAGTCATCTGAGGGATTAATGGAGCGCCGATCGCGTTTTTGAAACAAAGGTTGGCTAGGGTTGTTACCATTAGCGATCGCTAGGGGATAACCACTACACTGTTTCCACGTTTTACTAATAATCCCAAAACTGATAATCCCGGTAGCTCGTCCCTCTAAAGTCTCCCTACGTATCTGGTTTTGGGTTTTTGTGGTATCTTGTTTCGGAATTTTCGCTGCAAATAAAGCTTTGTCTTGGGGATTATTTTTCAAAACTATTTCTTGAAATTTAGCGATCGCTTCCGGTTCGGTGGGAGCAAAAGGTTTGATTTCTAAAGAATTTGGCAATTTAGTATTAATTTGTTGCCAATTAGTAATTTTACCTGTATAAATTTGACGCAATTGCTCAAGGCTGATTTGTCCTCCCAGAGCATTAGCCAGATTGGAATCTCTCTTATTAAATGCAACAAAAACAATTAATCCATCATAGGCAATTTGTTCTTTTTTTAGTTGACTTGTAATCTTATTTTCTAAACTAGTAATTGCAAAGTCTTTTTTCCCTGTTTGTACTTCTTCTATACTTTTAATTGGATTATTTACATCCCCTGATAAAACCGATTCATAGTTATATATTGCTGTTGCATCCGGTCTGGGTTGAGCCAAAAAATTACCTAAACGGTTGTCGTCTACTGGTTGCGTCAAAATAAAACTCCATGTACTTTCTTTTTCTCCTGTGTAAGTAAAATTTCCTGAAGGAAGGTTGGGAACTTCTGAAAAACTTCGCACGAGTGTACGCCATTGGGCCAAATTAGGTTCATTCGTTTTCTTACCCGAAAGCCAATACCAAATGCCTCCACCTAGTAGTAAAAAAGCCAGGATTCCTAGCAATAAAATTAAGGGCATCGGTAAACGCTTTTCGATTTCAACAGAAGTTGAAGAACCTACTGAACTATTGACATTATCTTGTTTGGGAAGTTGCAAAAGTGCTTGGCGAGCCGCTTCGGCACTTGTAAAAGGAGTTTCCAACCCCATTAAACGATAGATAAATTGTTTTAAATTATTATCTGTATCTGGCCATTGTCGATCGTCTCTAGGATCTAAAGGCTGATTAGAAGGTAAATTAGTTGTTCTTCCCACCCATAAATAAAAAGCTACCATTCCTAAACCGTGTAAATCTTGTTCGGGCCTAGCGGGGGTTGGTTGAGGAATAATAGGTGGAATAAATAAGTTTTCCCAGATAGCTAAATCGCAAAAATATATAGAAAATTTTTGATGCCCTTGTAATTTAATTAAAATACTATCTAAATTGATGTTGCCGTGAGTTAAACCGATTTGTACTTGGTTGGAAGGAAAACGCAGCTTTTGAGTGTGGAGAAATTGGAGAGTTTGTAGTGCTTGATTGAGGAATTCCCGCACTTGGGGAGGCGTCATTGCTCCTTTTTCAATGATATATTTATTTAAACTTTGGGATGAGTCTATTTCTTTAGTTATTAAATAGCAGCGTTCTCCTTTATCATCAGCGATCGCTTCTTTAGTTTCCACAAGGCGAAAGTTTTGAATTCGACTATCAGCTAAACTTACTCCACCTACTCTTTTAAAAGTTTCTTTGCATTTTATCGTTTCGTTTTCATTAAAAGAACGACTGGGTAGTAAATATTCTTTGATGATTACAGGCTGTTTATCTTTCAGTTGGATACCTGAGTATAAACGGCCTAAACCCCGGACGCCCAAATAACTATTTATTTGATAAGTACCCTGAGTGCCTTTAATCTCAGCTTCCTGTGGTAAAGTTGCCAGAAAACCACATTCTAAGCAAAATTTAGCACCCTTGATTTGCTGCGCCGTTTGGAAAGGGCGATCGCAATTTAAGGGAGAATTGTACGAACAAGGGTATTCTTGATAAAAAGATTCTAGTGAAGGCATAGAAAAATTTCGTGAATTGCGCCGACTACTTTCGTTGCGCTCAACCTTTAACTAATCCTAACTTGAGTGCAGCCACAATAGCTTGAGTACGGCTAGTAACCTTCAATTTTTCAAAAATACTGGTGAGATGCGCCTTAACAGTAGCAACCGTCACATATAAATGCTTAGCGATTTCTTCATTAGAAGCGCCTTGAGTTAACCAATGTAAAACTTCTTGTTCTCTTTCTGTTAAATGCACTTGATTACATGCTCTGACAGAAGAATCTGAATAAGCTTGAAAAAACCGAAAAAATCGACTTGCAACTTCTGAAGGTAAATAAATTTCCGATCTAGTGACAGTATTAATCGCTTCACATAATTGAGTCGCCAAACGATTTTTAAATACATAACCAGAGGCTCCCGCCTGCATTGCGCGGAAAATCCAGTCATCTTCTTGATGAGCAGATAATACTAAAACTTTACCAGAAAAAGCAGCTTCCTTCAGACGTGCTAGAACCGTAATCCCATCACATCCTGTTAATTGCATATCCAACAAAATTAAATCTGGACTCTTCTGGTGAGTGAATTTTAAAACTTGCTCTACACAATCTGCATCGCCTACAATTTCTACAGGTAATGCAGAACTAATATTATAAAAATTGAGCAGAGTACGTAAACCTTGACGAAAACGTTCTTCGTCATCTACCAGTAAAACCGAAAGCTTTTTATTATCATTACTCATTTTTTTAATTACTAATTACAAATTGTCTATCCACTTCTTGGTCTGGGCAAAATTAACGAAAATTGTGCCCCGCGTTCCGATAAAACTTGTGCCCAAATACTTCCTTGATGATCCAAAATAATTTTTTTAGCAATGGTTAAACCCAGCCCTGTACCTCCTCGACGGCGGGAATAAAAAGGAGTAAATATTTTTTGTAAATCCTCTGGAGATAATCCTGGCCCTTGGTCAGAAATTTTAATTAAAACTTCCTCTTGAAAAATTTGCCAGTTACAGCTAATAATTCCTGAATTCGGACTAAAATGAACAGCATTGCTCAGAATATTGTCAAATACTTGCTTCATTTGTAGCCGATCTATTTTCAAAGTTGTAGATGTCTCAGGAATGGTTATTTGAAGTTTCTTTTCATTAATCAAAGGTTGTAAATTGGTGACACTTTCGACAACTAGACTTCTTAAATCTTGGAGTGTAACCCTTAATTTTACACTTTGACCGCAATCAAGAAGCTCGTTTAAATTAGTATCTAAATCTTGGATGCTTTCGCTGATGATTCTTGCTTGCTCTTGCCAAGGATTTTCCTTTAAACCCAAGCATAAATTATGTGCATATAATCCAATCAGCCCTAAGGAATTACGCAATTGATGGCCAACTCGATGCAAAATATCTTCTAAAAGCTGAATTTCATTTTTTTGTCTTCCATAATCTAAGTAAATATCTACATACTTACCCAAGAGCATAGCAGAATGTTTTATGTATAATTGCAAACTTGCTGAAATAGGTTCATCAGTAATGATTTGGATGTATTCCGGTTTTTGATTTCTATAGCCTATGGGGCAAATATAACAAATAGATGAAAAATCTTTCAATTCAAATTTATTCACAGTAAAAACAGGCGGAAAGTCTGTCAGCCATGCTTCTGAGCGCAAATAAGCTAAAGTTTTTTGAGAAAAAGGAGATTGATTTTGACGATAATTGATAACTTCCTGATGATTTTTCAGCAAGCAATCATGATAGACGATCCGAGCGAAAAAAATTGGCTCTTGACTAGTTAATTGCTCAGACTCAAGTTGACAAAAACTTCGGATATCTGAAGAACTCAAATAATTAGAGCCATTTTCTAGTTTGTGTAGAGAAAAGCCTAATGTCATAGCTTCACTCGCTTTTTGCAGCAAATATTTTTACTCTTCTGTTATTTAGTATAATTTTATGCAGTCTCAGCAATGTTTATTTTTTTATTAAGTTATTTTTGTAACATAATTATTACGAAGAATTATTAAGCTTTTTTCACAAGGGCAGCTCGCTTTTGTAGGTATATTAAGCAATAGGCAATAGGTAACGGGAAAGCAGATTTTTGAGCTTTATAGAGTTGTTTGAAAAATAAAATAAGTAGGTGGACACAATTATTTAGAAGACGCATTTCGACTTCGCTCAATGCTCGGTAAGCTTATTCCAAGAGGTTGAGCGCAGTCGAAACCCGGCGATATCGAATTAGGTTTAATTTAGTCCTTCTACTTATGATGTTTCATAGCACTCTAATTTGTAATAATTCGATAAATATTGTATGATAACCGTTTTGCTATTATTAGACTAACTTTTTTGACTCATTCGACAAAAAATATAGTCTATTCAAATTAAAACTGCTCCAGTCTAATCTACACACTAGAGTTGCTGTATTTCGGATTTTTTAAGAAATGTTTTTGCCAAACATCAGGCTTTCAGCTTAATATGCCTTCTAACTCGAAATCGGGTAAGAGTTAAAGGGAAAAAGTTTTTCTTTCCATTCTCCCTTGTCCTTTTTTCTCCTATCTTCCCCTTCCGCTCTCCTTTTGCCCTTAACTGATAAGTATTGCTACACGTGTATTAACTCCAGGTGCAGTTAACTTATCAAAAGACAAGTTTTTGTTACTTATCTTCATAAAAATGGTAGGCGACACAGCACAATTTAGGGATTTGCAGATAAGAAATTATCCCAAATTATTTGTGCATTTGTAAGGTAGCAGAACTGTGCATCTTTACCAAGATATTTGTATCAAGTTTAAAGTGAAAAACTATTAGCACTTGATTAATTTTTGTAAAGCAGGTTTTTTAGCCTGTAAATAAATACGTCTTAGTCCCAAACTCAATTTAAGGGTGGGGCTGTTTGAAGAAAGATTAAATGTTAAATGCATTTGCTTTCTTCACAACTACGTCAAATTCTTTTGCTATAAATATAACTATCAAACTAAAAAGTTTCAGGAATTTAAAATTCACGAGTTACGAAACTGACACTCCGCATCGGTTGTTTAACTGCAATTCTTGTAGTGTTAGCACTGCACGGTTATTCAAAATATTTCAAAATGTCAGCAAACATAGCAGATAGGTTGCTCATTTATAACAATCCAGCATCTGCAAATCCCAAATCGTAAAGGCCAATTAATTACCAATAGAACTGGGGGTATATATGTTTAAAAAGATTTTAGTTGCATTAGACCGATCGGAAGTAGGGCACAAGGTTTTTGACCAAGCGTTAAGTTTAGCACATTTAACACAAGCTAGCTTAATGCTGCTGCATGTCCTATCACCAGAAGAAGAAGGTAGCCCTTATGTACCTATGGTATCTAATTTTGACTACTATCCTGGATTAAACAGTCAAAACTTCGAGTTATACCAAAAGCAGTGGGAGAGCTTTAAAACTCAAGGTATCCAAATGTTACAATCTTTTTGTGCCCAAGCGAATACAGCAGGTATTACTACGGAATTTACACAAAATCTTGGGAATCCCGGTCGCCTTATTTGTGACTTAGCACGTAGTTATGACGCTGACTTAATTGTGATGGGGCGTCGCGGTCGTTCTGGGCTGACCGAATTCTTTCTGGGTAGTGTGAGCAACTACGTTCTTCACCATGCTCCTTGCTCAGTACACATTGTACATCTTTCCGTTACTGCTAAAAAAGATGAACTTGTTAAAGAAACTACAAGTCCTTCAAGCGTTAACTAAGTATTAAATTGCGTCAAAGCCCTTCGGCGGGGAAAAGGTTAAAGGGAAAAGGGAAACATAAACCCCTTCTTGGTCATGGATGACTGTTGAGTGTTAACTCAAATGCATCACCTTTTTGAGGTGGGATGAGTTTAAGAAATACTTGATATACTGACATTTGTAGGGGCGTACAGGTGTACGCCCTTACAACTGATTTGTGTGTTACAAAGATTTTTAGAAATAATTATTATGGAAGCGATCGCTAACTGCACCTACTAGGTAAAATTGGGACAACGCCAACGCTTTTTGAGTGACAAAAAAATTAGAGTTGAGACCAAAAAGTGGATTTAGAAACAATGGAAAAAGATACTACAGAGATCGTTGGTTTTCACGCTCATGTCTATTTTGATACCCCAACTCGTGATGTCGCCGCCCGCGTGCGTGAAGGGTTGGGCGCTAGATTTGACGTAAAGCTTGGACGCTGGTTTGACCAGCCTATCGGGCCTCACCCAAAAGGAATGTATCAAGTTGCTTTCTTACCAAATCAGTTTGAAAAAGTCGTCCCCTGGTTGATGCTAAATCGTCAAGGTTTGGATATTCTCGTTCATCCTGAAACAGGCGATGATTTGACAGACCACACCGATCGCGCCCTATGGCTAGGTAATAAACTAGATTTGAATATAGACTTTCTCCGCCAGATTACAAAAACGCAGTAATTTTGGATTTTGAATTTTCTATTGATTCCACGGAAAAATCCATTGACAAAGAAAAAACTAAGAATACATATTTTATAAGATTTTTGTTTCAAACCAAATAGCATTTAGAATCAGCCGGAAATTTTATTGTCTGGCGATCGCACCCTTAATTTCGCAACTATCTAGTCAAGCTTGCCTCAGATCTCGCTATAAACAATCAAAATATAATAAAAGTATTATTTTCACTCTATTCTGAGGATTAAATCACCCTAAAGGTTGATTATTGATAGTTTTAGGCTACTAATAAAGAGCAGAATTAACAACTAGAATACAGTCCACACACCCTACCCTGCGATTGAGGAGATTTTTCACTTCTCTAGGTAGACTATTTATCAATTCCGATTTGCTGAAATTAGTGTTAGCAAATTGGAGCGATCGGGCTGTCAAGGGGTAAATAAAAATACTTACTGTAATTTCCCTAACTCAAGCTTTAGGATACATCTGAACAGAAAAAAACTAACTATGTCTTCAAAATGGAATTACTACTTTTGTAGTAGCAAAATGTTGAAAAACTAAGACTATTGAAAGACAATTAATTTTCAAAGAAAAGTCTAAAAAATATAGAAGTGTAGATAAAAAATTGTTCAAATTTTATAGAAAACAACAAAAAAATATCTAACCAGCAAGCACAAGAGGTAATGATGACGAACCAAAAAGTCAAAGTTGAAAAGACTGTAACCATTAACAAACCAGCAGAAGAACTCTACCGATTTTGGCGTAACTTTGAAAATTTACCGCGCTTCATCAAGCATCTCAAAGAAGTAAAGGTGTACGACGAGAAGAAAACTCACTGGATTGTTGAAGGACTCTTAGATAGAACCTTAGAGTGGGATGCAGTCATCGTTGAAGATCGGGAAAACGAAATAATTTCCTGGGCTTCAGTTCAAAGTGCAGAAATTGAAAACTCAGGTGTAGTTCAGTTTAAGCCAGCGCCAGGTAATCGCGGTACTGAGGTGAAAGTAGTTAGGGAATTTAACCCGCCTGGTGGTGCGATTGGAAATGCGATCGCTAAACTCTTCGGTGAAGACCCAAAACATAACCTGACAGAAGATTTACGCCACTTCAAAATGCTGATGGAAGCAGGCGAAATTGCGACAACAGAAGGTCAACCAAGAGGTAAAGGGAAATAGTCATGAAAGCAGTTTGTTGGTATGGCGCTAACGATGTGCGGGTGGAAACAGTGCCAGACCCCAAAATACTTAACCCGCGTGATGCTATTCTCAAAGTCACATCGTCTACAATCTGCGGTTCTGACTTGCACATTTATGATGGCTACATCCCAACGATGCAACCCGGTGACATTATCGGTCACGAATTTATGGGGGAAATAGTTGAAATTGGCAGCGAAGTCAAGAAATTGCAAAAAGGCGATCGCGTTGTTGTTTCTTCAATGATTGGTTGCGGTGGTTGCTTCTACTGCGAACGCCAGATGTGGTCATTGTGCGATAACTCTAACCCCAACGCTTGGATGGCAGAAAAAGTCTACGGTTATTCTACATCCGGCATTTATGGCTACTCCCACGCTTTTGGTGGCTATGCAGGTGCTTTTGCAGAATACGTGCGCTTACCCTTTGCTGATTTGGGTGCAATCAAAGTTCCTAAAGATATTCCTGACGAAAAGCTGCTACCAATTTCTGATGCCTTTCCCACCGGCTACATGGGTGCAGATTTATGTAACATCAAGCCTGGAGATGTTGTAGCAGTCTGGGGCTGCGGCCCGGTTGGACAGTTTGCTATGCGTAGTGCTTATCTGTTGGGTGCAGAACGCGTCATTGGTATTGACAGATTTCCCGAACGGCTACAACTAGCTAAAGATTTTGCCAAAGCAGAAGTCATCAACTATGAAGAAATTGATGCTGGGGAAGCACTCAAAGAAATGACCGGAGGACGCGGCCCCGATGCTTGCATTGATGCAGTGGGATTAGAAGCCCACGCCTCTGGTGTAGAAGGATTCTATGATGAAGCCAAGCAAGCCCTCCGCCTTGAAACCGATCGCCCCCACATACTGCGGCAAATGATAGTAAGCGGCCGCAAAGCCGGTACCCTCTCAATTATGGGCGTTTATGGTGCATTTGTAGACAAGATACCAATGGGTGCTGCCATGAACAAAGCTATGACCTTCAGGATGGGACAAATGTTCGGTCAGAAGTATATGCCTATCTTACTGGATTACGTTTTGAAGGGTGAAGTCGATCCATCTATTGTATTCACACATCACTTGCCCCTCACGGAAGCAAAGCAAGGTTTCGAGTTATTCAAGCACAAAAAAGACAATTGTATAAAAGTTAGATTGCAGCCTTGAATGAATTTAAGAAGGCAGGAGGCAGAAGGCAGAAGGCAGAAGGGAAATCTCCATAATGAATTTAGGGGATTTAATAAAGACATCTCTTAAGAAGGCAGAGGGCACAAGGGGAATTTCCACGAATACCATAAATAAATTTAGAGGCTTGTACCTTTACGTATTTTTTTATCTTCTGCCTTCTGACTTGAAAGTGGGGAGTGGAGAAAAGACCACTTTTATGTAAGGCTTAGAAACTTGCTTCATCTGGACTGCCTCCTGCCTCCTGCCTCCTGCCTCCTGCCTTTCTTGAGTTAATACAAAAGAGGAAAAATAATGAAAGCAGTTTGCTGGAACGGTGCTAACGATATGCGAGTCGAAACAGTACCCGATCCAAAAATTCTGAATCCGCGTGATGCTATTGTTAAAATCACCACAACTGCGATTTGCGGTTCTGACTTGCATATTTACAATGGCTACGTCCCCACAATGGAAAAGGGGGATATCATGGGTCATGAGTTCATGGGCGAAGTCGTTGAACTGGGCAGTGGTGTTAAAAATTTGAAAAAAGGCGATCGCGTCATCGTACCATTTCCCATTTCCTGCGGTCACTGTAATTTCTGCCAACAAGACCTGTGGTCGCTGTGCGATAATTCTAATCCCAATGCCTGGTTAGCAGAAAAATTGATGGGTTATTCTCCATCTGGTCTTTTTGGCTACTCCCACATGTTGGGCGGATACGCAGGAGGTCAAGCGGAATACGCCCGCGTTCCTTATGCTGATGTCGGTTTGTTTAAAATTCCTGACACGCTCACAGACGAACAAGTAATTTTTCTTACAGATATCTTCCCTACAGGCTACATGGCAGCAGAAAACTGCAATATTGAGCCTGGTGATACCGTTGCAATCTGGGGCTGCGGCCCGGTGGGACAATTCGCCATTCAGAGTGCTTATCTACTTGGTGCTGAACGTGTAATTGCGATCGACCGAATTCCCGAACGCCTACAGCTAGCCGAGAAATATAGCAACGTCGAAACGCTCAACTATGAGAAAGTCGATGTCGGAGAAGCCCTCAAAGAAATGACAGGCGGTCGCGGGCCGGATGCTTCTATTGACGCTGTGGGAATGGAAGCGCACAGTATGGATTTGCAGTATTTGTACGACCAGGCGAAGCAAGCAGTACGTTTAGAAACAGACCGACCAATTGTGCTTAGACAAATGATGGTTGCTAGTCGCAAAGGCGGTCACCTATCAATTCCTGGCGCTTACGTCGGTTTCATAGACAAAGTGCCAATGGGTGCTGCCATGAACAAAGCCTTAACATTCAAAATGGGACAAACCCACGTTCATAAGTACTTGCCCAAATTACTCGCTCACATCGAAAATGGTGATATAGATCCATCTTTTATCATCACCCATACTCTGCCGCTAGACCAAGCACCACACGCCTACGAAATTTTCAATAAAAGGACAGATAACTGTATCAAAGTTGTACTCAAACCGTGAACTGGGGATTGGTGATTGGGGACTGGGAATCTAGACCCCAAGCCAATCTTAAAACGATGCCTGAGAAGTAACAAATATTTTTTTTCATATCCCCAGCTCGTATAGTGAGTTGGGGATAAAAGATTGTATGGGATTGCTCCCATCCATAATTATGAATTACGGATTATATCATGTTCGGTTAATTAGTTACTAAACCCGAAGAACCCCACCCCGCCAAAGCTGTGCTTTGTCTCCCCTCCCCGCTTGCGGGGAGGGGATTAAGGGGTGGGGTCTAATGATTACCGAAATCATAACTAATTACCCGGACATTATATTATGTGGATTAAACGCTAAAACCCCTGATTTATCGTTGTAGAGACTAGCAATTGCAACGTCTCTACAGGGCGCACAATCATTGATATTTCCTTGATTTGGATAATTCACATCAGACGTGAATTATGAATTATGAATTAATTTCGTCACGGACGATCGCTAAACCCAAAGCTTTGTAAGAACTTAGTATCCGGTCTGATACAGTTGGTGCAGTTACCAGGTAAGTTAGGGCATGAATCGATTCCACAACATAAGGAGCAGCAGTATCTAGCTTCTCCTCTGTGGCTAATCCAACTACCTCGGCGGCTCCAGCAATCATCGCTCGTTTAACATGTGCTTCGTCCAAGTTCTGTACGCTAATTCCAAATTCTGGATGTACGCTACATACCCCTAACATGCACAAATCTGCACGAATCATCCGTAATGCCTCAACTGTAGTAGCCCCAACATTTACCAAAGCTTTTTTGTAGAGTTGTCCGCCTAACATTACAACTTCTATATGGGGATGTTCTGCTAAAGCAACAGCAATGGGAGGGCTATTTGTGACAATTGTAGCCTGCAAATCCAAAGGCAAATGACGGGCTACTTGGAGAGTTGTGGTGCCTCCATCTAAAATTACCACCTGCCCTGTAGAGACTAATTTGGCAGCTGCACGGGCGATCGCTTCTTTTTCTTTCGGTGCTTGCTTTTGGCGATCGGCATAAGAGGCGATCGCTGGCGAAATTAGAAGTGCCCCCCCATGAACGCGTTGCAATAAGCCTGATTCGGCTAATTCCCGCAAATCCCGGCGAATCGTATCCTCAGAAACCTTTAAAACCTCACTCAGTTCCGATGACAGCACCTTTTTGTCACGCCGCAGAATCTCTAGGATAAATTGTCGTCGCTCCGCAGTTAGCATAATTGATTTTCCGGAAATTGCATATTTAATCTTGAAATTGCACGTTTGTGAGTTTATACTCATAAGTATGCAGGTTAGTGCATGTTTGCCACGAACTTTAAATAAATTCAAGCACATTCGTGCAAGCGAGATTTAACAATCTTAGCTGCATTTTCAATGACTTTTCATAGCCTGCTTTGTCGAGCAAAAGCGGTCGAATTGCTATTGCCTGAATTTCTTTTTTGCAAGTTTCCAAATGCCATTGTCCTTTGTTAATTCCCAGAAATAAATTATGACTGTTACTAACGTTCAATTTCCCATTGATTTGAGTGCTTACAAGCCAGTGGTTCTCGATGTGGCAAATGCAACTCTTACCTTGGAGCAACGAGAGAACCTAAAAGCAAACATTCAACTGTGCCGTGATGCGATCGTCTTTTTTACAGCCACCGGAGCTGCTAGAGGGGTAGGCGGCCATACTGGGGGGCCTTATGACACAGTACCAGAGGCGATCGTACTCGATGCCTTGTTTAATTCAGTACCCGATAAGTTTGTGCCGATTTTCTTTGATGAGGCTGGACATCGAGTCGCAACTCAGTATTTAATGGCAGCTTTGCACGGTCATTTACCAAGCGAGCAACTCCTATACTATCGCCAAGCACACTCCAGCTTACCAGGACATCCAGAATTAGGGCTAACTCCCGGTGTCAAGTTTAGTTCTGGACGACTAGGACATATGTGGCCTTACGTCAATGGTGTAGCAATGGCAAATCCAGGTAAAGTAGTTTTCTGTCTTGGTTCCGATGGTTCCCAGCAAGAAGGCAACGATGCTGAAGCTGCTCGCTTGGCTGTCGCTCAACATCTTAACGTCAAACTCATCATTGATGATAACGATGTGACGATCGCCGGACATCCTTCAAAATATCTGTTTGGTTACAGCGTTGCCAAAACCTTACAAGGGCATGGATTGAGGATACTCGAAGGAGATGGAGAAGACATAGACGACCTATACCATCGTATTTACGAGGCTGTAAATACTCCAGGGCCAATTGCGATCGTCAATAAACGACCCATGTGTCCTGGTATTGCAGGGTTAGAAGGCTCTACTCACGGCCATGATGTGATTTCTGTAGATTTAGCAATTCAATATCTCGAATCACGGGGACAAACTGCTGCTGTCGAGTACATCAAGAGTATTCAAAAACCGAAACAAACCTACACTTTTCTTGGCTCCAGTAATAAATGGGATGCGAATCGCAACGTGTTCGGCGATGCGATGGTTGCTGTCTTAAGTCGCCTTAGTGAAGTAGAGCGCAAGGAAAATGTCAGAGTCATCGATAGCGATCTTGAAGGTTCGTGCGGACTGAAGAAAATTCACGATGCATACCCAGAAATTTTTATCTCCTCTGGCATTATGGAGCGGGGTAATTTTTCTGCTGCTGCTGGATTTGGAATGGAATCAGGAAAACAAGGTATTTTTGCAACCTTTAGCGCTTTCTTAGAAATGTGTATTTCAGAGATTACGATGGCGCGGTTGAACTACTCGAATGTGCTTTGTCACTTTTCTCATGCAGGTATCGATGATATGGCAGATAATACCTGCCACTTCGGTTTAAATAATATGTTTGCTGACAATGGTTTGGATGATGGTTATCAAACACGTCTTTATTTTCCCTCTGATGCTAATCAGATGAAAGCCTGTGTAGAATCTGTGTTCTTTGAACCTGGGCTGCGGTTTATTTTCTCCACCCGTTCTAAAGTACCATTAATTCTCGACAATAATGGTCATGAATTTTTTGGTAGTGACTATAAATTTGTTCCTGGTAAAGATGAAGTAATTCGAGAAGGAACCCAAGGCTACATTATTAGCTTTGGTGATGCTCTATATCGTGCCCTCGATGCAGTTGAGCGTCTCAAACAAGAAGGTTTAGATATAGGTTTAATCAACAAACCAACTTTAAACGTTATTGACGAAGAAACGATGGCAAAAATTGGTAAAGCTCCCTTTTTACTTGTAGTCGAGTCTTTTAATCGTCGCACTGGATTAGGCAGCCGTTTTGGCAGCTGGCTGTTAGAGCGTGGCTTGACTCCCAAATATGCTTATCTTGGTACTCATAAAGAAGGCTGTGGCGGTTTGTGGGAGCAATTTCCACATCAAGGCATTGACCCAGTGGGTATTATGAACAAGGTGAAGGATTTAGTGAAATAATTTGCGATCGCCAAAAGTCACAGATACCCGACTTTTTTAAAGAAGCCGGGTATCTTACCTCTCACGAATTACTTAGGATTGTTATATCATGATGAATGATGAATGATGAAAATATCTTAATAACTATAAATTTTAATGATAGAAAATGTACTGTTAAATTCTTTATTATTACTTTCTCAAACAACCACCCCTGAACGAAAATTTATCGATTTAAAGAATCAATTAGAAAAACTTGGGTTTCAGGTAATAATTCAGCTACCGCCTAAGCGTGGTGCTTATGGATTATTACAGGAAGCTAACAAAAAAATTTGGATTAATCCAGTAGTATTTGACCTACAAATTGGTACTCAAACCATAATTCACGAAGCTGTTCATGCCGCACAAGTATGTGCGGGGAAAGGAAAAATAAAAACTTTAGGTTTGAATATTCAGCCTATCAATTATGCTCGACCGTTTTTTATGCACTATAGCGATATCCACAGGCAAGATTTAGAAAGAGAAGCTTATGCAGTACAAACTCAACCTAATAGTTTTGAACTTGCTACATCTCTTCTTCAAAAACACTGTAAATAATGTACGAGTAAAAACTAGTAGTTCGCCAAGTTTCCTTGGCGGGGTAAAGAGTAAGGGGTAAAGGGAAAAGGTTTTAATTCCTTCCCCCTTCCCCTTTCCCCGTTAACCGACAAGTAGTGGGATGGGATTTGACGTTGGCCGTTGAGGGTTTTATTAAATTTAATTAGCAATTAGCTATATTACTAATAAACTATTAAATAACTATTGTGCTGACCATTAAATCACTCTATGCCAAAAACTAAGCCACCTAAGGCCGATCCAGTTGTTCTCGTGGCGGTTGCTGACTACTTCAAGGTTTTATCAGAAGCAAGTCGCTTACAAATTTTGACTTGTCTGAAGTCAGGTGCAATGAATGTGATGGAAATTGCCGAGGCTACTGGTTTAGGACAGGCAAATCTATCTAAGCATTTGAAAGTTTTAACTCAGGCAGGGATTTTATCTCGTCAGCCCAAAGGCACTAGTGTCTATTACGAGATTGTCGATCCGATGATTTTTGAACTTTGTGAGTTAGCGTGCGATCGCATTAGCGAACGCGTCCAACAGCAGGCCGAAACTTTAAAAACTCTCCGGAGCAAAACAGCAATTTTTTGAACAAGAGAATACTTGATTTCCAAGGTGCGATTCATGATTGAGGATGAGCGATCGCTTCAAAAATCTAACGCACAGTTTCCTGCAAAGCCTCAACATCAATGGATTTGATGAGGTAATTATGCTTGTAATTATCTGAATTTTGAACTTGAAATTGAATTTGAAGGATGCTTACAAGCCCCACAGATGGGTGGCGTTTGATAATTTTTAATTTTGAATTTACTGAAGTAGTTGACTTCAATTAGTATGCTGCACATAGACATTGTGCAGAATCATAAACCTTTGAAAAATTATTATCAGGCTATAGACAGCGATAAATTGCCAATTTAAAGGGAAGTCATACTCGATGTTGATGACATCATTTGCCACACAGTGATTATGGAATTGATGTGCCAATTTCAACCATCCCCAGATGAGATTCAAGAAAAATGTTATTTGAGCTTTAATTGTGATTTTGCAAAATATTTTTCACAAGAACAATGTCAACTATCACAGTTAGAAGCCATGCAGATACTGAGAGACATAAGAGATGATAAATATAAAAAATTATGCATCATTTTTTTATTTAGAAATTTATCAGTATTTATTTAACGAATTATGACGATATTATCTTGAGAAACTTAGAATAAGCGATACACTAAGAAAAATTCCTTGAGGAAACGTTAATGGCACGGGCTAACGGCGCTAAAAGTGAAACTTCTGCACAAGAATTGCCTACAATTTCAGACAAAGATACTGTAACAAGTGAAGAAGAATTTGAGTCGGTGGAGGGTAGCCAGGATATTGATGATATATTGAATTCGCTAAAAACTTTACTGAGTTCCGTAGAAAAGCTCCAAAAAGTCCGCCAAGAAGTGGGGGACATCAAACCCTTGATTGGACGGATGCTCGATGGAGAATTGGTTAGCGGTGAAGAACTTGAGCAACTTAAAACGGGCATGAGCAGTCTTTTTCGTCTTGTTCGCGCTCATAGCGACCATCAAGCAGCCTTGGCTAAAGCGCAACCTGCAAGAGACTTGCTAGATCGAGTACTCAAAGACCGTAAAGCTAATTGATAGTGGGCATTGGGCATTGGGCATTGGGTATTGGGTATTGGGTATGGAGAAGAGGATGGGGAGCGGACGTTTCAGGGCAGAGGTTGGATTGACTTACTGCAACTTCTCCTGTGCCCCTCATCTCCCCACACTTCCCCATCTTCCTCATTGTTTAAATATTTAGCCAGGTATGAATTTAAAGTACTAATTGAAGAATTCGTAATCTGTAATTCATTAATGATGAACGTTGCACCCGCCATTGTAGTATTAGGCCAAAATAGCGTGGCAGTAGCACGCAAAATAATCAGCGTCTTACCAGGCTCGACATTATATGGTTTAGAGGGTCGCACGTCTGGGGTTGATGTCAGCTTTAGGAATTTTGGCGAGACGCTGCGCGAGTTATTTGCTCAGGGAACGCCGCTGATTGGCATTTGTGCTGCTGGTATTTTGATTAGGACGCTAGCTCCAATGCTATCTGACAAACGACAGGAACCACCAGTGCTAGCTGTAGCTGAAGATGGTAGCGCTGTTGTTCCTCTTTTGGGCGGACTTGGTGGGGTAAATGATTTGGCACGCCGCATTGCCCAAGCCCTTGATGTCAAACCTGCAATCACTACTACAGGCGATTTACGTTTGGGCACAACGCTGTTGTCTCCTCCCTACGGATATCATTTAGCGAACCCAGACGATGCCAAAAAATTTATCTCAGATTTACTTGCCGGGGCGCAAGTCAAAGTACAAGGCACAGCACCTTGGTTGAGCGATAGCAAACTGCCCATAGATGCAAATGGATATTTGACCATCCAGATTACAGAACGTTTGGTGACTCCTGCGCCCAACTGCCTTGTCTACCACCCTGCAACTATAGCGATCGCAATTGATGGCATCATTGATGCAGACCAAACACTAGTCTTAGTACATCAACTATTAGCTGATGCCGCACTCACACCTGCATCAATCGCTGGCATATTTGCACCCATCACCACCGCCGCCGATCCTGCCATCCACGCTGTAGCTAACGCCTTGAAAGTGCCTGCGAGGTTTTTCACCTCAAATCAGCTAGAAAAGTTACTTTCACAAGGTTATAGCCCCGTACAAGCAGCAGCGATCGCAGCTACAGGCACATCTCCCATATCTTCTGCTGTTCATATTGCGATCGCCATTGCCGAGCAGCCCATCGACCCCCACACCATCGGTCAGGCACGCGGACGGTTAGCGATTATTGGCACAGGCCCCGGCACTCAAGAGTGGATGTCTGGGGAAGTCAAGGAAATACTCAAATCGGCAACTGACCTTGTAGGTTACAAAACTTACTTAGATTTAATCGGTTCTCTCGGTGATGGTAAGCAACGGCATGAGTCCGATAACCGCGAAGAAGAAGCACGGGCAAAGATGGCGCTGGATTTAGCTGCATCTGGGCGATATGTAGCCGTGGTTTCATCTGGCGACCCCGGTATTTATGCAATGGCAACAGCGGTTTTTGAAGTATGCGATCGCTATGCTAAACCGGAATGGGAAAGTATCGACATTCATGTAGCACCAGGTATCTCAGCGATGCAGGCCGCCGCTGCCGCCATTGGTGCGCCCCTTGGGCATGACTTCTGTGCAATTTCTCTTTCTGACATCTTAAAGCCTTGGTCGGCGATCGCCCAACGAATTGCCGCTGCTGCCGAAGCAGATTTCGTAATTGCTTTCTACAACCCAGTTTCCAAAGACCGTACTTGGCAACTGGCAGAAGCGAGAAATATTTTGTTGCAACATCGAACACCGAATACACCAGTAGTCTTAGGACGGAATCTCGGCAGGCCGGGACAGAGTGTAAAGGTAATAACGCTTGAGGAATTAGCACCAGCTACCGCCGACATGCGAACTATTATTCTCGTCGGTTCCACAAAAACCCGAATTATCAAGCGCAACGATGGTAATGTTTGGGTTTATACACCGCGTCGCTATACCGAAGAATGAAATCTCACAATATCATATCGGGTTGAAGACTTATCATTTAAGGGGCAGGGGAGGCAGGAGGCAGGGGGCAGGGGGCAAGAGGCAGGGGGCAAGAGGCAGAGGGCAGAAGGTTTTGTAAGATCGGGGATTCAGACCCCTCCTAAACAAGAGCCACCAAATTTTCAATTTGGTGTTCTTGTCTTAAACCCTTACTCCCTACGGTCGTGGCTCCAGAGCAGGAGTCAGAATTTCATAAAAGCCAACTGAGCCTCCTGCCCTGGGGAGCCTTTCCCGATAAATTTAATCTTCCCTTTTCCCCTTACCCCTTTCCCTTTCCCCATGACCTGTTTGCCCCATGCCCCATTTATTTTGTCCCACCATTTGGTAAGTTAGTACATAGTCTCAAACAAGAACAGTTATCACAAGAGGGGATTACGTTGAGTCACCATCCAGATGCCATTGCCCCCCACGGTGGACAGTTAGTTAACCGTATCGCCACACCAGAACAAAGAGAGGAATTTCTCTCAAAAGCTGACTTTTTACCGCGAGTGCAGCTTGACGATCGCGCCGTTTCCGATCTAGAAATGATTGCGATCGGTGGTTTTAGTCCACTCACAGGTTTTATGAACCAGGAAGACTACGATCGCACTGTAACAGAAATGCGGCTAGCTAACGGTCTTGTGTGGTCAATCCCAATTACACTATCGGTAGCCGAAGAAGTAGCTTCTCCTCTCAAAGAAGGTGGCTTGATTCGCCTAGATAACCCCGCAGGGCGCTTTGTTGGAGTTTTGCAACTCACCCAAAAATATCACTACGATAAAACCCGCGAGGCAATTAATGTCTACCGCACTGATGATGCAAATCATCCTGGGGTGCAGGTACTATATAACCAAGGTTCAGTACATCTGGCTGGTGACATCTGGCTATTGCAACGGGAAGCGCATCCCCAGTTTCCCACTTACCAAATAGATCCCGCAGCCTCACGACAAATGTTCCGCGAAAATGGCTGGAAAACTATTGTGGGTTTCCAAACTCGCAACCCCATCCACCGCGCCCATGAATATATCCAAAAGTGTGCCTTAGAAACAGTGGATGCTCTGTTTTTACATCCATTAGTCGGCGCAACCAAAGATGATGATATTCCTGCCGACGTGCGGATGCGCTGTTATGAAATTTTGCTGGAACACTACTATCCTCACGACAGGGTAATTTTGGCAATTAATCCAGCAGCAATGCGTTATGCTGGCCCTCGCGAAGCAATATTCCATGCCCTAGTCCGCAAAAACTACGGCTGTACTCACTTTATCGTTGGTCGGGATCATGCTGGCGTTGGTGATTATTATGGGACTTATGATGCTCAATACATCTTTGATGAATTTGAGCCAAGTGAATTAGGCATTGTGCCCATGAAATTTGAACACGCTTTCTACTGCACCCGTACCAAGCAGATGGCAACGACTAAAACCAGTCCCAGTAAACCAGAAGAACGCGTTCACTTATCCGGAACCAAAGTTAGGGAGATGCTGCGACGCGGAGAATTACCTCCACCAGAATTTTCCCGCCCAGAAGTAGCCGCAGAGTTGGCGCGGGCAATGCGGATACAGGTTTCGGTTTAGGGCATGGGGCTTTCCAGGAAGTGTGGGAGGGGTGGGAGGTGTGGGAAGAGAGGGAGGAGTAGGAAGAGGGAGAAGGAGGGGTGGGAAGAGACGGGGGCATAAATTCTCTTTCTCCCCACACTCCCCACACTCCCCACACTCCCCACACTCCCCCTTTACACTACAGGCCTCAAACCTTTAAGCTGCTAGCTGGTAGGCTGAGAACTGATGGCTAATTATGAAACGGCGCACGTTTTTAAACAGAATTGGCTCAATACTTGCCGTATTGGGGCTAACTGAAGCTGAGTGGTTGAGTTTGGGAAACCGCTACTACTACGCTTTGGCACAACCCAGTCCGCGGAAGTTGGCATTATTAATAGGTATTAACCAATACCCAAAAATTCCGTCTCTGGGTGGTTGCCTCACTGATGTGGAACTGCAAAGAGAACTTTTAATTCATCGCTTTGGCTTCCAAAGATCAGATATTCTCACCCTAACTGAGGAACAAGCTAGCAGGGAATTCATTGAGGCAGCTTTTTTAGACCACCTGGGCAAGCAAGCTCAAGCTGACGATGTGGTTGTCTTCCACTTTAGCGGCTATGGCAGCCGGGTCAAATTGGAAACATCGCCAGATACAATGCGAAATGCTCTGGTGTCAGCTAATGAAATTCAGGTTTCACAAAATGAACAAATAGTCAATTATTTATTAGAAGAAAGTTTACTATTATTATTGCGATCGCTCCCGACAAACCGAGTCACAGCAGTATTAGATACTAGTTATTCTGCTCCTAGCTCAGTCATCGGATTAAAAATTCGCGCCCTCCAGGAATTACCAGAAGCCAAGCTGATAGCAGAGGAACTCGATTTTCTCAAAGAACTGAAAACTCAAAAATCACGCAGCACTCCTATTGTGTTAACTGCTACTTCAAATTCCAAACAGTCAGCGAGGGAAGCAGTCTTTTCTGGTTTTAGTGCCGGGTTATTTACCTACGCTTTGACTCAGTATTTATGGGAAACTACACCAGCCACTAAAATTCAAGTTGCTCTTTCTCATGTGGCAAATTCTCTGTACAAATTAGGTAGCAAACAGCAACCAGATTTATTAATTACACAGAAAAATCAACAGGTAGAGACCTTACATATAACGTCTATACTGCCAGACAGCGACATTAGTGGAGAAGGCGTGGTAAGAGCCGTTGAAGAAGACGGCAAAACAGTGCATCTGTGGTTGGCAGGATTACCGCCTCAAGTGCTGGTATACTACGGAGTGAATTCTCGATTGACTTTACCAACAACAGAGCAATTGGTATTGCGATCGCGTAGTGGGTTAACAGCAAAAGCGCAACTTTTCAAAATTGAAGGTGCAACTCCGGCGCAAGTCGGGCAACTTGTCCAAGAAGCAGTCCGCGTTTTACCAAGAAATATTAATTTAATGATTGCTCTGGATACTCAACTCGAAAGAATTGAACGAGTCGATGCCACAAGTGGCTTTGCGGCTACCGCTCGTGTGTCCACCGTAGTAGCAGGAGAGCAATCGGCTGATTATATATTTGGTAAGCTCCAGCAAACACCCAGTCGCTACGGACTATTTACTCTCGATGGCGAGTTAATTCCCGACACCGCAGGCGAAGTTGGCGAAGCGGTAAAAGTTGCAGTACTGCGGTTAGCACCGAAATTATCAACTTTGCTAGCAGCTAAATTATGGCGACTCACAGAAAATGAAGGTTCTTCCCGCCTAGCCATCAAAGCAACCCTAGAGATAATTAGCGATAAATCACCTCAGGCGTTAACGCAACGCCAAACACTACGAATCAATTCTCAAAAATCACTCCCCACTTCCCACTCCCCACTCCCTACTCCCGCTGTCCCTATTGGTAGCCGAATGCAATATCGGCTGCAAAATGAAAGCGATCGCCCAGTATACTTAATTTTGTTAGGTTTAAAAAATAATCAGACCGCAACTGTCTTCTATTCTTGGGAAACTCCACAAGAACCAGACACTACGGACAATAAACTGCTTTTCCGAGAAGTTGTCATCGCCCCAGGTGAAACCCTCACCTTACCCCAAACTAACGCTGGTTCTGAATGGGTAATTTCAGCGCCAGGCTTCTTTTTGGAACAACAACTAATTTTTAGTATTGCTCCCTTGAATGCAACTCTCGCCGTCTTAAACACTGCAAAGTATCCTACACCCGACCAGCATCCAATTGTCCCATTGTCGAAATCGTTAGATGTTGTCCAAGCCTTACTCCAAGATTTGCATAACGCCAGCTTCATCAAAACCGAGATGAATGGTACAGCAACCGACTCATATATCTTGGATGTAAATAATTGGGCAAGTCTAAGCTTTACTTTTCAAGTTGTATGAACACAAATGAGGCATTGGAAGAAGCAGAGGAGCAAAGAGGATGAATCTTCTCCCCTGCCTCTCTGCCTTTTTTGAATAATTCACTCTCTAAATTAAGCAAACCTCTGCGTAACTCTGCGTTTGACTCTGCGCCACTTTGCGTTTAAAAACAAAAATTTCTGTACCTCATATCATGTCCGCATAATTAGTTATGCTAACCACAGTCATTACACCCCACCCCCAACCCCTCCCCGCTTGCGGGGAGGGGAGACAAAGCGTAGCTTTGGCGGGGTGGGGTTCTTCGTGTTTAATAAGCAATCAAGCGGACATGATATCACTTAACAGGGAAACGCTATAACTAAATCGAGCTACTCACAACTTCATCAAAAGCAGTGTTTACAGACACTTCTTTCCAAGCATCTAGTTCTGTTTTCACCGACTCCAGTTTGGCATTAATAGCATAAATAGCATCTTCTCCTAACGCCAATCTCAGTGGCGGATTCTTGCTATTAACTACTTTAATAATTGCCAAAGCTGCTTTTTTCGGATCGCCTGGTTCCTTAAATTCCAATTTATTATCTAATATATCTCGCGCACCTTGACGCATTTCACCAATCGCTGCTTCATAGTCCTTGATTTCGCTATTAGCTATAACAAGAGAACGCGTAACAAAATCTGTACGAAATGCACCAGGTTCGACTATTGTAATTTTAATACCCAGAGGTGTAACTTCCTGAGCTAATGCTTCAGAAATACCTTCTATTGCAAATTTTGTACCATTATAAATTCCCGTACCCGCATAGCCAACAAATCCACCCACCGATGAAATATTAATGATGTGTCCGCTGCCTTGCTCTCGCATATAAGGTAGTACCGTCCGTAGCAACTCTAAAACACCAAAAAAGTTGGTTTCAAACTGATGGCGAACTTCTTCATTATTGACTTCTTCTATTGCTCCTAAAATTCCATATCCAGCATTATTAACAAGTACATCAATACGTCCAAATTTGGTAATTGCTTGTTTTACTGCTTCTTGTACTTCTTCAGGTTTGGTAACATCAAGTTGCACCGCCAATGTATGTTCTGGAAACTTTGCTGCTAAATCTTCTATTAACTCTGGATTCCTTGCAGTTAACACTACAGTGTCACCCTGCTCTAACACCGCTTCTGCTAATGCTCGACCCAAGCCTTTTGAACTACCAGTAATAAACCATATTCGTCTCTTAATCATTGAAGATGCGATCATAAAAACTCTCCATTTTTAATAAAAGAATTCAGGAGTCAGCCACACAAAATTCAAAATTTAATTTTGTGTAACTAGCGTATTAATCGCTATGCTAAAACAATTAGTCCCAGCCCTGAATTTTTTAGTTTTTTGTTCTGACTTCTGAATTCTCAATTCTTCTTTAAACGCACATCTACTTACTAGATATTGCTAGATGTTTCCTGCATCTTTTTCCGGAGACTAAGCGGCCTCATGTCAGTCCAGACTTCTTTAATATAATCTAGACACTCTTGCTTCAAACCATTTTTACCAACTTCCTTCCAACCAATAGGGTTTTCGCGGTCAGATGGCCAAATGGAATATTGTTCTTCATGATTGACTACAACTTTATAAATTGTTGTGTCTTCTATGTCATTTTGATACATAATTCACCTGCTGATGTTAATTAATGATAGTTTATACTCGGGTCATGATTTAATCGACGAACATTAATAAAAACCAAGTAAAAACTTAATTTTGTCTATTTATTAACGTTACTATTTTGTTGTTTCAATTTTGAGAGAACTTAAAGATTTAAATTCTAAAATTGTTAATATTAATACAATTAACATAAACACGATATCTGCAAAGAGCATACCAGAATATATGCCTCTAACACCTGCAAATCTTGAAAATAATAGAACCATTGGCACAGTCAAGATTATGCTTTTTAACAAAATTACTACTAATACAGTTTTACCTTTGCCTATAGATATAAAAAGAGTATTACTAAAGTGCGCTAAAGGCCATATTGGCATTAATATGCTGAGAAGTCTAAAATTTAGCAAATCGCCTTCTATAAATCTAACATCTGGCAGAATTATTTCTAAAAATGTTCTGGGAAATAATTGTAAGGGAAGCCAAATTAATATTAATAAAATAGTTCCAATAGTTGCAAAAGTTAAATATGCTTTTTTTATCCTTCCGTAATTTTGTGCCCCATAATTCATGCCGATTATAGGTTGTAATGCTTGGGAAAAACCAAAAATAGGAATAAATATAATTGAGATTATTTTTCCCGCTGCTCCAAAGAAAGCAATATCAGTATTTGTTCCATAGTTAGAAATTGAATTAAACACTACGAAATCTTGTAGTAATATAGTAAATGGATAAAAAAGTTCTGATATGCCAACTGATAAAATTGCGGGGATTAAGTCTATGGCGATCGCGATTTTTTTGAAATTAACTGGGATAGAACTTTTACCAAGAATAAAATAACCTAAATTAGCAATACTATAAACAACCATTGCGATAACTGTAGCCAGAGCAATCCCTTGAGTTCCCCAATGAAATACGCTAATAAATATATAATTTAATACAATATTAACAATAACAAAAAGCCAATCAAATATTGAAGTTAATTTAATCTCCCCTTCTGATTTTATCAGATTGCTACAAGCTTCCGCTAAAATCAAAAATACTGAACCTATAATATAAGTATTAAAATATTTTACGCCTTCTAAAGCAACTTCACCAGTTCCTCCCATTAAGAAAATTAATTCTTTGCCAAACTTATGACCAATAATAGTAATGAATAGGGAAATTACACCACTCATAACTATTAAATTACCAAATATTTTAGACTGAGTTTTAACATCTCCAGAACCAATAGCTCGACTCAAAACAGAAGCAGAACCCACCCCAATACAAAAAGCAAATCCATTTATTATAGCTATAATTGGCAGTGCCAGCGAGATGCCAGCCAAAGCATTTTCACCAATAAATCTTCCTGCAAATAAAGCATCAATAAAAGTATTTAAACTCAGCATCAATATCCCTAAAGTACTAGGAATTGATAACTTTAACATTAGTTTAACAATGTTTCCGTCAAGGATTTCATTGGTAATTTGAAATTGTTTTTGCGAAGCCATTTTTTAGTTTTCTGATTTCCTGTTTACTCAACCTTAACCAAACGACTAACACGATACTGCTTCACTGCTTCTAACTCCATCTCTTTTGCTGAGTTAAATGCACTCATCACCTCACCACAAACTTCTATTTTGGCTTCATAAGCACCTGAAGTACTACTATCTGGAAGGGCAAAATCAATCTGAATTTCCGCCCAGTCGCCATCTTTTTCCATCGCCACTACTTTGCCTGCTTTCAAATAATTTAGCCAATTCCAACCAAACTTCATCCAAATTTCGCGCTCAACAATTTGCTCAAATTTGCTTAAACCAGTCCATCCCCGGTAATATTCACGCAAACCAGAAACTGAGCCATTTCGTTGTACTAATAAATCCAATATATCTGGCTCTAAATGTCCCCACAAACAGCCAGTTGGTAAATCAATTAATGTCGGGGCAAATTGATGACCGCCAAAGTGAGTTGTTTGCCAAACCCGTAATTTACCATTAGAAATAGGAGCGTATTCTTTACGCAATTGTCGATAGATGGGAGTTCCAAATCTGCCACAAGCAAGGTCAACTTGAGCATGAGTGCAAACCATCAGTTCGCGAATGTCGCTTGTTTGTTGTTGATATTGCTGAAATTGCGATAAGTTATTGGGTTGTTGTATCAACTGTTGAAATATTGCTGTTAACAAATCAGCGGCTTTACTTTCTGGAACCACAAACTCTTGTTTCTCAAACTGAGAAAACAGTTTTCCGGGGCGATAATAGTAGAAAATCCGGGTAAAACCAGGATGAGAATATTCGCGGTCAGGGGCAATTATTATCGGTTTTAAATTAACCTTATGCTGAAAAATCAACTCTTGGAATAAACCTATTACTGACCTAATAGTTGGATTTTCTTGAAAAATTTCTTGCGGCCAAGGTTGCGAAACTTCCATAATCAACCAATGTTCGCAAGTACCTGCTGTCCCAATTAAATCTTCTCCACTAGCTTTGGAAACCAAAGAACAAAAACGACAGTCTTTTGCCAGAAGTTCTTTCACATGTTGAGTTGGCATTTTTACTTTCTGTATTTTAGTTGCTTAAAAATAATTTGATGTAGAAGTTATTTTTGATTTTTGACAGTACTTACGCAAAAATAGCCAAAAAGCTTAATTTATCGAACCGTCAAGAACGCCAAGAGTTCGTAGAGTTTGCGTAAGTCATATTTGAAAAAACTTAGCGTAATTTAAAAAATCAAAGCCAATCCCTACAGCAAAAAATTACTAATCAAGTTCCATTCCTTTTCGCATATCCTGATAAAAATTGTCATAAAAATATTGGTGCGGTACTAACCTTTTAAATAAAGCATACATATTCAGACGCCAGTATGATTGCACAACAAAATATTGTCTTTTAGGTTTACGAGCTTCCAAAGCCTGAAGAATCTTATTTGCTACTTTCTCAGCTGGTAAACCTCCGCTGCGATTATCTTCTACCGAGCCTTGCATATAGGTTTTGTAATTCTTGGCATATATGGCTTTAATTTCCGGTGACATATTTGCTAATGTTTCCTGATAGCTAGCTTCTACTTTGTCAGCCTGCTCTGGTGTTATTATTCCTGCTGGCAAGATGGAAATAACTTCAACTCCAGTAGAAAATAATTCCATTCGTAAAGAATCTGTAATTGCTTCGATCGCAAATTTGGAAGCAGATAAAAGACTTCTATAAGGTAGAGCTAACCTACCACAAATTGCACTGATATTAATAATGCGACCTTTGGCTCGTCTAATCAATGGTAAAAATGCTTGTGTGACAGCAATTTGACTAACAACATTGACTTCAAAATTCAATCTAATATCATCTATTGGAATACATTCTAAAGGGCCATCTACAGCTACAACTGCATTATTAATTAATGCGAATAAGCCTTCATTCCCAACTGCTAGCGAGACAAATTCAGTAGCAGATTTAATTTCTTCGGCTTTTGTGATGTCCATAATAATTGGTGTTAAATTACCAGATGCAGCTTGCTTTAGTGAGTGTGCATCTTTCTCAGTACGGACTCCAGCAAAAACCTGATACCCTTGTTTGGCTAATAAAAGTGCAGTTGCTCTACCCAAACCTGTAGATGTTCCTGTAATGACCACTGCGCCTTTAGAACTCTGATTCATAGCGATTTTCTCCTAAATTAAATATATTTTGATGTTGCGTACCTTAACTGAATAAACAACTAAAACGAAGAACTAAAACAATTTAGAAACAAGCGGCTTTGATTTTTCTAGTTGCTGACGCCGACCATGTATAACCATCTTTACACCACTTGCAGGAGAACAAATCAAACCAGCAAATTTTGGACGTTCTGGACGCTTACTTGTTAACTCTAATTCATAGCCTGAGAGGATTGTTGCTAATATAAGTTTCATTTCAAATAGGGCAAAATTTGCACCAATACAGACACGAGAACCGCCGCCAAATGGCAAAAATTCGTAAGGAGAAAATTGTTTTTCTAAAAAGCGTTCTGGCTTAAACTCTTTGGAATTTGGATATAAATCTTCACGCTGATGGGTGGAATAAATATTACCAATAAGTATCGTACCGGGATGCAGTTCGTAGCCCATAATCTCAACGGTCGATTCTACTAATCTAGGAAATGTAAACAATTGAGTTGGATAAATTCGCAGAATTTCATTACATACAGCACTTAAATAAGGTAGTGTAACAATACTCATTGGATCTGGATTTTGACCAAGACTGGCAAGTTCTTCGAGTAATTTTTCTCGAACATCTTTTAAGCTATGAATCCAATACAAAGCCCAACTAATAGCAGTTCCAGAAGCATCACCAGATGCAAATATAGGAGATATTAAAAGGTCGCGTACCTCTTCATTGCTTAATGATTCGCCTGTTTCATCACGAGCTAATATTAAATCGCTAAGTATATCAGTCCCTGAAAAATCTGCTTGCTGGCGACGTTCTTCAACCACAGTAAATAGTAATTGAAAAAGTTCTCGTCTGAGATGTAGAAGATATCCTTGCGGACTCCATTGACCTAAATCTTTTTCTAGGAAAACTTTGCTAATAATTTTAACTATAAGAGATTGGCGATCGAGTTTAAGCAAAGATGCAAATAAATGTTTAATTTTGTGATACCGCTCTCCCTCATGTAAACCAATTACCCGTTCTATACCCACTTGAAAAGTAATATCTTCAATAACCGGATATGCAACAAAAGGTTTTCCAACCACTTGTTTATTCATCATCTTTTCTGTGAGTTCGCAGACACCTTGTCCACAAGCTTGCATCCGCGCTCCATGAAAAGCTGGCATTAAAAGTTTACGCCGATTTTTGTGAATTAAACCATCAAGTTGCAGAATTCCTTGGTTTCCTGTAATAAAGGCAAAGTCTTCGTTTAATGCACCCTTAGCTATAATTTCTTTAGTATTTGTGAAAACCTCTTTTATCCCTAAAGGATTACTGATGTAAACAATTGGTGTAGAACCAGACATGATAGTGACGATATCACCATAACGTTGGGAAATAGCATCCAAATAGTTAAAAGGATTAAACTCAAATTGTAGACCTAACAGCCAAAATGGTGTCTTCGGCCCTGGGGGTAGTTTCATCATTTTCTTTTACTCCCATTATTTAGGTTGCACACAGCATTATCGATACAAGCTCTCAAATTTTTAGCTAATTCCTGAATATAAGGTTCGACAAAAATTGAGAAATGATCCCCAGAAACTTCTATAACTTTAATAGGTTGACTAGAACATTTACTCCAACCTAGTAAGGGGTCATCAGTATGAAATTCCGGACTTTCAAAATCATGAATAATCTCTTCCTTAGCTCTAAAAAGTGTTAGATAATCAGAGTAAACAAGCGGTAGGTAATCTCGCATTGCTTGGACATGAGCTTTGAAAAGCTTGTAATAACGAATAAAATCTTTAATCTCTGTATCAGTAAAGATGAAGTTAGCTTTTTGATTAATTAAATCAAGTTGCTCGTTGAATGATAAATCTCGCAATTCTTCAAAAGAAACTGAAAAATCTATATTATTATCGGTTTTAATTGATTCAGCCATGCGGAGCAAGAACTTGGCATCATCATCTTTTGTAGATTCGATGCGTGTTTCTAAAAGTATGGCATCGATTACAACTAACAAATCTACTTTTTCACCCTGTCTTTGTAATTGCTGCGCCATTTCAAAAGCAAGTACGCCACCGTAACAATGACCGCCTAAAAGATAAGGGCCGTTTGGCTGTATTTTACGAATTTCTTGCAGGTAATAACTTGCAGTTTCTTCAACTGAAATAATTTCAGGTTCCTCTGCATCAGGATTATGTTCCAAAGCATAAAATGGATAATCTTCACCAAGTCTTCTGGATAAATTAATATAGTGATTAATACCTCCGCCAGCGCCATGTATACAAAAGAAAGGTATCTTGGAATCAGAAGAGTTAATTGCTACCACAGGAGAATTAGAACTCTCGCGGAATGGCTGACTAACAATTGCAGCTAGTTTCTCAATTGTAGGATTTTCAAAAAGAGTAGATAGACTCAGGTTATGTCCAAATCTGTCTTGAATTTGAGCCATTAACCGTACAGCTAAAAATGAGTGACCGCCCAAATTAAAAAAGTTATCTGTTACCCCGATAGGGCTAGTATTTAGTAGGTTTTCCCAAAGTTTTACTAATGATAACTCTGTAAAATTCCGAGGAGTAATTAAAGTTTTAGTAGTATTTGGTTGAATAACTTCATCTGTGGGAAGAGAACGTTTATCTACTTTACCACTAGGTGTAAGTGGTAATACATCTAATACCACAAACGCAGACGGGAGCATATAATTAGGTAATTTTTGTTGTAAATACGGCAAAAATTGTGTAGTTATGTCCTGTTTGTCTGCGACCACATAAGCAATCAAACGTTGATTTTCTTCAGGATCGTTAACTGCAATTACAACAGAATCTCGTACATCTGCATGTTGTGTAATAACAGTCGCAATTTCACCCAATTCTACTCGAAAACCTCTGATTTTTACTTGTTCGTCATGACGACCCAAATATTCAAGATTCCCATCATTGAGATAACGTACTAAATCGCCTGTTTTGTAAAGCTTTGTTCCGGGAACAAAGGGATTATTGATAAATCTTTCTTGAGTTAATTCCGGACGATGTAAATATCCCCTCGCTAAACCGTCACCACCAATATAAAGTTCGCCAACAACTCCTAGAGGTGTTGGTTGTAAATTGCGATTTAATACATAAGCTTGAGTATTATCGATAGGACGACCGATAGGGACGGTGTTTGCTTGGTCTTGTAATAAACTGGTGTCATAATAAGTAGCGTTAGCAGAAACTTCCGACGAACCGTAAAGGTTGATTAGTTTCGCAAATGCCATTACTTCTCGGAAAATTTTAGCTAAGTTAATAGATAGTGCTTCGCCACTAGTTATCCAGAGTTTGAGTTGTGATAATTTCTTAATTAAATGATGATAATTATCTAAAAGTAAACGTAGTAAGGAAGGTACAACTATAATCCGAGTAACTTGGTGCTGCGCTAAAGCTTCTAAAAATAACTGCGGGTCTAGTAGAGTTGCATTGCTAATAATTACTGTAGGAATTCCCTGAAGTAAAGGAGCAAAAATTTCCCAAACAGAGTCTACAAAACTAATAGCTGTTTTCTGGCAACAAACTTCTTCTGGAGTGAAGGGATAAGTTTTCCATAGCCAGTGTAAGCCATTTACTGTTCCGCGATGAGTGCCAAGAACACCTTTGGGTGTTCCAGTTGAGCCAGAAGTGTAGATGATATAGGCGAGATGTTCGGGTTTGGAAATGTTAATGGGGTTTTCTGGACTTTGTTGAACAATCTCGTCTTTGTGGATATCGAGACAAATATTTTTAGGTGAAGATAATGATAGTTTTTCTAATATTTCTTGGTTGCTAATTAATATCGATGCTTGCGAATCCGAGAGCATAAAATTTAAACGCTCAACTGGATAACTCGGATCTAGAGGAATGTATACACCACCAGCTTTGAGAATGGCTAAAATTCCTACTACCATGTCTATTGAGCGTTCTAGACATATAGCAACTAAGGTTTCTTTGGTTACACCCTGCTTTTGTAAATAATTTGCAAGCTGATTAACTTGATAATTAAGTTGACGATAAGTTATTTGCTCAGATTGATGAATTAACGCTATAGAATCAGGTGTTAGTTCAACTTGTTGTTCAAATAGTTGGTTGAGAGATAAATGTTTATATTCTGCACTGGTTTGATTAAACTTAATTAATAATTGCTCTCGTTCGGTAGCAGTTAGTAGTGATAGCTCGCAGATACGCTGCTGTGGATTAGCAACTATGTTTTCTAATAAAGTTTGGTAGTTATTGATAAGTTTGTTAATACTTGCTGAATCAAAAATATCGGTATTGTACTCTAAACACCCTGTTAACCCATCTTGGGATTCAAACATTGACAGGAAAATATCTAGTTGAGATGTACCGCTATCAAAATCTAAAGTATGCAAGGTTAATCCAGATACTTCTTGCACGTTTGTTGGAGTATTTTGCAGAACGAACATGACTTCATAAAGTGGATTTCGGCTTAAGTCACGTTCGGGTTGCAATTCTTCTACAAGCATCTCAAAAGGCAAGTCTTGATGTGCATAAGCATCGAGAGTGACCTGACGAACTTGGTGTAGAAGTTCGCGGAAGGTGGGATTACCACTAAGATTATTACGCAATACTAAAGTATTAACAAATAAACCTAACATTCCTTCTAATTCGGCTCGGTTGCGGTTAGCAATTGGAGAGCCAATTATGATATCTTCTTGGTCTGTGTAGCGATATAATAATATATTAAAAGCTGCCAGCAAGGTCATAAATAATGTGGCATCTTCTCGCTGGCTTAATTGTTTGAGTGCATTAGTTAAAGCTGTGGAGAATGTGAAATATTGCTTGGCACCTGCAAAAGTTGTAACGCTAGGTCGCGGACGGTCTGTAGGTAGTTGGAGTACGGGAAGTTCGCCGCTTAGTTGTTGCTTCCAGTATTTTAACTTGCTTGCGAGGAATTCTCCTTGAATGCGATCGCGCTGCCAAATTGCGAAATCTGCATACTGAATTGGTAGTTCGGGTAAGGGAGAAGGTTGATGTGTGGAGAAAGCTGCATATAGCATTGACAACTCGCGCAAAAACACGCCACAAGACCATCCATCGGTGATAATGTGATGCATGGTCACAAGCAAAACGTGTTCTTGTTCGTTTAAGCGTAGTAAAGTTGCTCTGACTAAAAGTCCTTTAGCTAAATTAAAGGGTTTTGTTGCTTCTTTGGCTACAATTTGTTTAACCTCGGATTCCCAATTTTGATTTGATAAATATTCGAGATTAATAATGGGTAAATCCCAAGTGAAATCAAGTGCAATTTCCTGCACTGGTTGTCCATTTATAAGTCTAAATGTTGTGCGCCAAATTTCGTGACGCTTGAGGATTTCATTTAGGCTTTGCCCAAGTGCAGTAATATTCAATTGTCCTTTGATATGAAAAGCGATGGGAATATTGTAGAAGGAACTTCCGTGGTAAAGTTGGTCAATAAACCATAGTCTTTGTTGGGAGAAAGATAAGGGAATGTTGTGGGAGATTTGTCGTTTGGGAATAGTATCAGCTTGAAATTTACCTCGTTTCCATTTTTCTAGGAGGGCTTTTTTCGCTGGGGATAAATTAGTATTATTATTCATTGGTAATAGTTATTTGATGTTTAATTTCACGCAGAGGCGCAGAGAGGAGGGAAAGGAGAGGTCTTGTTCTCCTACTCCCTAGTTTTTGTGTTACTGAAGAGAGGCTTTTTGACAAACAAAGCAAGCTATGTCTTCGCTTTCTCCAAAGTCTCTGGTGTTATAGTAATTAAATTGGGTGAAGCCAGCATCTTTTAAAGCGGATTCAACTTCTGCTAAAAAGTGATCTTTTCTTAACCAAACGGTGTCTGAACGCTGCCAGTTTTTATCTATTAGTTCAAATCCTGTGACTTTAATTTCCCAGAGCCTTTCTTCAGGTTTGTAGTAGAATAACTCTATTAATGAGCATTCATCATTGATATTAATAATATTAAAATTGTTTTTCTGAGCAGCTTCATGAAGCCAGTCTGTTATTGGTATGTTGAACACAAACACGCCACCATTTTTAAGTGAAGCATATACGTTTTTGAATACTGTTTTTAAATCTTCATTATTTTGGATAAAATGAAGAACATCGTTTGCCAAAGCTGCATCAAAGATGGGTGGTAAATCAAACTGACGTATATCACTAAGGATAAATTCACTTTCAGGCGCGTTTTTTCTAGCGTAGTTTAGCATACCTTCAGAAGCATCTATTCCAGTAACTTTATATCCTCTGATGTTAAGCTGTTGCGCTAAATATCCAGAACCGCAACCAAGTTCAAGAATATGGCTTTCTGGAAAAAGTTGTGATAACAATATTTGGTCTAAAGCAGGTAATATACCTTGTACTAAAACTTCAGGTGTATTCTTGAATTCGTTCTGTAACCTAGCGATGGGTTCATAGTTGGGCAAGGTATTTAGTAAAGACATAGACTATTTTTCCTGTTGTTGGCTAAAGTTTTGAATGAAATACTTTATGCTTGAAACTTTATTAGTTACCTAAAAAAGCTTCTACTTCTTCTTCGGATAATTCTTCTATTTTTTCTAGTAGAAGTTGCTCTATTATTTCTGCTTGTTTGGCTGGTATCATAGCTTGCGATAAAAGGTCGCGCAAAGCTAAATCTATAGGGAATTTCGCTCTCAATCTAGAAACCAATTGAGTAGCAATAAGGGAGTCTCCTCCTAGTTCATAAAAGTTGTCGTAAATACCAACTTCTGTAATTCCAAGTACCTCTTGCCAGATTTCTGTAATTTGTTTCTCTAACTCATTTGTAGGAGCAATATATGAATTAGTCAGTTGCGGTCTAGAATAGCGTGGCGATGAATCTAATTGATTAACTGATTTTGGATTTGCTAAATAATCAAGGTGAAATACATAATTTTGCTCAGCTTGATTATCCCCCGTAGAAACAACAATTTTGGTTGGTTGTTCTAAAGATAATATTTTTTTTAAAGCTTCTAGAGCTTCTGCTGGAGTAATGCCTAATTCTACGTTGCCTACTTGTTCTAAGGTTTTTGACTCTGGCGTGAAATCTGATGTTGCTAATTTAGTATTTAAAGAAACCGATGAAGATTTAGGATCGATCCAGTATCTTTGTCGTTCAAAGGGATATGTAGGTAAAGGTAAACGATGACGCTGTTCGTGGCTATAAAATCCTGACCAATCTATATGTACACCAAAAAGCCACAACTTACCTAATGTTTCTAGCAAAAAGCTCACATCGGATTTTTGTTCTTGCACGTGAGGTAAAGAAGTCAATACATTTTGTTTAGCATTGATATCTAAATGTTGTTTGGTTAATGTGCTTAAAGTTTGTCCCGGCCCTACTTCTAAAAAAACACCTTCAAACTGCTTTAATAGTTGAGCTATGCCATCGGAAAATTTGACAGTTTGTCGTAAATGTTGGCTCCAATAATTAGGATTTGTGGCTTGTGTGTCTGTAATCCAATTACCAGTTACGTTGGAAATAAAGGGTATGCGTGGTGAATTCAGTTTAATTTCTTGCAAAAATCGCCCAAATTCCTCTAAGATTGGCGACATCATTTGAGAATGGAATGCATGGGATATATGTAACAAACGACATTCAATTCCTTGAGATGATAATTGATGTTTTAGTGTGGCGATCGCTTCTTTTGTTCCTGAGACTACGCATGAAGTTGGGCTGTTAATTGCAGCGATTTCTACATTGGAAATTAGCGATCGCACTTCTTGTTCGCCAAGCCTAATTGCTAACATATTCCCTGGCGGTAACTGTTGCATTAACTGTCCCCTTTTTGCCACGATCGATAAGGCATCTTCAAGGGAAAATACACCTGCGATCGCCGCTGCAACATATTCCCCAATGCTGTGACCAATCATCGCCGCAGGTAGCACACCCCATGACATCAATAACTTAGCCAAGGCGTACTCAATCACAAATAATGCTGGCTGAGTGAAGGCTGTTTGTTGGAGTTTTTCGTTAGCTGCGGTAATTTCTTCTGATTTTGGAAACAGTAAATCGCGGATATCAAGACCGAGGTGAGGTTGTAAAATATCGGCGCAAGTATCGACATGTTTGCGAAATGTTGCTTCGACTTCGTAGAGTTCCCGACCCATCTTTGCATATTGCGATCCTTGTCCGGAAAACATGAAAATGACAGGCTGTTCTCTATACTCCTGGTATATAGTAAAAGTCCGTTCTTGCTGCTGTGTTTCTAATATATTGACAGCATCTCCAACATTTTGGCACACAAACATCCGGCGATGGTTGAAAGCTCTACGACCAATTTGTAAAGTATGAGCAACATTAGCTAAGTTTATTTCTGGATTTTGTTTAAAAAACTCCAATAAATTTTCAGTTGCACTTTCTAAGGCTGTGCTAGTTTTGGCTGACAATAATATTAGTTGCCAAGGTCTAGATTTCTCAGAATATGTAACTTCCGGTGCTTCTTCGAGAATTACATGGGCGTTAGTTCCACCAAATCCTAAAGAACTAATTCCTGCTTTGCGGGGAGTATTATTAGTTTTCCAATCTGTAAGTTTGGTATTAACGTAAAAAGGACTATTTTCAAAATCAATTTCCGGATTAGGAACTTCAAAATTGATGCTAGGAGGTAATTTTTTATATTTTAATGCTTGTACAGTTTTGATTAGACTTGCTATGCCAGCAGCTATATCTAAATGTCCGATATTTGGTTTGACTGAACCGATAGCGCAGAAGTTATTTCTTGGTGTAAAAGCACGAAAAGCCTTAGTCAAAGCTGCAATTTCCACTGGATCTCCAGCAGCAGTTCCAGTTCCATGAGTTTCTATATAAGAAATATCATCAGCATCTATTCCAGCATTTGCTAAAGCTTCTACAATAACTTCAGCCTGACCATTTACACTAGGTGCAGTATAGCTGACTTTTAAAGAGCCATCATTATTAATTGCTGAACCTTTAACAACTGCATGAATATAATCTCCATCTGCTATAGCATCATTTAATCTTTTTAATACAACTATTCCCAGTCCGCTGCCAAAAAGAGTACCCTGTGCTTTAGCATCAAAGGCTCTACAATGACCATCAGGAGATAATATTCCATCCTGTTCGTAGTAATAACCCGACTTTTGTGGAACGATAATTGTAACTCCACCAGCTAATGCAATATCGCACTCTTCATCAAGTAAACTTTTGCAAGCTAAGTGTAAGGCAACTAATGAAGTAGAGCAATAAGTTTGAACTCCTATACTTGGGCCTTTTAAATTTAATTTATATGAAACATTTGTAGTTAAGAAATCTTTGTTCAAAGTATAGTTGTTAGAAATAACCCTAGAATTAACGTTATTATATATATTATTAAAAAAGTAAGTATTTGTGCTGACGCCACCATAAACACCAATCAAACCATTGTATGTTTCTGGGTCATATCCAGCGTTTTCAAGAGCTTCCCAAGCACATTCTATGAATAGGCGATGTTGTGGGTCAATTAGTTCGGCTTCTTTTGGACTGTAGCCAAAGAATCTGGCATCAAAATGTTCAATATCTCGTAATATAGACGCGGCTTTAACATAATTTGGGTCGTTTAAAACTTCCGTTTCTAAATTTAGATCTGCTAAGTCATCATTGGATAAAAATGAAATAGACTCAACTTTATTTTGGATATTTTGCCAAAATTCCTCGATATTGTTCGCACCAGGGAAACGACCAGACATTCCCACTATTGCTATATCTAGATTTACTGTTGATTCTTCCATAATTTTATTGACTTTAATTTTGAATTTTAAATTTTGAATTTTGAATTGTTAACTGTCTTCTCCTTTGTCCTCTACTTAGCCTTTGTTCAAAACTATTTTTATCGGATTGTTCAGCAGGACTAAAAATATTTGCCATAGAGCTTATATTCGGGCATTCATAGAGCTTGGCAACAGAAAGATTTGAATCAAATTGCTTATTTAAGATAGCGATAAGCTGAATACCTATAAGAGAATCACCGCCAAGCTCAAAGAAGTTATCATAAATTCCTATACTTTCAATTCCAATAACTTCTTGCCAAATATCAACCAGCTTTTGCTCATTTTTGTTGCGCGGTGCGACGTAATCATTACTTAGTTCAGGTCTAGGATATTTTAATTTGGATGAATTGACAGTTTCTAAAAAATCTAGCCCTGGTGTTTTGTTGTTAGAGTTGTAATGTTTGAAGACTTCTAATAAATCAGAGGTAGATATTACAACTTGAGGCATTGTATTTTCTAAAATCCGCTGAAATACATCTACACCTTCATGGGGTAATATACCTTGCTGAAGATTTTCTAGCCGTAACTCTTGGAGTCGCTGCGGTAATTCTGTGTTTACTGCCATTCCAACTTCTTGCCAAGTATCCCAATTAATACTTGTAATAAATCGGTTTTGTTTTCCAGCATTACAACGAGCATAAGCATCTAAGAAAGCATTTGCAGCACAATAATCTACCTGTCCAAATTCTGCTACGATTGAGCTATTTGATGAGACTAAAACAAAGAAATCTAACTCAACATTTTTGATAATTGTATCAATAACTATTGTTCCCTTTACCTTGGGAGCCAGAATTTTTTCTGCTTCTTCTGGAATTTTTCGTTGAATTGCACCGCCTCCAGGAATCCCGGCAGCGTGAATAACACCGTTGAGTTGACCGAATTGTTCTTGAGCTTGAGCGATCGCACTTTGCATTTGTTCTATATTACTGACATCAGCAGCGATCGCCAACACTTCTGCACCCAAGTTTTCAAGTTTTTGAATTTTGCGAATTTTACAGCTAGTGCTATCAGTTTCATCGTGAGTAGATAGCCATTGAGACCACTCATTTTTGTTGGGTAAAGCAGAACGTCCTACTAATAATAATTTTGCTTGTACAGTTCGAGCTAAATATTCTGCTAAAACAAGTCCAATACCTCCGAGTCCACCTGTAATTAAATAGATTCCTTTTTCTCGTAGTCGCGGTTTTTCAATTTGAGTCTTTTCAAAACGTACTGGCTCAAAACTCTGCACCCAACGATTCAAACCTCGATAAGCAATTAACTTTTCTGGTTTATCAATTGTCAGTTCTGCCAGTAAATTTTCTATTAGTTTTTCTTCTTGCCAACTACCATCCTGAGGAAGGATAACATCAATACTACGACAATTGATATTTGCATATTCTTGAGAAATAACTTTAACTGGGCCGAGCAAAGTTGCTTTTTCAGGGCAAAGTACTTCAGTTCCCGTTACTGACTGTAGGTTGTTAGAAATAACTGTGATTTCAAAATCATTAGTACTTTCTAGCCTTCCTAAAGTTTGGGCAATAAATAATAAACTATAAAATCCCTTGATTTGGGCTAGTTCTAGTTCTGCAATATCTAATTCTCGGTCACCTACGGCTGTAACATTCCATAAATGCAGTATTTTTTTCGGCAACTTATTTTGTTTGAATAATTCTTCAAATAAAACATCATAATCATGATGGCTTTTTGGATTGATAGTATATTCAGGCTTGTCTAGTATGGTATAGCTGTCACCTACTTTGACTTTAACTACATCTAGGTTTTGCTTTTCTAGTTGTTTTACTAAATTAATACCGAAACCGCATTCATCGATAAATACCAAAATGCAAGATTTTCCAGGTACTAATTCTTGGCTATCCAGTTTGGCTGGAGGTAAAGAAGGTTTCCAATAAGGAATATAAAACCAGTCAGCTATATCGGGTTTTTTAGCGAGTGAGAGTGAACTATCATTATTATCTTGTTCTGGCTTTTTCGCTTCAATCCAATACCTTTGTCGTTCAAAAGGATAGGTAGGTAAAGGTAAACGATGGCGCTGTTCTTCGCTATAAAATTCTGACCAATCTATATTGACACCAAAAAGCCACAACTGCCCCAATGTCTGCAACAAAAAGCTGATATCTGATTGTTGATTTTGAGGTAACGAATTCAGTACATGTTGTTTGGTATTGATATCTAAATGCTCTTTAATTAATCTACTTAAATTTTGTCCAGGCCCTACATCTAGAAAAACACCTTCAAACTGCTCTAATAGTTGGTATATAGTATCGGATTTAACATTTTGTTGTAAATTTTGGCTCCAATAGTTGGGATTTGTCGCTTGTGCGTCTGTAATCCAACTACCAGTTACATTGGAAATAAAACGAATGCGTGGCGGGTTGAGTTTAACTTTTCTTCCCTTGTTTGTTACAATTGCTAAGGCATCTTGTAAGGAAAATACACCTGCGATCGCACCTGCAACATATTCACCAATACCCTCACCAATCATTGCTTCTGGTAGCACGCCCCATGACATCCATAACTCAGCCAGGGCATATTCAATTACAAATAATGCTACGTCGTTAAGGTTACCTGCGGCAATTTTATCTGAGCTTGAAAATAGGAAATTGCGAATATCAAAACCGATGTGAAATTGCAAAATTTCGGCACAATTATCTACATGTTTGCGATATGTTGCTTCAACTTCGTATAATTCTTTGCTGATAATTGTATTTTGCGATTCTTGCCCAGAAAATATGAACATCACAGGGCAACGAGTTGGCTGAAAATGGTAGTCAAAAACACGTTCTCGGTTGTTATTTTGAAGTAATTTTACAGCATCATTTAAGTCTTGACAAACTACCATGCGCCGATAGTCAAAAGCTCGGCGACCTACTTTTAGAGTGTAAGCTACATCAGCTAAGTTAATATCAAGATTTTGCTGGAGGTAAGATGCTAAATTTGCTGTGGCAGTTTCTAAGGCTGTCCTAGTTTTGCCCGATAATAATATTAATTGCCAAGGACGAGAAGCGCTAGATTCTTCAATTACTGGAGCTTCTTCTAATATTACATGGGCGTTAGTTCCACCAACACCAAAAGAACTTACACCTGCCCTACGAGGTAAACAGTTAGTTTTCCACTCTGATAATTTAGTGTTGACATAAAAAGGACTGTTAGCAAAATCTATCTCTGGATTTGCTTTTTCAAAATGTAAACTAGGGGGTATTTCTTGATGTTTTAATGCCAGGACTGTTTTAATTAAACCTGTCACACCTGCTGCTGTATCCAGGTGTCCAATATTGGTTTTTACTGAACCGATAGCGCAAAAACCTTTTCGATTTGTAGTAGCACGAAAAGCTTGTGTCAAAGCCTTAATTTCAATTGGATCTCCCAATGGAGTTGCAGTTCCATGAGCTTCAACATAAGAAATAGTATCAGCTTCAACACCAGCTAAAGCAAGTGTTTCTGCAATTACTTCTCTTTGACCGCGAACGCTAGGTGCTGTAAAACCAACTTTCAAAGAGCCATCATTATTGATAGCCGAACCTTTAATTACAGCATGAATAAAGTCTCCATCAGCAATAGCATCATCCAATCTTTTTAACACAACAATTCCCAAACCATCGCCAAAGATTGTTCCTTTAGCGTTAGCATCAAAAGTCCGGCAATGCCCGTCAGGAGAATGAAGAACTCCCTCTTGATAGTAATAGCCAGATTTTTGGGGTAACTTGGCTATGGAAACACCACCAGCCAAAGCAATATCGCTTTCTCCATTGAGCAAACTTTGACAGGCTAAGTGTACAGCTATTAATGATGTAGAGCAGTTATTCTGAACATTTATACTCGGGCCGGTAAGATTTAATTTATAAGAAGTTTGCGTGCTTAAGTTATCTTTTTCATTCCCAATAAAAATATTTAAAGCATCTACCGACTCGATGATTTCTTTATTAGAAGCTAAATTTGTAAATAAATAATTACTATTAGTGACACCAGCAAAAACCCCAATTTTACCTTTATAAAATTCAGAATCATAGCCCGCAGATTCTAAAGCTTCCCAAGCAGACTCTAAAAACATCCGATGCTGGGGATCTGTGATTTCAGCTTCTCTGGGAGTATATCCAAAAAATGCAGCATCAAATAATTCAATCCCTTCTATTATGCTCCCTGCTTTCACATAATTTGGATCGTTGAGCAAACTTGGCTCCACATCAGCAGCTAGCAATTCCTCATCTGTAAAACGCGAAATCGATTCTACCCCATCTCGCAAATTTTCCCAAAACTTATCGACATTATTTGCCCCTGGAAATCTACCAGTTATCCCAATAATAGCTATCTCATCTCTGTCATCAAAATTGTCAAATTCTTGAGAATTATTCATCTTTTTTACCACTCTTGCGTTCCTCTCCGCGCCTCTGCGTCTCTGCGTGAGATAAAAAAATATTACTAGTATCAGCTTCTCAACTTAATATCTCCAAATCCAAAGCAATTTGAACTTGGTCATTTAAAACTGCATCAATATCATCTTTAGTCGTCAACGGATTAGCAATTACCGCACGCAACGCAGTTACAGAAATCTCTTTCTCTAAACAACTAATTCTCTTTATTGTCCGTGAAATAAAAGTACGACCAGCTTGACGCTGACTTTTTTGCAAACGCTCATTAAATATATTAATTTCTTGATTCTCGCTTTCTGTTAATTGTTTTTTAACTGCAACTTCTCTCAAAGACTGCGGAATATAACGATAAAGAAGTAGATTTATATCAGGTTCTGATAGTAACTCAAATTCCGGCATAGCATTGATACAATCGGCCATATATTGTGTCTTCTCAATACCTGCATCAATTAAAAATTCATAACCTTTCAAACCTATCAGATGTAGCCCAGCATGTAAAAATAATGCCATAGCGGGACGAGAACCTTCTAAAGCGCGTTTTCCTAAATCGAATGAACCCTTACGCATGGTATAGCTAGCATTTTTTTCAATCGATGCAGCTAGGTGTGGTTCGCGCATGAATACCATACCAATACCCATAGGTAAATACAGCTGCTTATGTCCATCAATTGTGACGGAATCAGCGCGTTCGATACCAGCAAGTTTTTGTCGATGTTGTTCGGAAAATATTAAAGGCCCTCCCCAAGCTGCATCTACATGAAAATGAACATTTGCAGCTTCGGCGATATCTGCAATATCTGAAAGTGAGTCTATATTACCAGAATCCGTAGTACCGGCAACGCCAGCGATCGCAATAATATGCAAATTTTTGGATTGACAGTCTGCAACAGCCTGACGTAAGGCTACTAAGTCCACTTGGTTGTTTTTATTAGTAGGAATCTTAATCAAACTATGCGTACCTATGCCTAATAAATCTGCTGCTTTTTCAAAAGAAAAATGCATCAATTCAGAACCAATTATTACTGCTCCTTGATAACCGTAGTAATCTAAAGCTGCTGGTAAACCTGCCTTTTCTACACCCGGAAAACTATTTTTTGCACCCAAAGATTTATTACGAGCGCACCATAATGCGATAATGTTTGCTGCGGTACCACCAGAAACTAATATGCCTAAAGTGCTTTGACTATTCTGGACGTGTTCGCTGTAGAATTCGTCAGAAAAGTTATAAATTAATCTATGAATCATTGCCAAAGCCTGACGCTCATAAGGGCTAAAAGCTTTGGCTGTTTCTATTTTGACAACATTCTGATTCATTGCTGTCATCAGTTTTGCCAGAGGGCGCACAAAACAAGGCAGCGCAGAGGTCATGTGACCTATAAATCGGGGTGAAGATGTACGTATTGAATGATTAATAACATTATTTGCTAAATATTCAAGATAGGTATCGAAGTCAGCAGGATTAACTGGAACTTGACTATCAGCAAATGTTTCTATTAACGAATTAAATTCAATATCTGAATTAGTATTAATGGCATTTAAGAAATCATCAACCAACGCGTCAGTTTCAATAGTCATCCTAGCTTCTTTGGAAACCAAGCTATTAGATGGTGCAAATAATTGCATCACTTCATTGGCAACTGCATACTGTGGCGTTAGCTCATTCTCCAAAAATAAATTTTGCTGATTTTTTTCTTGTCTTTGCTGACTTAATGCCATTTTATACCCCACAAAGGATTTATGCTTTTGACTCTTTAATTTTGACTGACTCGGCGATGATTTTGTCTGGCTTCTTTGCGACGCTTCATTGAAGCAGACCTTACTTGAGGACGATAAGAATCTTTTTGCAAAACAACTTCTTCATCGCTAGTTAAAAACTCAGCAAGGGAACTGATAGTTGGTCTTTCATAAATACTGATTATTGGAATATGCGTATTTAATTCTTTTTGTAACTGAGAAATAACCTCAACACCAATTAAAGAATTACCTCCCAAATCAAAGAAGTTATCATAAATACCAATCTTTTCAATTCCTAGAACTTTCTGCCAAGCTTTCGCAACTATTTGTTCTACTTTATTACTAGCTGGAACGTACTCGTTTTCTAAGTTTCCTCTGGAATGGAGCGATAAAGTATCTGTATTATTTTGTAAAAATTGCCGTTTAATCCATTGCTCAATTCTGGGCTGCAATTCTCCCGCAGAAACAACTATTTGAGGAGTTTTAGTTAAACATAATACACGGCTAAATACATCTATACCTTCCTTCCATGTCATGCGTAATTTTTCTAAGGCTACTCCCACAGTTAGGTCTTCGATATCTCCTTCTTGCGATTGCCAAGTATCCCAGTTCACGCTAATACAAGGAAATAAATTTATTTGGTTCTGCTTGTGAGCGTAAGCATCCATAAAAATGTTAGCAGCAGAATAAGAAGTTAACCCCAAACCTCCTAAGACAGATGATGAAGAAGATGTGAATAAACAAAAATCTAGCTTTTGACCTTGCAAAACTTTTTCTAAAACAAATAGCCCATATACTTTAGGACTAAATTGTGCTTGACTTTGAGCTTTAGAACTTTCTTCAATAGTGTAATACGCATCGTCATTGATTCCGGCAGTATGGATGACACCATGAATTTCACCAAACCGTTCTTTAGCTAATTCTATAGCTTTTTGCATCTGTTGTTCGTTAGCTACATCAGCACTAATAGCTTCAACCTCAGCACCTAACTCCTCAAGCATCATCACTTTTTTCAGCTTTTGGCTAACTTCATTAGATTCATCATGAGTTAGAAGCCATTCAGACCATTGATGTCTTTCTGGTAAGCCTTTTCTACCGATTAAAATTAACTTAGCCTGCACCGTTTTGGCTAAGTATTCTGACATTGCTAAACCAATGCGACCTAGACCGCCAGTAATTAGATAAACACCACCTTTTCTCAACTTTGTTTTGCTGGTAATACTCTCATCTAAACGTACAGGTTCATAAGTTTTAATCCAGCGATGATTCCCACGATAAGCAATTAAGTTATCAGTTATTGGTGTTGTAAATTCCGTTAGCAGCGAGTCTATTAGTGTTGGTGATGGCTTAGTTTTAGAGTCTGCAATTACGATATCAAAGCAACAACAAGTTATATTGAGATATTCTTGTGGGATTACATTACACGGCCCTAATATAGTTGCTTTCTCAGGGCATAAATTCTCGCTACCAGTAACATCATGTAGATTGCTGGTAACAACCATCAACTTTATTGGCTCAATGATATTCTGTTTTGCTAACGCTTGTGCTAGGAACAACATACTATCAAAACCGAGATTTTGGCAATCTTCAAAAAATTGATATTGTGTTTGTGGGTTTAACTCTTGACTGGGTAAAATATCGTTAGGAGTTACACTCCAAAAATGGGCTATTTTCCTTCCTTCGTTAATCAAATTATGTTCTTGCAGTGCTTGAAATAAAGTATCATAGTCATCCCTTTGTTGGGGATTAATTACATAATTCGAGTCATCAAGTTTAGCAAATTTATCTCCAACCCTGACAAAAATCACATCTTGATTTTGTTCTTTGAGTCGTTGGCCAATTTCTACTCCCACTCCATAGTTATCAACAAAAATTAACCAAGATGACTTTTCTTCTATGAGTTTATCCCTTTGAAGAAGTTCAATTGGTGTCGATTCTTTCCAACGAGGAACATAGAACCAGTCAGCAATATCTGGCTTTTTATCTGATTTTTTTGGCGACATTATTGCTAAAGTCGCATTTCGGTTTACCTCAATCCAATAACGTTGACGCTCAAAGGGATAAGTAGGTAAAGGTAGGCGATGGCGTTTTTCATTTGGATAAAAACCAGACCAATCGATTTGAATTCCTACTAACCAAAGTCTACCTAAGGTATTAAGTAAAAATCCTATGTCTGATTGTTGCTCTTGGGGATGTTGTATAGAAGTTAATGTTATTACATCTGTTTGATGTTGTTTAGCCAAACTACTTAAAGTTCGTCCCGGCCCGACTTCCAATAATACTTGCTCTGGCTGTTTCAATAACTCAGAAATTCCTAAGCTAAAGTGTACTGGTTCCCTTAAATGTTTTGCCCAATATTTAGGATTTGTTGCTTCACTAGCAGTAATCCAATTTCCACTAACATTAGAAATAAAAGGAATTTTTGGAAGATTAAGTTTGATTTTTTCTAATGACTGAATGAAAGTCTCAATGATGGGCGACATCATTTCAGAGTGAAAAGCGTGAGATGTATGTAAACGCCTACAATTTACGCCTATTTGTTGCAGCTTTTCTTGCAATTTATCTATTGCTGCGTATGAACCAGAGATTACACAAGAAGCAGGTGCATTAATCGCAGCTAAAGAAATTCCTTTTTCTAGAAATTGTTGTATTTTTTCTTCTGGAAGCTGAACCGAAAGCATAGCACCGCCAGGTAACTCTTGCATGAGTTTTCCTCGCGTTGCTACTATCGCTAAGGCATCTTCTAAAGTGAAAACTCCGGCTATAGTTGCAGCTACATACTCTCCAATACTATGACCAATCATCGCCTCAGGACGCACACCCCAAGACATCCACAACTTGGTCATGGCATATTCAATTACAAACAATGCTGGTTGAGTAATTGATGTTTGTTGTAATTTTTGTGTTGCTTCTGTAACTGTTTCTTCGCTGGGATAAAGAACTGTACGTAAGTCTATTTGTAAGTGAGGTTTTAGCAGTTCGCAGCAGTAATCAACTTGTTTTCTAAATACGCTTTCATTTTCATATAATTCTCGACCCATATTTACATATTGCGAACCTTGCCCGGAAAACATAAACATAACCGAACGATTACAAGGTTCTTGATAATAAGTAAAAGTTCTTTGCGGGTCTTGTAATGCGTTAATAGCATCTTCTTGGTTTTGACAAACTACCATACGACGGTGGTTGAAAACCCAGCGACCTACTTGTAAAGTATGAGCAACGTCAGCCAGATTTAAATCTGGATGTTTTTGTAGATGATTAACCAGATTTTCTGTAGCAGTTTCTAATGCTGTATTCGTCTTAGCTGAAAGTACCAGCAATTGATATTTTCTCCCCTGCTCCCCTGCTCCTCTGCTTCCCTGCTGCATTGGTGCTTCTTCTAAAATTACATGGGCATTTGTGCCACCAAAACCAAAGGAACTAACACCGGCACGGCGAGGAGTGCCGTTTGTTTTCCAATCTGATAATTGATTATTTACATAAAAGGGACTGTTAGCAAAATCAATTTGGGGCGATGGTTCTTCAAAGTTTAAACTAGGAGGAATTTGTTTATGTTTTAGGGCTAAAACAGTTTTAATCAAACCTGCTACACCGGCAGTTGAATCTAAATGTCCGATATTGGTTTTTACAGAACCAATGGCACAAAATCCTTTTTTCTGAGTTTTAGTACGAAAAGCTTGCGTTAATGCAGCGATTTCAACGGGGTCGCCTAAAGAAGTTCCGGTTCCATGTGCTTCAATATAGCTAATAGTATCGGGTTCGACTTCAGCCATTACTTGGGCTGCTCGAATTACTTTTGCTTGACCATTGACGCTGGGTGCAGTGTAGCTAACTTTATCGGAGCCATCATTATTAATAGCAGAGCCTTTGATAATAGCATGGATGCAATCTCCATCGGCGATCGCTTCTTCTAATCGTTTTAAAACTACAAGACCTAAACCTCTTCCTTTTACGGTTCCCGCAGCCTTAGCATCAAAAGCACGGCAATGTCCGTCAGGAGATTCAATTCCTCCTTCTTGATATAAATAACCGTCTGCTGTTGATATTGAAACTCCTCCAGCTAAAGCAATATCGCACTCACCACTGAGCAAACTTTGACAAGCTAAATGTACGGCAACTAACGAACTCGAACAAGTAGTTTGAACCGCATAACTCGGCCCCTGCAAATTTAATTTATAAGAAACAAGTGTAGTAACGTAATCTGGAGAAGTTCCTTTTTCTATTTGCTTATCGCCCACAGAAGCTATCAAATCGTAATTAGAATAAATATTCAGTAGATAGCTGCCAAAACTCGTACCAGCGTAAACTCCAATAGGTTTTTTATATATTTGCGAACTATAACCAGCATCTTCAAGAGCTTTCCATGAATACTCTAAGAAAAAGCGCAATGAAGGCTCCATAACTTCAGCTTCTCTAGGGCTAAAGTCGAAGAATGCAGCATCAAACAAATCTATACCTTCGACTCGACCTTCTGCTTTCACATAATTCGGGTCATTGAGTAAGTCCGTATCTACACCTAAGTCTTTTAGTTCTTGGTCGGTAAATCTATGAATTGACTCTACTCCATCTCGAAGATTTTGCCAAAATTGTTCTATATTTTGAGCTTCTGGGAAACAGCCAGTCATGCCAATAATAGCTATTTCCAGTCCAGTTGTATTATTCAAATATCCTGAATCTTCCATAATTAATCTGGCTGTCTACCGTTATACATTCTGTTGTCTTTTTTGTAAAAAGCGTTGCTTTAATCTGGCTTTTCCAGCTTCTAGCTGTTCATTTAATTCATTACTTTGATTTTCAAAGCTATCATCTTCTTCTTGGTTTAAATATCGAGATATAGAACTGATTGTTGGATATTTAAACAGATCAGTTATTGCTAAGTCTGGTTTAAAAAGCTCTCGGAGTTTGCTGTAAACCTGAAGCACATTTAGCGAATGTCCGCCAAGGTCAAAAAAGTTATCTTGAATGCCGACTTTCTCCACCTTGAGAATTTTTTGCCAAATATCGGCAATTGTACGTTCCATCTCATTTCGCGGCAAAACATAAGCTGTTTCTAGTACCGGGCGAAGATTATCTGGTTTTGGTAGAGCTTTCCTGTCCACCTTTCCGCTAGGTGCTAGAGGCAGATTTTCTAGCATCACAAAGGCAGAAGGTAACATATGGTCGGGTAACTTTTCTTTTAAGAAACTACGCAATTCACTAATACTAGGAACTGGTTCTATCTTAGGAACTACATAGGCAACAATTAATAAGTTACCTGGTTCATCTTCTTGAACTATGACGACATTTTCACGTACATTCGGGTGCTGATTTAAAAATGTTTCAATTTCCCCAAGTTCAACTCTAAAACCACGAATTTTTACTTGATGGTCAATGCGTCCAAGGAATTCAAGATTTCCATCAGCTAGCCATCTGCCTAAATCTCCAGTTTTATAGATTAAATCCTGGCGATTTGGTGGTAACTTCTTCCTATTATCTGGAAATGGGTTACGAACAAAACTTAAATTAGTTTTTTCTGCATTCTTCCAATACCCCGCGCCGACACCAATTCCCGATACACAAATCTCTCCCGGAGCGCCAATAGGTAATAGTTGCATTTGCTCATCTAGAATGTAGAGATTCAAGTTGGCTAATGGTTTACCAATTGGTACTGTGTGCTGATTTTCATCGAAAGGCTGGTTAACAATAAATTGAGTAATATCGTCAGCAGCTTCGGTAGGGCCGTAAGCGTTAACAATTTTGATTTCAGGATATATCTGGAGCCACTTATTTACCCAACTTACTGATACTGGTTCTCCTACAACCATCATCCATTTTAAATCGGGTAATTCTCTTTCATGAATTCCTAGCTGGGAGGTATATTCAAGTAAACCACCAAATAATGCTGGTACTAATTCAACAACTGTAATTTTTTCTGATTTGAGTGCTTTAAATAGTTTATCAGGAATTCCAACAGTTTCTACATCTACTATTACTGTTTTGCCACCGATTAAAAGCGGTGCTAAAAATTGCCAAACGGAAATATCTGTCGATGAAGGTGCGCTTTGGAGAAAAGCAAATTCTTCTGTTAACTGCAATTCATCGAATTGGGCATAAATATGATTAATTCCCCCATCATGCCTGACAATTGCCCCTTTTGGTAATCCTGTAGACCCAGAAGTATAGAGCATATAAGCTGGATAGGCAGCATTATTAATAGGTTCTATATTATCATTAGGCAGATGTTGAAAATCTAACTTATTATATATCTTTAATTGTGGGCGATCGCCAAACAATCTCTTACCGTTAACCAAGCTATCTAAACAAATAATAGATGATAGCTGCGAACAATCTTCTGCTAAGTCTGATAAAGCATCCAATAACGAAGTATCTGTAAATAAAAACCTAACTTCGCTATTAGCTAGCATATATTTAATTCGGTTCGGTGGATAAGTACTATCAATAGGTACGTAAGCTCCACCTGCCTTGTAGATAGCAAGGATAGCAATGAGGAAATTAATATCGCGGTCTTTGAAAATCCCTACAAACTCTCCTTGATTAAGTCCTAATTTTCTTAATAACCTCGCTACCTGATTAGCTTTATGATTTAGCTCTTGATAAGTTAATTGAGTTTCTTCGTGAACTACAGCTATATTATTTGGAGTTTGAGATACTTGCTTTTCAAATAATTGGTTTATTGTCTGTTCGACTGGGTACTCTTTGGTATTGCTGTTGTATTCCTGTAACAATTTGTATCTATCAGAGTCTTTTAATAAAACAACATCAGAAATTTTAATATCAACTTTGTTCAGACAACTTTCTAAAATATTGACATAACATCTGCTCATAAATTTAATATTTTCATCTTCAAACAGATGTTCGCTATATTCTATATCAACACTAATACTTTCACCATTAACCGTAAAAGAAATTGTAATGTCATTATTGAGTTGGTTTAACTGGCTTTTCTGATGGATATTTTCTAGTAAAACTACTATATCAAAAATTGGAGATCGATTAGTAATCGTCGGTATTTCTAATAATCTAATTAATTCATTAAAATCATAGTTTTGATGACTATAAGCACCTATGGTAGCATCTTTGACTTGCAAAACAAAATCTTGGAATGAAAGCTGAGGTGTAACTTGGGTACGCAAAGGAATCACTTTGCTATTTATGTCATCTGTTCCAATTTTTTCATATACTGGTATGCCAACGATAATATCATTATTTCGCGTATATTTTGGGAGCAATATTTTCAAGGCAGATAAAAGTATTAAATAAATGGAAAAATAAGAATCTTTCCCAAGTTTAATGATTGCTTGAGATAAATCATTTGATAAATCAAAGGTCAGAGATTTTTTGCTATAACTAGGGAATAAAGGTCTTACATAGTCCAGCATTAAATTTGTTTCTGGCAATTCTCCTGAGAGTTTATTTATCCAATAAACTTTTTCAGAGAATGTGTCATGCGAGTGTAGATGTAAACCCATAATCTTTTCCTGATAATCAATTGCTTAACGAATTAACTACTACGTAAATCTATTGAAGATACAATCATTAAAGGCAGCTTTGATAATTGAACAACCCTTTTGCAAGCTAGACATGTCAATTATTAGAGGTGGCAAAATTTTAATTACGCTATCATTTCTGCCTGCTTTTTCAATGATTAATCCTAGCTCAAAACAACGCGATGTGATCCGTTGAGATAAAGTGCGATCGCCAAAATTTTTTAAATCAATCCCCCAAATCATTCCAATCCCGCGAATTTCAATTTTTTCACTGATTGATGCTATCTCCTGACTGAGAAAATTTTTCAAAAAAAGCTCTTTAGCTTTCACATCTTGTTCAAAATCATAACTTTCTCGATACTCTAGAGCCGCAGTTGCTCCAATAAATGCTAATTGATTTCCTCTAAAAGTACCATTATGTTCGCCCGGTTCCCAGATATCTAACTCTGGCTTAATTAATAATAGCGACATGGGGAACCCATACCCGCTAATCGATTTAGAGAGTACTACCATATCGGGAACAATATCTGCTCTTTCAAAAGAAAAGAAAGACCCCGTTCTACCGCAGCCGACTTGAATATCATCGCAGATTAATAAAATATCATTCTCATTACACAACTTTCTTAATCTTTGCATCCAGTCAATGGGAGCTACAATAACTCCACCTTCGGCTTGCACTGTTTCAAAGATTATTGCTGCCGGTTTTTCAATTCCAGAATTAACGTCATTTAAAACGGATTGTATATATTCTATTGTGTCAAAACTCTCCATAAATCCATAAGGATAAGGCATAAACGTTACATTACTTGATGTACCGATTGTGCCTGCTCGAATTCCGACATTACCACTAATTGCTAAACTACCTAAAGTCATTCCATGATATCCTCCCATAAAGGAGAAAATACCAGGTCTTCTTTTAACTTTTCTGGCTAACTTTAAAGCAGCTTCTACTGCATTTGTTCCTGTTGGGCCGCAAAATTGAATGCGATAATCTAATTTTTTTGAACTGAGTACAACTTCATCAAACTTTGCTAAAAACTTTTCTTTAGCCGAAGTATACATATCTAGCCCGTGTGCAATTCCATCAGCATCTAAATATGAAATAACCCTTTGTTTTATATAATCATGGTTATGTCCGTAATTTAAAGCCCCTGCTCCAGCAAAAAAATCAATATATTCTTTCCCTGATTCCGAATAAATTATAGAACCTTTAGCTCTATGAAAAATATCCGGGAAATTATGGCAATAGCTTCTGACGTTAGATTCACGCTTTTCAAATATGTTCATGAGATTTTTGGATTTGAATTACAAACCGAGCGTATACTTTTTAAGAAACATAATTGAGATAAGATTTATATAATTTGAAAATTATCTGAGGGGGTACTTTAAATACTAAACCCATCGTTAATAACCAGTTATAATATACATTTTGAACTGGCATTCCTTTTTGAATAGCTGCTAGAGCAGTAAGTGAACTTTTTTGAGTATGCCAATCGATATTAAAAGAAATTGACATATCTAAACTTCTAACATGATGCAGCGTTCCAGGAGGCATATATAAAATCTCCCCAGGATTGACAATAAATGTAATCGGTCTGGCGTTTTTGTAATCAGGATATTTATTAAAATCTGGATTTTCTGGATTAACACCAAACCATCTCCAGCCTTGGCGATAACAATATTTGGCGTCTTCAGGTAATAAAATGGTAAATTGTTTGCGTCCGGCAATTTGGAAAAAAATATTGTTAGTGAGAAGACAATCAAAATGTAGCGGTGTAATACTGTTAGAAGAACCTAAGAAGAACTGGCAGTAACGCCACCATTTGTACCAATACCATTCTGGCAAATATTCAAAAGGGAATGGTTTAACGTCCTCTATTAGTGAAGGAATTAAGCTAAATAAAGGTAAGTCATGGCAATATGGTGGCAAAGGATGATTTTCAGGATCTTTTTCATAGCTTTCTATTAACTCTATATATTTTTTCATTGTCAAACGGCATATTTCGATTTCCTTGTTGCTAAATCTCTTGGCATAAATATTTAGAGATGGGGATATTTTTTTTAAGTATTTTAAAGACCAATTATCAAACCCACTCCAATTGGAAATTACTCCAGAAATTATGACTGGTTTACCTAGTTCAACATAATTTTTTCTGAATTCATCACTTGATAGCTTATATCTTCTTTCTATTGCAGAGGAAATAATCATGTTTTAATACCTTAAAATGTTGCAGCTAATTCCCAATCAAATGATGCTTCTTTTTCTAAAGCAGTTAATATTTGCTGTTGTTGTGGTGTCGAAAGTGATACTTCTTTGATTGGAACGTCAGGATTATTGATAATTTCTTGGAGAAGTACTTGGAAATCTCTAATTATCCCAGTAATTGTAGGAATATCAAATCTAGAAGCATTGTATGAAATTGCTACTATAATTTCTGATTCGGGATAGATAACTAAATTCAAAGGATAGTTGTTTCTGTAATAGGTTCCAGTTGGTTCAAATTCTATATCGCCTTTCCAATTTCTGACAAATTGGCTAACTGGGAGGTTCTCAACTACAACAATTGTTTCAAACAAAGGTAAATTTCGGGGTACTTCACTCCAGCCTTGAATTTGTGTTAGGGGAGTATATTCATGATGACGTGCTTCTACTAATTGGGTCTGAAAATCTTGTAGCCATGATAATACTTGTTGGTTAGGATTTAACTTGACATTAATTGGTAAGGTATTTATAAACATACCAACCATTGAATGTACGTCGGCTAAGTCTACTGGTCTTCCTGTAACAGTACATCCATACATGATGTTGTCACGACAAGTGTAACGGCTTAGAAGAATAGACCAGATTCCATGAACTAAAGTGGCAAGAGTTAAACGATTTTTTGTAGCAAAAGATAGCAGCGTTTTTGTAGTTGCTTCTGATAATTGAATTTTTTCTTCGTCGTACCTTTCTTTTTGGTCAGGTAGTTGATTATTTTCTATATAAGTTAAGGGAGTTGGTGCTTTTACTCCTTGTAGTGCTTGCCGCCAATAACTTTCGGTCTTAGCTATGTTCTGTTGCTGTAACCAGTCGATATAATTCCTAAAAGGACGCGCTGGCGGTAAGTTAGCTTGCTTAGATTCACAAAGTGCTGCGTAAATTTGTAGGCATTCTTCTAATATTATCGGAGTTGTCCACCCATCTATAATTATATGATGATTGCTCCAAATAAATTCATAGCAATCATCACCGAGGCGAATTAGAGAGAGACGCATTAAACATGGTTGGGAAAAGTCAAAACATAATTGGCGATCGCTCTCTAAAAATAACTTCAATTTGTTTTGTTGTTCTGCTTGATCGATACCACGCCAATCATATTGATTTAAACTAATTTTTACTTGTTTATAGACAACTTGTAACGGATTCTCAATGTCTTCCCAATAAAATCCTGTACGCAAAATAGTATGTCTATCTACTACTTGCTGCCATGCTTGTTCAAAAGCCTCTATGTTTGGATGACCGTGTAAAGTTAAAGTGTGGTGGAAGAAATATAGCGCTGAGTCTTTCGCGTACAAACAATGGAATAGCATCCCCTTTTGAACTGGTGTAAGTTCATATATATCTTCTACATTTTCTGGTTTCATTATGCTTTTTTCTCACTTAATCGGTTGATTTTTGCAAACAATTTGTCTAAGTCTTGTTGGTTCAAGTTAGCTCTGGGAAAATCAGAGGGTGTATATTTTTCTGCTCGATGCTGAGTCGGTGTAAGATAAACCTCTCCATCTTTGGAATCGTTTTGCTTAGTCTCATTTAAATTTGCTGCTATTACTAATTCAGCAATAGTTTGGTGCAAAAACATTTGTTGAGAAGTTAACTTGAGGCCTAATTGGTTAGCTTTGGCAACAATTTGAATTGTAATAATTGAGTCTCCTGCTAACTCAAAGAAGTTGTCATGAATACCCACCTTGTCAATTCCCAAAAATTGTTGCCAAATATTCGCCAGGGTCTGTTCGACTTCGTTACGGGGGGCAACATAAACATTTGCTAAGTTTGGACGTGGATGCCTAAATTGGGCGGAATTTGTTTCTGATGTCTCTGATAAAAGACTTAAATCTTGGTCTACATAATTGAAAGAATTATTCTGTTCAATTATTTGTTGAAAGTCTTGGGTTGAGACAACAACACGAGGCAAACCACTTAACAAAATACGATTAAAAGCTTCAGTACCTTCTTGAGGTAGTATTCCTTTTTTAATTTCTTCTTCACGTTGCAGCTTTAATTGTTCTGGTAGTGTTGTCTCTACTGCCATCCCTACTTCTTGCCAAGTATCCCAGTTGATTGACACTGTGAATTCATCACATTCAGAAGCACGATAATTTGCATAAACATCTAGAAATGCATTGGCAGCACAATAATCTACCTGTCCAAATTCACTCAAGATAGAACTTTGGGATGAACAAAGCACCAAGAAATCTAAGGTAATATTCTTAAACTTTAAAATCTGTTCTAATACTAATGTGCCCTTGACTTTTGGCGCCAAAACACTGTTTGCTACATCCTCTGTTTTGAGTTGAATCATTCCACCGCCAGCAATACCCGCTGCATGGATGACTCCATTAATTTGACCAAATTTTTCTAAACTTTCACTAATAGCTACCTGCATTTCTTCGTAGCTAGCGACATCGGCACTTTTAATCTCAATTTCCGATCCTAATTTTTCAAGTGTCAACATTTTTTGGATCTTGCGGCTAATAGAATCTTGGCGGTCGTGAGTTTCTAGCCATTGTTGCCATTGCGATCGCTCTGGTAATCCCTTTCTAGCAATTAAAATTAATTTAGCTTGTACTGTCTTCGCTAAATGTTCCGCCAGTACCAAACCTATACCGCCAAGTCCACCAGTAATTAAGTAGACTCCTGCTTTTTTTAACTTAGCTTTACCTGGAATATTTTCATCTAAACGCACATTTTCAAAGGTTGGAATCCAGCGAGAATGTCCCCGATAAGCAACTATATTTTCGGTTTGCTGCGTTGTTACTTCTCTAATCAGATACTTGGCAAATTTATGGGAAATTTGAGCAGTAGGGATTATTACATCAATAAGAGAGCAATGAATATTTGGATATTCCTTGGGAATTACCTTACAAGCACCCAATATCGTTGCTTTCTCTGGGGATAACTTTTCATCGCCGATGACATTATATAGATTATTAGTTACAATTTTGAACTTCAGAGAATCACTGATATTTTGCTTTCCTAATGCCTGCGTCAAATACAACAAACTCCAAAAGCCCAGCTTCTGACAATTTTCAAAAGTAGGTAAAGTATCATTTGGCGTAATGCTCCAGAAATGAGCGATCGCTTTTGGAATCAAACTCTGCTTTTGCAGTTCTTCAAACAAAGTATCGTAATCGTTTTTCTGCTGTGGGTTAATAGTATATATATATTTATCTATCTGAGTAAATTTCTCACCGATGCTAACTTTAATTACATTTTTACTTTGCTCTTCGAGTTGTTTGGCAACTGCATTACCAACTCCATAGTCATCAATAAAAACTAACCAACAGGTATTTTTTTCAATTGTTTGGAATAATTCGATTGGTGTAGATTGTTTCCAACTTGGGATATAGAACCAATCAGCAATATTTGGCTTTTTACCTAATGATTTTGGCGATATTGTTGATAACGCAGTCTCAGAATTAGCCTCAATCCAATAACGTTGACGCTCAAAAGGATAAGTAGGTAAAGGAATGTGTCTGCGTTGTTCGCGAGCATAAAAGCCCGCCCAATTTATCGTTAATCCTGCTAACCAAAGCCGAGAGAGAGTATTAAGCAAAAATGCCACGTCAGAAACTTGCTCTTGGGGATGTCGCAGCGAAGTTAGCACCATAGTTTGTGAAGCTAACTGTCGTTTAGCTAGGGTAGTTAATGTGCGTCCCGGGCCGACTTCTAAAAATATTCGCTCTGGTTGTTGCAGCAGTTCAGCAATTCCCTCGTTAAACAATACCGCTTGTCGTAAATGTTTAGTCCAGTAGTCAGGATCGGTTGCTTGCTCTGCCGTAATCCAAGTTCCGGTAACATTAGAAACAAAAGGAATTTGAGGTGCTTTCAGATTGACTTTTCTAACCTCTCGCACAAATGGCTCTAAAATCGACTCCATCATTTGAGAATGGAAAGCATGAGATGTATGCAGAAACCGACAATCTATACCTTGCTCGTTCAATTTATTTTGTAATGTTTCTATGGCATTTGTAGCACCAGAAACCACACAAAGAGATGGTGCATTACTCGCTGCTAAAGAAAGTTCTGAACCCAACATTGGTTGTATTTCTTGAGCAGAAATAGAAACAGAAAGCATCGACCCAGGTTCGAGATTTTGCATTAATTGTCCGCGAATTGCGACTAAAGTCAGTGCCTCTTCTAAAGAAAAAACACCGGAAATACAAGCCGCTACATACTCGCCAATGCTGTGACCAATCATCGCTTGTGGATGCACGCCCCACGACATCCAAAGTTTAGCCAGAGCATATTCAATTACAAATAATGCAGGTTGGGTTAACGAAGTTTGTTGGAGTTGTTCTGCTGTAGTTCCTAATGTTGTGGGATAAAGTATATCTTTGAGATTTAACTTTAAACGCGCTTTCAAAAATTCACAGCAATCATCAACTTGTTGGCGAAAAATAGATTCTGTTTCATATAATTCCCGTCCCATGTTTACATACTGCGCTCCCTGTCCTGGAAACATAAATACAATTGGATGGTTACGGGGTTCTGAACAATTGCTAAAAAATCCTTGTTTATCTGGCGCTGTTAGTGTTTTTATTGCATCTGGAATATTCTGACATAACAACACTCGACGATGGTTAAAATTTCGGCGACCAACTTGCAAAGTATAAGCTACATCGGCAAGATTAATTTGAGGATACTGTGCCAAATAATTAGCAAGATTAGTTGTAGCAGATTCCAATGCTGTTGGAGTTTTGGCAGAGATAGTCAATAAATGCCAGGGACGAGAAATACTTCCTTTGTTTGTAAAAATTGGAGCTTCTTCTAATATTATATGGGCATTAGTACCGCCAATACCAAAAGAGCTAACCCCCGCCCGTCTAGGATATTTTTCTGCTTTCCATTCCGAAAGTTTATTGTTGACATAAAAAGGACTATTGGCAAAATCGATTTGAGGATTTGGTTCCTCAAAATGCAAGCTAGGAGGAATTTTTTTGTGTTTGAGAGCTAAAACTGTTTTAATTAAACCTGCAATGCCAGCTGCTGCATCTAAATGCCCAATATTTGTTTTTAAAGAACCAATTGCACAGAAATTTTGATTTTTTGTATTACTTTGAAATGCTTGCGTTAGTGCAGCAATTTCAATCGGATCTCCTAAGGAAGTTCCCGTTCCGTGAGCTTCAATATAAGTGATTGTTTCTGGTTCTACTTCTGCAACAACTTGAGCGGTTTTAACAACTTTGGCTTGACCTTCTATCCGGGGTGCTGTGTAGCTAACTTTGTTTGAACCGTCGTTATTAATGGCAGAACCTTTAATTAAAGCATGAATAAAATCTCCATCATTTAATGTATCTTCTAATCTTTTTAAAACAACGATTCCCACACCTTCACCACTTACAGTTCCCTGTGCTTTGGCATCAAAGGCGCGGCAATGTCCGTCAGGAGATTTAATACCTCCCTCTTTATATAGATAGCCAGCTTTTCTCGATGCACTGATAGAAACGCCACCAACCAAAGCAATATCACATTCACCGTTGAGCAAACTTTGGCAGGCTAAATGTACGGCGACTAATGAACTCGAACAAGCTGTTTGAACTGCATAACTAGGCCCAGTTAAATTAAGTTTATAAGAAGTACGTGTAGCTAGGTAATCTTTATCAGCAGCAATTGTTAGCTGATGTTCGTCTATTGAGTTTCTAATATTTTGATTAAAATAAATGTTTAGTAAATAACCGCTTAAGTTAGAACCAGCAAAAACACCTATAGAACCATTATAGGTTTCCGAATTATACCCTGCGTTTTCCAACGCTTCCCAAGCACATTCTAAAAAAATTCGGTGTTGGGGATCGGTCATTTCTGCGTCTCTGGGATTAAAACCAAAAAAGGCAGCGTCAAAAAGTTCTGCATCTTCTAAAATAGCATTGGCTTTGACATAATTGGGATTACTAATAAGTGCTGAATCTACTCCTGCTGCTAATAGTTCTTCCTCACTAAAAAAAGAAATTGACTCTACACCATTTTGGAGATTCTGCCAAAAGCCTTCAAGATTTTTCGCCCCAGGAAATCTTCCTGCTAATCCGATAATTGCGATTTCTGAACCGTTGTTATAATATGTTTCACTTGGAATATTCATGATTCATAGATTCCTTAATTATTTTCAACTGATTTAAGTTTTTGCAAACGTTTTCTTTGTTGCGCCTTACCAGCTGAAATTTTCTCTGTTTGGATCTCAGTTTCCTGTAAAGATACTGTTTGATTTGCAGATGAGCTTAAATACTCTGCTAAAGAATTGATGGTGGGATATCTAAACAAATCAAGGGTTGAGAGTTCTGCATTATTTAATATTTCCTGCAATTGGCTGTGAACTGTAACTAAAAGTAATGAATGGCCACCAATTTCAAAGAAATTATCGTGAATACCTATTTTTTCAAGATTTAAAGCTTTCTGCCAAACTGAAGCTATTGTTTTTTCTACTTCAGTTTGTGGTAGCACGTAAGCAACTTCTAATTCTGGGCGTAGAGCATCTAGCATTGGCAATGCTCGACGGTCTACTTTGCCATTAGATGTTAGTGGAAACGCTTCTAATATCATAAAGGCTGTTGGTATCATATGGTCAAGCAATTTATTTTGTAAGAAGCGCCGCAGTTCAGAAATTGTTAGTGTTTTGTCTGGATGAAGAGTTATATAGGCTGTTAAATTTTGATTTCCTGGTTTATCCTCCCGAACGATCGCTACACTTGCAGATACTGATGAATGTTGATTGATAACGGCTTCAATTTCTCCTAATTCAACACGGAAACCCCGGATTTTTATTTGGTTATCAATTCTACCGATATACTCGATATCTCCACTCGGTAAAAAGCGAACTAAATCGCCTGTTTTGTAAAGGCGATCGCCTGCTTGTTTACTAAAGGGATTGGGAATAAATTTCAGTGCTGTTAATTCAGGTTGATTTAAATAACCCCTAGCTAATCCAATTCCGCCAATGTGTAATTCACCTGCTACACCTGTTGGTACTGGTTGCAAATATTGGTCTAAAATGTACAGTTGAGTATTAGCGATCGGTTTACCAATGGGTATGGAACCTGAAGTATGTTTTCCTATTGGAACTTGATAAATACAGCAACCTACCACCGTTTCTGTAGGGCCGTATTCGTTTACTAATATCGTATCTGGTGCTACATCTTGCCAAAAAGTAATACTTTCAGCTAATAAATTTTCCCCACCAATAATAAAAGCTCTCGTTTTATTTGCTATCTCTTCTTTAGATAACTGTTGTTTCAGCAAATCCAAGTGAGCGGGGGTTATTTTCACCAAACTTAAATTCGAGCTTTTCTTTAAAGCTTGAGAAAGGGTTTCAATTCCTTGTTCTTCTGATAATAATTCTGCTGTGCGGCCGACTAATAAAGGCGATAACAGACTGGTGATTGTTAAGTCAAAGCCCAGAGGTGAGTGGACTACAGTCCCTACTCCTTGTTCTACTGCATATCTTTGAGTAGCCCAAGTGAGATAATTAACTAATCCTTGATGGTGAATTAGAGTTCCTTTAGGTTTACCAGTGGAACCAGAAGTGTAAATAACATAAGCTAAATTTAATGCGGTTGTCGTAGTAATTGGGTTATCAATTTCTTGTTGGTTTATAGTTTCCCAACCGCTATCAAGACAAATTACTTTAATTTCATTTGTAGCTAAATCTGCCATTAAATGCTGTTGAGTCAATAGCACTGGCATTTGAGAATCTTTTACGATAAAAGCTTTTCTTTCTAAGGGATAGTTAGGGTCAATCGGTACATAAGCACCACCCGCTTTTAAAATGCCTAAAAGTGCAATTAACATTAAAGGCGATGCCTGCGGCAAGGTCTTCGACCAACGCTCTACACAAATCCCCACCATTACATCAGGTTTTACACCTAATTTTTGTAGGTAATGAGCTAGCTGGTTAGCACGATTATTTAATTCACGGTAGGTAAATTGCTGATTTTTATAAACAACAGCAATGTTGTCTGGCGTGCGTTTTACTTGTTCTGCAAAAACTTGATGAAAACATTTATCTGCTGGAAAAGCAGTTTGTGTATTATTAAACTCAACTAACAGTTTTTGTCGTTCAATATCGCTGAGTATTTCTAATTGACTTAGCAGTGCATCTGGATGGTTGATTGCATTTTCTAAGAGCGTAGAAAATTGTCCTGATAACCGTTCGATATCTTCTGGCAAGAATAATTCTGAATCATATTGCCATTCAGCCTGAAGAGAGCTTTCAGTACGTATAAACGATAATTTTACTTTGAATTTGTTAAAACAAACATATTGCTGTAGTAGAGAAAATTTAACTGTACTTGTAGTCAATATTTGTCGATTTTGCTCTATAAACTCAAAACAAAAGGGTAAGAATAATCCTGAAATTAACTCCCAATTAAAACAATCTTGCCATTCATAAGCTTGGTTTCGATTCAAACTAATTTGCTCTAAAGCTTCGCTAAATTTTAAATTACCTTGCAGATAGCAATCTACTGGTACATATTTGGCAAGTAGTCCCAGCATTGCTTGGAGTTCTTCTTCCGATCTACCATCACAATAAGTACCAACAACCATATTTGGTACGTTAGTCAAACGCCATAGTAGTATTTGCCAGCATGTTAGTAATAATGACGATTCAGTAGTGTTGAAATTTTCGGCGATCGCATTTATTTTAGCTATCACTTGAGGCGGAATTATCTGGGTAAAAATTTGTGGTTTAAATTCAGTTTTACCAGAAAATAAATTTTCATTTGGTAGTTTCAAGCTAAAAATATGGTTAATATCTTTTTCTCGCCAATATTTTCTACCAATTTCTGCTTCTTCTGACTCTAATAATTCATTCTGCCAGTCTGAAAAAACGATGTATTGCACTGGCTCATCATCATATAAATTCCCAGCGTAAGCACGAGCTATTTCTGCTAATAAATTATTCAGTGAATTTGTATCTGCGTATAAAGCAGGTAAGTTTAACAGTAATACATATTTAGATTCTGATAGAGTAGCTAGAGATATCTGTAATGATGGCTTCTGTAAGTCAAAATTTTGGTGCTTAATAGATTCAACTAGTAATTCAACAGTATTATTTTGTTCTTCAGGTGAAATTGCTCTCAAGTCATGTTCTTTTATTAACAAATCGCTGCTGTTTTCAATTACTTGTATTGGAATATTCATTCCTGCTAAGCAGCGAAAACTCGTGCAAAGGATTTGATGTCTATTGATAATAGTTTTTAAGGCAGTCTTCAACACCTCTGTATTTAAATTACCTGTAATTTCCACCGCACTAAATGAATAATAGGTAAGGCTATTGTTATCTTGTTGTAATAGCCATAAATGTTTTTGTTGTGGTGAAAGTTGAAAACCGTGAATTACTTGATTATTCATGATACAGTTAATTTTTTAAACGAACCGCAGAGACGCTGAGAACACAGAGAGATAATTTATTAAAAATAATGCTGAAAAGGCTCGCCCATTGCAGTTAAAATTTTTCTCGAACCAGAGTAAGGATTACGGGCGTGGGCTGTCAACATATTATCGAGCATTAATATATCGCCTTTTTGCCAAGGATAAACAATCATTTCCTGTTGATAAGCTTCACGAATTTCTGCAATAACCGAGTCTTCAATGGGAGAACCATCACCATAAAAAGTGTTGTAAGGTAAATCTTCTTGTGTAAACTCGCTGAAAAATTTCTCTCTAAATTGTGTTTGCAAACTCGATACATGCCAAAAAACGACATGGTTAAACCAAACCATTTCACCTGTTTTTGGGTGTTTTGCTATGGCTGGACGAACTTGACGAGTTCTTAAACGGTTGTTATCTTTCCACTCAACTTCAATACAAGCATTACGACAATATTCTTCCATCACAGTTTTGTCTGTTGTGTGATAGACTTTTTGCCAAGGTAAACCAAATCCATCTCCATAATTGCGAACTAACATCCAGCCTTTTTCTTGAAAGCGTTCTCTAATGCGAGGATGAATACGTTGAAATACTTTTCTCACATCAGCAATTGGAGTTTCTCCTCCTTGGCTTGCAGGTTCTATGCAACAAAACCATATCTTCATCGGATAGGTATTGGCATAGGATGACTCATTATGTAAGGCGATAGTTTGGTCAGCAGGAAATTCGGTAGATGTATAAACTTTTTCGCTTAATTTAGTACGAGGTGTGGAAGATTCTGTATAAGGCATTAATTGGGGACATACGGCGCTAACGAATTGTTCAAAATCCTCTTTTTGATTAATAGCAAAATCTCTAAATAAAATTCCTCCATATTTAAATAAGCTATTGATAATGAATTCTTGATTCTTTTCAGCCCAGATTGGCAAATTTAAATCGCTGAATTTAGGCGAAATAACCAGAGGTAGTTTACCTCCAGATTGTAAAAAATATTCTGTAATTAATTCTTCTGGGGATAAGTTAATTACTTTAGGTTTAGGTTGCGATTTAAATGCTTTAAATTTTTGACTACGGGCTTGTTTAAATTCTTCTTGCTTTGCCTCTTGACTTTGCTTGTCTGCTGCTACCAATATTTCTTTGATGCCCGTAAATTTAATATTAGGTTGAGCAACAACGGCACGCAAAATTATTTCATAATCTGTAATAAATTTAGCGATCGCAGTAGCATTAAATAAGTCTGTGCTATATTCCAAACTACCACTCAACCCTTGTTCATTTTCCCACATAGTAAGTAATAAATCAAACTTAGCTGTGCCATTGTCAATCTGTTCGACAATTTTCAGCTTCAAGCCTTCGAGTTCTAGTGGAAGTATTGGAGCATTTTGTAGAACAAACTTAGATTGAAACAGAGGTGTACGGCTCAAATCTCGTTCTGGTTTCAAGGCTAATACTAACTGGTCAAATGGCATATCTTGATGTTCGTAAGCAGCTAAGGTCACCTCACGAACGCGTTTCAATAATTCCTGAAAAGTTGGATTTTCTCCAAGGTTGGTACGTAATACTAATTGATTAACAAAAAAACCAATAATATTTTCTGTTTCTGGGTAGTTACGGTTAGCAACATCAGTACCGATAACAATATCATCTTGCTTTGTAGAGTAATGCATTAAGATTTTAAATGCTGCCACTAGAGCCATAAATAGAGTGACTCCTTCCTTACGGCTTAATGCTTTAATTTCTTCACAAAGTTCTTTTGATAGTTCGAGATGTCGTGTACTACCGCGAAAAGTTTGGATTTCAGGACGGGGATAGTCGGTAGGCAATTCCAGCGGGGGTAAGTTATCAAGTTGCTGTTTCCAATAAGATAAATGTTTTTCCATCACTTCTCCTTGCAGCCACTGATTTTGCCAATAGGCGAAGTCTGCATATTGAATTGGCAACTCTGGTAAAGATAAAGGTTCTTTTTTGCTGAAAGCTGCATAAAGCGCAGATAATTCACGAATAAGTACGCCAATTGACCAACCATCAGAAATAATGTGGTGCATTACTAACACTAATACATAAGATTCTTCAGCTAAACGCAATAAATTAACTCGCAGCAATGGACTTTTAGTTAAATCAAAAGGGCGTTGGGCTTCTTCCAAAATTGACTGCTGCACCGTAACAAATTGCTTTTCTGCTGAAATTTCACTTAAATCTATGATTGGCACAGAAATAGGAACAGATGAAGCGATTATTTGTACGGGGTTTCCATTTACTTTTTTAAAGCTAGTGCGTAATACTTCTTGGCGGCGTAAGAGTTCTTCAAAAGTTTGCTCTAAAGCATCTATATCTAAACGTCCGTTCAGGTAAACGGCAGCTGGCATATTATATGTAGAACTTCCTCTTTCCAATTGTTCTAGAAACCACAATCTTTTTTGAGCAAAAGATAAGGGTAGTTCTTTGTCTCGTGAAACTCGTTCAATTTGTGGTAGTGGCTTAATATCTAGCTGCTTTTCCTCAATACTTTTAGCTAATTTGGCTATTGTTGGCAGTTCAAAAATTCGCCGTATTGGCAACTCAATATCAAGATTTTTATTAATACGAGATATCACTTGGGTTGCTAAAAGTGAGTGTCCGCCTAATTCAAAAAAGTTGTCGTTTATTCCTATCTGCTGTAAGCCAAGTACTTCCATCCAAATCGTCACTAATTGTTTTTCCATAGCGGTTTGAGGTGCAACAAACTTTTCCTCAAATTCTGGAAGTACTTTATCAAGTGCAGGTAGCGCCTTACGGTCAATCTTACCATTAGGTGTTAGTGGAAGTGCCTCTAATATTACAAAATTTGTTGGCATCATGTAGCTTGGTAATTTCGACTCTAAAAAGCTACGCAGTTCAGATGTTAATATTTGTTGGCTTTGAGGGACTAAATAAGCGACTATTCTTTCAGTATCTAATGAATCTTTACGTACTACAACTACAGCTTCTCGCACTGCGGAATGTTGGGTAAGGAGTGCTTCAATTTCTCCTAGTTCAATACGAAAACCACGGACTTTTACTTGGTTGTCAATGCGACCAATATATTCGATTTCTCCATTTGATAAATAGCGGGCTAAGTCTCCTGTTTTATACAAACGCGTAGCTTTTTCACTAAATGGATTTGGTATAAATTTCTCTGCTGTCAAGTCGGGACGATTGAAATAACCTCGTGCAAGTCCGTCGCCACCGATATGCAATTCCCCTGCTACACCCACAGGAACTAACTGGTTGTATTGGTCTAAAATGTAAAGTTGCGTATTAGCGATCGCATTACTAATCGATATAATCCTACTATCAGTTTCTACCTCAGATGCAGCTGACCAAATCGTAGTTTCTGTAGGGCCGTACATATTCCATAAAGAGGCACACCGATGCAATAATTGATTGGCTAAATATCTAGATAAAGCTTCTCCGCCACAGAGAATTTTTAATTGATGATTGCCACTCCAGCCTGTTGTTAAAAGTAATTGCCAAGTCGCTGGTGTCGCTTGCATAACTGTTGCTTTGGAGTCCGTTATTTTTGCTGACAATTGGATTCCGTCTGAGGCTATTTCCCGACTAGCAATTACCAAACAGCCACCAACTATAATTGGCAGAAAGAGTTCTAAGGCAGCAATATCAAAAGAATAAGTCGTAACTGCCAGTAAAGTATCATTCTGGGTTAATCCTGGGGTTTGTTTCATGGAGTACAAAAAGTTACTCAAAGCGCTGTGAGGAATTTGTACGCCTTTCGGTTTGCCTGTAGAACCAGATGTATAGATGACATAAGCTAGGTTATCAGTAGTTAATTCAGAAAATAAATTTTCCTGACTTGGTTGTGCAATCTTCTGCCAATGTGCATCTAAACAAACGACTTGAGTTTTGTATTGCGGTAGTAGTTCTAAAAGCGATGTTTGAGTTAGTAATACTGGGGCTTGGGCATCTTCTAAAATAAATGCTAATCGTTCCTTTGGATAACTAGGATCTAGCGGAATGTATGCTCCACCTGCTTTGAGTACGGCTAATAATCCGATAAGCATATTCAGGGAACGTTCTACACAAATCCCTACCAAAACTTCTGATTTTACTCCTAGTTGTTGTAAATAATGCGCTAATTGATTTGCTCTGGCGTTGAGTTCGCGATAGGTTAATTGCTCATTTTCAAATACTGCTGCTACTGCATCAGGTGTTTTTTCTACTTGCGCTTCAAATAACTCATAAATACACTTTTGAGGATAATCAACTTGGGTATTATTCCAATCTACCAACAACTGGCGATGTTCTTGTGCAGTGAGCAACGGCAAATCTTTAACACGCTGTTGCTGGTTGGCTGTCATACCCAATAATAATGTACAAAAATGCCCCAACATCCGAGCAATTGTACTTGATTCAAACCGAGAGCTTTCATAGAAAATTTCTAATAATAATTCTGAATCCGCCTTCACCGACACAGTGAGGGGATAATGAGGATGCATAAAACTACAAATATTAGATATTTTTAAATTGCTGACTTGTTGTAATTTAGAAAAATCTGTTGGGTAATTCTGAAAATTAACTATACTTTCAAACAAAGGTTGCCCAGTTGGTATATCACTCCATTTCTGAATTTTGATTAATGGACATTGCTCGTACTTTCGTGTTTCATTTTGCTGTACTTGGAGTTGCTTTAACCAAGAAATAAGAAATTCTTCTGAATTTACATGTATTCGTACTGGCAAAGTGTTGATTAACACCCCCACCATTGATTCAGTTCCAGTTAAACCACCTCGACCAGAAACAACAGTTCCAAAAACGACATCATTTTCTCCACTGTAACGGCTTAAAACAATAGCCCATGTACCCTGTATTAAAGTATTTAATGTTAGCTGCTGCTGTCGTATAAAAGACTGCAATGCTAATGTTTCCCCAGCCGATAATTTAATATGTTGTTGTTTATATTCTTTTTTTTCATCAGATAAATTATTAGAGGTGTGCTCTACGCTCAAAGAAGTAGTTGCTGTAAGTTTTTGCAAATACTTTTGCCAGAAAGTCTCAGTTTTAGAAATATCTTGCTGTTGCAGCCAAGCTATATAATCTCGATAAGGACGAGGTTTTTTTAAAGATAAATTTTGATTCTGGATAAATGCTTTGTAAAACGTAAAAACTTCATCTATTAGCAAAGATGAAGACCATCCATCCAGTAACAAGTGATGATGGCTCCAGATAAACTGATAGTTATTTTCGGCTAATAGAATCAGAGTTAACCGCATCAACGGTGCTTGAGAAATATTAAAACCTCGCTGTTGTTCTGCGGCTAAAAAAGTTTCCATACGCTTTTGCTGCGTAATAGTTTCAATTGGCCGCCAATCTTCTTGCACCCAAGGCAACTTAACTTGTTTATGTACAATTTGAGCAGGTTCTTTTAAACCTTCCCAAACAAAAGATGTTCGCAATATTGGGTGACGTTCTAGCAATTGTTCCCAAGCTTGCTTGAACGCTAAAATATTTAGTTGTCCTTGGAGATTGCAACTGAATATTTCGCAATAAACTGCTGAATCTGGGGCATAAAGGCTGTGAAATAATATGCCCTGCTGCGTTGGTGAAAGTGGATAAAAATCTTCAATATTTTTCATTTTATCAATATAAATCTTATTTTTTATGGTTTTGTAGGGTCATCAATTATCGGAAAAACTAAACCTAATTTATCAATTGAATTTATACCGATTTCTTCTACAAATTCTGGTCTTAATGTGTTGTTTTGCATCACATTACCTGGTTGTGTATTGCTTCCTTTATATATAAAAATCTGATTGCGATAAAAATGCATACCAACAATATGTTCGTCGAAATAATTAGGTAAATATCCAGGATGGAAAAATTCCTGATGACTTAAACAGTCAACTAGTCTCTTAAAAAAATTTATCATGGTTTTGGGGTCGTATAAATCTAAGCTTCCCCCATATTGCGACCATTCCGGAGGCTCGGTATCGCCGGAAAATTTAGACCAATTTTCGTAACTGGGTATATAAGAAGTGTGGGTATCTTCAACTATATAAATTCCCCCATCATTGAGTTCTGGAAAGAGAATTTTAAATGTTTTAATTACGTGGTCGTTATGATGACTACCATCATCAATAATGATGTCGAATTTTCCTGTTTGTGCGACAACTTTTTTCAAAAAAGCCTCATCCTCTTGGCTTCCTTGAAAAATTTTAATTCTGTCTGACTCTAAAGCTGTTTTATCTACAATATCAATACCATAAATCATACTATTAGGAAAATAGTTCTTCCACATTCTTAAAGATTCGCCACCAGAATATGGGTCATCAGCATAACTACCAGATACACCAACTTCAATACCGCCTATACCTATTTCCAGAATTTTTAATTTTTTAGTTCTTAAAGGTGCAAAATGAAATTGGTAATGCTGACCAAACAAATGAGGATTCCATTTGCAATCGTACAATGGTAATAATTTACTTAAATCCTTACGGTGGAGAAATAGTATTAACTGATGATATAAATTTGAGAAAATTGTTTTATCTAGTTTCACTACGATCGCTCCTCTAAATCATGAGTAAATCTTTGTGTAAATCCCAATTTTAAAAATTATCAATTTTTGCCAAAATACTATCAATATCAGCCTGACTCCACTGGCTAGACTGAAATTCTGCAAAGTCAGAAGGTGTGTAATTTGTTAATGAAGAAGATTGAAAATCACTAATTAGCGATCGCAAAGTTTCTACAAAGTCTTCAGTCAATTTTTTAACTGTCTCTGTCTGATGTATATTTGTGCTATAAATCCAATCAACTTTTAGCTGATTATCAACAATCAAACCATTAATTTCTAATAAATGGCTGCGCTTTCCTTGCAAACTAACAACATCTCCACAAGACTTTTGAGATAGCTTCCACAAAGAAGATTTTGGCAAGGTTTCTTCTAAGTTGCCAAGGTAAAGAAAAATAATTTCTGCTGGTTGTAATAAACGTATTTTTTCAGTAACGATTAAATCATCGCTCAAATATCGCAGCACTCCATAACCAAGACCTTGATTTGGAAAATTCCGGAGTTGCTCTTTCACTAATTTTAATGCTTCCCCTGGCTGATAAGTTTCCTCAAAATCTAAAAATGCAGGAGCAATATTAGTGAACCAACCGACAGTCCGAGCTACGTCTATATCATCAAAAATTACCTCTCTGCCATTTCCTTCTAAATCAACCAACAGTGATTCTGTCCCAGTCCATTTACTAATTACTTGTCTTAAAGCAAATAATAGAATTTCCTCCATTTGAACTCGATAGGTTACAGCCACTTCTTCTAGTAGTTTTTGGGTTTCTGCAACACTCAGTGTTATTGATATCGTGTCTGCTGATGCTACAATGTTTGACCCTTGTGGATAATCTACGGGTAAGGGTGATACCGACTCACGAGAAGCTGACAACCAATAAACTTCTTCCCATTGCAACTCTGTAGATTTGGCATATTTAATTAACCGTTCCCCCCACTGTTTGAAGGAGGTTGTTTTGGCTGGCAATTGAATTGCTTTGCCTTGATTTAACTGTTGATATACTGTTTCTAAATCATCGAGTAAAATTCGCCAAGAGCCAACATCAACTACTAAATGATGAGTCACAAATAGTAATCGTTGAGGTTGCTTAGTTCCTAAGTCAAAAAGAGCAATCTGTAAAAGTGGCCCTGATAAAAGATTCAAAGATGCTTGCAACTCATTAGCAGCTGATTCAAAAGCAGATTCTTGCAACAACTCTGGTACTGCTGACAAATCTATTTGCACAAAGGGCACAAATTCATCAGGAAGGTTATTAATCTGCTCGATGCCAGATTCATTTTCGACGTAACGTAAACGCAAGGCATCATGATGTACAAGCAAATATTGTATTGCCTGGGTCAATAAAGCTGGAACAATAGGTTGTTGTACTTCTAGTAAGATAGCTTGGTTCCAATGATGTTTATCGACTAAATTCTGTTCAAAAAACCAGTGTTGGATAGGCGTTAAAGGTATTTCTCCTTCTACTAATCCTTGTTCGCTCAAAACATTCTGAGTTCTGCTTGCTATTTCTGCTAATTCTGCAACCGTTGGATATTCAAATAAATGTTGATTGTTAAGACGTAACCCCGCTTTATTTGCTCTAGCTGTAACTTGAATGCTGAGGAGAGAATCTCCTCCTAACTCCAAAAAGTTATCGTATATACCTACTTGTTCAAATCCCAAAACTTCTTGCCAAATGTTAGCGAGAATTTGCTCTGTCTCATTTCTCGGAGCAACATAAACATTGTGTAAGTTTGGTCTAGAGTGCAGTGATTCTAAATTTACTGGCAGCGAAGATTTGGAATTTTGTGATGATTCACGCCCAACCCAGCGTTTTATTCTAGCTGGTAAATTAGTCGTTGAAACAACTACTTGAGTTAGATTTTTTAGAGATAATACACGTTTAAATACTTCTACTCCTTCGCTAGCTGTCATAAATACATCATTTGCACTTTCTGATTTGCCAGCTAATTCTTCAGCAAGTTGATTGGTGAGCCAATTATCCCAATTTATACTCAACCAAGCTGTTGGGTTTGTCTGATTATGTTTATAAACAAAGGCATCAGTGAATAGATGGGCTGCTGGATAAGCAGCCATGCCTAATGCACCCAACATTGATGATAAAGAAGATATCAATATACAAAAATCAAGTTCTATCCCTTGTAAAACTTTTTCTAAAACAAATAGTCCCTGACCATTTGCTTGCAGTTGCTTTTCACATTCACTGCGATTTATTTCTCGAATGGTTCCAAATAATTTGATGCCTGCTGCATGAATAACTCCGTTAATTTTACCAAAGCGATCGCCACCTTGATTAATTACTGCTTGCATTTGTGCTTCATTGGCAACATCAGCGCTTTCTGCAATCACCTCTGCACCCAGTTTTTCAAGTTCCTGGATTTTCAATATCTTCCGGCTTACCTCATCTGTCTCACCATGAGTTTTTAGCCATTTCTGCCATTCATCGCGCTGGGGAAGAAAGGATCTTCCGACCAAAATCAGCTTTGCTTTTACTGTTTTTGCCAGGTATTCAGCCAGTTCCAGACCTATACCACCCAAGCCACCAGTAATTAGATATACCCCAGATTCTTTAAGACCACAATCCAAGTCGGATGCAGAATCATCTCCAGAAATTGGTTCAAAAGTCTGTATCCAACGATGATGTCTGCGATAAGCGATTGCTAAATCCGATGATTCTTGGCATACCTCCGCTATTAGTTGGTCTATATTCTCTTCAATACTACCAACATCTATACTGCGGCAAGTAATATTTGCATACTCTTGGGGAATGACTTTACACATTCCTAATATAGTTGCCTGTTCTGGATTTAGGCTCTCAACACCTGTCACGTCGTGTATATTATTTGTGACGACAAAAATCTTTATTGGTTGAGTAATATCCTGTTTTTCAAGAGATTGTACGAGGAATAATAGACTATAAAAACCCAGATTTTGACACTTTTCAAAATACTCTATTCTCCGCTGTGTCTGCTCGTCTGCTGTGATACTCCACAAATGAATAATTCTGTCGGGAATTTTACCTAATACTTGTAATTGTGCGAACAAAGTATCATAATCTTTTGGCTGCTGGGGATTAAGAGTAAATTGGCGATCGCTAATTTGGTTAAACTGTTCTTTTGGCTCTACAGTAATAACATCATGACCGCTATTTTCCAGACATTGAGCAATTTTTCTGCCGAATTTATCTGCATTTGCAAAAACTAGCCAACATAATTTTTGCTCTACTCGTTCTGCTGATTTCACCCTTGGAGGTAAAATTGCTTGTTTCCACGTTGGAACATAAAACCAGTTTGAAATATTTGGGTTTTTACCATCGAACTCAACCAAATTATTGGCAGTTTTTTCACGTTCAATCCAGTAACGTTGGCGTTCAAAAGCATAAGTTGGTAAGGGAATTCGGTAACGGCATTCATTAGTATAAAAGCCAGACCAATTTATCTCAACTCCAGCCAACCACAGACGACCTAATGTGTTTAATAAAAAAGCAACATCTGACTTTTGTTCCTGGGGATGACGTAATGAAGTTAGTACTACTTCTTCAGTACTTGGTGGAGCGCATTTTTTAGCAAAGGTATACAAAGTCCGCCCTGGCCCTACTTCCAATAAAATACGATTTTTTTCTCGTAATAATTGGGAAATTCCACCACTAAAGTTAACTGGTTGCCGTAAATGCCTTGCCCAATAATTTGCATCTGTAGCTTGTTCTGCTGTAATCCAAGTTCCTGTAACATTCGATATAAAAGGAATTTGGGGGGGATTTAATTTAATTTTTTTAACTTCCCGAACAAATCGCTCAAGAAGCGGTTCCATCATTTGAGAATGAAAGGCATGGGAAGTATGCAAACGGCGATATTCTATACCTTTAGCTGTCAATTGTTCTTGAAGTGCATCTACAGCTGCATAAGTTCCCGCAACTACACACGAACCAGGAGCATTGATGGCAGCTAAAGACAAATTTGTATTGAGTAAACTAATAACTTCTGCCTCTGGTAATGAAACCGCAAGCATCGCTCCTGGTGACATTTGTTGCATTAGTTTTCCACGCATAGCAACCAGGGCTAAAGCATCTTCAAGAGATATCGCATTCGCCAGAGATGCTGCTACATATTCCCCGATACTATGACCAATCATTGCACTAGGAGAAATACCCCAGGATATCCACAACTGAGCCAAAGCATATTCAATTACAAATAGTGCTGGTTGAGCGATATCAGTCTGTTTTAATTTTTCTGCCGTCGCCTCAACTTCACTTTCTCCAGGATAAAGTAACGAACGCAAATCTAGTCCCAAGTGAGGTTTTAAAATTGAGCAACAGCGGTCTACTTGCTCGCGGAATATTGCCTCATTTTGATAAAGTTCTTTACCCATATCCACATACTGAGCGCCCTGGCCGGGAAACATAAAAGCAATGGCCGGATGGGTATTTTGTTGGAAGTTTGTAATAACTCGTTGAGAAATCTGCTCTTGAAATGCACTCAGCGCATCTTGACTATTTTCACATACTAATATCCGACGACGATTAAACTGCCTGCGACCGACTTGCAGCGTATAAGCCAAATCTGCAAAGTTAATTTCTGGGTGCTGTTGCAGATGTTGTATTAAATTGTGTGTGGCAATTTCTAGCGCTGACTCAGTTTTTGCAGAAAGTACTAGTAATTGATACTTTCTCCCCTGCTCCCTTGCTCCCCTGCTCCCCCGCTTCCCAGGAGCTTCTTCAAGAATTACATGAGCATTGGTGCCACCCATACCCAAAGAACTCACACCAGCACGGCGAGGGGTTATTCCCTGTTTCCACTCAGTGAGTTTTGTATTTACGTAAAACGGACTATTGGCAAAATCGATTTGTGGGTTGGGTTGCTGAAAATTTAAGCTAGGTGGTATTTCCTTGTGTTTGAGAGCGAGAACGGTTTTGATTAACCCTGCAACTCCGGCGGTAGCATCGAGGTGACCGATATTGGTTTTCACAGAACCAATGGCACAGAAACCCTTTTTGTCGGTACTAGCGCGAAAGACTTTGGTGAGTGCAGCTATCTCGATGGGGTCGCCCAAAGGTGTACCAGTACCGTGAGCTTCAATGTAGCTAATTGTATCAGGTTCAACTGAGGCAAGCATCATTGCTTCGGCGATCGCTTCTGCTTGACCATCTACACTCGGCGCTGTAAAGCCGACTTTTGCAGAACCATCATTATTAATAGCTGCACCTTTAATTACAGCATGAATGCAATCGCCATCTGCGATCGCTTCACTCAGTCGCTTGAGGACAACAATTCCTACACCATTACCAATAGTTATACCCTGCGCTTTGGCATCAAAGGCATAGCAGTGACCATCAGGAGATAAAGTTCCTCCTGGTTCGTGTAAATAACCAGTTTTTTGTGGAACGTTAATAGAAACTCCCCCAGCCAAAGCCATATCACATTGATAATTAAGCAAACTTTGGCAAGCAAGAGAAACCGCAACTAATGAGGTGGAACAAGCTGTTTGAACAGTTAAACTCGGCCCAGTGAGATTTAATTTATAAGATACACGAGTAGTGAGAAAATCTTTTTCATTTCCAATAGAAGTTTGATAGCATTTTGCCGAACCAACACTATCAGTATATAAATTGAAAGATAAATAATGACTTTGGCTTGCGCCTGCATAAACCCCAATCCGACTTTCACATCTAGTGGAGTCATAACCAGCATTTTCTAGAGCTTCCCAAGCACATTCTAGAAAGACACGATGCTGTGGGTCAGTAGTCTCAGCTTCTTTGGGATTAAAATCAAAAAATGCTGCATCAAATAATTCAATATCTTCTAATATAGAGCCTGATTTTATATAGTTTTTATCATTTAGTAGTGCTGGATTAATTCCGGCAGATATTAATTCATCATCCGTAAAATTAGAAACAGATTCCACACCAGATTGTAAATTTTGCCAAAATTCTGCAATATTTTTAGCACCAGGGAAACGCCCTGCCATACCAATAATAGCTACCCCTTCTATTAATTCACTCGTTTCTACCCTACTCATCAGTTTCTTTTTCCTTAGTCAGCACTTCTAAAAATTACCTATAACTTCCACAAAAAACTCTTATTCCTCCGTGTCCTCTGCGTTCTCTGCGGTTCGTTCCTCATAACTTCCTTTAATATCACTAAGTAAAGTCATAATTCTCCGACGGCCATCATTAAAAGATTTACGTCCATGTAAAAATCTCGAATTATCAATCATCACCAAATCTCCAGGCATCCAGGGAATAAAACCAGTCAAATTATCCATAATTTTCTGGATTTCATTGATAACTTTTACAGGAATTGCAGAGCCATTGGCAAAAGTTACGATTCCTCTAGGATTTCTGTATTCCGAAATTATGCTATTAGCAAATGCATCGCGATCGCCATATTTTGTTTTGACCACAGCAGAGCATACATATTCTAAAATAAGCGATTCATCTTGGCTGATTTTGTAATTTAAACCTTCGATACCTTCCAGCGTATTCTTGACATCATTTATCGTAGCACCTGCCCCTAAAAATTGTTGCCAATGAGAAGCTAGAAATTTTTGGACATACCGAACTTTTTGCCCCAAAAATAATTGTTTCAATTCTTCACTCATTGCTTTCCATACTTCAACACCATCCCAAAATAAAGTTTCACCCCCCTCTGCTGCTGGCACAGCACAACAAAACCAAACTACATCAGGTCTAAAAGGAGAATTAGCATTTTCACAATGGGGAGCAATATAATGCATTCCTGAGTCTACTAAGGTAATAAACTTGTTGTTTAAATCAACAATAGGTCTACTGTATTGACCCATAAATGTAGAACTAAATTGCTCGGCAAATGCTTTCATCTGTTCGTAATTTACATTAAAACCTCGAAAGAAAAGCATCCCAAAAGACTTGAATTTCTCTAAAGTTTTTGATACTGGCAATTGTAGAATATCTTGCCCAGTGTCATTAACGATAATATTTCCACTACTACTTTTTAACAAGTCTGCTGTTATCATCTGAATTACCTTATCAATTATGTAAGTTAATATTATTTAACACTTAAAAGAGGTTTACCAATAAATCTAAGTAGCCAAGGAAATTCCAACAACAAGCCTAAAAGATTACCTATTATAATATTTGCCTCATTTGCTGCATCTAAGACCATCTCTAAATTCCACTCATTAACTGTGTTAAAGCCCAAGGCAATGCTGTTTTCCAAGTTTTCAGCTTGATGCCACCACATAGAAGGAATATAGAGAATTTCTCCAGAATTTAAGATAAATTCCACTGGTTTTGCATTAGCGTATAATGGGAATTTTTCTAAATCTGGCTTGAAAGCATCAACTTCGCCATCGTATACAAATTTTTGTTGATCGGGTGATAACAAAACGAATCGCTTCTTTCCAGAAATTACTCCCAACCATCCTTGCGTACAAAATGAATCAATATGGAGACCTAATGATGATTCTTTTCGACCGATAATGAGATAAACATATTGCTCAAAACCGTATTTATTCAACAATTCTTCTGGCAAATTTTCTAGCAAATTATCGCAGTAAATTGGAACTTCATAATCTTGGTAAAGCTCAGGATGTTCAAACATGTGGAAGTCTATCAGATAAAGCGATCGATCGGTATTACCTGTTTCGAGATAATCCATGTAATCCGCAATAGTCATCGATTTATTATCTTCATTATTTCTATCTCTTACGCCATCAGTCTTAACTGGCCCATATTTTTCTCGAAAAAAATCTAATGTCCACTTTGCTGAAGCTTTCCAATTTTTGATTACATCAGTGATTATTACTGGTTTGCCAATAGATGCATACTCTTGAACAAATTCCTCATATGACAGATTACTCCGACGCTCGATAGAATAAATTGGCGTCCATACTAAATTACGTTTATTTTTGAACCATATTCTTCTCAAAAAATATATACTTGCTAGCATGATGAAAATCAATGCTAATGTCGCAAAAATTAATCCAATGGTAATAAGTAATGAATGAGAAATTGTAGCTAAGTTTGCTGTTTGCATATTTCTCCTAAAACCCTGAGTCTATTTACGCGATTTATAAGCTTGTTTTTGTCGATTTAAAGCCATTTTTTGTTTTTCAGAGCGGTTATTAACTTCTTTAAAAGAAGGTTTTTCTTGCTCTTGACTAAGATGTTTTGCTAACAAATTGATGGTAGGGTATTGAAACATTTCTACCACTGAGATATCGCGTTGTAGCTGTTCTCGTAGTTGTGCGTTTACCTGAGAAATCAGTAAAGAATGTCCGCCCAAATCGAAGAAATTATCATTAATACTAACTTTCTCGATACCGAGTACTTTTTGCCAGGTACTAGCAATGGTTTCTTCTAGCTCTGTTTCGGGAGCTACATAGAGGTTGTTTTGGTTAGAGTAACTCTCTGGTAACGGTAAGGCACGACGATTAACTTTGCCATTGGGGGTTAAAGGAAGTGCATCTAAGAATATGAAAGCCGTCGGCACCATGTATTCAGGTAGCTTTTCTCTAAGAAAATTTCGCAGTTGAGGCACTCTTTCACGAGCTAAGCTTCCTTGCCAGGGAGTATTAGCGTAATCGCGCCAAGGACGGGACAATGAAGATACAGCATTAGGTAAGGAAAAATACTGTGTCACATTAGGCGTAGAACGCTTGAAGATAACGTCATAGCTGCGTGCATCATTCCAAGTAATATCAACCGAGTAAGGTAGGTCTTTTTCTAATGCCCAGAAGGCTTCTGGCTCTATACCTTGACCTTCAAAGGAGCTTAAGACCTGCTTGAGTTCACCGACAGTTTCCGGTGGCTGATTATTTGTTAACCACTGCACAATCTGAATGTCTGCAATGACGCGAGCATTAGGTACATAGGCAAGACCTAAAAATTGGGGTGCGGTTTCTTGGAGCATTTGGCGGACAGAAGAAAGGGTGACCTCTTGTTTGCTCCAATCCAACCAAGGGATATCTGCCGCTGGAACTGGTTTATCGTCCACATGCAGAATCACATCGTAACGGAATTTAGTTAGTTCATTCTGGGAGCAGCCACGCTCTAACAAAATATCAACGTGACTAATTTTAGGTAGATGCTGTTTGAGAGCAGTAAAGAAAGCAGGATCGATGACTAATTGCTTTTCTTCAAATAACTGTTTCTGGACGCGCTGTTGCAAGGTTTCTCTAGAAAGAGTCTCTGCTGCCCGATAAAGTTGAACTGAGGCGTGGAATGCTTCTAATAAAGGCAGACTCCGAACATCTCCTAGAAAAATGAAGCCGCCTGGTTCTACAGCTTTGACTGCTTTTTCCAAAACCTGGAGTAAATAGTCAATGCTTGGGAAGTACTGAGCCACAGAGACAATTAACACGCCATCAAAGCTATTTTCTGCCACATCGTCAAAATCTAAAGCACTTCTTTGGCTGAGTGTGACTCCTGCTAATGGCTGCTCTAAAGTATCCAACTGCTGTTGGAGAATTTGCAGGGCATTTTGTGAGGGGTCTGTTGCCCAGTACTGCTGGCAATGAGGGGCAATGTTAAAAAGCATCAGGCCGCTACCCCCACAACCGATTTCTAAAACTCGGTTGGGCTGCAAACCTAAGATGCGCCCGGTGGTTTGCTCCATCCACTCGCGCACTTGTTCGTCTGGAATAGATGCTCCTGTGTAGCTGCTTTCCCAACCTTTGATGTAGAAGCCGGAATTTTGAGAAGTATCAAACTTTTTATAGAGGCTATCGAAGACAGTTTCCCACTCTAAGGTTTGTTGAGTGTCTAAGGCTTCTACTGTTTCTAGCTGATACTGACCAACGATATAAGCAATCAAGCGCTGGTGGTCTGAGTCATCATTATGAGCAACAACTACAGCTTCTTGTACAGCCGGGTGTTGATTCAGTAAGGCTTCTATTTCTCCTAATTCAATGCGAAAACCGCGAATTTTGATTTGGCGATCGCTACGTCCGACAAATTCCAGGTTACCATCCTTGAGGTAGCGAACTAAATCGCCGGTTTTGTAAAGACGCTCCCCAGGTTTTGAACTGTAGGGATTAGGAATAAATTTTGCTGCTGTTAAGTCCGATCGCTCCAAATAACCCCTACCAACACCAACACCCCCAATATACAATTCGCCAGGAGTTCCTACGGGCACGAGTTGGAGATCGAGGTCGAGGACATAGCTTTGGACTTGGGGAATGGCTTTGCCAATGGGCACTTCACCAGCCGTCGCTACTGATATGTCACAGAGTGTGGCCACAATTGTTGTTTCTGTAGGGCCATAACTGTTGACAAGGCGTACCCGTTGACCTACCTGTTGCTGCCATGTTGTTAGGTATTTTCTATCGGCTCTTTCACCCCCAATAATTACTAATCGCAGAGTATCGGGAAGTACTAAATTTGTTGTTGCTAATTCAGCAGTCAGTTGATGCCAAAAGGCGGTAGGCAAATCTAAGACAGTTATCTCCCAATCGCGACAATGCTGTAAAAATTGAGGCATCGAAGCGATAGTCTCATCTGTACGCAGTATCAGAGCAGCACCGCAGATCCAACAGGGAAAGATTTCTTCGGCAGCGGCATCAAAGCTAATGGAGGCAAATTGCAGCACCCTGTCGCTTGCTTGTAGCTCGTATTCTAAACAAGCAATCTTGGCATAACTGGCTAAAGAACGATGCTGAATCGTCACACCCTTGGGAGTTCCGGTGGAACCAGAGGTGTAAATAATATAGGCAAGGTTTTCTGGTTGGGCGCGATTGACAAGATTTTCCTGACTTTGTTGGGCGATGGCGTTGTCTGTATCCACGCAGACGATTTGCGACTCCAATGCAGGCAGAACAGCCAGCAGTGATTTCTGAGTGAGAAGCACTGACACCTGAGCATCTTTCAAAATTAGGGCAAGGCGTTCTTTTGGATAACCCGGATCTAAAGGCACATAAACTCCTCCGGCTTTGAGGATTCCTAAAAGTGCGATCGCCATTTCTAAAGAACGCTGTATACAAATCCCAACTCGCACTTCTGGACTCACTCCCAGCGAGCGCAGATAATGTGCTACTTGATTTGCACGCTGATTCAATTCTCTGTAGGTTAAATGCTGGTTTTGAAAGACTACTGCAACTGCATTTGGCGTCCGTTCTACTTGGGCTTCAAACAATTGATGAATGCATTGTTCGCAGGAATTGGGAATTGGAGATTGATTCCTACTAAGTTGTAGTAAATCTTGACAATCTGCGGCACTCAATAATGGTAAGTTGGATAGCCGAGCTTGAGAATTAGCAGCAATACCTGAAAGTAAATTCTGAAAATGCTTCAGCATTCGAGTAATGGTAGAAGCATCAAATAGATCGGTATTGTAATAGAAGGATGCCGCGACTTCTTGCTTTGTAATCTCAATGGACAAACTCAAATCAAACTGCGCTGTTTGGGTTTCTATTTTTACCAAACTCAATGCCAAACCAGGCATTTCTGGTAACTGCGAGTAATCTTGAACATTGAACATCACTTGAAACAGCGGTGTCCGACTTGTATCCCGCTCTGGTTGCACTGCTTCTACCAGTCGATCGAAGGGCAAATCTTGATGTGTATAGGCTCCTAAAGCTACCTTTTTTACCCGCGTCAGCAACTCATTAAAAGTCGGGTTGTTGCTGATATCTGTACGCAGTACTAAGGTATTGACAAAAAAGCCAATTAACCCTTTGATTTCATCGCGATTCCGATTAGCGATGGGGGAACCGACAGCAATATCATCTTGTCCCGTGTAACGGTAAAGGAAAGTTTGAAATGCTGCCAATAGCAACATAAATAAAGTGACACCCTGTTGACGAGCGATAGCCTTGAGTTCCTTAATAACTACTTCAGATAACTCAATGGATTGTTGAGCGCCGTTTGAGGTTTGCACCAGAGGTCTTGGTCGGTCAGTAGGTAGTTTTAATGCTGCGGGTATACCCTCAAGTTGTTGCTTCCAATAAGATAGCTGGCTTTGGAGAATTTCCCCTTGTAACCATTGTTGCTGCCAGTGTGCAAAGTCTTTGTATTGAATAGAAATTTCCGCTAAAGGTGAAGCACTTCTGCTTAAAAATGCTTTGTAAAATAATGCAATCTCTTGTAAAAATATTTCAGTAGACCAGCCATCAGAAATTATATGGTGCATCTCTAGCAAAAGAATATGCTCTTGCTGTGCTAGGCGCAAAAGTTTAGCACGGAACAATGGCCCTTTGGTGAGGTCAAAAGGTCGTTGGCTTTCTTGAACCAACAATTTTTGAACTGCAACATTGTCCTGTAATTCTATATTGATTAGTGATAAAGATAATTTTAAGGAATCAGCAATAATTTGTACCGCCTGCCCTTTGACTGTTGTAAATGTAGTTCTTAAAGTTTCATGTCGCCCGATAACTTCATTCAAGCTTTGTTCTAGGAAATTAATTTCCAGCTGACCTTTGAGTTTAACAGCTAAGGAAATATTATAAGCTGGGTTCCCTGGTTCTAATTGGTCAAGAAACCATAGTCGCTGCTGAGCAAAAGATAGGGGATAAACTTCGGTTGGCGGGACTTTGCTAAGATACTTTGAAGATATGAAAGCCTTTGCGGTGATTTGAGCGAGTATTTTTGTTGCGAGCGATCGCCCACTCATTCCTTCAAAGAAATCTGCTACGAATATTTCTATTTCTAAGTCAACTTCAATGCAATTTTTTAACTCAAATACTTTTAAAGAATCAAGTCCCAGCGTAGTTAACGGTTGTTCTATATTAATATCATCTGCGCGGATTAAAAGTACTGCCGCCAATATTTCAATTAAATAACCTTCTAAAACTGTTTGACATTCTCTTGGGGAAAGTGCCAATAATTCAGAACGCTGTAATCGAGTTTTTTTTCTGGGAATATCGCTAGTTTTGAGAATATTGCTTGCAACGACATTCAGTTCGCCATTCTCAAACTGAGCGCGGGTTGCACGACGTTGAATTTTACCGCTAGAAGTTTTAGGAATACTGCCTGGTTTAATTAAAACTACGCCATAAACTTGTACTTCATGTTCTTCAGTAATCGCTTGTCGAATTGCACTAGCTACTTCTACTAAATTTGGCTTGGCGCGAAACTCTAATTCTTGTACAACTACTAGCTTTTCTTCGTTATTAACTTCTACTGTAAATGCTGCATTAGCACCAGAACGTAATGATGCATGGCTGCGTTCGGCTGTTAATTCTATGTCCTGGGGGTAAAGATTGCGACCGCGAATAATAATTAAATCTTTGGCTCTACCTGTGATGAAAAGTTCGCCATTGTCCAAGAAACCTAAATCTCCCGTCCGGAGAAAAGGGCCTTTGTTTGTGTCTGCTAAATAAGCACCGAAGGTTTCTACTGTCTCTTGAGAACGATTCCAATAACCTTGACCAACACTCGGCCCGGATACCCAAATTTCCCCGATTTCATCCGGCTGACAACTATTGAGTGTTTCGGGATTGCTAATTACAATCTCCTGTTCTGGTATGACTCGGCCACAACTAACAAAATGATAAATATTCTCATCTTGAGGAGATGATTTAACAACGCGATCGCGTTCTAATGCAGACTTCTGGACTGTTGCGATCGTCGGCGCTGTTGCTTTATCAACACCAGAAACCATGAGAGTTGTTTCAGCCATTCCATAACAAGGATAGAATGCTTCTTTACGGAAGCCACACTCGGCAAAAGCTTCTGCAAACCGTTTTAAAGTATCATAGCGAATCGGTTCAGCGCCGTTAAATGCCACACTCCAACTACTCAGATCGAGAGTTTGTTTTTGTTCGGGAGTAATTTTTTGAGTACATAACTCATAGGCAAAGTTAGGGCCGCCACTGGTTGTCCCTTTGTACTCAGAGATAGCTTGCAACCAACGATATGGACGTTGGAGAAAGGAAGTTGGAGGCATGATGATGCAAGGAAAACCTCCATACAAAGGTTGCAATATTCCCCCAATCAAACCCATATCGTGGTACATCGGCAACCATGTCACGAACTTACTTTCTGGGGAATGTTCCATGAATTGGTAAGTCGTAGCTGCATTGTGCAATAGGTTGCCATGACTAATCATTACACCCTTGGGTGTACCTGTAGAACCAGAGGTGTATTGCAGAAAAGCTAAAGTATCTCCATCGATAGAAGGTTGCTCCCAAGTGTCTTCTATTCCTTGTGGAAGATTATCAGTAGTCAACCACTGCAAAGATTCTAAGTCGGTCTTTTGTGTCATTAAAGACTGGACTGTCGGCAGAATTTCTGTTGTTGTCAGAGCGATCGCTGCTTGTGCATCTATAGAAATTGCCTTGATTCTCGGCGTGTTGCGCTCATTTCGCGGTGGATATGCAGTTACAGCCACAACTCCCGCATACAAGCAACCGAAAAAAGCAACTAAAAAATCTAGTCCTGCTGGATAAAGTAGTAAAGCGCGTTCCCCAGTCAAACCCAATGCTTGTAATTTAGCAGCTACTCGACGCGATCGCCTATCTAATTCTTCATAGGTTAGTGTTGCTTTTTCTGTTTCCCCATCTAATAAAAAGGTGAAAGCATCTCTATTTGGCTGAGTAGAACTTCTCAAGCAGAGTAATTCGACAACTGTGGAAAAGTTGCCCAAAGTTTCAAAGGAATAAGAAAAGTTATTCATTTTTATATAAAAATTAGCGTCATGTAATTATCTCCTCATCAAAATATTACTCAAGCACGTCTTTTTGACTTGGAGTTAATATTCTGAATGTGTCTAATAGAGCGTTTTTTCAAGCTAAATCCAATGTTGATAATTGAGCGGGTGTTTGACGCCATTGCCTCAAGACATGTTAAAAAATCCCAAACCGCTGAAATTGCCAGCAGAGATTGAATGATATAAATAATGAGGCGCAGTGTGGAAAAAAACTGATAACATCTTTTTTTGCCACCAAAAATCTTGAAGCTTAACATAGTGCCAGAATGATAATGATATATTATCATCTACTGCGGTTATATGATGCCACCAAAAAGGAGGCAGGTAGAGTATTTCTCCCGGTTGAAGTACAATTTCTATTCTTTCTTGCCAAGGAAATTTCGGAAATAATTCCAAATCTAAAGAATCCGGATTTACTTTACTACCATATAGTGCGCCAGAAGGGTCTTCAAGAGGTGGATAGAATGACAAATAATCTATAGGTGGATATAAAAGGATTCTTTTTCTACCTCTAATTTGAGCAAAAATATTATGTTCTGCGTCAAAGTGAAGGCTGCTACTTGAGGAAAAAGTTTTACTTGACAAACCATACCACAATCTAACAAACGCCTTACCATTGAAGTATTCTGGATAATTTACATCTCCAACAATTTGCGGAAAACGCTCTTCAAAAACTGCCTCATTTAAATAACATTCTACATTATGTCCATTATTTATATATTCCTTCAATTTAATTTCTTTATGAGGCTCGTAACTCCGTTCATAAGCAAAGTTCTTATAATCATTCCAAAAGTTTTTCTGAAAAAACCTTACTGGAACTAGATTATCTCCACATTTTTCTATCAGATAATCATCTGACCAATTTTTATAAGCATCCCAATGTTGAACAACATCTTCAATTATAAAAGGCTGAAATTTTTTCGCTATCTCTGAAAATTCCTTTTTACTAGGATTTTTGATTCTTAGGATTGATTTACTAGCTTGAGCTTTCATAAAAACTCCAACATTTCTCCTGGTTTACAATCGAAGGTTAACGCTGTTTTATTTTTGACACATAGAATAAATGTTAATTTTTAATTTCTCGGTCAACCTTTAGAACAGTTTATTAACTAACGTTTTATTTCCGAGTCATAATGAGTATTGAATGTGTGTCTAAGCAAGCATTTTTCTCAATCAAATCTAATATTTTTAGTTGAGCAGCTATTTGACGCGATCGCTTATCTAATTTTTCAGAGATTAGTGTCACCTTTTCTATTTCACCAATCTTAATTTTCTCATCAAACAATCAATGAAACATCGTCTTCAGGAATCCCATAAATTCCCGGAATTTTCCTGAAGAAATTGCATAGGAAAGATAATGAGGTGCAATATTCAAAAAAACTGACAACATGTTCTTTTGTTTGAAAAAATCTTCAATTTTCAGATCGTACCAAAATGATAATGATATGTTCTCATCTACCGCTGTTAGATGATGCCACCAAAAAGGAGGTATGTAGAGTATTTCTCCCGGTTGGAGTATAATTTCTATTTTATCTTGTCGAGGAAACTTGGGAAATAATTCTAAATTGGAGAGATCCGGATTTACCTTACTATTAAACCCTACGCCAGAAGTACCATCGAGAGGCGGATAAAATGACAAATAATCTGAAGGCGGATATAGAAGTATTCTTTTTCTGCCTCGAATTTGAGCAAAAATGTTATGTAGCGGATCGAAGTGAAGGTTAGTAGTTGAAGAAAAATTTTTACTCGAAAAACCATACCAAAATGTAACAAATGCTTTCCTATCGAAGTATTCTGGATAGGTTATATCTCGAACAAGTTCTGGAAATCGGTCTTCAAAATATGCTTCAGATAAATAACATTCTAAATTATTTTCCTGAATTGTATTTTCTATGTGCTTGTTAATATATTCATGAAATTTTATTTCTTTTTTAGGTTCGTAACCATCTTCATAAGCATAGTTCTCAGAATTATGCCAAAAATTTGGATGATAAAAACGTACAGGAACAAGATTATTTCCACATTGTTCGATTAGATACTTATTACACCACTTCTTTGAAGCGTCCCAATCTTTAGCAACATCTTCAATTACAAAAGGCTGATGTTGTTTCCATAACTCTGAAAATTTTTTTACGGTAGGATTTTTGATTCTTAAAATTGATTCCCTCACCTGAACTTTCATAAAAACTCCAACATCCTTACTTGGTTTCACTGGAAGTTTGACGCTATTTTATACCTATTTTCATCTCCGATGAATGTTAATTTTTCATTGATGAACGATTTGACTTAGTGTCTAATAAGGCATTTTTTCCAGTCAAATCTAATGTTTGTAATTGAGCAGCTGTTTGACGCGATCGCTTATCTAATTCTTCAGCAGAATTCAGGAGCCAGGAGTAAAAAAGCTGTTTATCTGGCTTGCAGACCAAAATACTGAACCTCACTAACTTGCAATCAGCTGCGATCAACTAAGGCAACCACTTAGACTGTCTCAACGCTAAATAATAGTGATTTACCTGGATAAATATCTAGATTATTGCGAGTAATTTTTATTTATCCTTGATTACACTAACGAGAATGAGTTGCTTTAGCAAGAGTCTATCCATAGATATGTTTTTTTGATTAACGAGATAGCATAAGTTTAGCTTATCTAAATTTATTTTTTATAGAGAAACCATCGCTTTCACCTCATGACAATGAATTACAAGCTGTTTGCCCACAATTAGGGCATGGAAATCTCTTGGGCTAAACTTCCCATGCACCACTGTACACTAAGGCTCAATTTCACCTTATTTAGTGAAATTTGTTAATTAAATAAGCTATTTTCGGTTATTGAAATATTTTGGATAAAAGTATTTTTAGCTATCAGTACTCTGCTTAATTATCTATCAAGCAAATAAATGTTTAAAAAGAATTATTGATTATTATCGAAATTAAATAAAAAAGATTATGAATTATCTTGTGTCTGGTATCACTTCATAATATGATTCAACTAATTTAAATGACAATCTTTTTCAAACTTTGTCATTGTGCGTTCAGGTGCCCTCAAGTAGTGCGATCGAGTGTAAGCGGATAAATGAAGTTAGATAGATTTTTTCAAACCCTGCTGCTGACAGGTGCGGTTGTTGTTTTTATAAACACTCCTGCTAAAGGTGAGCAAGTACGAGAGGATGTTCAAGGCAAATCTTCTACCCAGAGGGTAGGGAAATCTAGATTAGATCGAAGGCAGAGGGTTGCAGTTACAGATAAACAATTTGTCATTAGCAAATCTCAAGTATCAGCCCCCAGTACCAGGAAACCGCGACTCTTAAAGTTTCAGCTTGGAAGTCCACTACAACGAGCAAAGTCGGATGAAACAACTAAAAATATTTCTCAACTAAGTGAAATTGAACTTCCTGCTACTAGCGCCCAAATGCTGGTACAGTCACCAACACCAACTAACCCTCCGAACCCACAACAAACAAGTGGGGATGGAGTCGTACCAATCGCGGGAGTGAAAGCAAATCCCACGCAGACTGGTGTGGAGGTAATTTTAGAAACACCTCTTGGAGAACAACTGCAAGTTACAAATCGCAGTACGGATAATAATTTTATTGCCGATATTCCTAATGCTCAGCTGCGTTTACCTAACGGCGATGCTTTTATATTTCGTTCCGAAAAACCACTTGCGGGAATTATTGAAATAACGGCTACGAATCTTGATGCAAATACTGTTCGCGTGACCGTGGTAGGTGAGAATGCTTTGCCAACGGTTGAGTTATTTGATGATGATGCAGGGCTGGTTTTTGGTGTAACTTCAGCTGCTGCAACAGCACAGCAGCCCGAAACACCACAACCACAACCACCAAACCAAACACCGCAACAGCCCGAAACACCACAACCACAACCACCAAACCAAACACCGCAACAGTCCGAAACACCACAACCACAACCACCAAACCAGACACCACCAGAGGAATCAACAGCACAGGAGGATGAGCCAATTGAGTTGGTGGTAACAGGAGAGGCAGATAGTTATCGTGTAACGGATAGTACGACTGGGACGAAAACCGACACACCTTTGCGTGATATTCCTCAATCGATTCAGGTCATACCACAACAAATATTGCGCGACCAGCAGGCTACTCGTTTAGAAGATGCCCTCAGAAATGTTCCTGGTGTAGTTCAGAGTTTTAATAGCTCTCGTGCATTGACCAGCTATACAATTCGCGGATTTGAGGTAAATGAAAGAACAGGTAACAGTTTTCTTCGGGATGGACTACCCGATCCTTCAGCAGGACAAGCTGTTGAACTTTCCAATATCGAGCGAGTAGAAGTCCTCAAAGGGCCAGCATCAGTATTATTTGGTTTGGCAGATCCGGGGGGAAGCATTAACTTAATAACTAAACAACCCCTAAGCGAGCCTTTTTATGGTATTGATGCAAGCGTTGGCAGCTATAGTTTCTACCGAGGTGCGTTTGATTTTTCGGGGCCATTAAATGACTCGAAAACAGCCTTGTATCGTCTCAATGCAGCCTACAGAAATTCCGGCAGTTTTATCGATTTCTTAAATAGTGAAAATCTGAGCATCTCGCCTGTTTTCAGTCTGGCTATTGGTGATAGAACCAATCTGAACATAGAGGGAGAATTCGTTGAGACAAGAGATTCTTACGCATCTGGAGTACCCGTCGTTGGCAGTGTTTTACCTAACCCAAATGGGAAAGTAACCCGCAACCGCAACTATGGCGAACCTTCCGATCAAATCAAACAAACAATTACCAGGCTTGGATATCGACTGGAACACAAATTTAGCGACAACTGGTTATTACGCAATGCTTTTCGAGCAACTTTCCGCAATTACAACGACAAAATTACGCTTCCCACAAGTTTGGATGAAGATAATCGAACTTTCAATCGTTTCTATCGGGAATATGATATTCAGTATGAAGACTACACTTTGACAACAAATGTAGTTGGTAAATTCTCTACAGGTTCAATTCAGCATCAGTTACTATTTGGACTTGATTGGAATCGGTTTAGTAGCAAAACACCAAGATATGTAGATTTTGCTGCTGTACCGATTGATATATTTAACCCGGTGTATGGTCAACCGATAGGCGAGCCTTTTACCACCGATGATAGAGAGAAAGTACTAACGGACTCATTAGGATTTTATCTTCAAGATCAAATTGCATTTACAGATAACTTGAAGTTATTGTTAGGCGTGCGGTTTGATACTTTCGAGCAGAAATTTGAAGATTTCACCGCAGGTACAGAAACCAGCCAGTCAGATAGTGCATTTAGTCCTCGATTTGGGATTGTCTATCAACCCATCCCTGCTGTTTCGCTGTATGCCAGCTATACAACTTCATTTACACCAGCAAGAGGCACAATCTTTTTCAGTAATTTTGACAGTCTCTTCGATCCAGGACGAGCTAGTCAGTATGAAGTTGGGGTTAAAGCTGATTTGAACAATCAGCTTTCGGCGACGCTTGCATTTTATGATTTGACCCGTACTAATGTGTTGGTAGACGATCCCGTTAATCCAGGTTTTCAGATCCAAACAGGGGAACAACAAAGCCAAGGTATTGAACTGAGTATTACAGGTCAAATTTTGCCGGGATGGAATATTTTTGCAGGCTACGCTTATATTGATGCACGCATTACTGAAGATATTAGTTTTGCAGGAAATCGATTGCCAAATACACCCGACCATTCTTTCAACTTATGGACAACTTACGAAATCCAACAAGGTAAATTGCAAGGTTTAGGGGCGGGGATTGGCTTGTTTTTTGTAGGCGAGCGTGCTGGAGATTTAGAAAATACTTACGAGCTACCTAGTTATGTCCGGACTGATGCATCTATTTTCTATAACAGAGATAGATTCCGAGTTGCCCTCAACTTCAAAAATCTATTTGATGTAGACTATTTTGAAAGTGCGCTTACTCCTAGCCGTGTTTTCTACGGACAGCCATTTACCGTGCAAGGAACCATATCATGGCGGTTTTAATAGTCGATTTTAGATAAAGTCTGTTGTAATCCACAGATATGTAGTGGCGTGGCAAAGCTAAAATGGTGCAATAAATTTTATTGTGGGGCGGGTATCTTACCCGCCACGGACGGGCGAGACGCCCATCCCACAAGAAGAGTCAAGCTAATGCACTATTTTAAGCTTGCCACGCCAGTAGTAGCGTGGCAAGGCTAAAATTTATTGGAACATTTTAGCTGTGTCAGTCCACTACAATACTGTTCTGTTACATGAAGCAGGCAATAATGCGAAAATTTTTCTGTTGGCTAATATTAGGTATTTTAGGATTTATTTTGATTGCAGCTTGCAATTATAAAGTTCCTAAAACTGTATCTTACCTTCCTCATCCGTCAACCGCCGAATGTCACATAGTTAAACATACAATGGGAGAAACCTGTGTTCCCAATAAACCCCAGCGTATTGTTACTCTATCTTTGTCTACTTTAGGCAATTTGCTGGCACTTGGCGTTAAACCAATTGGCACTACGAATGAATATTACCGGGAAGAAAATTTTCTGAAATCCTCATATAAAATAGATGACATAAAATTACTTGGATTTGATAAACCAAATTTAGAAGCAATATTATTACTCAAACCAGATTTGATTATCGGTGTAGATTGGTTCAAGTCAATTTATCCTCAATTGTCTGAAATTGCTCCGACAGTTTTGGGCGAACTTGAGTATTCACGCTGGCAAAGACATCTGAGTTTTGTGGCTGAAGCATTAGGAAAGCAAGAAGCTGAAAAAGCACTTTGGGAACGCTACGATCGGCGAATAGAAAAGCTAAAATCAGCATTGAAAACTCGCTATAATAACAAAAAAATATCTTTGATGTATGTTAATGGCAATCAAATATTAATTGATGTCAACAACTCATTTGTTGGTTCCATTATGAAGGATGCTAATTTGCAGCGTCCAACCTCACAAAATATCGAGTCACCTTATGGAGCAGTCGGTATTTCCCTAGAGGAATTAAAAAAAGCTGATGGCGATATTTTATTTGTGGCAACTTTTGACAACGGTGGAAATCAATTTCTGCAAAAAAAACAACAAAGTCCTCTTTGGAAACAGCTAAAAGCTGTTCGAGAAAATCATGTTTATCATGTCAATATTACATCATGGTCTGCGACACATATTATTGCCACTGATGCAGTAATTGATGATTTATTCAAATACCTTGTCAACACTCCCTAATACTATTTCACCTTAAGATTGATACAGATGGTAAGCAGGGGAAGCAGGGGAAGCAGGGGGAGCAGGGGAAGCAGGGGGAGCAGGGGAAGCAGAGGAAGCAGGGGAAGCAAGAAAAATGATTTGTATCAATAATTTCGTGAAATGGTATAACTCTATGACTAAACACACTATATTTGTATGTAAATCTTGTCACCGTTCATGTGAAGAAAGACCAAAAAATCCGCCTTTTGATGGCAATATTTTACTTGATAAATTGAACAGTTTATGTATAAGCAAGTTGCCTAATGACGAACTTGAAATTCAGTCAGTTGGCTGTTTGTGGGCTTGCGATCGCGGCTGTGTTGTAGCTGTATCTAGTGACGAGAAACCAACCTATCTGTTTGTTAATCTTTTTCCAGAAGAAAGCGCGACAGCCTTAGTGGAATTTATGCAACTTTATATCAAAAGCCGTAAAGGTGCTGTAGTTTGGGAACAGTTTCCAAAAGTTTTACAGTCTGCTATTTTCGCGCAAATTCCATCTGTAAAATCATAGCTAAAATTTCATTTATTTTGGTATTAACCAAGCTTGTAAATCAGCCAAGCTGGTAAAATCTAACAATGCCTCACTTAAATTTTCTAGAATAGGTAAAGATAAACCAGAAATTGAGGAGCGCATTTCTTGGGGGAGTTTTCCAAACCGCTTAGTCAACAGTCGGATAATCAAGTTAGCAGCCTCTTCTTCTCGTCCTTCTTGTCTTCCTTCTTCCTTAATTTCGCGGTAAACTCTTGTTTCCTTGAGCGTAATTCCTAGCATAGACTCTACCTCTGTTCGACTTAATTGTTCAAACCTGTACACCATTATGGTCGTGACTAACTCCATTATGACGCCAGTTGATGGTTGAGGTTGTTCCTGGCGCGATCGCTCCAGCAAAAATCTAGCTTCTTGTGGTGCTTGTTCTTCTTCCACAGTAGTTAACACCATCAGTGCTACCCATAGAGGTAATTGGCGAATATCGCCCAATTCATCCAAAAAGACTCGATGTACTTGTCCACCATTGAGCAATGAACGATGGGGATTAGTATCGCCCTTCGGGTTCAGCAGTTACTCCACTTGGGGAGACCCCAAGACCGTACTGCTTCACTTTGTTCAACACTCCGAGAAGGATAAATTATCACTGTTTCCCAATCGCTGAATCTAGCACGATTGCGATAAAAATATAACGAAGATTCTGCAAATACTCTTTCGTAAAGTTGTTCGTCTTTTTGAAACTGCACCTCACAGAAATATACAACTCCCATACCTTCGTTTTCTGGTGGAAGAAATACCCCATCTATTTCAAATTTTGGTTCTTTGACAGCTACCGAATCAAATCGGTAAGCCTTCGCATTTATCGGGGGATTTGTCAACAGTTCAAATAGCAAAGTGGGGTATTGCTGAAAAAGTTTATAAAAAATGGAATCTCGCCGCATAAATATTATTCTTTATTAAAACTCCATCCTTTTGTGGGTAAAGTATTAACCAATTCTGTATTCTGTATTCTTCTTCAACTAAATCATTTCACCCCCGATTGCACCTGCCATAAACCAGCATAAATGCCATTTTTATTTAACAATTCTTCATGGGTTCCCGACTCAACCAATTCCCCATATTCCATGACATAAATGCAATCGGCATTGCGGATAGTGGAAAGACGATGAGCGATCGCTATTGTAGTGCGATTGACAGTAATCCGTTCTAAAGAACGCTGAATAGCAGCTTCAGTTTCATTATCCACCGCTGATGTAGCTTCATCTAAAATTAGAATTGGTGGATTTTTCAAAACAGCCCTGGCGATCGCAATTCTTTGGCGTTGTCCACCAGATAATTTTTGTCCTCGCTCCCCGACTATCGTCTCATAACCTTGGGGTAGCCGCATAATAAAATCATGGGCTTCGGCAATTTTCCCAGCTGCAATTATTTCTTCATCCCTCGCATCAAAAGTACCATAAGCGATATTTTCGGCAACGGTACCGTGAAATAAAAATACATCCTGACTTACCAAGCCAATAGTGCGACGCAAATCATCTAAATTTAATTCTTGGATATTAATACCATCAATAGTGATTCTTCCCGCAGCAATTTCATACAATCGCAGTAATAGTTTTACTAAAGTACTTTTGCCAGAACCTGTAGAACCAACAATGGCGATGGTTTTACCTGCGGGTATATGTAAAGATAAGTTTTTAATTATTGGCTCTCTATTCGCATAGGCAAAAGTGACTTCTTTGAAATCAATTTCACCGCGTGCTTGTTCAACAGGTAAAGATTTTTTTCCGGGAATGATATTAATGGGAGTATCTAATAAATCCATAATCCGATTGGTAGAAGCCATTGACCTTTGATATTTGTCAAATATTTCCCCTAATGTTACTAATGGCCACAACAATCTTTGTACTAAAACCAGTAAAACACTGTAATTACCAATAGATATTTTTCCACTATATGTTGCCAGACCTCCCCAAAATAATAGGGCTGTAAACCCTACTAGAATTAGCATTCTAATTAAAGGAGTAAATGCCGCAGAAAGTTTAATTGCTTTGGTGTTACTTTTTCTATATGCTTCGCTTTCTCCAGAAAATCTAGCACTTTCATAAGCTTCAGCAGTGAAACTTTTAATTGTGGTAATTCCACTCAGATTATTTTCTAATCTTGAGTTAATAAAACCTACTCTTTCTCGCACTTCGGCGTAACGCTCTTCTAACAGCTTTTGATAAGTAAAAGAACCCCACAGAATAAAAGGCATGGGCAACAATGTTCCCAAGGTAATCGAAGCGGGTAAAATCCAGAAAGCACCACAAGTTAAAATCAGAACTGAAGTGATAATTTGGATAATTTCACTAGCTACAAAATCCAAGAAATCTTCCAATCTGTTGATATCATCATTCAAAATTGACATCAAACCGCCAATAGTACTTTCTTCAAAGTAAGCTGAATCTAATTTTTGTACGTGGTTATAAGTATCTACCCGTAAATCATGCTGGATATTTTGGGCTAAATTACGCCAAAGTCTAGTATATGCGTACTCAGAAGCTGATTCTAGTATCCAGATAACGATCGTGGCAACCGAAAGCAAGAAAAACTGCCAAATTATATCTTTAAAACCTAATTTGGCAATGAAAGAATTTTGCTGTTCTACGAGAATATCCACCGCGACACCAATTAACCACGGCGGTGCTAAATCTAAAATTGTATTAATGATACTAAATAATGTTGCCTGCCAAATTTGTATGCGGTATTGGCTGCCATAATTGAGCAAACGTTTTAGAGGATAACCTGACTTTTTAGATTTTTGAGATACTCTTTTCACGACTGGTTTATTTTTTGTAATTAAATGATTTGAGGAGATATTGCATGACGAATTTTATCCGATTCGCTGATGATTTATTTTCCCTTTGCGCCCTATTGGTACACACATAGGAGTTTCCACAACAGGATCGAGAATAATACGACATTCCAATCCAAAAACCTCCAGAACCATTTCTTTTGTCATCACTAACTTTGGTTCGCCAGCAGCAAAAATTCGACCATCTTTCACAGCAACTAAATAATCAGCGTAACGACATGCTTGATTTAGATCGTGCAGCACCATTACAATTGTTCGTCCTTGAGTTTGGTTCAAATCATACAATAAATCTAAAATCTCTACTTGGTGCGCCAAATCCAAAAAAGTAGTCGGTTCATCTAAAAGCAAAATATCTGTATCTTGGGCTAGTGCCATAGCAATCCAAGCTCTTTGTCGTTGTCCGCCAGACAAAGTATCTAATGCTCTATCTGCCAAGTTCAATAAATCTGTAATTTCTAGCGCCTGTTGTACGATTTTTTCATCTTTTGCCGACCATTGTTGTAACCAATTTTGATAAGGATAACGTCCTTGCGCTACTAAATCTCGTACTGTTAACCCTTCAGGTGCTACTGGCCCTTGAGGCAAAATACCTAACTGTTGTGCTACTTCTTTGGTAGAAAGATTCAAAATAGAAGTTCCATCAAGATATACTATACCTCCACGGGGTTTAAGTAATCTTGCCAAGCCTCTTAACAAAGTTGATTTCCCACAACCATTAGCACCAACTAAAGCACTAATTTGTCCGCCGGGAATTGCCAAATTTAAGTCACGGATAATCGTAGCACCATCATAAGCTAAAGACAGACTTTTAGTTGACAACCCTTTCATAATGAAACCATTTTAGATTTTAGATTTTAGATTTATAAAAACCTGGTTTTTTAGTTAATAAAATATCCTTTTTGCCCAGTCTCTCATTTCTTCCGATTACGAATTAATAAATACAGAAAATAAGGAGCGCCAATGGCAGCAGTTACTACTCCACAAGGAAGTTCGATAGGTGCAAACAACGTTCTACCTAAGAAGTCTGCCATCACAACGATCGCTCCCCCTAAAAGTGCGGAAGTAGGAATCAAGGCTTCATGGGTGCTACCTACTAACTGCCGTCCCAAATGCGGCGCAATTAAACCCACAAAACCAATATTGCCAGCGGTGGCGACTCCTGCACCGGCTAAGGCTACCCCCACCAGCACGAGTAAACCACGTTGCCATTCCACTCGACTACCTAAACTTTTGGCAACATCATCTCCCAAGTTGAGAGCGTTTAAATGTCTTGCCGATGTCAAAGCCATTGGGATAAAAATAAAGAACCAAGGTAATAAAGAAAATACTTGCTCCCAAGTACGTCCATAAACACTTCCAGCTAACCATACCAAAGCATTGTTAACGTTAGAAATTTCGCCAAAGGTAATCATTAGGCTGGTTATGGCACTGGCGATCGCAGATAACCCAATACCCATCAAAATTAATAGAATCGGCGAACTACCGTTATTCCAAGCCAGGGAATAAATTAAAATAGCCATCAGTAAAGCACCAGTAAAAGCTGATAGCGGCAAGGTGTAAATTGGAGCTGATGGAAATAAGACAATTACGCTAACTGCCGCTAGACTCGCCCCGGCATTAATGCCAATAATACTGGGATCTGCCAATGGATTGCGCGTCAGTCCTTGAAAGATAGTGCCAGAAATCGCCAGCGCCGCTCCCACCATCAAAGCTACAAGGGTGCGGGGTAGACGCAAATCGTAAATCACGAATGTATGGTCTGGGTTTCCCGTATCTAAACGCAATAAAGTTTTCACGATATCCCCAGGCGCAATCGGATATTCACCACGCCCTAAATTCATCACCATTGCCACTACAATCGCTACTGCCAAACATAGCACCATGATTGGCACGCGCCGATCTATACGAAAGGATATCGCCTGGGAGCGAATGACTAGCCAATCAACTTTCATTTTTTCACCTTTGACTTAGCTAGGTAGACAAAAAAGGGCGCCCCAACAAGTGCTGTCATCACACCTACAGGTAATTCCTGCGGTTTGAGCAATACACGAGCGCCAATATCTGCAACCAAAAGTAAAATAGCCCCCAAAACTGCACAATGAGGTAATATCCAACGGTAATCGGCTTTAATATAAAATCTCACTATATGGGGAACGACTAAACCAATAAAGCCGATTGGCCCTGCCAAGGCAACGGAACTTCCAGCCAGTAAAACTACGCTGATAGCAGTCATAATTTTGACCCAGACTGTTTGTTGACCTAACCCTTTAGCTACGTCTTCACCCAAACTCATGGTAGTAATTTGTCTGCCAAGGGCAAAAGCTACGATCAATCCAATGACGACGAAGGGTAATGCTTGGAAAAACATATCCACATCGCGGCCAGCTAGCGAACCAGCTAACCAAAATCTCATTTCTTCTAGGGTGCGTTGGCTGACAATTAGAGTACCTGTGGTGACAGAAGAGATCAGAGCAGTTAAAGCTGCACCTGCTACCGTCAAATTTAACGGAGTGGCTCCTCCCCGTCCTAAAGAACCCAGGAAGTAAACTAATATTGCCGTAGCTGCTGCTCCCAGAAATGCCACAATCGTGTAAACATCTTGGGATGCGCTACCAAATACAAAAGTCGCCACAACCACCGCTACTGCTGCACCCGACTCAATACCCAAAATCCCTGGATCTGCTAAAGGGTTGCGTGTTAAACCTTGCATTAACGCTCCGGAGACTGCCAAGGAAGATCCTACAAGAATAGCAATGAGCGATCGCGGTAATCTCACAGTCTGGATAACTAAGCGATCGTAGGAACCATCAAAAACTGTAAAAGATGACAAAATCCGATCTAGAGGTATTTCTGCTGCACCCAGCGCCACACTGCACACCAAGCAAATTAGCAACATAAAAAGTCCCAAAACCAGACCAAAAAAACCCGACATTTGCCGCTTTTTCAATTTTTTCAGTGACACTATAGTGGCTTCGATCATTATCCTGCTGTCAGTTGAAAATATTACGCTCTGCTGGTTATGTGTTTTTTACAGCTATTTTCGGCTAATTAAAACCTCTGTAGGGGCTTTACAGCTGTAAAGTCCCTACAGCGAACTGCACTAGATGAAAAAGTCTGTAAGCTCCCGCTCTCAATATTTAGCAGCTTTATAGTCATTAAATTGATAATCTTTCTTGATAAATATATAGATTACATTATCATGCAACCATTACACCATTTTTAAAACTAAAAAATATACTCAGAAAGTTTTGATATATTTTCTCAACAAACTGATATTGTTTAGATGAACCTAAATTTAACTTGAAAAAAGCAGTAGGGATTGGGGAGTAGGGGGCAGGACAGAGGAGAAATTGCAGCAAGTCGTTCCCCTTTGCTCCTTTGCCTCTGTGCCCCTGCGCCTCTTTCCCAATACCGAATTCGTTACATAGACGTTATACCTAACACATGGTGGTGTTAATGAGGTTTGATATTTTACCAAAAACTTACAGAAGAAAATCAATACGCGTTTTACCCTTAATACTCAGTTTGATAATCGTTTTGTTTATGGGTAGCCAGACTATAGCTACACCAACAAAATCCACAGAGATATTATGGGATACCTATGGAATACCGCATATCTACGGTAAAAATGACCAGAGTGCCTTTTATGCCTTTGGTTGGGCGCAAATGCAAAGTCATGGAGATTTGCTTTTGCGTCTTTATGGTCAAGCACGGGGACGTGCGGCCGAATACTGGGGTGAAGAATATCTAGACTCAGATCGTTGGGTGCTGAGTATGGGAGTACCAGAACGCTCTCGTGCTTGGTATCAAGCACAGAATCCAAGTTTCCGGAAGTATCTAGATGCTTTTGCGGCTGGGATCAATGCTTACGCTTCTCAAAATCGAAACTCCATCGACGATCGCTTTGAGGTAGTGCTACCAGTCAAGGGCGAAGATGTGATGGCTCACTTACATCGGGTACTCAATTTCACCTTTGTGGTCGATCCAGGGCCGGTATTCGATTTGAGCAAACAAAAGTTGCAAGCAGGATCTAACGGTTGGGCGATCGCACCTTCCCATTCTGCAAGTGGGAAGGCTATGTTACTAGCCAATCCCCATCTACCTTGGTCAGATTTATTTTTATGGTACGAAGCCCAAATCAAGGCACCGGGAATTGATGCTTATGGAGCGACACTTGTAGGTATTCCCGTATTGGCGATCGCTTTCAATAACAATTTAGGTTGGACTCACACCGTTAACACCTATGACGGTTGGGATTTGTATGAACTTAAACTGGCAAATAATGGCTACCTATTTGATGGCACAGTTCGCAAATTCCTTTCCAAAACCCTGCCTTTGAAGGTGAAACAGAAAGATGGCTCTTTGCAAGAACAACCATTAGTAGTCAAAAGTTCCATTCACGGGCCTGTGATAGTTGAGAAAGATGGTAAAGCCATAGCACTCAGAGTTGTCGGTCTTGACCGACCAGGTGTACTCCAACAGTGGTGGGATATGGCACGAGCAAAAAACCTCAACCAATTTGAAACCGCACTCAAACGCCTGCAACTATCGATGTTTACAGTGATGTATGCCGATAGAGAAGGACATATTATGCACCTATTCAACGGTCAAGTGCCGGTACGTCAACAAGGAGATTTTGCATATTGGCAAGGTGTCATTCCTGGGGATACATCTAAAACTTTATGGACAAAAATTCATCCATACCAAGATTTACCCCGCGTAGTCGATCCTAAAAGTGGTTGGTTGCAAAATACTAACGATCCACCTTGGACAACTACATTCCCAACTGCAATTAAAGCAGACGATTACCCGGCTTACATGGCACCTCGTTTCATGGATTTCCGTTCGCAACGTTCTGTAAAGATGTTGGCTGAAGATGACAAAATCTCTTTTGATGAAATGATTGCATACAAGCACTCGACCCGGATGGAAATGGCCGATCGCCTTTTGGATGATTTAATTCCTGCTGCCCGCAAGTATGGTAAAGACTTGGGACAAAAAGCAGCGAGTGTTCTAGAAACCTGGGATCGGCAAGCCAATGCAGATAGTCGAGGGGCAGTACTATTTGCCTTTTGGGTTCAAAAGCTGGACTTAAATAAGACATTTAGTAAACCTTGGAGTGAAAATTCCCCACGCACCACACCCGATGGTTTAGCTAATCCAGAAAGTGCAGTTGCAACACTCGAAGCGGTAGCAGCAGAGATCGGAAAAACCTATGGAACTATAGATGTGCCTTGGGGAGATGTTTTTCGACTGCGTTATGGCAATATCGATTTACCTGGCAATGGTGGTGCAGATCCCCTTGGGATCTTCCGAAGCCTTTATTTTTCACCGGAGTCAGATGGGAAGTTTAAATCCGAACTTGGTGATTCCTATGTTGCTGCTGTTGAATTTTCTAACCCTGTACGAGCAATGGCACTCACCAGCTACGGCAATGCAACTCAACCGGGATCGCCGCATATTGGCGACCAGTTAAACATGTTCGCCAAGAAAAAATTGCGTCCTGTGTGGCGCGATCGCTCTGATATCCTTGCTCATCTGGAAGCACGAAAAGTATTCTAGATCGAGATGGGGCATTAGGCATTGGAGGCAGGAGGCAGGAGGCAGGAGGCAGAAGTTCTTGGACTTACGCATTGACAGTAAATACAAAATATCCAGTGCTTGAAAAACCACATCTGCCGTAGGGGCACAGCATTGCTGTGCCCTGAGAGTGCGGGTTTACGTATTATCAAGGAACGTCTATGAAAGGCTAAAACGACCTATTTTCGTTAATGCCTACGATGATTAATTTGTACAGTACGTAAGTCCTAAGTTCTTTAATGCAAGAATTTTGAATTGATTTGTCTCCCTTGTCCCCTTGTCCCCTTGTCTCCCTTGTCTCCCTTGTCCCCTTGTCCCCTTGTCTCCCTTGTCCCCTTGCCCCCATTTTCAACCCAAGTCTAAGGATGAAAGATCGACTGACCAAAAACCAAACTACTGAGCCAGAATTGCTTCCCAACAACCCTATTCTTTTAGTACAAGATTTAGGGCGAAGAGTTGAGGAACGCTGGATTTGGAGTCACCTTAGTTTTCAAGTATTTCCAGGGGAGCGAGTAGCGGTAATAGGTGCTTCTGGCTCTGGTAAAAGCTTACTTCTACGAGCATTAGCTGGTCTCGATCCCGTACAAGCAGGACAAATTATTTTTCAGGGACAGACGATAAATTCCCACTTTATGCCCAGCTATCGTTCCCAAATTATCTATTTGCAACAACGCCCAGCCCTTTGGGAAGGAACTGTGGAAGAAAATCTCCAACAAGTTTATCGATTAGCTGTTCACCGCCATCTAATTTACAACCGCGAGTTGATTTTAGATTATCTCCATCTTTTGCATAAAACACCTGACTTTTTGCAGCGTCCGGTTAGCGCTCTTTCTGGTGGAGAAGCTCAGATAGTCGCTTTTTTGAGAGCTTTGCAACTTTCACCTTCAATACTGCTACTAGATGAACCTACTGCCTCACTAGATGTTGGAACTGCCCAAAGTTTAGAGGCTTTAGTTACAGCTTGGCAACACGAACACCCACAACGTACATATCTGTGGACAAGTCATGACCCTAACCAATTGGAACGCATTACCAACCGTCAAATTACCCTGAAGGAAAAAGACTGATGGAAACCAAGTATATCCAGATTAGTTATGGACAACTGTCTTTAGCAACTTTGTTTATTCTGATCAATGTGGGGCTTTCTTTTGGTCTGCGGTTGGGACTTGAACAAAGTCTAGCCATAGCTTCGTTACGGATGGTAGTCCAGCTGTTGATGGTGGGATACATATTGCAATGGGTGTTCACTCTCAGCAACCCTGTGTTAATTATACTTTTAGCTTTGGGCATGACGGTTATCGCTGGCATATCCAGCGTTAACCGGACACGTAGACGATTTAGTAGTATTTATTGGAATAATTTTATTTCGCTTTTGAGTGGTTCGTTTTTGGTCACGGGGATAGTAGTTAGCGGTATTTTGCGCGTACAACCCTGGTACGAACCTCAGTATCTCATTCCCTTTTTAGGTATGGTGTTGGGTAATGCGCTCACGGGTACATCGTTGAGTTTAGATCGGTTTATGGAAGACTTGACCAATCGTCGTGGGGAAATAGAAGCGCTACTGAGTCTAGGTGCAACCCGTTGGGAAGCCGCGCATCAAACTATTAAAGAAGCCTTGAGAACAGGCATGATTCCGACTATTAATTCAATGATGGTGATGGGATTAGTTAGTCTACCGGGAATGATGACTGGTCAAATTCTTGCTGGGGCAAATCCTACCGATGCTATACGCTACCAGATTGTGATTATTTTTGCACAGGCATCAGGGACAGCGATCGCCATCATCGGCGTTATTATCCTAGCTTTCTTTGCTCTGTTTAATCGCAATCATCAGTTGGCAGGTTCGTTAATTCAGAAATCACCAAAGAAGGCAAAGGTACAGACGCGATTAATCGCGTTTTTACAAAAAAGGTAGAGACGCGATTAACCCTTGTCTGTACAAAATAAAGAGCTGATATCATGACCTCTTTCTCTATCTAGTAAAATAACTTAGCAGCTCAGCAAGGAAAAGGTTCAGTATCATGCCTCAAGCTAGTATCGGAATTATCGGTGGTAGCGGTTTGTATAAAATGGATGCGCTCAAAGATGTCGAAGAAGTGCAAGTTCAGACTCCCTTTGGTTCGCCATCTGATGCTTTGATTCTAGGAACTTTGGATGGGACGCGGGTAGCTTTTTTGGCGCGGCATGGTCGCAATCACACGCTTTTACCTTCTGAGTTACCGTTTCGCGCTAATATCTATGCGATGAAGCAATTGGGTGTGGAGTATTTAATTTCTGCTAGTGCTGTGGGTTCGTTGAAAGCAGAGGCGAAACCATTAGATATGGTGGTGTCAGATCAGTTTATTGACAGAACCAAAAATCGCATTTCAACGTTTTTCGGCGAAGGAATTGTAGCTCATATTGCCTTTGGCGATCCGATTTGTAAGAATTTGGCTGCTGTGTTAGCAGATGCGATCGCTTCTCTCAATTTACCAGAAGTCACTCTCCATCGCGGTGGTACTTATGTATGCATGGAAGGGCCAGCTTTTTCTACAAAGGCAGAATCAAATCTTTATCGCAGTTGGGGTGCAACAGTAATCGGGATGACGAATTTACCAGAGGCGAAGTTGGCTAGGGAAGCGGAAATTGCTTATGCAACTTTAGCACTAGTCACAGATTACGATTGTTGGCATCCAGACCATGACAGTGTGACGGTGGAGATGGTAATTGGCAATTTGCTGCGGAATGCGGTAAATGCTCAAAAAGTCATTCAAGAAACTGTGCGCCGATTAAGTGAAAATCCACCAGCAAGTGAAGCACATTCGGCTTTGAAATATGCGATTTTGACTCAATTGGATAAAGCACCAGCGGCAACAAAAGAAAAGTTAGGGTTATTGTTGCAGAAGTATTTGTAGTAAGTGACTGGGGATTAGGCATCGAAAAAATTACAGGACTTATGCGCTGAAGCTTAAAACCCTCATCTGCCCTAACTTTCATTAAAAACGCGGGATTGTCGCATTCTCTACGCAATGCATTTTGCCGTTTCAACAAAATTTTAGCGATCGCAAGTTAACCCTTGATATGCGTCGCTAGTCTTTTGGTAATTAAGTTAATTCCTCGATTGGCTGCTCTAACATTTCCGGTACTAAAGCTTGGTTACCTTTGCGTTCTTCGGGTGATTGTTCGCGAATCACATCGTCCATTTTCGGAGGGTGCTTGATTTTGTCAAGTACCTCTGGACTTAATTGTGATGGATCGCTTTCTGGATTCATCTTTTCAGCTTGACTAGGAACTGTTTCCTTATTCATGGTTATTTTCCCTAAACTCATACGCCAAGCTTAAATTTTTTAGTTGCAAGGCATACACTACCTTGGGGCTTAAATTGCTATTTATACTAATTGGCAATTAAGAGGATGTTTTATAGCAGGAGGCAGGAGGCAGGAGGCAGAAGGTAAAACTATTGCTATTCTTAGCATTCACGCTTTAAAAATGTCCTAACCTATGTGACTACCGCTATAAATAATAAAGTCTAATTAATAACATTTGAAATTAAGTAGTTTCTGTAAATAATTCGACTAATTAAAATCAGTAATTTATTTTAAAAAATCAAAATATAATTCTGTAAATTTACTGAATTAACATCTTAGGCTATGCCTTCTGTTTCAGGGACTTATATTTTAGAAGTATACTTATTTACTATGCTTTTGATTAAATACTTAAGTTAGCTATTCGGGCAGGAATAGACAACACATGCTAGAATTATATCAGATTATGGCAATTATTCAAGAGCAATTTAGAATAATTTTGCGCTGTGTCGAGTAAAAAAGCTAAAATCTACGATTTTTGGAGATTTTTAGGTTATGACAACCTCACAGGAGAGGATTATCCCGACAGACTTGCGAAACGAAATGTCGCAGTCTTATCTGGAATACGCCATGAGCGTGATAGTGGGTCGGGCGCTGCCAGATGCGAGGGATGGTCTAAAACCTGTGCATCGTCGCATTCTCTACGCAATGCACGAGCTAGGTCTGCTGCACGATCGCCCGTTTAAGAAATGTGCCCGTGTGGTGGGGGAAGTGTTGGGTAAATATCACCCCCACGGTGACACGGCTGTGTATGATGCTTTGGTGCGGATGGCGCAGGATTTTTCCATGCGATCGCCTTTAGTTGATGGGCATGGTAACTTCGGTTCGGTGGACAACGATCCTCCAGCGGCAATGCGATATACAGAATGTCGCTTGAAAGCTTTAACTAGTGCTGGGCTACTGCATGACATCGAATCAGAAACCGTAGACTTTGCGGATAACTTCGATGGTTCCCAGCAAGAACCGACAGTACTCCCAGCCCGGATTCCCCAATTGCTGCTCAACGGTTCCTCTGGGATTGCCGTGGGCATGGCAACGAACATTCCGCCCCATAATTTGGGCGAATTAATTGACGGCTTGGTGGCACTGATTCACAATCCAGAAATCACCGATCTCGAATTAATGCAGTATGTCCACGGCCCCGACTTTCCCACAGGGGCGCAAATTTTGGGCACATCTGCGATTCGGGAAGCTTACACCACCGGGCGTGGTTCCATTACCATGCGCGGCGTCGCCAATATTGAAACCATCGAACAGCGCGGACGCCCAGATCGAGAAGCAATTATTATCACCGAATTGCCTTATCAAACCAACAAAGCGGCGCTAATCGAAAAAATCGCCGAAATGGTGAACGAAAAGCGGCTAGAAGGCATTGCAGATATCCGAGATGAAAGCGATCGCGACGGGATGCGGATTGTTATCGAACTCAAGCGCGATGCTTATCCCCGCGTTGTTTTGAATAATCTCTACAAGCAAACGCCACTGCAAGCTAACTTCGGCGCCAACATGCTGGCGTTGGTGAACAGCGAACCCCAAGTACTCACCCTTAAGCAGTTCTTAAGCGTCTTCTTGGATTTCCGCATCGAATCCATTGCCAGACGCACCCGCTACGAACTGCGAAAAGCCGAGGAACGCGACCACATTTTACAAGGGTTATTAATTGCCCTGTCCCACTTAGATGCGATTATTAACTTGATTCGCCATGCGCCAGATGCACCCACAGCTAAAGGCGAGTTAATTACAACTTACGGACTTTCCGAAGTGCAAGCAGATGCCATCTTGCAGATGCAATTACGGCGGTTGACTGCTTTAGAAGCAGACAAAATTCGTCTGGAACACGAAGAATTACAAGCCAAGATTGCCGACTTGCAAGATATTTTGGCACGGCGGCAGAGGGTGTTGGAAATCATTGAAACCGAAGTCGCCCAACTGAAAACTAGCTTCGCCACACCCCGGCGGACGGTAATTTTACCAGGGGAAGGCGAAATAGACGAACGCGACTTAATTGCCAACGAAAAAGCCATAATTTTACTGACCGAACAAGGCTACATCAAACGGATGCCTGTTAACACCTTTGAAGCCCAAAGCCGCGCTACTAGAGGCAAAGCGGCAGCCAAGGTGAAAGATGATGACACCGTTGAGCATTTCTTAACTTGCTGCGACCACGACAGCGTTTTATTCTTTAGCGAACGCGGCGTAGTTTACTGCCTGAAAGCCTATCAAATTCCCGTGGGTTCCCGCACCAGTCGCGGTACGCCCATCGTCCAAATGTTACCCATTCCCAAAGAAGAAAAAATTACCTCCATTGTCCCCGTTGACGAATTTAGCAACGAGGAATATCTGGTGATGCTCACCAAAGGCGGTAATATCAAGAAAACCGAATTGGCAGCCTTTAGCCACATTCGCGCCAATGGCTTGATTGCCATTTCCTTAGAAGAAGGCGACCAACTCCGCTGGGTACGACGCGCCAGAGTAGAAGACAGCGTGATTATTGGTTCTCGTCATGGAATGGCGATTCACTTCCGGTGTAACCACGAACAACTGCGTCCTTTAGGTAGGGCGACTCGTGGGGTGAAAGCCATGAAGTTGAAAAACAAAGACGAATTGGTTGGTATGGATATTCTGCCTGCGGCAATTCTTGAGACTTTGGATACTAGTACAGAAGCCGAAGTTGAAGAAATTGAAACCGAAGAAATCGAAATCAATGAAGAGTCAGCAGAAGTACCTGGCAATGGCAGTGTCGGCCCTTGGGTGTTGGTAATTACAATGGGAGGATATGGGAAGCGCGTCCCAGTCGCCCAATTCCGCCTGCAAAACCGTGCCGGACAGGGTTTAATGGCAACCAAATTCAAAAACCGCAAAACCAAAGACCAATTAGCAACGTTACGCATTGTGAACAACGATGATGACGAAATTATGATGGTCACCAATCGCGGTATTATCATTCGGCAAGCGGTAAATGCAATTTCCATACAATCGCGATCGGCAACTGGGGTAAGAGTCCAGCGTTTAGATGAAGACGACGCTATTACTGGAGTAGCAGTAGTTCCACCTGATAGTGGTGATGCAGAAGAAGCAGAGTAAAAAGCAGGGAAGGCAAGGGGATATAATCTCCTTACCTCCTTGGTTGATTGGCTTAGGCAGTGGCGTTTTGATGGGGGTGACCGTCGCCCCCGTCGGCGCATGGTTCCTGGCTTGGATTGCCATAGTCCCCCTTTGGGTGTTAGTTGTTACTGCCTCCAAATCCAAAAAGCAATCCTTCCCCTTTCTCCCCTCTTTCCTCTGGGGTATTGCGTATCACGGTATCGCCCTGTCGTGGATTATGGGAATTCATCCCATGACTTGGTTGGGCGTTCCTTGGTGGCCGAGTTTGGCGATCGCACTTTTTTGTTGGGGATTCATCAGTGTCTTGGGAGGGATACTGCTTAGTATTTGGGCGGCTGTAATGCTTCGCTTGGGCGAGCAGAAATCTTGGCTGCGTGTACTAATTGGTACGGCGGTGTGGTGTGGGTTAGAGAGTCTGTGGAGTGCCGGGCCTCTGTGGTGGAGTTCTCTGGCTTACACGCAAAGTCCGCATAATCTTGTAATTGTACACCTTGGCCAACTTTCTGGGCCTAATGCTGTGACTGCGGCAATAGTCGCAGTGAATGGGTTGATTGCTGAAGGATGGACGAACCGCCAAGACGCCTTCGCGAAGCGTCTCGAAGAGAAGGACGCCAAGGTTTTCTCTGTATCCTCTGCGCCTTGGCGGTTGGTTAATAGTTACTTAGCTACCGCCGCCGGATTATTAATTACTTTACATTTAATAGGTTTTATCTTATACAGCCGTCCCATCGCCCAACCACCAGAAGCAGCGTTGAAAGTCGGGATTGTTCAAGGTAATATTCCTAACCGACTTTTGCGGAGTTCCGAAGGGTTTCGTCGGGCTGAAGAAAACTACACTAATGGCTATATAGCTTTAGCAAATCAAGGTGTGGATGCAGTCCTCACCGCAGAAGGAGCCTTACCTGTTTTCCAGCGTAACTTGATGGCAACTGCTTTGGTGGCAGCAGTGAAGGAAAAAGGCGTAGTTGCTTGGATTGGGGCTTTTGGGGAAACAGGGCGCAGCTATACAATTAGCTTGTTTACTTTTAACAATCGAGGTGAAATTGTCAGCCGCTACGACAAAGCGAAATTAGTGCCTTTGGGAGAATATATTCCCTTTGAAGAAATCTTAGGCCCAATAGTTCAGCGGTTGTCGCCTTTGGATGCACATCAAGTTGCGGGTGCAGCAAAACAGGTATTTGACACTCCTTTTGGTAGAGCGATCGCTAGTATATGTTATGAATCGGCTTTTCCGGAACAATTTCGCTATCAAGCTGCGGCGGGTGGGGAATTTATTCTCAGTTCTTCTAACGATGCTCATTACAGTCCGTCCATGCCGTTCCAGCATCACGCACAGGATATCATGCGGGCGATCGAAACTGATAGATGGTCAGCACGAGCAACTAATACAGGATATTCAGCTTTTATAGATCCTCACGGGAGGACTTTGTGGATATCTGGATATAATACCTACGAAACTCATGCCGAAACAATTTATCGGCGACAAACAAAGACTTTATATGTGCGTTGGGGTGATTGGTTGACACCGTTGCTGTTAATATCCTCTGGAGGATTGTGGCTATTTCAAAAGAGGTAAAAATGCAAACAAATTCATTATTTACTAATCGCATAGCAGTATTGGCAACAATGCACGGCAAAGAAAAAGCCATCGCTCCAATTTTAGAAGCATTAGGAATTAAAGTTATTGTTCCTCAAGATTTTAATACTGATGCTTTTGGTACATTTACTAGAGACATTAAACGTCCAGGCAATCAAATTGAAGCTGCTATATTGAAAGCAAAAAAAGCATTAGAATTGACTGGCGAAACTTTAGCATTAGCCAGTGAAGGTAGTTTTTTACCTCACCCTAGCATACCTTTTCTTTCTAGTAATAGAGAAATTGTAATTCTTTTAGATACAAACTATAATTTACAAATTATTGGAGAAGAATTTTCTCTAGAAACTAATCATAATCATATTGTTGTAGAAAGCGTCGAGCAGGCATTTCAATTTGCTAAAAAAATAGGCTTTCCGGAACATGGTTTAGTCGTCATGTTTAGCGAATCTCCTCAAGATAATAAGCAAATCATTAAAGGAATTACTACAGAAAACCAACTTGTAGAAGCTGTGAATTTTGTTATCAAAAACTCGCCTACAGGTAAAGCACATCTGGAAACAGATATGCGGGCAATGTATAATCCTACGCGTATGAACAACATCGCTAAAGCTACTCAAGATTTAATCAGAAAAATTAAAAGTTGTTGTCCAGAATGTTCTACGCCTGGTTTTGAAGTCACTGAAAGAATTCCGGGATTACCTTGTGCGATGTGCGATATGCCAACTGCTTTAACCCTGAATGTTATTTATCAATGTCAAAAATGTGGGTTTAGTCAAGAAAAACCATTTCCTAATGGAAGCGAATACGCCGACCCCGCGCAATGTATGTACTGCAATCCTTAATTTGGTATAGTGGGCAATAGGCTTAAAAATGTCTTGGTATTGGTGTTTTATATCATGTTCAGGTAATTAGTTATGATTTCGGTAATCATTAGACCCCACCCCTTAATCCCCTCCCCGCAAGCGGGGTGGGGTTCTTCGGGTTTAGTAAGTAATTAACCGGACATAATATTACCTATCGGTTTATGCTTTCACTTAGCTGACATCTGCTATCTAAGCTGAATTAATTACATACAGTATTTCCCTTTTTCCTCTCTTCATGAATCCAATTTTGCGCGACTACTTAAATATCTGTAATAAATCTTGCCTTTCTCAAAATGAATTGTAAAACTGTTTCTTGAGAAGAAATAATATCTGCTCTGCCTTCCATACCAGATTGAATTGTACAGTGGCGATCGCCAATACTCAATACTAGCTTTTCTGGTCGAATAGTTACTTCATAATTAGCAGCATTTTTATCCTGATTCTGAGATGCGATCGCATCTGGAGAAATAGCACTGACTTTACCTTTTAAAGTTCCATATTCAGTATAAGAACAACCAGAAACCCGCATTTGTACTTCTTGACCTGTTTCTACTTTACGAATATCTTGAGATTGTACTAATGCTTTAATTATTAATAGTGAATCATTGGGAGAAATTTGAGCAACAGTATCACCAGAACGCAACACTTGAGAAGGGTTACGCAAATTTAATTCTTGAATAATACCAGATGCTGAGGCACGAATCACTGTATTTGCAATGTCTCGAAGAATTTGTTGTAATTCTTGTTCATCCCGGCTCAATTGCTTTTGAATTTCTACTTTTTGTTGTAATAATTGCTCTCGTTCTTGACTTAATTTTCCTAAGCTAACTTTACCTGTGGCACTTTCAGCAGCAATTTTTTCCTGAGAAATTGCCACATTAGCATCGCTAGGATTGAGATTAACAAACGCCCCTTGTAATCTAGCTGTGGCTGCTTCTACTGCTTGTTGCTGTTGTTGAATTGCTTGTTGTTGTTCTTCTACACTAGCTTTTTGTGATTCTAAAATTTGTTCTTGTTGTTCAACAGCTAGCTGCACTTCTTGAAATTGATCTTGAGAAATCGAACCGGTTTTGAGTAAAGGTTGATATCTGTCTCGCTTTGCTTTTGCTGCCCTTAAGGAAGCATCGCTAGATTTTAAATTCGCTATTGCTGATTTTAACTGTGTTTGAGTTTTTTGTAATTCTTTTTGAGCTTGGCTTAAATTTGCTTTGGCTTCCCTAACTTCAGCAATTGAGGTGGTTCGCCTATCTTGAATATCGCGTTGACTGCGATTGAGTTCAGCTTTAGCCGAGGTGATAACTCTGCTGGTGCGATCGCTTTCTGCTATTATTTGCCCATCTAACGCCAGAATTTGGGCATCAATTTGAGATAATTGCAGTTTTGCTTGGCGAATATTTGTTTCCAATTGGCTTTTTTGAGTCTGAAGACGATTATCGTCTACCAAAGCAATAATTTCTCCTTTTTTCACAGCCTGATTTGGCTGGACAGCAATACTTTTAATCGTTCCTTCCGTTGCTGCTTGTACTAGGCGCAGTTCTCCAGCAGGGCGAACAGTCGCCGGGACTTTGACTGTAATTTTATATTTCAGAATGCTTGCCAAAATAAGACTAGCAGCAAAGATGGTAAGCAGAACTATGCCACCGATAGTTGTCCAATTACTAATGGGCGGCAAGAATTCATTAGGATTAGCTGGGCGCAGGGAGTCTGGATTAGTTACCCCCTCTGTGTTGGGGTAAGAAATGCCAGATGAAGGTAAGTTTACATCAGCCATTTTTGAATTCAATATTTTTTTGTTTTATCAAGAATAATTCAGAATTCAGGAGTTAGGATTCAGTATGTTTTGTTATGTGAAAATCGGCTATGTGAATAAACTTTTATCCACATTAAAATAGTCCACAAGCGCTTCTGCTTCTGATTGATAGTGCGATCGCCATTGACAATTTGCAAGGCAACTTCCAATGAACCAACTATCTCAGCTAATACTTCTGGAGTAATATTAGCTGCGTCCATGAGATGCATTAACATCGAATTGGGTGTACTTTTGGGAATTGGATAATTGGTTTCTTCAAACTTCTCAATTAACGTTACCAACAGTTCCAATAGCATTTCTTCTTCTGGTGTACGATTGGGACGATGTTCTAAGGTTAAAGCAAGTGCGATCGCTTGTTCGTTTTCTTCTTCCGTGGTAATTATTTTTGGCTGATACTTGGCTAGCAATTTACCATAAGATTGAGGATTAAAAATATGGGTCATTTTTCCATCTATTCAAATAAGAATTACCATAAATTTAACTCTTTTTATCTTAATTGCTGGCTGGGAAAAAATAGACTTATTCTAAAAGTATCTAACAATAAAGCCGCAGTAGTTAAAGTGCGCCGTTGCCGTCTTCTTGATCTGATGGATACTTAAGCGTTACTGCCGCTAATCCACCGCTGATTAGTTGTGATTCTTGTTCAGAAATTTCTTCACATAGTTGTGTTTCTAAAAAGCGAGAGAAAAATGGCATTGCTGATGAATTCAAATCTTGTTTTTGATTAACAGCTTTTGCATCAACATTAGGTTCTTCTTTCATTTGAAAACTTCCTTGATGTAATATTCAGAAACTCGGTCTAACAATCTAACAGTGGATCTAAATTGATTTATGCAAACTAGTTTAGCTAATTAGCCGAATTTTGTAAAACCTCAGCGATCGCCTGTGAAATCGGTAAGCCAGGACAGCGTTCCAGCCAGAAAAACTCGCCAACTGGGTTAACCTCAAGAAATACATAGCGATTATCGGGTGTCAAAATAATATCAATAGCACCATAATTCAAGCGTAATTCTGCCATAAGTTTGAGCAGTTTCTGTTCAACATCTTCAGGCAAAGTGTATGTTTCCCAAGCATCAAGTAAGGCAATTCCTTGTTTGCGCCAATCGTAACGCGCTTTATCCAAAGCTTGAGAATCAACCGCAGCCGTCAGCACGCGTTTACCTATAATAATTGTCCGCAACTCCAATGCTTTGGGAATTTTTTCTTGAAATGTCATTGGGCAAAAACGTAAGCCATCGAGATTATCTAAATCCTCAGATGAAATTGGATTTGTAAACACAACTTTTTCTCGCCCTTGTTCGTCATAAATAGCGAAGGAAGAGAGCATTTTTGTAATCATTCCCTCCTGACATTCTTGGGCAAATTGTTTCACTGCCAGAGGATTATTTGTAGTTAATGTGCTTGGGGTATCTAAGCCGATTTTTCTTGCTATTTGTAATTGCAGCTGCTTATTTTCGGCTCGGCGAATATTTGGCAGAGGGTCGAGATGAAAACCCTTGATACTAGCGATCGTTCCCTCAACTGTGACGCGAGATTCTTTCAATGAAGCTTGTCTGAGTTGTTTATCCATCGAATCGGGAATTCTCGATCCAATAGCAATGCGTCGATACCAAACTGCTGATACTTCATTTAAATCTAATGTTTGGTCATCGACGCTGAGAGTAACTCGTTCAGTTTTCCCATAATAAACATCTAAGTTGATTTCTGTAGGAAATCTATCTGTGTCAAAACGAAATGCTTTGCCCCCTTTGGCTTCAATTGCTTGAATAACTAGAGGAATACTTTCGTTGTCTTGGCTGTGAGTAATGATTAAAACAATCACGTCGCTTCGCTCCGAATTCAAAATTCAAAATTACCGATCCTCATAAATAAATTCACAGGCTTGTATTCTTTGCGTTTTCGGTCATGTCAATAAAGCTTTGAATTACGAATTCTCTAAAAGTAGTGCATCAGCTATCGCCTCTGCAATAGGGTAGTCCAAATCTCTTTCCAGCATTCCCCATTCTCCCGTAGGATTGATTTCTAAAAAAACATATTCTCCTGATGGCGTTTTAATGAAATCAAACGCTCCAAAAAGCAATCCAAATCTTGCCATAAAAGCATCTAGACAACGGATTAGTTTATCAGGTAATTGATATGGTTGCCAGACCAAAGCTTCTTTTTTTCCACGTCGCCAATCTTGGGTAGATGTTGCATATTCAGATGCATCTAGCGCCCCAACAAAAAGCTTACCTTTTACATAAACTGCGCGTAATTCTAACTGTTTGGGAATTTGTTCTTGAAATACCGCTGGACAATAACGCAGCGTTTCAGCATCAGCTAAATCTTCTTCTTTAACGACGCTGGTGTACATGAAAAAAGACGATGCTTCCATACCATAAGAAAGAGGTCTGAGCAGCTTGGTAACCATTTTTTTGTTAACTTGATGAAAAAACTCTCGTGCTTCTTGAGGATTGTTAGTGACAAGAGTTCGAGGGATAATAAGACCTACTTCTGATGCAATCCGCAGTTGACGTAACTTATTTTCCGCTGCACTAATGCGCTGCAAATCATCCACCCACTTGGCTGTTCTGAGGCTATCCCAAAAGCCATCCAAGGCTGCGAGTGATTCATTAGAGCAAGCTTTTTGAAATTGTGGAGTTAATTCTTTTCCTAAATCGGGTTGCCAGATGCGCCGCATCCATACTGCTTGTACTTGCTCGGTATTAAGGGAGCGATCGCCATATTTCAGTGTATGATTACTTCCAAAGTTACTTAAATTAGCCTGGATTTGAAGTGCGATGGGAAATTTATCTGTATCAAGGCGAAATGGTTGTGCGCCTCTTTTTAATACAGCTTCAGCAACTCTATCTATTGTGAAGTAATCACCACTGTGGGTAATTAATAAAACTACATCACGTTCAAGGTGCATAAATATTTTGATTCAGTTTTTGGATTTTCCCTATTCTCAATTATTAAAGAAGCAAAGTATAAAAAAGTAAACTTAGTTTAAATGGGAAGCCAACCCCTAAATGGAGTTGGCAAAGCTAGCGGTATTCTTTTGCGATAATTTTTCAAAATTGTATCTGTGTTGTAATCGAAGGTACACAGTTATTCTGTCGGTAACTGATCGTCCCCATCTGAAGGATACTTCAAAGTAACGTACTCATCACTATCAGATGGGTACTTCTGAGTGACGAAAATTTCATCGTCCTTCTTCTTGGTTACATTATGAGAGCCACCGCTAATTGCTTCTGATTCTTCATCAGATAAGTCCTCAAAGCTTTGCCCTTCTAAAAATCGAGCAAAGAAGGGTACTGCTTGTGAGTTTGGTTCTTCTGGTTTGTTTTCAGGCATAATTTTTTCTTACGGTAAACTAAAGATAAATTTACACTCGCGTCCATGTTATTACATAGTTTGGAAAACAGCAAGTAATAATTTATTCTTAAATTATTTTTAATTATAAGTAAAAATACCTCTTCGGTTACTTGTAAATTTCACAATTCGTTCTGAGTAAAAGAGCAATCTTCCTTTACTAAGGGACAATATCAGGCATACAAAATTTGATTACCTGAAAAAATAACCTATATCTCAAGCAACAAGCAAGAAATAATCAATACTTCCCAAAACAGGAGTGCTATAGAAACAATGAAATATCAAATCGTGCTGCAACATAGTGAGGAAGACTGTGGGGCAGCGTGTATTGCCAGTATAGCTAAACATTACGGACGTAATTTAGCGATCGCTCGTGTTCGAGAAGCTGTTGGTACAGGAGCGCAAGGTACAACTCTTGTGGGTTTGAAACGCGGTGCCCAAAGCCTTGGATTCAATGCCCGCCCAGTTAGGGCTACGCCACAACTAATTGAAAAACTTCATGAAGCACCCCTCCCCGCCATTATCCACTGGAAAGGTTACCACTGGGTAGTTTTATATGGAAAAAAAGGTAAAAAATATGTAATTGCCGATCCTAGTAGTGGCATTCGTTATCTGACTCCTGAAGAATTAACTATAGGTTGGGCAAATTACGTAATGTTACTGTTATTGCCCGACGAAATCCGTTTTTATCAGCAAGAATCAGATAAAATTGCGGGTTTTGGTCGCTTTTTAGCGCGAGTTTTACCTTATCGCCATATTTTAATCGAAGCAATTTTGATTAATTTAGCGATGGGAATCTTTTCCCTAGCAAGTCCTTTTTTAATTCAAATTCTCACCGATGATGTTTTAGTTAGAGGAGATACTCAACTTTTAACTACAGTTGCTATTGGTGTAGTAGCAATAAATCTTTTTAGTAGCACGCTAACACTCGTACAATCTAACTTAATTGCCCACTTTGCTCAACGCCTAGAATTAGGAATCACTCTAGAATTTGGCAGACAAATTTTGCGCCTGCCTCTAACTTACTATGAAGCCCGTCGTAGTGGTGAAATTGTCAGTCGTCTTCGAGATATTCAAGAAATTAATCAAATGGTTTCTCAAGTCGTTATCGCCCTGCCTAGTAGGCTTTTTGTGGCGGCGATTTCGCTAGCTTTTATGCTATTTTATAGTCCAAAATTACTAGGACTATCGGTGGTAGTTGGATTACTCATGTCTTTATCAACTATCATCTTTATGCCAAGATTACGCCAAAAAATCCGCAATCTCATGGTTACACAAGCTGAGAATCAAGGAATGTTAGTAGAGATTTTCAAAGGCATACTTACCGTCAAAACTGCTAATGCGGCTCCCCAAGCTTGGGAGGAAATTCAAAGCCGTTTTGGAAATCTGGCTTATCTGACTTTTAGTACTGTTCAAATTGGCATTATTAATAATGTGTTTTCTGGATTAGTTTCTGGTTTTGGAAATCTTGCTATACTCTGGTTTGGTAGTAGCCTAGTTATTAGCCAAGAATTAAGTATCGGTCAATTACTAGCATTTAACGCGATGAATGCTAATTTTAATATATTCATTACTACAATCATTGGTTTTGTAGATGAATTTGCCAGAGTTCAAACTGCAACTCAACGAATTACTGAAGTAATTGAAAATACCCCAGAAGACGAAAATGAAGAAAAGAAGCCTTGGGCAGTAATTTCTGGTAATGCTGAGATTATTTGTAATAATATCAATTTTCACCATACAGGTAGAGCAGACTTATTACAAGACTTTTCCCTAACTATTCCCGGAGGAAAAGTTACAGCATTAATTGGTAAATCTGGTTGTGGGAAAAGCACTTTAGCTAAATTGATAGCGGGGTTATATCCGTTGCGATCGGGTAATATTCGCTTTGGCATTTATAACCAAAAAGATTTATCTTTAGAATGCCGAAGACAACAGGTAGTATTAGTCCCCCAAGAACCCCACTTTTGGAGTCGCTCAATTTTAGAAAACTTTCGCTTCAGCTATCCTCAAGCTACATTTGAAGCAATAGTTCGGGTTTGCCAAATTGCTGGCGCAGACGAATTCATTTGTGATTTACCAGATAATTACCAAACTGTATTAGGTGAATTTGGTGTCAATATTTCCGGCGGGCAAAAGCAGAGGCTAGCGTTAGCTAGAGCAATAGTTACAGAGCCACCAATACTAATTTTAGATGAATCCACTAGTGCGTTAGACCCAATATTAGAATCACAGGTGTTAGATAAACTTTTACATCACCGAGAAGGCAAAACCACAATTATAATCAGCCATCGCCCTAGAGTTATTCTCCGTGCGGATTTTATCGTTCTTTTAGATAAAGGACAGTTAAAAATGCAAGGCCATCTTAAAGAAATGCAACTTACATCTGGCGAACATTTAGATTTTTTAACTCCCTAAAAGGGACTTTAAATTGGGTATTTTAGAGAAATTAAGTAGATAGACATAATTTAGATGTAAAATACAAAAGTTGAAAACCTGATAAAAGCTGGCTTTTACCTTCTGCCTCCTGCCTTCTACTTATGACATCTAAATTCTAGTAATTTTTGCTGGTATTAAATACAAGCGATCGCTGCCATACAATTAACGGCACAGTTTGTTCTAATTGGCAATCATTCATAGGAATGAAATTTTAATACATAATTTCATACCAAATTGAGTTTAAAAAAAACTGTATGAACGATAATTCCTGATTTTAAAGTGTTTTAATAAAGTTATTAGCGAAAGTTTAGAGAAGCAAAAACATGAAAGGTTTCAGGAAGCTATCCTCGATAGCACTATTGCTATTTGCCTTTGTGTATCCGCCCTCATTAGCACAAGCGAAAGATATTTCTCTAAGTAATGGTTTTAACGAACAAAGTGCGGCGTCAGAGGCTAACCTAGTTGGAGATCGAAAAGGAGAGCTTTTAATTGCTCGACGGCGGTCAGGACGATATCGAATAATCCAACGCCAGCCTTTGGGGTTGGGAAGATATCAAATAATCAGACGCGACTCTTACGGACGAACTCGAATAATCCAACGACGCCAGCCTGGACGATATCAAATAATCCGACGCGACCCTTACGGACGAACTCGAATAATCCAACGAGGCGACCGTTTCAGAAGAGATCAAAATATTCGACAGCAGCGGTTAAGACAACGGGAGTTCAGGCGGCAACGATACTACAGGCAATGGTATTAAGCTGATGCGCTTTTAAATTGCATAGTTCAACTCGTTAGAAAGATGCGGGGACGCGGGGACACGGAGATGCAATTTGAATGACGATTAGCTTAATCTCAGATAAGTAACGAATTAACTAATTAATTGGCGTTGCATATTTGCGGGATGATTTTGATAGTTTTGTCGGATGGGTGTCTTGCCCGTCCATTTTATTTTCGGGCGGTTATGGAGTCCACCCTAAAAGAATCATACCTATTTTATGCAACGCCAATTAACTGGTTAGTGGTTTTTGATTAACCACTAACCATTAGCTATTATCAGATTTTAATGACTTGCTACTGGCTGTGTTTCAAGGCGAGCCAATCGGTCTGCCAAAAGTTTTTCCAGGTCTTCTAGTGCTTTGGTAAAACCTTTGATGCCCTCGTCTAGTTTATCAGTTGCCATGCGGTCAGCAGCGTGCATCTTGTCAAATGTAGCTTTATCAATGGATATTTTTTCAATTTCCAAGTTTGCTACATTAGCAGGGTCGAGTTTGCGTGGCAGTTCTCCAATAGTTGCTTGTAATTCAGCCAAAAGTGACGGTGAAATTGTCAATAAATCGCTACCTGCAAGTTCAGTAATTTCGCCAATATTACGGAAGCTAGCTCCCATAACTTCGGTTTTATAGCCGAATTTCTTGTAGTAGTTGTAGATTTTGGTGACTGACAAAACTCCTGGATCTTCGGCTGCTGGGTAGCTATCGCGTCCGGTATCTTTTTTGTACCAGTCGAGAATCCGACCGACGAAGGGAGAAATTAAGGTAACGCCGGCTTCTGCACAGGCGATCGCTTGGTGCAAACCAAACAACAATGTTAGGTTACAATGAATACCTTCTTTTTCCAGAATTTCCGCAGCGCGAATGCCTTCCCAGGTGGTGGCAATTTTAATTAACACGCGATCGCGGCCAACTCCAGCAGCTTTATACTGAGCAATTAATTCCCGTGCCTTAGTAACCGTAGCTTCAGTATCATAGGACAAACGAGCATCCACTTCCGTAGACACGCGACCGGGGATAATTTGCAAAATCTTCAATCCAAAAGCCACTGCCAAACGGTCAAATGCCAGAGTAACTATCTGTGCTTGGGTAGCTCCCGCTCCAGCATCTTTTTTTGCTTGCAGTAGAGTTTGATCCACAATTTCTTGATATTCCGGCATCTGCGCCGCAGCAGTAATCAACGAGGGATTTGTGGTAGCATCTTGGGGTTTAAACTTTTCGATTGCTTTGATATCCCCTGTATCTGCAACCACAACAGTCATTTCTCTCAATTGTTCTAGTAAACTTTTAGACATAAAATACTCCGTGATGTTTGTTTAGGATTTACTTAAATTCCCAGTGACGAAGAAGACGCGGAGACTGGGAGACGGGGGGACGCGGGGAAAGAAGACGTAAGAAAGCGAAGAGTGGAAGACATAGTGACACGGTGAAATTCAACAAATATTCTCTCCGTGTCCCCGCGTCCCCCCGTCCCCGCGTCTTTTTCCTTATTTCCTCGCGTCTTATTCATACTTTTTACTTTCCCTTCAATTCCGATTCTGGCAATTTTTCTTAACTATTGCCTAATTTTGCTTGCTATCCAGAGTCACAGCCTTATTCTAGAGGCTTATGCAGAAATTGGCTGTCCAATGGAATGCACTTTGATTAAGCTAGTTGTTCCTGATTTACCAATTGGGACGCCAGAGGTAATCACCACTTGATCTCCTTTCTTAGCTAGACCCTTGTCTAAGACTTTGTTCACCACATTTGTAAACATTTCTTCAGCATTGTAGACTGGGGGAATCAGCAAAGGTTCGACTCCCCAGGAAAGTGCCAGCTGACGGTAAGCGGTGGCGTCGGAGGTCAAAGCAATAATTGGAGAAGTTGGCCGATATTTAGACACCATTCTTGCCGTACTGCCTGAGGTTGTGTTACAGAGAATTGCTCGTGAGCCGGTTTCATAGGCAATGCGACACACTGCTTCTGCCACCGATTCGGTAACGCTGAGACTACCTGGTTCGTGACACCAAGAACGTCTGCTGCCCTCATCTAAAGCCTGTTCTGTTCGCACGGCAATGTTGTGCATCATTTGGACGGCGGCGATGGGATATTCTCCCACGGCGGTTTCACCCGAAAGCATGACCGCATCTGTACCATCCAAGATGGAGTTAGCGACATCCGTTGCCTCAGCGCGGGTGGGGTCGGGGGCGCTAATCATCGACTCCAGCATTTGCGTGGCTGTAATTACTGGCTTGCCAGCTTGATTGCAACGGCGAGTGATATCTTTTTGAATTAGAGGCACTTCATGAATCGGCACTTCCACACCTAAATCGCCGCGGGCAATCATGATGCCGTCGGCAACTTTCAGAATGGAGTCAAATTGCTCTACTGCTTCTGCTCTTTCGATTTTCGCAATTAAGCGAATGGAAGCGCCGGCGGCTTCAATCATCCTTTGGGCGGGTTCTAAATCTTGTGGCGATCGCACAAAAGATACTGCCACCCAGTCTACACCCAACTGAATCCCAAAACGTAAATCTAGCAAGTCTTTTTCGGTGATTGAACTCACAGGTAAAGGAGTTTGTGGCAGGTTAACTCCTTTGTGGGTGGAAATTAACCCGCCAATTTTCACCTGTGCCCGAATGCGATCGGCGTCGCGATCTGTAACAATCAGCTTGACGCGACCATCATTAATTAAAATTGGTTCGCCCGGTCGCACCATTGCAAACAAAGTCGGCAATGGTAAAGGCAATTCGTCAATACTCTCACCCTTCTCTTGCAAAACAAAGGTAACTTCACTCCCAGCTTCCACATTTAACCCTTCTGGTGGTAAGATACCCAAGCGGATCTTTGGCCCACACAGATCTTGCATAATAGCGATCGGTCTTTGCTGCTCAGCACTAATCTGCCTGATATATTGAGCCGTTTGGGCATGGAATTCATAGGCTCCGTGGGAAAAATTCAAGCGTGCCACATTCATTCCAGTTTCTACTAAGGCTTGCAGCTTTTCAGCCGCAGATGTAGCAGGCCCAACAGTACAAATGATTTTGGTTCGACGCATAGGGATTAAGGGTTGAGGAATAACCTGCGACGTGGATGCTTGAGACGAATTCGTAATACTCGCCAAGGCGTGAGAAGCAAGCTACGTAATTCGTAATTCCTAATTACAGACTTCAGATTTTATTTGAGTTTTCCGCTTCAAATCTTTAGTCTGCTTTTCGAGAATTGGTATTATGCAATGTCCAAGCTAACTTGCCTTCGACATCGCATAGGGCATCCAAATTCACACGTGCTTCATATCACTCGTTTGCTAAGTAAAGATACTAGATTGCATTTTATTTTCGGGTATTTACCATTTGACCCAAATCCCAAAGGACAAAAGGCAACAGGCAAGAGTCAAAAGTCAAGAGCTAAAAGCTAATGACTAATGACCAATGACTAATGACGAATCAAACCACAGCAGGCGTTTGCGCGAGTTGTTCTTTTTGTGACATAGATAACATTAAGTCAACCACGCGATTCGAGTAGCCCCACTCGTTGTCATACCAGGCAACGACTTTGAAGAAGTTCGAGTTTAACTCGATACCAGCACCTGCGTCGAAGATGCTGGAATGGGTATCACCTTGAAAATCAGTGGAAACTACTTCTTCATCTGTGTAACCCAAGATACCTGCTAACGCACCATTGGCAGCCTCTTTCATGGCAGCGCAAATTTCTTTGTAACTGGTGGCTTTGGCAGTTTTGAAAGTTAAATCAACTACGGAGACATCAGGAGTCGGAACTCGGAATGCCATACCAGTTAACTTACCCTTCAATTCTGGTAAAACCAGTGCTACAGCTTTAGCTGCACCTGTGGAGGAGGGAATAATGTTTTGGGCTGCGCCTCGACCACCCCGCCAGTCTTTTTTGCTGGGGCCGTCTACTGTTGGCTGAGTGGCAGTCATAGCATGAACTGTGGTCATCAAGCCTTCAGTCAAGCCAAAGTTATCATTGATAACTTTAGCAATGGGAGCTAGACAGTTTGTCGTGCAGCTAGCATTGGAGACAATGACATCCTTGTTGGGGTCAAACAAGTGATGATTAACGCCCATTAAAAGGGTGGGAACTGTATCTGGATCTTTGGTGGGAGCGGAAATTACTACACGCTTTGCACCTGCTTTGAGGTGGTTTTCTGCCCCTTCATAGCCGGTGAACAGTCCCGTAGATTCCACGACATAATCAGCGCCTAGTTGTCCCCAAGGTAACTCTGCGGGATTCCTAACAGATATGCAAGGAATGAAGTGGCCATCAATGACGATACCATCGTCTTTGGCTTCAACCTTTCTGGTCAATTTACCGTGGGTTGAATCGTACTTTAATAGGTAGGCCAGGTTATCTGGTGGTACTAGGTCGTTAATGCCGACAAACTCAATGTTGGGATTATCTAGTCCAGCGCGGAGCACAAGTCGTCCAATTCGACCGAAGCCATTGATACCAACTTTCAATTTACTCAAGATTAAACCTCCTGTTGTGGAAAGTTGAACAAAAGGAGAAAGTTAAAAGTCAAAATAGATTGCCTTTTACTCTTTACTTATATGATCGTGACAGTCCCAGTCAGCGAAGGCATATTTACTTGGCATATTTTAAGGATTGGGGCATTGGGCATGGGGCATTGGGCACAAAAGTGGAGTTCAAAGACTCATTTGTGAGTATTAAAGACTCGTCAGCGAGTATCAAAGGCTCATTCGCGAGTATCAAAGGCTCATTCGCGAGTATTAAAGACTCGTCAGCGAGTATCAAAGGCTCATTCGCGAGTAT
>JAVRBO020000074.1:0-27447 GCA_034531195.2 Nostoc sp. ChiSLP01
GATTCATCCACCTCAGAACTAGATTCATCCACCTCAGAACTAGATTCATCCACCTTTGAACCTCAAAGTTTACAATCCCCAGTCCCCAATCCCCAATCCCCACTCCCCAATCCCCATTCCCCAGTCTCCAATCCCCAATCCCCATTCCCCAAAGTCGGCATCCTCTTCTACCGCGCTCATTATTTAGCGGGAAACACTAGGGTAATCGATGCTTTATGCCAAGCCTTGGTAGAGAAAAATTTACAACCCGTACCAATTTTTGTTTCCTCATTGCGCGAACCGGATGTTCAAGTTGAGCTGAGTGAATTTTTTCAACCCAAAGAAGCCGAAGCAATTGGATTGCTGCTCAATACCACCAGTTTTTCTCTAGCAAGGTTAGAAAGCGAGACACCCCAAACCGAACTATGGGAAAAGTTAGATGTGCCTGTATTGCAAGTTATCCTCAGCGGCGGCTCAGTTGAACAGTGGGACTTACAGTTCAAAGGTCTTTCTCCCCGCGATATTGGGATGAATGTAGCGCTACCAGAAGTAGATGGGCGAATTATTACTCGTGCTGTGTCTTTTAAAGCGGTGCAAGCTCGTAATTCCGATTTAGAGACAGATGTGGTAGTTTATGAACCAGTGAGCGATCGCATTGAGTTTGTTGCTCAACTAGCAGCAAATTGGGTGCGGCTGCGTTCAAAACCACCCCAAGAGCGCCGAATTGCCCTAATTCTGGCAAACTATCCCAACCGCAATGGACGCTTAGCCAATGGCGTAGGACTCGATACCCCAGCTAGTTGTGTAGAAATCCTGCAAGCTTTACACCAAGCAGGGTATCAAGTAGAAAATCCACCTGCTCAAGGAGATGAGTTGATTCAACGGCTAACATCTGGCATCACCAACGATCCGGAGAGTAGAGAATGGCGCCCGGTGCAGCAAAGTCTCTCTTGGGCAGAGTATCAAGAATATTTCGCTGCTTTGCCAGAACAAGTTAGGCAGGGTATTAGCGAACGGTGGGGAATGGAAGAGGACGCGGAGAGTGGGAGACACGGGGACGCGGAGAGAAAAAAAGACGCGGAGAGTGGGAGACACGGGGACGCGGAGAGTTCTTTCCCCGCGTCCCCGTGTCCCCGCGTCCCCGTGTCCTCCTTTCCCGTTCCCGGAATTCAACTCGGCAACATCTTCGTGGGAATTCAGCCACCAAGGGGCTATGATAATGACCCCAGTTTGAATTATCATGCACCGGATTTAGAACCAACCCATGCTTATTTGGCTTTTTACTATTGGGTTAGAGAATGTTTTGGTGCTGATGCTGTAGTTCATGTAGGCAAACACGGAAATTTAGAATGGCTACCGGGTAAAAGTGTGGCTTTATCGAGTAATTGTTACCCAGAAGTAGCTTTCGGCGCACTTCCCCATCTGTACCCGTTTATTGTCAATGACCCTGGTGAGGGTTCCCAAGCCAAACGCCGCGCCCAAGCAGTGATTATAGATCACCTCACACCGCCCATGACTCGCGCAGAACTTTACGGTTCTTTGCAACAGTTAGAAAATTTAATTGATGAGTATTATGAAGCGGAAAGTTTAGATCCTTCCCGTTTACCAACAATTCGCGATCGCATCCAGGAATTGATTCTTCAAGAAAATTTACATCTCGATTTAGGAATCCAAAACGAAGAAATTTTAAATTATGAATTTAAAATTTTGAATTCATTAGATGGTTATCTTTGCGAACTTAAAGAAGCTCAAATCCGCGACGGCTTACACATTTTTGGGCAATGTCCCCAAAAAGAGCAACTAAGAGATTTAATAGTAGCGATCGCTCGCATACCCAATCGCTATTCTTTAGGCATTACCCGCGCCATAGCCCAAGATTGGGGTCTAGACTTTGACCCCCTAACAGCAGACTTGTCCATGACTAGCGGCCAATATTCAGTAGTTAATGGTACAGAATGTCGCACCATCGGTGATATTGTTGAAGTCCTAGAACAACACGCCGCCCTTCTTGTAGAACAAATCATCAGCCAGAATTCAGAATTCAGAATTCAGAATTCAGAATTCAGAATTCAGAACTCCCCACTCCTAACTCCTAACTCCTCACTCCTAACTCCTAACTCCCCAGTCCCCAGTCCCCACTCTCCACTCAGTACTACCCTCGACTGGATACGCGATCGCCTCCTTCCCGCTTTACAAAAAACTGACCAAGAGATTACCTATTTATTACACGGACTCGATGGCGGATACGTCCCCAGTGCCCCATCTGGCGCACCCACCCGCGGACGCCCGGAAGTTCTACCAACGGGTAAAAACTTTTACTCTGTGGATATTCGCGCCATTCCCACAGAAACTGCTTGGGATATCGGCAGAAAAGCCGCTGAAACCCTCGTTGAATATTACACCCAAGAACATGGCGAGTATCCAAAAACACTAGGCTTATCATTGTGGGGAACAGCCACCATGAGAACTGGAGGCGATGACATTGCCGAAGCCTTGGCTTTACTGGGAGTACGGCCTGTATGGGATGGTGCAGCACGGCGAGTCGTGGATTTTGAAATTTTGCCTCTGGCAGTTTTGGGGCGTCCCCGCGTAGATGTTACCTTGCGAATTTCCGGATTCTTCCGCGATGCATTTCCCAACTTAATTGATTTATTCGCGCAAGCAGTGACAGCGGTGGCAAACTTGGATGAACCCCCAGAACAAAACCCCCTCGCCGTTGCAGTTCGCCAAGAGACTGATTTGTGGACTCAACAAGGTTTAACTTTAGAAACAGCAAAAGAGCGATCGCTTTATCGCATCTTTGGTTCTCGCCCAGGTGCCTACGGCGCCGGACTCCAAGGTCTAATAGAATCGCAAAACTGGACAGATGACCAAGACTTAGCCCGCGCCTACATCAACTGGAGTTCTTACGCCTACTCCTCTTCTGAGGACACGGGGGCACGGGGACGCGGGGACACGGGGAAAGAACTCTCCGCGTCCCCGCGTCTCCCTCTCCCCGCGTCTCCCCCATCCCCCAACCCCGAAATCTTCGAGCAACGCCTAGCCCAAATGCAAGTCGTACTCCACAATCAAGACAACCGCGAACACGACGTACTCGATTCTGATGATTATTACCAATTCCAGGGAGGCTTAGCAGTTGCGGTGCGTTCTCTACAAGGAAAAAATCCTCAAACCTATTTTGGGGATAATTCTATACCTGCCCAACCGCGAATCCGCCAACTAAGAGAAGAAATTGCACGGGTGTATCGTTCTCGTGTTGTTAATCCTAAGTGGATTTCGGGAGTCATGCGTCACGGTTATAAAGGTGTTTTTGAAATGGCAGCAACAGTGGACTATTTATTCGCCTATGATGCTACAACTAAATGTGTCGAAGATTATATGTATCAAGGCATTGTCCAAGCTTATTTACTCGATCCAGTTGTTTTAGAATTCATTGAGGAAAAAAACCCTTATGCACTGCGTGATATTGCTGAAAAATTATTAGAAGCACACAAGCGCAATTTATGGCAGGATGTAAATATAGGAACATTAGAAACGTTGAGAAACCTAGTACATCAAGCTGAAGCAGTTATCGAAGAAAAATCAATGGTGTAGGAAAAAAATATGGAGAATCTTGCGTATTTACACCTAGCTTACGTCTACGAAGACGGCACACCCAGTGAATTGATTTCGCTCAGTTCTTTGTTAAACAATGCAACTGCACCAGACTGGGGACGGCTTTCTGGAAAGGCTTGGAAGTATATGCTGCCCCTTGCTCTGTCTTTGTCTATTCTCAGTGCTGTCGGCAGCGTTATGGCACTGGAAAAAGGCGACCAAGGGCCTTCTGTCAGAAATTTACAACAAAAGTTAAAATCAGCAGGTTTTTATCAAGCTCCGATTACCCAAGTATATGACGCATCCACAGAAGAATCTGTGCGGCGCTTTCAAAGGGCTGCTGGCATACAAGTAAACGGTGTTGTTGGCTCGACCACTTTACAAAAATTAGAAAGCTGGCAAGCTAAAAAGCCCAGTACCGCAAGTACACAAGCTAAAAAAACTGCTGCGACTACACAAGCTAAAAGAACTAGCGCTACAAGTTCAGCTAGTTCAGCAACCAACGAACGCCGCAATTCTAACTATTTGACGAAGGGAGATGAAGGCGAAAATGTTAGAGTTTTGCAAGAACGCTTAAGAGTCGCAGGCTTCTATTACGGGAATGCTACGGGAATATTTGGCCCGATTACTGAAGAAGCTGTTAAGCGCTTCCAAGATTCTTACAACTTAAGCGTTGATGGGATCGTTGGCCCGGCAACATTGAGTAAATTGCCACCAGTTGGTGTTGGTGATGGAGAAGAAGCTCCTAAAAAGGTAGCAGATCGAAGCAAACTCCGCCTTGGCGATCGCGGTGAGCCAGTTAGATTACTTCAAGAACAGCTAATTCAAGCAGGATATTTAGAGGGAGAGCCAAATGGCTACTATGGCCCCTACACTGCCGATGCTGTTAAAAGATTTCAAGCAGCTAATTTCCTAGCAGCAAGCGGTGTTGCTGGCCCAACTACTAGAGCTAAATTATATAGCTCGATAAATACTGCCCCAAAAAGCGACTTTAGCGTTCTGGAAATCCAAACGCGATTGCGGGAGCGCGGTTTTTATAAAGGCAAGCTCAACGGTGTAATGGCAGATGACACCAAAAAAGCAATTAAACAAGCTCAAGAATTCTACGGCATTAGCCTCAAGGATCTTAAGAGCGGACGTTTTTAGCATCCGCTTTGGTGTTGTTAGTATCAGTCCTCAACTGGTTGCTTGCCTCCAGTAACAGCAAAGAAAGGAACTGCTCAAAATTCCATTTATTTGGTTAATTTGAGTAGTTTCGTTTTTTATCTACCAACTGCTAAAGCGGCATCAGCGCTCGTTGGCACTTGGGACATACAGCATGGATGGTCATTTGACAGTCAAGTAAATGAAAACCTTCTTTTTGAGCAGTTTTCGCCCCAATTTTTAAAATTGAGTCGTTTTTAAACTCAATCGTTGAGTTACAGCGAACACAAATTAAGTGATGGTGGTGATGTGGATAGGGCTGGTTGAGTTCATAATGCTTATGTCCCTCACCTAGTTCTAGTTCCCGTAGAATCCCCATTCTCGCCATCAACTTCAAAGTCCGATAAATAGTTGACAGACTGATCCCTTTGCTGTCGGTTTCTAAACGATCGTAAAGATCTTCCGCACTCAGATGTTCACCTTGCGGAAGTTCTTGAAAAATGTGTAAAATTGTTTCGCGCTGGGGAGTTAAACGCCAGCCTCGTTCGTTCAGTTCTGCCCTGAGTGAAGTAGTTGTGTAGGCGGTCATAGCTAATATTTCTCAACAAAGCTTGTTAGTTGAGAATATAACAAATCTTGGGAGCAATTTGCAACAATCATTGCTTATTGAGAATCTTTACTAAAGGCTCAAGAAAAATTCATCAAATATTGATGAATAATCAGCTAACAATCGATCCCCACCTTCAAGATATTCTGAGCAAAGGTCTGGGGAAAGTACTGTAAGCTTAGATGCAAATAATTAGCTATAAGCTTATAATAAGTTTTGTGTCTGTAGATCGAATGCATTCTTTTGTTGCTAGTCAGATGACAAGACACAAAGTCTGAACGTCGGCAAGCCGCGCTCAGACTTTGTAAAAGAAGACTAATGACAAATGACCATTAACTAACTTAGAGACTCCAAATAATCGCGGATGAGGTTGCGACGCTTGGGTTGGCGTAGCTTTTGCAAAGCCTTGGATTCAATTTGTCGTACTCGTTCCCGTGACAAATCGAGAGCGCGTCCAATTTCTGCTAAAGAGTAAGGATGACCATCTGCCAAACCAAATCGCATCAAAATTACGTCGCGTTCGCGGCTAGTCAAATCTGACAGAAGATGATGCAAGTCTTTTTGTAAAGATTCTCGCATTAACATCTCTTCTGGAGTTACATTGTCAGTTTCGAGTAATTCTCCTAACTCAGTATCTTTATCTTTTCCTACCTTGGTTTCCAAAGACACGGAGCGAGGAACCCGCAACAAAACTTCACGTACTTGTGTAGGCGTCATTTCCAACTCAGCAGCTAGATCCTCTAGAGTCGGGGTGCGGCCTTTTTCTTGAGCAATTTTGCGTTGGGCTTTTTTAATTTTGTTTAACTTTTCTGTAATATGAACAGGTAGGCGGATTGTGCGACTAGAAGTAGCGATCGCCCGTGTAATTCCCTGACGAATCCACCAGTAAGCATAGGTGCTGAAGCGATAACCCTTAGTTGGGTCAAATTTTTCTACAGCCCTTTCTAAACCTAAAGTACCTTCTTGGACTAAATCCAACAATTCCAAACCACGATTTTGATACTTCTTAGCAACAGACACAACCAGGCGAAGATTAGCCTTAATCATGTGTTCTTTTGCCTGGAGTCCTTGGGATTGGATTTGTTCCAATTCTTCTACTGTCAACTTGGCAATTTCAGCCCAGCGACGTTTGCCCTCTGCCAAAATCGGTCTGAGATCCGATACCATGACACCAGCAGTGGCAGCCCACCTTTCTAAAGACGGGCGATGTCCTAGTTCCGAAGTCAGACGCTCTTGAACTTCAATTAACCTTAGATAAGGTGAAATTACCTCATCTCCTTGCTTTGCTGCATTAGCAAGCACTATCCGCATCCGCAAGTAGCGCTGAACTTTTTGAGCTTCTGAAACCTCTTCATCCCGCCCTAACAACCTAACCCGACCAATTTCCTGAAGATATAGACGTACAAGATCTGTACTCCGGCGGTTAGCGTTAGCAGCAAAGTTAGCATGGTCTACAGAAGCCATTTCTAACTCTTGTAGATCGTCTACCGATAACTCACTTTCGTCAACTGTGAGATCCGAGTCCAAAACCTGGCGGGACTTTTGGGTATTGTAGGCGGCATCTGCATAAAAAGATGTTGCTGGCATAAAACGTCTCAATGGCTCCAGGTAACAATAGATTAGGGTCAGCTTAAGATTACGGTCAGCTATTCAACTGTTGCTATTGTTCCCGTGATTTACGATGAACTAACACGGTAGAGAATTCCATTACTATTAATTTTTGGATAAAATTAGGGTAATGGTTTTATTGAATACAGTATTACTGAACTTAATCGGCTGCTAAGTTTCTGATTGAACCAATAGCTATTCAATTCCGCAGCAAGGCTTTCAATATCTAAACTACTTAGTTAAGATTTCAAATTTGATAGTTTTTGATAGTTACTTTTGTAACACTGTATAAACATAATTCAGTGAATATCTTGTTTATATTTGTCATAGTCACATCTACATGGCTACGAAAGTAATATCCTGACGATTTACCAATTTTTTCTCAGGATTATTTGGGAATAAGTTTAACTAATAGATCTGGGAGAACTGATTAGTGGAGGAAGAAGACGCGGTGAGTGGGAGACGCGGGGACGCGGGGAGAGAAGAAGAGGCAGGGATCGGAGACTTTTTGGTATCGAGTCTCAGTGTCATCAATGGTGTCCGTGTCGCCGCGTCCCCGTGTCCCCGTGTCCCCGCGTCCCCATGTCCTCTTTCCCTGTATCGCCGTGTCTGCCTACTAGTAGTTATACTCAGGTTTGATATCTCGCAGCATCAGTTCATCAAGTGCTTGTCTGGGTGTGATATCACCCTGAAGTAAGCGATAAACTTGCTCGGTAATTGGCACAGCAATGTTTTGTTGCTTGGCTCGTTGTATCAAAACCCGACAAGTGTTAACTCCTTCAGCGGTTCCTTGTAAATTTGCCAGAATTTCTGTGAGTGTCTTACCGCCAGCTAGCTGATAGCCGACTTGGTAATTACGACTTAAGGGACTGTTGCAGGTTGCTAACAAATCTCCTAGACCGGATAAACCATAAAATGTTTCCGTCTTCGCGCCCCAGTGGTTACCGACGCGAATTATTTCTGTAAGTCCACGGGTGACTAAAGCAGCTTTAGCATTAGTTCCTAGTTGTAAACCATCGCACACACCAGCAGCGATCGCAATGACATTTTTTAATGTTCCCCCTAGTTCTACACCAAGGGGATCGGGATTGGTATATACCCGGAAACGATTGGAAGAAAATACTAACTGCACTACTTCAGCAGCCGTGGGAATATTACTCGCTACCACCGTTGCTGCTGGTAATTCTTGTTGAATTTCTTTAGATAAATTCGGCCCTGACAGAACAACTACTGCATAGCGAGGGAATATTGTTTGCCAAATTTGCGATGGCGTACAGGTGGTTTCGGGGTCTAACCCTTTGGTTGCGGTGATGAAAATTGTCTCTGGAGAAAGGGGGAAAGAGTGGACTTGGTAAGCAACATCTCTGACACCTGTCATAGAGATAGCCGACAGGACTATTTGGACATCTTTTAATACTGCTTCGAGAGTTTGAGAACCGTGACGCGACCAGAGACGCACCTCATGGCCGTTCGCAGCTGCTAGATTTGCCAGCGCCATACCCCAAGCACCCACACCCAGAATTGCAAGGGAGAATTTTGAGTTGGAGTACATCTGCTCACTCATAACTTTTAATTCCAAACTCCCAACTCCTAATTCCAAACTTTAAACTCCCAACTCCTAACTCCTAACTCCTAACTTTTGAGCGTGGATAACGTTCCATTAATTCCCTGACTTGTTCTGCATGATATGAACTTCTTGTCAATGGTGAAGATACAACTTGTAAAAATCCTATTTCTTCGCCGAATGCCTTCCAAGCAGCAAATTTTTCTGGGTGGATAAATTCATCTACTTTCAGGTGTTTTTGGCTGGGTTGGAGGTATTGCCCAATTGTTAAAATGTCGCAATCTACAGTTCGTAAGTCTTGCATGACTTGGCGAATTTCGGTGTCAGTTTCACCGAGTCCAACCATGATACCGGATTTAGTGTAGGTGCTAGGAGAAAGTTGACGAGTTCGCTGCAATAATTCTAATGTGCGATCGTAGTTACCTTGGGGACGCACCCGGCGATACAAGCGTGGGACGGTTTCCGTATTATGGTTTAATACCTCTGGTGCAGCTTGGAGAATCAACTCTAGAGCATCCCAATTACCGCACAAGTCAGGAATGAGTACTTCAATTGTGGTGTTGGGTGAGATGGTACGAACTGCATTAATACAACCCACAAATTGAGATGCACCACCATCTGGCAAATCATCTCGGTTTACAGAAGTGATTACCACATGATTAAGTTTCATGCGGCGAACAGCTTCTGCTAGCCGTGCAGGTTCGGTGGGGTCTAGTGCTTTGGGTTTTTTCTCAAAATCTATATCGCAGTAGGGGCAAGCACGCGTACAAGCCGGCCCCATAATCAAAAACGTGGCAGTACCAGCGTTGAAGCATTCGCCAATATTCGGACAGGACGCTTCCTCGCAAACTGTATTGAGGGCTAAATCCCGCAAAATGTCTTTAACGTTACCGATGCGCTCATGCCCAGGTGCTTTCACCCGCAACCAGTCTGGTTTTACAGTCACAATCCGCTTTTACCACTAAAGTTATACAAATTTTATGGTAGCAAGCAAAGCCTTTGGTGAAGCGATCGTATTATATAGATGTAATTTTGTCATTTTGCACAGCTTGTGATATTTTGGATTTATAATGCCATTTTTTTGGCGGGATGTAGCGCAGCTTGGTAGCGCACTTCGTTCGGGACGAAGGGGCCGCTGGTTCGAATCCAGTCATCCCGATTTGTACTTGTCGAATAACTAATTATTTGTCGTCGTTAACAGATTAATGTCGTTATTAACGAATTATTTGTCGTTTTAACAAATTAGTGTCGTTGATTTCCTTCTGACATCCGTTAACAAATTAGTGTCGCCGAATTTCTGGATTTGGAATTTATCGACTACATTTCTAATATACTTACAAACCTCAAATGTCATTTCTCTGGGTGTCAACAATTGCAGATAGACCGTCTTGTTGATACTTTTTGACCAGACGTTGGATTGTTCGTACTGTCTTGCCCAGTTTTTCTGCTGCTGCCCTTAATTTTTGACCATAAGTTTTGCGATCGCTTGATTAATTTGAATGCTATAATTATAAAGGGAATGCACTAAACATTTCCCTGATATTGCAAGATTTGAATGTAAATAAATTTCAAATCTGTGAATAAATAGCTGGAGAGGTGTCCGAGCGGTTCATGGTGACGCACTCGAAATGCGTTTTGGGGAAACTCAACGGGGGTTCGAATCCCCCCCTCTCCGTTAACAACATAGTCTTACAATTCATACCAGAAGCCAGAAGTCTCCGCTGTGGCCTTCTAATCACCAGATGTATTGCACTCAAACTAGAACAACTATACTTCAGTAATTACTTAGCTTGATATTTGCTAGGAAACACTAAAATATACATTGCGAACACAGATTTTTAGGATAAACTGATGCCATCGTGTGAGGAGTGAACGATGGCTAATACAAGCTTGGGGCGAGCAGTTTCGTTCGCTTTTGTTGGTGTTTGTTTTTATCTGGGTATTGGTGCAGGAGTCGTAATTCGACTGGGGCAATCACAGCGAACAAATGCTGCTACTACACCCGCTCAATCTGGTTTGTTACCATTGACCATACCTGAATCTACACAGCCAACATCGAAAAAACAAACCTTTGCAGGTACTATTACCATTAAAGCTGTTGGAGATATTATTCCTGGTACTAATTTTCCTAACTACAGATTACCCCGCTTTCGAGATCGACTGTTACCAAAATCAGTGAGAACCCACTTGCAAGGATCTGATATCTTGTTTGGTAATTTTGAAAGTAGTTTAACTAATTATCCATACACTACTAAAGATATTAATCGAGAACAAGTTTTTGCATTTCGCTCCCCACCTGCATATGCTCAGCTATTTGCTAAAGCTGGTTTTAATGTATTCAATATGGCCAATAACCATGCAATGGATTTTGGCTTGGTAGGGTTCAAAGATACAAAGAAGAATCTTGAGGCTGCGGGTATTGCTACATTAGGTCATAAAAATCAAATTCTCTATTTAAAAGCTAACAATATACCTGTAGGAATGATTGGTTTTTCTCCTTATGAAATGTATAATTCCATCCATAATTTAGCGACAGCAGAAAAGCTCGTAGTAGAAGCCAAAAAGAATGCCAATATTGTAATAGTATCTATGCACGCTGGAGCGGAAGGAACGGAGGCATTACACGTTAAGAATCAAACAGAGTTTTTTTATGGAGAAAACCGAGGTAATTCAATCAATTTTGCCAGAAAAATGATTGATGCAGGAGCAGACTTAGTGCTGGGACACGGGCCTCACGTTCCGAGAGCGATGGAAATTTATAAGAATAAAATCATCGCCTATTCTTTAGGAAATTTTTTGGGATATCGGACTTTATCTACAAATGCTCAAGCTGGTGACTCACTGATTTTAGAAGTCAAACTCAATTCATCTGGAAATTTGGTATCAAGTAAAGTTATTCCTATTCGCATGGACAAGCAGGGAATTCCTCAAGTAGATCGGCATTTTCGGACTGTAAAACTTATGCGGTATTTGAATAATAAAGCTTTTCCTAAAAATCCGGTAAAGATTAATAGCAAAGGTGAAATTGTTCTCAAAAATAAATTATAGCGAATCTCTAACCCCTAAATGGTGATGTTGATAGTCATCAATGGGATTTTTAAATGCGTAGGCGTTGCCCCTCGTAGACATCGCCACGATTAGCTGAGTTTATAAATACCCGCTTTTATATTACGATGTTGCTACGCGTGGGTTCATATCTTAAACCTCGCATTGGAGTTATAAATCATACATTGCCCTTGTTGCTCCTCATTTTCTCCACTCGCCACTCCCCAAAATTGCTAGAGTGAAGAAAATTATGAGGACGCAAATATGACTGACAAAAATCGTTCTCAATGGGACTTAGGCAGGTTTATCAAAACCCTGACTTACTTTGAGGTAATTCCTTTCCTTAACTGGGTACAGCAATTAATCCAAGGTCGTCCTCACGATAATCAAGATATACCCAATGGAGGAAGAAATGTGGGTGTAATATTAGTAGCAGGTGCCACAGGTGGTGTAGGTAAGCGAGTGATAAAGCGATCGCTCGAACGCGGTTATAAAGTTCGCGCATTGGTGAGAGATATTGACAAAGCACGCTCAATTCTTGGTAATGATATTGACTTAGTAGTTGCAGATATCACCAAACCAGAAACTTTAACTCCTGTAATTATGGCTAATATTGAAGCTGTAATTTGTTGTACAGCAGTACGCGTACAACCAGTAGAGGGAGACACAGCAAATAGAGCAAAATACTACCAGGGTGTTAAATTTTACCAGCCAGAAATTATTGGTGACACCCCAGAAAATGTCGAATATCAAGGTGTCAAAAACTTAGTCGAAGCCGCAGCAAAATATTTACCCCAAGCAAACGAAAAACTAATATTTGATTTTACAAAACCATCAGCAGAATTAAAAGATGTTTGGGGAGCGCTCGATGATGTCGTGATGGGTGGCGTGAGTGCTAGTAATATCCAATTAGTGGAAAATACAGCTTTGTTTGCTGGCAATGTTTCCACTGCGAACTCTGGCGGATTTGCTTCTGTGAGAACTAAGAATTTCGATCCACCATTTAACTTATCTGGTTACGAAGGTGTGAAATTGCGCGTCAAAGGTGACGGACAGCGTTATAAAATATTTCTCCGAACAGATACAAAATGGGATGGCATTGGCTATAGCTATTCTTTCGATACCGTAGCTAATACCTGGGTTGATATTCACGTTCCTTTTAAAGATTTGGTTCCTGTATTTCGGGCAAAAGTTGTCAAAGATGCACCGCCAATTGAACAAAGTAGAATTTGTTCATTCCAACTGATGTTGAGCAAATTTGAATATAATGGTGCTTTAAATCCTAAATTTTCTCCAGGTAGTTTTGCTTTCCAGTTAGAATCAATTAAAGCTTACGGGAGCGAAAAATTTCCCCAGTTTATCCTTGTCAGTTCAGCAGGCGTAACTCGTCCTGGGCGTCCTGGCATTAATTTAGATGAAGAACCCCCAGCAGTGAGATTAAATGACCAATTGGGAGGAATTTTAACTTGGAAACTGAAAGGAGAAGATAGTTTAAGAACAAGTGGAATTCCTTATACAATTATTCGACCTTGTGCCTTAACTGAGGAAGCAGGGGGTAAGGAATTAATATTTGAGCAAGGCGATAATATTAAAGGCAAAATCAGCCGTGAGGATGTCGCAGAACTTTGCGTGCAAGTGCTAAAAATAGCAAACGCATGTAATGTCACGTTTGAGGTGAAAGAGGGAGATAATACTGTTAACTATATCGATTGGCAGAGATTATTTTCTAATTTAAAACAGAATAAATAAGGAGTCAAAATTCAGAATTCAGGAGTCAGAATTCAGTAATTTTTATAATATGGGTAATGCTGAGTGTTTGCTCAAAGCCTGAGAACTTTATCGGAACCCCTGAGTTTAGGTACGAGCATATTCTGAATTCCGAATTCTGAATTCTAAGTTATGAAGAACAGTGCAAGATATTAATATGAATAAAATCAAGCTGCTAATAATTGCTGGTATTTTAGGAGTAATTATCTGGGGTGGGTTATTTTCAAACGCTGCTTCATCGCAGCAAATCGAGTCGCGTCTAAACAACTTGGAAGCGGACTTTAATCGTGTTGAGTCACGCTTAAACCAGCTAGAATCTCAAATAAATCGAGGTGGGCGATCGCCATCTCCAAGAACAACACTTACTCCACGACAATCAACAGGTTCCAGACAGAATTTATCGCGGCAAGATCCTATGTTCGATCGGCTTGCAACTTTAGTAATTGAATTGAAACAACAAGTCAATAAACTAGAGGAGCGAGTATCTAAAATAGAATCACGCTAGGCTTTTACAATTAAAAATCAAAAATACTACTACGAAGATTTTTTACTATCTGAAACCATTTGCGACAGAATATATGCTGCAAAATCTAACAACTGATCTAGCAAAAAGCCGATAATACCAATGTAGAGTATTGCCTCGATTATGGAATCGATGTTACCAGCTTTATAACTATCCCAGAGAAGAAAGCCTAGTCCTTTTGGCCCTGTTAACATTTCTATGGCAATTACTGTAAACCAAGCTACCCAAATTCCAACTTTCAGAGCATGAAATATATGAAATATAGCTACTCGAAAGTTCTTATTTTGCCTATGAAAATGTCGCAGACCTATTGCAGTATTAATTATTACTGTCCAGAGAGTTCCAAAAAAAATTACAACAATAGCAGCAGCTTCACTTTCTCTAAATACTAATAAAGTAATTGGTAGTAAAGCTATGGGAGGAATACTATGTGGTATCTGGAATATCCGCCTGAATAGTTGATAAACCGTACTATTCATACCGATAAAATATCCGATGAAACTACCCAATACAGCGGCTGGAATGTAACCAACAAATAATCGTTGCAGGCTTGCCAAAAATTCTAAAAACATGTTATTTTCCATGCCTCAGTTCTCATTGAGAACATGTAGGAAATACTGGGAGAACAGCACAAAACAGAAGACGGAAAGAGAGAAAAGGAATAATAGCTTGGGAGTAGTACAAAGAAAAGGTAAAACTTGGCTTTCCTAGAATTTATCATTAAAATAAATCCTGATTAGTAAATTCAATACAATTTCTCTAATTGACTTGCTTGTCAACAAAGAGATACCCGACTTCTTAGAGAAGTCGGAGATCTGTGATTTTTATAAATTGAATCAGATTAATATAGTTAAACTTGTGAGGGGCAATACAGACAATCAATAAAATAAGAAATATGAAGGATGAAATGATAAATAATATTTAACTTTCATCCTTAATGCTCTATAGTTTGGGATTATTTTCCCATATTCCGCTTCATTTGCTCTAATTCGTCTTGTGTTTCCCAACGGCGGAACTTTTCTTCTAAGTCGTCAAAACTACTAGAATCGCTGCTAGTTTGATTCCACCAGCCATTAGTCTCCAAGCGCTGCTGGGTTTGGGCTTTGGCGCGGGCTGTTTGTGCTTCGGCGGCTTTGGCTTGCACCTCTTGTCGTCGCTGCTGAATTTTCCGCAGTAATTCTTGAGATTGGTTAATGCGTTCTTTCAGCCCTTGCATCTGTCCCCAGCGCTGATTTCCTTCTCGTAACAAAGCTGCTTCTCGTTCGCTCGCCGCAGTTACCAAATCTTGCCTGCCAGCGTCTTTGGCTTTTTGAACGCGGATGTGCCAACGCTGGATTTCTTGAGCTGTAGCGAGAATATCGTCTTGCGATCGCTTTTCTTGTAATTGTAAATCTGCAATCAGCTTTAATGTATCTTCCTCTTGCTCGCGCAGCTGTTCTAGCAACGCCTCTAACTCCAAATGTGGATTGTTACGCAAGAATTCTTCTAAACGGTTTTCTAGAAACCGACTCAAATCATCAAATAAACCCACTGCCAGAACTCCAGAGTTCGCGTGTGTGACTATTTTATTGTAGTAAATTATCGACCAAGGAAAAAATTCTAACAATCATGTCTTGCTACTAATTATTGGCTTAACCCGATTGATATTCTGGTTCACAGTTTCTACTTCTGGTTCAGGTATTGAAATAAAATAATCACAAACAGCGGCAAGTACTTTGTTGGTTTGGTTTTTATAAGCACATCCAATTACTGTTTTTCCATACTCATGTAACTTTTTTGCTAAAGAGGCAAATGCCCCATCGCCAGATACAATCACAAAGACTTGCAATGATGGTCGGCTATGAATTAATTCAACTGCATCAATTGTTAGTTGAATATCTGCTGCATTTCTTTGAAAGGAAAAACCAAAAATCTGTATTGGTTCAATACCAAGTTTTTGAACGTCACTTTTGATAATTTTTAGATTACTATTACTCCAATCAGCATAAGCACATTGGATAGCAATTTTTTCAACTAATTCTATTTCTTTAATCTGCTTAATAATCTTTGTTAAAGAAAATTTGAAGTTAGGATTCTTATTACCCATTGTCAAGTTTTCAACATCATATAATATTACTGTATTGAAATTTTGTATAGAGGTTTTTATATTTTTAATTGCTGAAAATATAGGTTCTAAAGTAATTTGGGTGATGGAATTGTCTCTGATCTGCTCTAATCTAGCCAAGTTTGTTTTGAGATTATCAATTTCTTGCTTTGTATATTCTAAATCATCAATATGCTGTTTTGCTTCTTCTAATTCTTGCTGTAACTGTTTATTTGATACATGAATTTCAGAGGATGTTTGAACAGTTGTCTTTTGGAACTCTTCAATAACTTGATTCAAAGTTTTTTCGCGTTTTTGATATGCAGCTACTAAATCTTGTTGTATGGCGTCCCAGTCTTCTGGAAAAGCGTCGCGGGTAAAAAAATTTATCACTGACTCATAACCAGCGATGTCTACGACGGGCTACGCCTACGCGATTTCCAAATTAATAGCATAATTTCCTTCTTCAAATACTTGAATACGCTTACTAAATTTTATAACTACTTTGGCTAAATTAGTGGTAGTTTGATTGCTAAACTGGTCAACAGCCCATTGTCGCAATAGTAAAGCAAATTCATGATTTAGTTTGTCTAAATTTTGCTGTAAAAGCGAATAGATTTCCTGATTTTGGTATGTTGCTTTTAATAATTCTTTTAAAAAATTAATTAGAAGACTTTGTGGCTGATAGACGATTTTGCTTGTCATAGCTATATCCCTGATTAAAATGCAACTCTTTAGTTAAGTTTTCCCAACTTAGCATTACCTATAATGCTTAAAGCGGTGTCACCCAATAACTAATACCTCGGACAAGTTTATTTTTCAAACCAAAGAAAGGTAATTTATCCTCAGATAAACCTATATAAGTCCAATGTGGAACATCGTTTTCTACAGTTTGAAACCAACCATTTTCATTTAGCGCTTTTCTCTGTTGTTGACTGGATACGCGTAAATCAATCGCTAATCCCCAGAGATGTTGTGAAGTTCCAGGAGGTGCAACTACACCGAGAATTTTTGTTTCTGTACCTTGCTGAACTCTTGCCAAAGTTTGATTATTTGCATATTTGTGCCAAAATCTTAAATTTGTATTAAAAGTGCGAGTACAATCTCCAGAACCATAACCAGATTTAAGTGGAATGTTTTCTAGTTTTCGCGCTTTATTTAAAGCGTCTGCCGCAGATTTTTGTAAATAACAATCTTTAGTTCCATCAATATGACCCATTGTTAAAGTAGTCTGAAAATTTTGGGTTTCTTGTTCGTTAGCAAAAATTTCTTTTGGTGGTAATTTAGTTCCTATATCTTGATTGACAAAAACTGAGCCGTATGTACGTAACAAAGTATATTCATAAGTATTTGGCTGGGGAATTGTCGATAAATTTCTGGCGATCGCTGATAAAAAACGCTGTTGTTCGTTTAATTTTTGATCGGGAATAAATGGTTGTGGCGTTAAATCTTTTGAAGGATCTGTGCAAGATACTAAATCAGTGCTTAAACATGCGTTTAATGGTTGGGCAGTTTTACCCAAGCTATGATGGGTAATCTCATGACTAGCTACTAGGGCGAAAATCATCGAAATTACTATAGTGACAAAAGTTGCAATTTTGACAATTTTTTTATTGAAATATTTTTTGTTCGCGATGGCTTTCATTTTTAATAACTACCTAAATATATTTACAAATAATTTTCAGAGGTTTTTAAGCTAATCAGGTATTGATGAATTAAAACTAGTAAATAATAACGATAATTATCCCAAAATTATCTATACAGTGAGGGGCGCACAGCTGTGCGCCCCTACTACATCTGTGTGTATCTGTCGTCATATTTCCAAGTTATCTATTTTTGCAAGATGTTTAATCTACATCACGGCATAAATCAACTTGTGATAATCGCTGACAAAATGAAAAATCTTTGTAAAAAATAGAAATCTCTTTGTTATTGAGTAATAGTAAATTTGATAACTTATTTATTAGTAGAGCCACATCCATGAAATCACTGGAAAGGTTAAAATTGGAGAGAACTTTCAGCTTGCTGTTCCTGTAAGTATGACCATGCACAACTCTGTTGAATTCCAAGACGCTTTTGATGTAATTGTCGTCGGTGCAGGTCACTCCGGTTGCGAAGCAGCTCTCGCCTCTGCCCGCCTCGGTTGTCGTACCTTGCTATTGACGCTCAATTTGGATAAAATCGCTTGGCAACCTTGTAACCCAGCAGTGGGTGGCCCGGCGAAATCCCAGTTGACGCACGAGGTAGATGCCCTCGGCGGGGAAATTGGGAAAATGGCAGACCGCACATACTTGCAAAAGCGCATCCTCAACTCTTCACGAGGGCCTGCTGTTTGGGCTTTACGCGCCCAAACTGACAAGCGCGAATATGCGGGGGTGATGAAAAATATTGTGGAAAACCAAGAAAACTTGACCATCCGTGAAAGTATGGCAGTAGATTTGGTGTTGGGCGCTAATGATGAAGTCATCGGCGTAGAAACTTATTTTGGCGTGGCGTTCCAATGCAAAGCCGTCATTTTGACAACTGGCACCTTTTTGGGTGGGAAAATTTGGGTAGGTAATAAATCAATGCCAGCCGGACGAGCTGGTGAATTTGCCGCCGAGGGATTGACGCAAACCCTAAATCGCTTGGGATTTGAAACCGGCAGACTCAAAACTGGAACTCCAGCCAGGGTAGACAAGCGATCGGTGGATTACAGTAAAATGCAAATCCAGCCAGGGGATGAAGATGTGCGCTGGTTTAGCTTCGACCCGGATGTGTGGGTAGAACGCGAGCAAATGCCTTGCTACATTACCCGTACAACTACTGAAACTCATCGTTTAATTCAGGAAAATTTACACCTATCGCCAGTTTATGGTGGTTGGGTGGAAGCCAAAGGGCCCCGTTATTGTCCGAGTATTGAAGACAAGATTGTCCGTTTTGCAGATAAAGAAAGCCATCAAATCTTTATTGAACCCGAAGGACGAGATATACCCGAACTTTATATTCAAGGCTTTTCTACAGGGTTGCCAGAAAATCTGCAACTACAAATGTTGCGGAGTCTCCCCGGTTTGGAAAAATGCGTAATGCTGCGTCCGGCTTATGCTGTGGAATATGACTATTTACCTGCAACCCAGTGTTATCCCACACTGATGACTAAGAAGATAGCAGGGCTGTTTTGTGCTGGACAGATTAACGGCACCACAGGCTATGAAGAAGCCGCAGCTCAAGGTCTTGTGGCAGGAATTAACGCAGCTCGGTTTGTGAATTCACAGGAAATGATTGTTTTCTCCCGCGAACAAAGTTACATCGGGACGCTAGTTGATGACTTGTGTACCAAAGACCTGCGGGAACCTTACCGAATGCTTACTAGTAGGTCAGAGTATCGGTTGATTTTGCGTTCTGACAATGCCGACCAACGCCTGACCCCCTTGGGACGGGAAATTGGTTTAATTGACGATCGCCGTTGGAATTTATTTACCCAAAAACAAACCCAGATTACCACAGAAAAATCGCGGCTATACAACACCCGCATTAAAGAACATGATGAAATTGGTATAGCGATCGCATCTCATACTCAGCAAGCAATCAAAGGTTCGATTACCTTAAACGACTTACTGCGGCGTCCGGGATTCCATTACGTTGACCTCGATAGATTCGGACTGGGAAACCCCACCCTCAACCGCGCCGAGAAAGAAGGCGCAGAAATTGACATCAAATATTCTGGATATCTAGCTAGGCAACAAAATCAGATCGACCAAATCGCCCGCCAAGCTCACCGCCAGTTACCTGCGGATTTGGATTACACAAAAATTGATACTCTTTCCAAAGAAGCGCGGGAAAAACTGACTCGCGTAAAACCGCTCACACTCGGTCAAGCTGCACGTATAGGTGGTGTCAATCCAGCCGATATTAACGCCTTGTTATTATATCTGGAATTGCGTAAAACAAAGAGCCAGCGAGAGTTTACAGCATTAATTTAACGAAAACTTTATAAAGGGCGAGTATAGTAGAAAAGAGCGAGATGGGTATGATAGATGACATAAGTCTTAGTACTGCCCTCGTAAACAATCCCCAGATTGAAGTTGATTTTAATACCACCGCTCAATAACTCGTCTTCATCAGATGGGGAATTGACTATTCGATGGATAAATCTTGATTAAAAGGCAGTAGGAGCGGCGTTTCTCTGTCCTAGCAACAACCCAAAACGTCTATGTTACAACAAGCCACGACCCGTCTCATAGTTCCAGAACCATCAGAAGATTTAATCGCCAACGAACCTTGGTCGATAGAAAATTATGCTGATGGCTTAATGGATGAACTCTTTGCGGATATCGACTGCATTCTCGATGCTAGTGGTAATCTGGCTTCTCAAACCTTTAGGCAAAGTAGTCAGAAAAAATCGAGCCAGTCCGTTGGCGGGGTTTCTTCCGAAGTTCACAGCGGCGCAAACCACCGTGACTTCTCTCCAGTTGTAGCAACTGGCGCTCTTAACCCACTGCAAACAGCTACCATACCGCAGGTTATCTCAGCAAACACAGCCAATAATTCGGGCCAGTCAGTTACTCAAGCTAACCACAAGCAATTGAGTACTGTTGTGTTTGAAACCGCCACCGTAAAACCAGTTACTAGAAAGCGCCACAAAAGCAGTTCTGCTTTGGGCAAACTGCTGATTGCTGGAACAACATTAGGCGTGGCGATCGCCAGTATGATTTACATGGTACAGTCTGGCGTTGTCCATCTTTTAAATACCAAATTGCCGGAATCGGCTCTTGTACTGCCACAACAGTCAGAATTGTCGGCAAAGCCAGAAATTGAGGCAGAGTTAGTTGACTACATGCTCAGCGCTCTATCAGTTATAGATAAGCAAGGTGTAAAAAATCATCAAAACTACGTCAGACCAGGATTTTACAGTCAAACCAGTGCTAGCCAAATAGCTGCTGCCAACCGGCTACCAACAAATAACCTACCACCACTGCCACCTCTAGCAGCTAACAACACATCACCAATTCCTAGCCGTGGCAACGTTGTCGAACGCATTTACGTGCGTAACCCAATCCGCTACGCTCTCCCAGCGATTCCTGGTAGTCCTACACTTTTGCCACAAGTTGCCACAGCATTGCAGGGTTCTCAACCTAATGTTGTGAAAACTGCCTTGAATACTGTGCGACAAGCTGCTAAACCCGCCACTGTCAACATGTTAGCTGCGGCTGTACGTCCAGACATGAAGGGTGTGGCTACAAAAACTGCACCCATAACCGTGCGCCAAACACCCAACCCCCTACCAGCATTACCAGTTGTGCCATTGCGTGCAGCACTCGCACCAGAAGCAGAACCAACTATCACCCAGCATCAAGTGTATTTGCCAACTGCGATGGCAGAGGCTCCAAGTAGTACATTGGAAGGATTGCTAGAGTTAGGCAATAAATCTGCTGCTTTGTTTAAAATTGATGGCGTGACTCGCCGCATCAATATGGGTGAAACCATTGGTTCTAGTGGTTGGACACTTGTAGATGTTAGTAATGGCGAAGCAGTCATCCGGCGTAACGGTGAAGTGCGATCGATTTACGCAGGGCAGAAATTGTAAGGATTTACAAAAAATATAGCAGGTAATAGGCAACAAGCAAAGAAAGTCTTTTGCTGTCTGTGTTTTACCAACGGTTTATATCTTAACCTAGCTGGAAACTGCTATATCTACTAAAAATTTTTACTCTATTTCAGTAGACTTTAGCTGTTAGCCTTGAACTTGAATTCAAGGGCATGACTAACAAGCAACACGCTTTAATCCTCTGCGGTCTTAATGATATCATGTTTGCTTAATCACTTATCAAAAAAACTTTTTGCGTCCCTGCATCCCAACATCAGCCCTTATGATAAGTGTTCAACCAAACACCAGATCGCAATAATCTAAAATCCAAATTACAGCACAGAATTAGCTTCTCAGTGGTGGATAAATTTCAAAATGAATATGATGCTCGTGGCCGCCCAAATACGTACAAAGCCCCTCTGTAATTAGCTTTGGATCGTTAAAGAAAATCGCCCCTGGCTTTACTAACTTGTGCTTGCGAATAGATTTAAGAATAGCTCGTGTAGCATCTACATCATATTCAGAACTCGACCAAAAAATCCCACCAAAAGCTCCATTCTTTTTGGGCAAGAAAACATCGCACATCATACCCGTTTCATGTCCTTCATGGTCGCGAGTATCTCCTCCATGAGGAAGGCTAACATCATTAATTGCAAATAAAGCAGCTTTGGGGTGAGTGTTACGATAGCTGTTTTGATAATCTTGGGCAATTTCTTTAATCGCATCAGCTAACCAATGGGTTCCATAATCGTGGTTATCTTCAGTTTCCGCTAGTTCACCGTTAATCAAACCATTTTCTGGGTCGCTTTTTGGCATTAACACCCACTGTGGCGCGTTAGCTGCTTGCAGCCATCGATGAGTCATTTGGCCAACATCAACTCGACCATCACCATTAACAGTACTGCGACCAGCAATAATTGATTGAAAGAGTTTGATGGCGTCAAATAATCCTCTGTTTATGGTTGCAGTGTTAGGATCGCCTACCCAGGTGTAGCCTAGCTCATACAATCGTGCTTTTACTGCCTTAACATCATCAGCTTTATTGACTCCGCCAATTCCTACACTACCAGTGAGTTGAATCACCTTGACTCCTGATACACTGGATGCTGTAGGTTGTTGAGTTTCTTCATCATCGTTGTTATCAAAAGGGACAACAACTTTAATGGCGATCGCTAGAGTTAGATCGTCTACACTAAGAATTATGCGGCGATCGCCTTCTTGTTTAAACACAAAATCAAATTGCCACTTTCCGTCCTCTTTAATTGGTACACTTGGCGCTGGAAATTTGTCATCAATAGTTATCGACAAAACTTTGCCGCTGTCAGCTATACGTGCTACACCTTCAACGCGAAAACTTTGCCCTACTTCCACTTCTTGAGGGGCACGAATTAACTGTAGTTTTTCTACTGGGGGAAGAATAGCAACCCCACTTGCATTAGCCAGTAAACTCTGCGCTTCTGGCAGCAAATTCACAACTTTAGCAACATAGTTTGGATCGGATGAATAACCTTTACCCTTGAGAAAGCCAAGAAAATTTTCTGGTGTATTGGTGTAATCTTCTAAACCTTGATAGGGAGTGCGAGTTAAAAACTTCCAATAACCAATAATAAAAGCGTCTATATTTGTGAATTTACAAAACTCAACTTCTTCTGCCTCCGAAGGAACTTTCATTTTTAACGGTTCAGCAAACCCCTCCATATCAGGATATCGCCATTTTAATCCCCCGAAATTGTTAGCTTTGATAGCAAGTTCGCTTTCGGTTCTCGCAGACTCTAATAACCATTGAGCAAGGGTAACTTCTTTTAATATTTGCCGATTATTATCGGTAATTTTTTCAGACTGGATACCAACTTTAGTCAAAATTTCTTGCAAGTCTTTTTGCAAATAACTACTTACCAAATCATTTAGCAATGACATAATTTACCTTTTTAAAAATACTTAAGTTTGATTTGTACTAAGCAGAATAAATAGATTTAGATCTCCGACTTCTATAAGAAGTCAGAGATCTAATTATTCAGGCATGGAGACGTATTTAGCCGATTAATTGTTAACACTCATCAGTCAACAATTAACGTTAAATTCCATACCCCTTGTAGCAGTCGATGGGCATTAATCTTTTTCTATCACTTTGCTATGTCCAGCAAAAACAAAATGTTCATCTCGATTCCCTTTACTTTTATCCGGCCACTTAACCCAATAATGATTTTCCTCAAAACGGACATCTAAAACTGGGTAATCCCCTGGCTCTATATCAATTAGAGATTCTTTTGGAAGGTCTGAAGCCTGTTCTGTAGAAGGCTTGAGAACAGTTTTTGTGGTAATTTCCAAAACATATTTCTTATCAGATTTATGTTCCTCGTCATTTGACTCGCCAACTAATCCATCTTTAATCGCTTCCGCCATTTTTTCAGCATCAAAGCGATCCATATCTACTTTGGCGTCACAAAAGCAGCATTCAATTAAAATAGCTGGCATTTGTGTATTCTTCAAAACAAAGAAACCTGCGTTTTTAACTCCTCTAGTATTAAAACCAAGTTTAACAATCTCTTTGAGAACTGATTGAGCAATACCTTTTGATGCATTACTAATGGCAAAAATTTCTGTGCCATTGGCTGTACCGTTGAATTTATTGAAGTGAATCGAAACAAAAACATTAACGTTATTAGTATTTGCCTTATTAGTTCGTTGTCTGAGAGAATCCGTAACACTGCTAGCGCTGGTAGCAGTGCAATCAATAGCAGTATGACCTGCTGCTTTGAGCTTTTGAATTAAATGTGTACCAACTGCTTTAGTTAAAATATCTTCTTGTTTGATGCCTGTTGCTCCTGTATCGTGAGGAGGGCAATTGTGTCCCATATCAATACCAAATTTCATAGGATTAATCTCCTTGTTATAAATTTCGAGGTATCCATTATCTCCCTACAGTGTATTAATTATTAAGCCAAATGGAATGCAATATAAGTGAGAAAAAGTGAGTACTTCCTGTAAAAATTTGTAACAGTTAACGTAATTATCTCTTAGACAACAGAAATTTCATAAGTCTAACCTATAAATAAAGCAGGCTGACTAATGACGGCAGAAGAAGCGCTAAATCTAGTCGATAGTCTTTTATGCTCTACGTTTGGGCAAAGACTCAATGATGTTCAATCTGTGGTATTTCTGGAAAGCTGGCTAGGACGCACCTATGCGGAAATCGCGGTACAGATAAGTTATGAACACGACTATATTAAACAAATTGGTTGCCAGTTGTGGCGATCGCTATCTCAGTTATTTGGTCAAGAAGTATGTAAAAAAAATATCCAAACTGTTTTACGTTACTACCATCAGTCTTCAAACAGTAGCTATTCAAAAACAGCGACCGACATTAACATCTTTGAATTAGATAGAATAGCAATTCAGAATTCTCAATCAAAAAAGCGAACGGGAACAATCATGAGCCAAGCCATTGACGGAATAGGCTGGAGAGTTCAGGATTTAGAGGTTTTACCTGAAAATGAGTGGACACGCTATGAAATAATTAATGGTGAACTTTTTGTGACTCCCGCTCCTCACCGCCGTCATCAACAAGTTTGTGTAAAAATTGCTCGATCGCTTGATGCTTGGTCGGAGTCTATTGGTTTAGGCGAAACAATTGTAGCTCCAGGGGTGCTGTTTTCCCAAGCAGATAGTGTCATCCCGGATATAGTTTGGGTAAGTCGAAAACGACTAGCGCAAATTGAAGATGAAGCAGGACATCTAACCGACGCACCAGAATTAGTAGTCGAAGTTTTATCTGCTGGTAAACAAAACGAACTTCGAGACAAAGAAGCCAAATTGAAATTATATTCAATTCACGGCGTGCGTGAGTATTGGATTGTCGATCGCTTTACTCAAAAAGTTGAAGTTTATCGTCGAGAAAAAGCACAGTTGGTTTTAGTTGCAACTTTATTAGATGGCGACGAAATTACATCGCCACTGTTACCCGGATTTTCTTGTTCTACCCGTTTATTTTTTCCTGCATAAATAAAGTGAAAAGAACAAATTAAAACTTCCTAAAAAATAATCTCAAACTCCAATACGGTTAGGTTAAGCTGTTTTTTCCTCCCCTGCCCCCCCTGCCTCCTCTGCCCCCCCTGCTTCCCCAGCCTCCCCTACCTCTGCATAACTGCCCTGGACATTACTGGAAAATGGCACAATAACTTTAAAAGTAGTTCCTACATCGATCGCACTTTTGACAGTAATCTCCCCACCGTGCAAATCTACAGCTTTTTTAACAATGGACAACCCTAATCCTAGTCCTGGAATATTGTCGGTATTACTGGCGCGATGGAAAGGTTCAAAAATGTGTTCAATGTCAGCAGCGGGAATACCAATACCAAAATCTTGAATTTCAAATATAGCTCCATCGCTGGTAGTACTAACATAAAAATTAATTGTGCTGCCAATGGGAGAGTATTTTAAAGAATTGGAAAATAAATTATTTAATATTTGTCGCAACAATTGAGCATCGAAGTTAGCTTTCGTGCTTTGGGATTCATAGCTAAAAGCGATCGCATGTTGAGAACCATCGCCTTGTTTTAATTGTTTTAACAAATGTTGGCAAAATTCCGCTAAATTCAAAGGTCTTGGATTAAACCCTAACTTACTCATTTCATCTTGACTCAGCATTAATATATCATCTAAAAGCTGAGTCATATGCATTACAGATTTTTGAATGCGACGCAGGTGAGTATTTTGTCGCTCCTCACTCCATCGATGGCGATAATATTCTAGTAATTCCGCAGAAGAATGGATAGCAGCCAAAGGCGTGCGAAATTCATGGGAAGTAGTAGTAAGCAAACGTGATTTAAGTTCGCTCAGTTGTCTTTCTTTAGCAAGTGCTTCTCGCATCGCTTCTTCTGCCCATTGCAACTTTGCTTCGGTTCGTTTGCTTTCGCTAACATCCCGCAATAGCCAGCGTAGACCGACTAATTCACCTTGTTGATTTCGCACAGCAGCCACCTTAAGCGCAACAATGATCGGTGTTTTCTCATGCGGCCGTAAGTTTACTTCCCATTCTTGGGTTTTCCACTCTGGAATTTGCCGATCGCGTAGATGAGTCAGTTTCAGATGAAAAGCAATTAACTCTTTCTCAAGTGCAAAATTTTCTAAGAATTTGCCCACTAATAAACTTTTATAAACGTTCAATAAAGTACTAGCAGCAGAATTAGCTTCTTGAATTATGCCTTGTATATCAGTTACCAAATAAGCATCTGGTAATTCCTCAAAAAGTTCCTGGTAGCGTTGATGTTCTAATACTAAATCTTGTTGAACATTCTGTAATTCTTTATTTTGCTGTTGTAGGTTTTCATTAGCTATTTGCAATTCTTCCAAAGCGAGGTAAACTTCTCCAAATACTGCGGCGACGAGTTCAATATCTTGCTGTACTTTTTGCTGTTCACTTTTGCTTTGCAAAATAGCAACGCGTTTACGTATATTTTGTATCTGTAGGGCTAAATCGTCCAAATTCACGTTTTTGCTCCTATTGGATATCTAAAGTTAAGTTTCCTTTGAGATTCCTTTCTGGAACGATTTTAGCTTTTGAAATTTATATAATTAGTTGTCATTTTTAATTGTCAGTTACGAACCTGTTAATCGATCCCTATTGACTGGTTAATCGAGCTAATACCATTTCGATATGAAGACGCATAGAAAGAACCCCACCGCCTGCGGCACCTCCCCAAGGCATCGGGGAGGGTGCGCGGCAGCGCGGGTGGGGTGTTTCGAGATTTATAAGTGATTAAGCGAACTTGATATAAGTCCTATAAATCTAAGATTTGTGGGCGAGTCTTTGATACTCGTGAATGAGCCTTTTAGTTACACCATTTCACGAAATTATTGATACAAATCATTCTTCTTGCCTCCCCTGCCTCCCATACTTCCCCTGCCTCCCCTGCCTCCCCTGCCTCCCCTGCTTCCCCTGCTTGCCTAAATGTATCAATTTTAAAGT
>JAVRBO020000075.1:0-38542 GCA_034531195.2 Nostoc sp. ChiSLP01
TCACCTGTCGCTCATCCTTGAGTATTTCTACTCATTTCGAGCGAACGAATCGCACATCCAACTCCTTGCCAGACCTCTACCCCATACTGGGATACAAAATCTGCCTCCAGTTCTTTGAATTGTTCCCATTGCCGATTTCCGATAGCGGTTAGCATAGGAATGATTGCAGTAATTGAAACTTGTTCGGCAATGGGTGTCATTCTGAGTAGTCCTCAAAAATACACAAATAATCGGCATAGGCGGTTTTTTGGTATTGATGATTTCTAACCAACCGTTTACCCTTGCTTCTGGCAAGCGCAAAGCAGGCTAATTCTGTTTCTGCTGCCGACCAATCCCTTGGATCTGTTACCGGGTCAAACTCTTCTTCATCTGAGTTGTTTGATTTTCGTCGGTCATGCCTTAATTTTTTAATAGGGACTGCTAGGGGTACAGTTAAGCTCACAAATTTTCACCTGCTCCACCTGGAAAAATTTTAACAGTAGCCAGATACTGCCTTTTTTAGTGCAATATTTACCCCCGCGTCTCAACCACTGTACCCACCACACACGCCTTATCCAAATTAACACCGTTCAAATTTGCCCCCTCTAACTCTGCACACAGCAAATTCGCCCCTGTAAAATTCGCCCCTGCTAAATTCGCCCCACGCAAGTCAGCTTCTTCCAGGTTTGCTTCACTCAATAATGCCCCTTGCAAATCAGCACGACTCAAGTCTGCGCCTTTGAGATTTGCCCCAGTCAGGTTTGCACCCCGCAAGTCAGCACCGCGTAAGTCCACACCTTGCAGGTTGACATTCATCAAATTGGCACCACTGACGAAAGCACCTGCCAAGGATACATCGCTGAGTCTGGCTCCCATCAAGTTAGCACCCCGCAGATTACTACCCCGCAAATCAGCACCAGTTAAATCTGCTTGCATGAGGTTTGCTCCCATAAGGTTCGCCCGCAAGTCGGTTCCTTGGAGGTTCGCCCCCATTAAATTCGCCCCCTCTAAATGCCCGCCTTCGAGTTTGGAAGCAGCGAAGTTAACACCCACAAGAGTGGCACCAGCAAGATTAATTCGGTTTAAATCCAGTCGGGAAAGTTCTTCGTCTTCTAAATTTGCCCCTGGAAGTTGTTTGAGTTTTCCTAATTTAATAGCTTCAATATTCATTTCGGGTAACTACTAATCTCTTCACTTGTCTTGCTTTGGCTATCCCATTGGGAATCAAGTAGCCAAACACCACTGCTATATTTGGGTGTCATGATGGGTAAATCGAGTCCTTGTTGTAAACCCATAACTAATAAAGCTAGGGTATCTACAAGTTTAGGGTCAAAGCGGGTAGATTGTTGCTGTCTGCACTCATCTAAAGCTTGAGTAAATATTTCTTGGCGACTCTGATTTGAGGTTTTTCGCTGATTTACTCGCCACTGAAAGTCTGCCAATAATGCCAAAATTCTCGACTCTAAAGGAATTTCATCTCCAGCTAAACCTGCTGGTTCCCCTGTGCCATTCCACCATTCGGTTTGGTGAGTAATAATTTGGGCAACTGCTCGCAGTCGTGGCATGGTTCGCAATACCTGTGCCCCTGGTATCAAAGGACAACTGGGGGCATCTTCTTGATTAGGGGTAGATATATTATCAGAAGCGAGAACGCTTTCTGCTTTTTGTAATGGATCTATGCGATGTAATAAGGCCGCTAGCCGCAATCTCTTAATCTGCCATGCAGGAAGATCCAAAAGCTGGGCTACAGCTTCAGCAAGTGCTACTACTTCGCTTGCTGCCATTGGATTGTTGACATCTGCCATATCCAACAGTTGCGCCATCCTTAAAAATGCTTGGATTTCATTAGAAACCAAATTCCGATCTAAGGTTTGTTGTCCAAGGGCTGTAGGGATGGATAAATTGTCTTGCCCAGTTTGGAGATAATCGACTACACGGGAGACAACTGTACCTAAGTTTTCTAATCTGGTGGTAGACGGTAACATCGCCTCTCTATGGGCAATGAGTTTATTAGCGAGTTCTGGGTTGTATTTTTTGATGTGAGCGATCGCTATTTCTGCTGTCTCTTGCACTAACTCTGGCTCAAATGTCCACAAACCATAGAATTTGCGCTCTAAGTCTGATGCTGGTATTCCACTCTTGCCATAATCAGCAGCCGATAGCTCTTGACAAATTACCATTGCTGTGTAATTCGGCGACAAAATAATTAAGTGCCACTCTTGTGCTACCGAATCGGCTGGCTCTAATGCTACTAAGTTTACATTCGGTAGCAGGCTTGTGGGATGTTCGGCAAAGCCCGCGTCAGAGCCAGCCATAATCACAATCTCGCGGCTGCGTTGGGCGATGTCTGCATATCGTTCGGCTTCTTGCAGATACCATTTACCCTGTTGGAAGGCTGTGATGACTAAAGGGCGATCCTCGTCTGCTAGGATATGGTCTTCTAGGGCATGGCAGAGGGATACTAGGGTATTTTTATAGTACACCCCGAATCGAATTGGCCTGGTGCTGTGGCGATGGGCTGTTTCCAGCTGTTGTAGAATTGAGCCTTGTAACATGAGTTTGGGATTTTATGAAAACGAACCGCTTCAAGCGCTGAGAAAGAGGGGGGAGAAATTCAAAATTCTGAATATCTCCATATTCTTGTGTTTTCTAGGATACACCCGCTAGCTGTTTTTCTTTCCTCTCGATTGGTGAAGAAAGTGCTGCTTCTAAGTCGGCACAACCCAGTTTTTCTTCTAAAATATTCATGACTTCCCGTCCGAAGTCGTTGGGATTTTGCCGCCAAGCTTGTAAACAGACTTCTCCAAAGAAGGAACCAAGAGGTTCGGGGTTCCAGAGGAGTTTTTTAGCTGTCCACGGCATCAAGCTCATTGGATTATACCCTGGTTTAAGGATGCCCTCTTTGAAGGCATATTCTTCTAAATGGGTATGGGGTTGGAGTCCAATAAAGAAGATGGCAGGTTCGACTTTATCAGCACCAAAAATTCGCTCTAGTTCCCGGTGGTAGGCGATGGTTTGGCGGATGGTTTCGGGACGTTCGTCAATGACGTTAAAGGAGTAATTGACGGAAACCAAGTCGTTGAAACCGGCAGTTTTTAAGTCACGACAGTTTTGTAAAACGGTTCGGAGATTGTAACCCATCCGCATTTTCCGCACGAGTTCTTGAGAACCGCTGGTAATGCCAATTTCAAAGTAGTTCATCCCGGTTTTCACCATCAACTCACACAGTTGTGGTGTCAAATTGTCAGCTCGAATGTAAGCTGCCCAATGAATGTCTGTCATACCAGAATCGACGATTGTTTGCAAGAGTTCTATGGCATCGTCGATAAATTTGCGGGCGGGGATGAATTGGGCATCGGTAAACCAGAAGTTGCGAATGCCGCGATCGTATAATTGGCGCATCTCGGCAACTACTTCATCTGCTGGATTAATGCGTACTTGTTTGCCTTCGACAACCGTATAAACGCAATAACAACAATTGTGAGGACAACCACGCTTAGTTTGTACGCCTATATAAAAGTCTTGTTCTTGCAGATAATAGTTAAATTCCGGCCAGATGCTTTCGATATAGTCGTAGTTGCAAGCTGTTTTTTCTATGGGAGTCGGTTGTTCGTGAATTAGCCGTTTTCGTGGTTGAGTTTCTCCCACAACATAACAGCGTTCATCTCGAAACTCTCTGCCACTTAAAAGTTTTTCCAGCAGAGTTTCCCCTTCACCCACAGAAATAATTGTCCCTTGGGGTAAGCTTTTACCCAATTGTTCGTAAAATACGCTGACTGCACCACCACCCACAACTGCGCGGGCATAAGAATTATATTTTTGGGCACCCTTTAAACCGCGTTTGATTAAGCCCAGGTTACGCCACAACTCTACATAGTAAGCGATGAAGATTCGCAAACCGCCCAGTGCCCCGCGTAGTTTTAATAAAGGATTCTTGGCGTAGTAAAACTCAAAAGCGTTTTGTAGCGGGTTACCACCACGTCCGCCGACTGGGGCATAAATTTGAATATCGCGCCAAGAAAATACTAGTAGTGTGGGTTTGAATTCATCGATACACCGATCTAAAGCCGAGTTGTAGTCTAGAGGTGGTACTGTTCCCAAATCAAAAATGCGCTGTTCGATGTTGGGAAATTGCTTGTGGACGCTATCGCTGAGGTAGACAACCCCGATGGGAAAGATGGGGTTACAGGGAAGGCGAACATAAAGAATTCGATTTTCCATTATGGGTGTTTTGACTGCCATCTTGCCAATTTTGGGGGAAAACGAGAAAAACTTCTGTTTTAAAGAGTGTTTTTGTTTTAGTTGCTTTTATCTATCACCATCTGGCTTGACATTGAAGCCAATTATTGGTAGTCAAACTTTTGTTCCCAATTTTAGGAATCAATAAAGTTACTTTGCACATTAAATGCATATGACAGGCAGACATTTATGAAGATATTTTTCATATAGCTTTACAATAACATTGAGTTTATTCAGAAAGCGACCATCTGGCTGTATTAATCTTGAGATAGAACAACAAAACTGAATTGTTCGCAAAGGGATCGTCGTCAATTTAATGTCCTAGTTATCTGTCTTGAGGGAATTAAAGCTTTTATACCTAGAAAAAATATCTAAAACTTTTCTTAATATTGTATAATTGCGAAAAAGGCATAAATAATTACAAAATTTTCATAACCATAAATATTTCTTTAGATAGAAATAATCTATAAATATTCAGTTGGTATTGACAGTTACAGCAACTGGGGATCAGTCGGTGCTAGGCTTGACAAGTCTAATGTAAAATTGTGGCGTAAAGCTCCTCAGCAGTTATGGCTCAAATTTTAGATCCTCTACCACCTGAGCAATCGGGGAAAATTCTCTGCTGCTACATTAATGCCACGAGCAAAATACAGGTAGCTCGCATCTCTAATATTCCCAATTGGTATTTTGAAAGGGTTGTTTTTCCAGGGCAACGCTTAGTGTTTGAAGCTCCGCGAACAGCTCAAATTGAGATTCATACGGGTATGATGGCAAGTGCAATTTTATCCGATACGATTCCGTGCGATCGCCTGATGCTCGATGACCCTAGCAATTATGAGTTAGATACAGACTCATCATTTGGAAAAGAACCTATAGATACCACAAAAATGGTGCAGCAACTTAATACAAAGACCGGAGATAGTATAAAACCCTTACAAATCGCTGGTTTAGCAGCTATTGATTAAAAAAAACAATTTGGCTCAATTTCTGGGTTGCTGAATTCAGCAGCCTTTTTTTTTATTAGTCATCAGTCATTGGTCATTAGTCATTAGTCATTGGTCATTGGTCATTGGCCAAACAGGGCATGGGGTATGGGAAGAGGACAAGGGGACAAGGAGACAAGGGGAAAGACTTACTCTAACTTCTCCTCTGCTCCCCTGCCTCCCCTGCTCCTCTAGCCAATGCCCAATGCGCCACTCTCATCTACAATCATGTTATGAATCTGCCTTCATTTCTTTGGTTGTGGAAAATTGCCGCCTGGTCGATGGGGTTGTCTCTGCTGGCATACGTAATGTTAGCAGTCACCGGGGTTTGGATGTTTCGGGCGAGAACTTCGCAGCAATTTCCTTTTATTCCGTTATTTATGGGCGGAAATAGAGGAGCGCGATCGCTGCACTATCTAATGGGCATGAGTATGGTAAGTTTAGTGCTACTATTGCTGGCGATCGGCATTGTTGGCACTTTGGGACACTTTGGCTCTCTAGGACACTCGTCACACTTGCTGGCTGGATTGATTGTAGTAGCCTTGGTTTTACTGTCTGCTTTCAGTGCAACCCAAATTAATGCCAGACGACCTTGGGCTAGACCTTTACACATCGGCGTAAATATTATTTTGTTTCTAGGATTTGCCTGGGTATCCGTTAGTGGCTGGAGTGTTGTCCAAAAGTATTTACCCTAGACGAAGTAGGACGAAAAGCTATCCTACAATGAAGAAAAGCATTGTAATTGAGCCGTGACAGCAAATTCAGCCAATACTTCAGCTTCTATTTTTAATCTTTCTCCTTTGATTCGGATAACGCTGCTGAGTCTATACATCGCACTCACAGTTCCCTTACCCTTCTTATCACAGGTAACAGCCGCACCCATACCCCCAGCATTATTATGCGTAGGGATTAGCATCGGCTTTGTTGGCTTGTATGCGGTTTTGACCGAACGAGTAATACTAGACGAACAAGGAATTCAGGTTAGTTACCCCCGTTGGGTACCCAGCTTTTTTCGTAAAGGCTGGTTTTTACCTTGGTCGGAAGTCAAAGAGTTAAAACCCCGCACCACTGGTCAAGGAGGTATAGTTTATTATTTCCTCAGCCAAGATGGAAAAGCTTATTTACTACCGATGCGTGTAGCGGGATTTGCCCGTTTGGTGCAAATTGTCCAAGCCAAGACCAACATTGACACTACAGATGTTCGTCCTTTAGCGCAACCTTGGATGTATGCGATTTTACTAGGATTCACACTATTGCTACTATTAGTCGATGGTTGGGCGATCGCCACAGCTTTAACTATAAAATAGGGCATTGGGTATGGGGCATCGAGCATCGGGAGTGGTGAGTTAGAAGTTAGGAGTTAAGAATTATTCTTCTTGTCCTCTTGTCTCCTTGTCTTCTTCCTCATCTCCTCGTTCCCCACTTGCTTGAATAGTGTCATAGCAAAAGCCACACTCAGGCTAGAACAAGTTAATCTGTTTACAATGCCCCATGCCCAATGCCCCATGCCCAATGCCCCATACCGCCACACTCAGGCTAGAAAAAGTTAATCTGTTTACAAAGCTGAAAACCCAAGCTTCAGGGAATCAGCAGGGATATCCCATATTGCAGGATATTTCCTTTGAAGTATCCCAGGGCGATCGCATAGCCATTGTAGGCGCAATGGGCGGTGGTAAAACTTCGTTACTACGTCTCATAAACCGCCTCATTGAACCCACTAGTGGCAAAATCTATCTAGAAAATCAAGAATATCGCCAAATTCCCGTCATCCAGCTACGCCAGATGGTGACACTTGTATTGCAAGAATCAAAGCTGTTAGGGATGACAGTTGGGCAAGCTTTGGCTTATCCTTTGGTTTTGCGTGGTTTGTCTAAACAGGTAATTGAGGAAAGAGTCAATTATTGGACAGAACAACTGCACATCCCCAATGAATGGTTAGGTCGAACAGAGGTGCAGCTTTCTGCGGGACAGCGACAATTAGTAGCGATCGCTCGTGCCTTACTCATCCAGCCTAAAATTTTATTATTAGACGAGCCAACCTCTTCCCTAGATGCTGGTGCAGCTTCCCATTTAATACAAGTCTTAATCCAATTGAGTCAAACCCATCAAACCACGATTTTGATGGTAAATCAGCAACTTGATTTAGCCCAGATATTTTGCACTCAATTATTACACTTACAGCAAGGTCATTTATCAACAAATCAAAGAGTTTCTGAAATTAACTGGGATGAATTACGAGAAACTTTGATTCAAGCACAATCTCAAGACGATTTTGAATTTTAGATTTTGGATTAATGAAACAGGAGACACGAGTTAGAAATTAGTAATAATTCTACCTATCTTTCCCATGCTCCATGCCCCATGCCCCTTTACACTTGACTACTACTAAGTGTTGAACGTTGATTACTAAATCTTTCTCTAGTTAACTTTGTTTGTGACTGTGGAATGTTACTATTCAAAATTTCCATGTTAAAACGGTATCCCACATTGCGGATAGTTTGAATCAAGCTAGGTTGTCGGGGATCGAGTTCAACTTTTTTCCGCAGCGACAAAACGTGAGTATCAATGGTACGAGGGTTATCGATGGCATCAGGCCAAGCACGACGCAGCAATTCTGACCTGCTCAGAGGCACTCCCCCAGCTTGTGCTAAAACGTACAATAAACTAAATTCCTGGGGTGTTAAGTCAATGAACTCTCCCTGGAAGCGGACACGGCGCTGAACTAAATCAATTTGCAAAGTACCATAATCCAAATATGCTGGTGCAGTCGGTGTGCGCTTACGGCGGATGAGTGCCTCTACGCGTGCTAAAAACTCTTGCATTCCAAAAGGTTTGCTCAAGTAATCATCTGCACCCGCCTTTAAACCTGCGACAATATCGGCTTCACTATTGCGGGCAGATAGCATTAAGATTAAAGGCTGTTGCTGACGATGCAACCAACGACAAAATTCAATGCCGTCACCGTCAGGAAGATCTGCATCCAAAACCACGAGTGTTGGTTGATGGCTTAAAAATACTTCCCTTGCTTGATAAATACTGGCAGCTTGATGCACCCGGTATTCCAGTTGTTGCAAGTGCCAACCTAGCAACGACCTTAGATGGGGATTCCCTTCAATGATTTCTATACAAACCGAACCCACGGTGGCAAGACCCCTTAGCGTCGATGACTTTCAAAGTAACAAGCCCATGTCTAAGGTTTTGTAGCCTTTGTTACTTCAACTGTTATTAGCTTTACATTTCCTCATAAAAAAAGAGCCAATATCTTTAATTTGTCCTTTACAAAAAGGCATTAGAAATATTCTTAAATTTTTGTTAAACTTATAAAAAGAGTTGTCGAACTTATCAAAAGTTCTTCTAACTTAAATATTCTGTTTCTTGACGGTTATGAGATCCAGCAACCATAAACCGAATAGCTAATCCTTAAGAAAAAAGCTTTCCACCTTCATGGAAAAGTGATTCTTAAGGAAGAGATTTAGTGCTTATATCCATGAATATAGCACTAATAAAATCTCTCTGCTGGCAGGCAAAATTATAAAAATCCCTTAGGAGATAAGTAAAATAGGTGTTTTCTGGAATACGATTAAAGTAGTTTGTAGCTACTAGGAGAGTGCTAACCGAAGGACATATGTTTATTTTTAATTGATCCCAAAGTGAAATTACACTTCACATTTGAACGTGAATCATTTACAATTCTCATTCCAAAGACATTAATACAGCAGTTATGCTCCAAGACACACAAACCATTCGCTATTACCAAAGACTCACTGACGCCTTCGTCGAGTTATGGAATCGCGGTTATCGTATGGATGATATGCGGATGTATTTGGATGGATATCTAGCCGCACTGCGACACGGCAACACCATTGAACCCTTTCTGATTCATCGCCTAGAAGAGGAAGCCAGCCGCTACTTGTACGATGCATCAAACTTTGCAGTGCCGCAACCACAGCCACAGCCCGATTACTACTAATACCGCTTGCTTGGTCATTAATAGTAACCGTAAATCAACGCAGATAATTATAGCATATTATTTGTATTGGTCAACGGGTTCTTGTGGTGTGGAATTTTGGAGATATTGTATTGATAAAACTTATCCCCTCAGCCCTGTATTGGTCTTGCCAATGCGACTGAGGGGATTTTTGGCTTTTAGAAATGGGCAGTGTGAAGATGGCTTCGCTTCGGGGAACACTAAAAGGGAAAAGGGGGGATCTTTATTTTCCCCTTTGCCCCTTAACCTTTGCCCAATGCCCTATACTTCTCTACGAGAGGCTGCGCCAACGGCTACGCTCAGTACAAGTGCCCCATATCCTATGCCCTATGCTTACGAAGCTAGTGCTACTTCTACCTTTTCCTGCAATTTACCTTGTTGGTAGAGTTCAATCATAATATCTGAACCACCAACGAATTCGCCATCGATATACACTTGGGGAAATGTCTGCCAGTTGGAGTATTCCTTCATTCCTTGGCGGATTTCATTATCTGCAAGAATGTCAACTGTCTCGAAAGGAACTCCCAAAGTATTCAGAATTTGCACAACATTGTTGGAGAAACCACATTGGGGCATTAACTTGGTTCCCTTAATGAAAACCAAAATCTTGTTGTCTTCTACCAATTTATCGATTTTCTCTTTGAGTTCTGGTGTCATGGTATTCGTGTTTCCTATGTTACATTGAACAATCACGAATTAGGAGTAAAGAGTAAAAAATTTATCGCTCCTAACTCTTGTACAAACTAGGGTTAACCCTTGTCTGTACTCATAACTCCTAACTTTGATATTTACGAAGCTGATGTTGCTTGCCAAGCTTCAGGAGTATATGTTTTTAGAGACAAAGCGTGAATCGCTTGACTTGACATAGCTTGTTGCAACGCACCATAAATTAATTGGTGTTGTTGCACTAGTCCTTTACCTGCAAAGTGCGATGAAACTACTGTGACCTGATAGTGGTCGTTGCCACCAGTCAAGTCTTGCACCTGAACTTGGGCGTCTGGCAGTTCCGCCACGATCATTGCCTCAACCTGCTGCGGACTAATCATCGCAATTCCTGAAAAAACCTACTCCTCTATTATTAGCAGATATAGAGCAAATGCCTATGCCAAGTTTAAATATGGGGGATGGGGCAAAGAGTAAGGGGCAAAGGGCAAAGGGGAAAAGAAAGATCCCCCTTTTCCCTTTTACCTTTCCCTAAGGCGTTGCCATCTCCCCACTTAAAGAGTGTAAGTAAAATCTTCGACTAACATACCGGGAACTAGACTACCTCCTAGTTGACGACTTTCATATGTTCCGACTTCGGGAATAAATTCTTGAAAAGTAGTTAAATCGATGAGGTTTTCTCCCCAAAAGCGATAGAGACTTTCGTCAAAACGCAAGTTTTCAATGGGAGCAATAATTTCTCCGTTTTCTACCCAAAAACAAGCATAACGGGTCATACCTGTGATTCTACCAGTTTGGCGATCGCTCCAATTCAAGTAATGCAAATTCGATACATATAATCCTGTATCTAAACTTGGAAGAATCTGGTCAAATACTAAATTACCGGGACTCACTTCTGGGGCACGTAATGTCTCTGAACCATTAGCACCATTGGCAATTTTTCCATATTCTTTAGCAGTACGAGAATTCACCAGAGTATTTACTAAGTATCCTTTTTCTATAATAGGTAACTCTAATGCTGCTATTTCGCCTAATTCATTAAATCGAGGTACTAAGCCCCGTTGAAAGTTTTCTTTAAAACTAAATTTCGGAGACAATTGTTTTTCTTGACGCCATAAAGCCGCTAAAGAACTATTACCTTGTTGGATATCAGCTTCGCTTACAGAACCCCAAGAAAGCATCATTAATAAATCTGCAACAGCAGCAGGAGCAAAATAAGTTTTGTACTGCCCTCTTGGTAATTCTTTGGCTGGACGATAAAGGAGTTCTAGTTGCTTTTTAGCTTCGTTTATTTTGGCTATATATGCATCTTTATTCCAATCGCTACCTGCAAATGTACCTTTAACTGCTTGTCCAGATTTAATGAATAAAGAATAATCTAAAGTGAAAGAATCAGTAGCAAACCAGTGTTTTTGACCGCTAGAATCGCCATAAGCTTTAATTACAACTCCCCCAGCGTATATTCCAGTAAAATCAAGTTCGGAAACTAGTTCTAGAATAGTTGTTCCTACTGCTTCTTCTGACAATAAATTTCCAGAATGTATTTCTCGACTAGTATTATTTCCTGAAGGTAAAACTAAATATGGATCGATGGGTAATAGAATCAGTTCATCTCGTAGTTCTTGCAAAGCGCTATAAACTAATTGCCAGTCTCTATCCCAATTTCCAGTAAAGGGAAATTGCCGAAAACTACTGCGCCCATCTTTCATCAAAGTTAGTTCAATCCAACCATCAGCAACGCAACCAGTTTGTCGGACTTTTGCATGATTGAAACGAGTAAATTGACTGCGTTCACTGCTTAGCCTTACAGTGAATTCTTCATCTTCTGATTTTTTAACAAGTAGAGTTTCAATCAATTGATTAAAACTGATTTCTAAAGTAGATAATTCCTCAATTTTCATGGAGATTAAATATTAATAGGGGATACTTTAAAAGTTAGGAGTGAGGAGTGAGGAGTTATAATTAAAGTCGAAAGTTTTTTTATTTCTAATTCCTAACTTTTAACTCATAACTCCTCACTATGAAATTTTTTATCTTTCAATTTCCTCCACCGAAAACTTCGACATTAGAAAATACACAAACAGGCGAACCGTGTCCTACCCAAATAGCTTGATTTGGTTCTCCTTTGCCACAATATGGAGTACCGTACATTTGCCAATTGTTAGCATTTCCTACTTTAATTAAGCTATGCCAAAACTCTGGTGTTGTGGCGCGATAGTTGGGATTGCGGAGGGTTTTGGTAAGTTTACCGTTTTCTATTAATTTGGCGTATTCGCAACCAAATTGGAATTTATAGCGGCGATCGTCAATTGACCAAGAGCGATTAGATTCCATGTAAACGCCATGCTCTATGCCACCAATCATGTCTTCAAAACTAGCGTTATCCGGCTCTAAATTCAAGTTTGCCATGCGATCGATCGCTGGCCGATTCCATGAGGAAGCACGGGCACAGGCTACTCCTGGTACGCCTGCTCTAGCTTGACTCTCCAGGCTGCCCAAACCCCGTTGGAGTACACCTTCTTTGATTAAATATTCTCGTGTTGCTACCGCACCCGTATCATCAAAGCCATAGCTGGCAAATTCACCAGGGACGGTGGGATCGAAGGTAATATTCATCAATGGCGAACCATATACTAGTTTGCCAAAATCACTTTTGTTTACAAAACTGCCCCCAGCATAATTACGTTCATCTCCCAAAATTCGGTCAATTTCTAGCGGATGCCCGACACTTTCATGAATTTGCAACATCATTTGGTCTGGGGCTAAAACTAAATTGGTACGGGTGGTTGGGCATTCTTCTGCTGTTAAAAGTTCTATTGCTTGTTCGCCAATTTGCCGTACCTGATGCAATAAATTCTCTTGTTTGAAAAGTTCTATTCCACCTTGATAACAGTTTGCTAGGGAGCCGTTGTGGCTGCGCTGCTGGACAATTGCGCCATCTTGGGCTGTGGCTCCATAATGAGTGCCGATGGATAGAAATTTTTGATAGACTTCTGAGCCATTACTGCTAATAAACCAAGACTCCCTCTCGCTGGTGTTGACGCCGGCGATGGTTTGCACAATTTTGTCGTCAACTTTTAGGGTTTGGCAAATGCGAACCAGTAAATCGTTGATTTCTCCAGGACTTAAAGCGTCCAATGGCTCAATAAATGGAGATTTATATTCACCAACAACTTTAGGACGTTCGCTTTCACGGAAGGGATGTATCCACCATTCACTAGCTGCTAGTGCTTGTTTATAGGCTGTTTGGGCGGCGGCTTGTAGGGATGGCAGTTCTAGGGAGTTGGTAGCTGCATAACCCAAACAGCCATTGACCAAAACTTCTAGCATGGCTCCCACGGTGAAGGATTTGCCGTTGGCTTGGGGTAAGCCGTCACGGACTAAACGATTAGTGGAAGTTTCCTTAACGGCTCTGATACCAATCCAATCAGCAGGAATATCGAAACTGGCGATCGCTTTTTTCAGTTCAGAAAACATAATTTTAGGGAATAGGGATTAGTAATTGGGGATTGGATACCGGAGATTAGGAATTGGGCATTCATAAAACTTTATTTCTAATCTTAAATTCCCAGTCCCCAATCCCTCTTAATTACGGTGCCAACGCGTGCCTTCACGGCTATCAATTAGCGTAATACCTTGTGCTTGGAGTTCGTTACGAATGCGATCGCTTTCGGCAAAATCTCTGGCTTGACGTGCTGCTTGTCTTTGTTGAATTTTCGCCTCAATTTCCGCATCGCTTAAACCTTCTGTTTTAGAAGTTTCTACTTCTGGTTTGGCTTCTAAACCTAATACTCCAGCTAAGGTGACGAGTGTTTGCCATTGGCGTTGTAACTCCAAAGCTGGCGTTTCGGTTTTTCCTTGATGCACAAGAATATTTCCCTCACGGTGGAGTTCTTTCGCCAATTCAAACAGCACTGCTAAGCCACCAGGAAAATTAAAGTCATCATTCACAAGTTCTTGGAAACGCTCAATGTATGACGCGGAGACTGGGAGACTGGGAGACGCAAAGATTTCTTTTTCATTCTCCGCGTCCCCGTGTCCCAGCGTCTCCGTGTCCTTTACTTCCCAGCCCAGCTGTTTGCCGTATTGATACCCGAAAAGTAAACCTGCTTTCAGGGTGTGCCAAGCGTTTGTTTTATCTGCGATCGCTTCGTCGGTAAAATCGATGGGTGTGCGATATTGGGCTGTCAGCACTAATAAGCGCACCGCCATCGGGTCAACTCCCCGATCTAGCAATTCTCGAATGGTGATAAAGTTGCCCAAAGATTTGGACATTTTTTCACCATCCACTTTCACCATACCGTTATGCAACCAGTAACGGGCTAGGGGTTTTTCTGTAACAGCCTCGGATTGGGCAATTTCGTTTTCGTGGTGGGGAAAAATTAAGTCGGCACCACCAGCATGGATATCTATGGTATCGCCCAAGCGATCGCGCACCATTGCCGAGCATTCAATGTGCCACCCCGGACGCCCTGCGCCCCAGGGTGACTTCCAAGCAGGTTCTCCCGGTTTTGCTGCTTTCCACAGAGCAAAATCAAAGGGGTCTTTCTTTTTCTGATATTCTGGATCTTCGACGTTAACGCGTTGGCGTAGCCCGCCGTAGGCATCGCTGGCTCCGGCTTGCATATCTTCTAACCTACGTCCCGAAAGCTTCCCATACTCAGAAAACTGCCGTACTGCATAATACACATCGCCGTCAGCGGGGTAAGCAAAGCCTTTATTTTCTAACTCATGAATTAAGCGCAAAATTCCATTCATCGTGTGAGTAGCACGGGGATATTCATCGGCTTCTTTAATTCCCAACCGTCCCATGTCCTCAAAATATGCTTTGATGAAGCGATCGGCTACGGCTTCCATTGATGAATGCTCAACACGGGCGCGATTGAGAATTTTGTCATCAATGTCAGTAAAATTTTGAATGTAGCGTACTTCATAGCCGATAAATTGGAGGTATCGACGTACTACATCCCAAACGATGCAAGCTCTGGCATGACCCAAATGGCAATAATCATATACCGTCACGCCGCAGTAATACATCTTAACCTTGCCTGGTTCGACTGTTTCAAACGGTTCTTGACGACGGCTGAGGGTATTGTAGAGGGTTAGGGTCATAGTCAATTCAAAATTCTCTCATTCAAAATTCAAAATGGAAAACCTCGTATTGGCAAGCATTCTGACTGCTGAGTGTATGCAAATCAAAGGTCGAACACCTCAAGGGGTGTAATGCTCAATAGGGAGATACGCAATAATAAAGTAAAGCAGATGGGATGACGATCCAGCATCCCTATGCTAGTACGTAACGGCGGAAATCAACATACTATTCGACAAAATCTCCAAAACCTAAAAATCAAAGGTTTTTGAATTTTGAATACTTCGACTGCGCTCAGTACAAGTTTTGAATTTTGAATTCCGCGTAGCGGCGCTAGTGTTTTCTGGACTATCTGCGCTACATTACTATTTTTGATTTTTTGATAACAGCGCTATGCAATCAGCAGCTACTTCCGAATCTCAAGCAATGGATACGCCCAAACAAGGAATGCCAGTAACAATTATTACGGGTTTCCTTGGTAGTGGCAAAACGACTTTACTTAATCATATCCTCAACAACCAACAGGGTTTAAAGACCGCTGTTTTAGTCAATGAATTTGGCGAAATTGGCATCGACAATGAGCTAATCGTTTCCACCGGTGAGAACATGGTGGAACTAAATAATGGTTGTATCTGCTGCACTATTAATAATGATTTAGTAGATGCAGTTTACAAAGTTTTAGAACGCCAAGAAAATCTAGATTACTTAGTAGTAGAAACAACTGGTCTGGCAGATCCGTTACCTGTAGCCCTGACATTCTTGGGTACAGAATTGCGAGATTTAACTCGCTTGGATTCGATTATCACCGTTGTAGATGCGGCCAATTACAGTCTAGATTTATTTAATTCTCAGGCAGCATACAGCCAGATTGCCTATGGTGATGTAATTGTTCTGAATAAAACAGATTTGGTTGATGAAGCCACTTTGAATGAGTTAGAGACGAAAATTAACGAAGTTAAGGAAGGAGCAAGAATTCTCCGTACCACGCGATCGCAAGTACCACTTCCGTTAATTCTCAGTGTCGGTCTGTTTGAATCTGATAAATATTTTGACACAGTGGTGGATGACCGCGACCATCACGAGCATCATCATCACGACCACGACCATCACGAGCATCATCATCACGACCACGACCATCACGACCACGAACATGACCACTCAACATGCGGTCACGACCATCACGACCATGACCACGAACATCATCACCATCACTCTGACCATTTAGAAAATGATGGCTTCACTTCCATCTCTTTCCAGAGTGACAAACCTTTTTCTATTAGGAAGTTTCAGTATTTCTTAGATAACCAGCTACCCTCTAATATCTTCCGGGCCAAGGGGATTATGTGGTTTGATGAAAGTCCGAAGCGTCATATTTTCCACCTTTGTGGTAAACGCTTCACTTTGGATGACGATGATTGGCAAGGTCAACCCAAAAACCAACTAGTGCTGATTGGTCAAAATCTGGATCGTGAAACTTTAATTAGCCAGATAGAAAACTGCATTTGCTTACCTTCTACCAGTCGCGGTAAAGGATTTGGGAAATAAAAGTAGAGACGCGATTCATCGCGTCTCTACAAGAGTTAGGAGTTAAAATTGTCCATCTCCAGGTTCGGCCTGCGTACAAGATTGGAATGATGAAAATGAGAGAATAGCGATCGCATTTTCTCATTTCAACTCCTAATTTTTTATGCGCGTTATCATCCAGCGAGTTAAATCATCTCAAGTTACCGTTAACGACGAAATCATCGGCAAAATTGGGCGGGGACTCAACTTGCTTGTAGGCATTGCTAATACCGATACTAATGCTGAACTCGACTGGATGGTGCGTAAGTGCTTAGAATTGCGGCTGTTTCCTGAGGAACAAGGGGACGAACGTTGGCAAAAATCCGTGCAAGAAATTGGCGGTGAGTTGTTGGTAGTTAGCCAGTTTACCCTTTATGGTGATTGTCGCAAAGGCCGTCGTCCTTCTTTTGACCGTTCAGCGGCTCCTGCATCAGCAGAAGATTTATATAATCGTTTTGTTACCAAGTTAACAGCCAGTGGTTTGCACGTAGAAACTGGCCAATTCGGTGCAATGATGCAAGTTTCAATTGAAAACGATGGCCCAGTAACTTTGTTACTTGAAAAAGAAGCAACTTAAGGCTAACTGTTGACTGATGACAGTTAACCGATGAGGTGTTCATGAAAGCGTCATCAGCCAGCACTCAACAGTCTAAAAACATGAATCACAGTCGCCTCTAGACCGTGGAGTTCTAATTGATGAGAGAATATTAAACTGACGATCGCAAAAGTTTAAATTCATTTATCATGGCGAAAATACAGTTTGCTAGAGGTGTTGACGAAGAAGTAGTTCCAGACGTGCGTTTGACGCGAGGACGCAGTGGTGAAACTGGCACGGCAACATTTATTTTTGAAAATCCCAAGATTTTAGACCAAGGCGGCACCGACGACATCACCGGGATGTACCTGATTGACGAAGAAGGTGAAATCATCACCCGTGAAGTTAAGGCTAAATTTATTAACGGAAAACCCGAAGCATTAGAAGCAACTTACATTATGAAATCCCCCGAAGAATGGGATCGCTTCATGCGCTTCATGCAGCGATATGGGGATGAAAACGGTCTTGGACTCAGTAAAAATCCAGGATAGGGCATAGGGCAAAACCCTTCGGGTAGGGAAAAGGGACAAAGAGGGATCTTTCCTTTCCCCTTTGCCCCTTGCCCTTTGCCCTTTCTGCTTTGGCGTTGCCATCTCCCTTGTCTCCCCATTTTCCCTTTTCCCCACTCCCCTCCCCATGACACAACAACCCCACCCAGATGAGTCTGGAATTACGCTGACTTGTGCTGTGGTTACCGTCAGCGATACACGCACGCCTGAAACAGACAAAAGTGGTCAGCTAATTCAGCAGTTACTCATTGCTGCCAATCATGGTGTAGGAGCCTATGGGATTATTAAAGATGAGCCAACACAAATTCAAGAGCAGATAGAAAATCTGGGTAAAACTGCAAATTTGGATGTTGTAATTTTTAATGGTGGTACAGGTATTGCACCGAGAGATACTACTTATGATGCAATTGAGCAGTTATTAGAGAAAACCTTGCCGGGATTTGGTGAGTTATTTCGTTTTTTAAGTTATCAAGAAATTGGCTCGCGTGCGATCGCTTCTCGCGCCGTTGCTGGTATTTATCAAAATAAATTAATCTTCTCGCTTCCTGGTTCCAGTAATGCTGTCCGGTTAGGCATGGAAAAGCTGATTTTGCCCGAACTAGCTCATTTAGTAAGTCAAATGCGGAAATAGAGTTTAGACTGGTGAATATTTAAGTATAATCCCGTAATTATAGCTAAACCTATGGAGCCTGTATCACTGACAGCCGCCGCTATTGCAACTCTGATTTTCTCAGAAGCTTTGAAGGAAGGCGGAAAAACTTTAGGACAAGGGATTTCACAACAATTTGCTCAACTACTGAATGCCATTCGGCAGAAATTCCAAGCGTCGGGAACAGAAGGAATACTCAAACGAGCCGAAGAAAATCCTACAGAAAAGAATCAAACGAAGTTCCAGGATGAACTGGAAACGCAAATGGAAGAAGACGAAGCTTTTGCCAAACAATTACAAGCACTGATGACGCAGTTGCAAGCAAACGAAACTGTTCAGCAAATCGTGGTTAAAGGTGTAACGGTAAAAGGTAAAGCAACAGTAGGCGATATCAACTTGGAAGCCGCAAGAGAAGGCGCAGTAAATCAAGAAGCAGTAGTTAATTCTGAATTTGGTGACGATCTCAACCTGGGTAATGTGAATCTTAAGGCTTAAAACATGAGCGAAAATCGCAGCCCAGAAGAAATTCTCCAAAGCATTCTGCGGAATGTACAGGTAGGCGGTAATTTGACCACAGGCGATATTACCCAAATCCTAAATTTACTGGTAATTATTCAACAGCCAGAGGTTTTTAAGCCGAAAGAAACTCCGCAAAATATTCCTCGTGGTAACGTAGTCAAGTTTGTTGGACGTGCTGATGCTTTAGTCAGTCTCCACGAAAGGCTGCAACACAGTCATCCAGTGGTGGTTGCTGCTGTTGAAGGTATGGGAGGAGTCGGGAAAACAGAGTTAGCCACTCAGTATGCGCTAATTCACTTGTTACTCAACACTTATCCAGGTGGTATCTGTTGGTTACGCGCTAGAGATGAAGATATTGGGCTTCAGATATTGCAATTTGCCATAGCTAAATTAGGACTCAAACCGCCAGAAGATTGGGATGTACTAAAGCAAGTTGATTTTTGTTGGTCGCGCTGGCACGCTGGCGATGTGTTGGTGGTGCTGGATGATGTCAACGATTATGCCAAGGTTGAAGACTATTTACCACCACAATCCCCCAGGTTTAAAGTACTAATTACCACCAGGTTACAGTTAGATTTTCCTCAGTCATTCACTCTAGATGTTTTAAGTGAGTCCGCAGCACTGGAACTTTTACAAGAGTGGGTAGGAGGAGAAAAAGTCGCACAGGAATTAGAAGATGCCAAAGAAATTTGTCAACGTTTAGGTTATTTGCCTTTGGCGTTGAACTTGGTGGGGAGGTATGTGAAAAAGCGGAAAATCTCTTTGGCAGAAATGTTGCGGCGGTTAGAAGCAAAAAAGTTAGCTCATGAGTCTTTAGCAAGGGATGAAAAAGACCGCACTTGGACGCTAAATGTCAAATGGGGTGTTGCTGCTGCTTTTGAATTAAGTTGGGACGAATTAAGTCGTGATGCTAAGGAGTTAGGTGTTGTACTGAGTTTATTTGCTTTGGCTCCTATTCCCTGGACATTGGTAGAAAGTGTAGAAACTGGGAAAAATGTTGAACAGTTGGAAGATAGCAGAGTTGAATTAGAGAGTTTGCATCTGCTTCAAGATAAGGACGGTTACCAACTACATCAACTGATTCGGGAATTTTTTCAACTCAAGCAGACTGAGTTTAATCAGGTGGAGGAATTTAAGCGAAGTTTTTGCAAGGTAATGGTAGCAGCTGTCAAAGATATTCCTTACATTCTTACCCTTCAGCAAATTAAGGATCTCACACTAGCAATACCTCATTTAGCTGAAGTAGCAAATCATCTGATTCAAAATGTCAGCGATGATGATTTAATTTGGGCATTTGTTGGCAACGCTAAATTTTATGATGATCAAGGATTGTATGACAAAGCAAAACCTTGGTATGAACAGTGTCTAGAAATCACTAAACAACGTTTGGGGGAAGAACATCCAGATGTCGCCACAAGCCTCAACAACCTGGCAGCGCTTTACCACTCCCAAGGCAGATACAGCGAAGCCGAACCCCTGTACATTCAAGCTTTGGCACTCTGTCGCAACCTGCTGGGGGAAGAACATCCAGATGTGGCAGATAGCCTTAACAACCTTGCAGAACTCTACCATTCCCAAGGCAGATACAGCGAAGCCGAACCCCTGTACATCCAAGCTTTGGCACTGAAGCGCAAGCTATTGGGAGAAGAACATCCAGATGTCGCCACAAGCCTCAACAACCTCGCGTTACTTTACTTTTCCCAAGGCAAATACAGCGAAGCCGAACCCCTGTACATTCAAGCTTTGGCACTCTGTCGCAACCTGCTGGGGGAAGAACATCCAGATGTGGCAAATAGCCTTAACAACCTTGCGGAACTCTACCGTTACCAAAGCAGATACAGCGAAGCCGAACCCCTGTACATCCAAGCTTTGGCACTCCATCGCAACCTGTTAGGGGAAAAACATCCATCTTTTGCTTCTAGCCTCAACAGCCTCGCTGTACTTTACTACTCCCAAGGCACATACAGCGAAGCCGAACCGTTGTACATCCAAGCCTTGACACTCAGGCGCAAGCTGCTAGGTGAAGAACATCCATCTTTTGCTTCTAGCCTCAACAACCTCGCAGCGCTTTACTGCTCCCAAAGCAGATATAGCGAAGCCGAACCGTTGTATAGTCAAGCCTTGACACTCAGGCGCAAGCTGCTGGGTGAAGAACATCCCGATGTTGCCATTAGTCTGAACAACCTTGCGGAACTCTACGGTTCCCAAAGCAGATACAGCGAAGCCGAACTGTTGTACAGTCAAGCCCTGGCACTATGGCGCAAACTGCTGGGTGAGGAACATCCTCATTGTGCTTTTGGCCTGAGCAACCTCGCCGGACTCTACCGTTCCCAAGGCAGATACAGCGAGGGTGAACCCTTATACATACAAGCATTAGATATTTTTGAGCAACGGTTAGGTGCAAATCATCCTAATACTGTTGCTGTGCGTAAAAATTTAAAAGATTTACGCCATCGCCTCAACTCAGAACAGTAAAATTCAAGTTCTCAGCCTCATCAATCAAGCTTTTATCTCGAAGGTTCGTGTTCTGAACTCCAAGTTTCCTGTTCCCAACGAGAACGTTCCTGTTCTAAGTGAGAATGTTCCTGTCTCAAACGAGAACATTTCTATTTCAAGTGAGAATGTTTCTGTTTCAAACGAGAACATTTCTATTTCAAGTGAGAATATTCTTGTTTCGAGTGAGAACGTTCTTGTTCCAAGTGAGAATATTTTTGTTTCGAGTGAGAACGTTCTTGTTCTGAGGTGGAATAATGGTGTTATGAGGGCGATCGCTCTACTTTAAAGTGTAAATCTACAGGCGATTACGCCTACGCGTCAAGCGCACTGCTAGAGACAATTTGTAAAAAAGCTATATGAGCAGGGTTTATCTAGACACCAGTATCTATAATCGTCCATTTGATGACCAAACACAGCCAAAAATATTTTTAGAAACACAAGCTGTTATCTTAATTTACAAATGGTAGAAGCAAGATTAATAGAATTAGTTAGTTCTTCAGTTCTAGACTATGAAAATAGTCGTAACCCTTTTCTTGCCAATCAGCAATCAATGGAGCGATACTTACAAACAGCTACCTTGAGAGTATTAGTAGATGAAAATATTAGAATGAGAGCAGAACAATTAGAACAACAAGGAATTAAATCTATTGATGCACTTCATGTAGCGTGTGCGGAAGCTGCTCAAAGTGATTATTTTATCACTTGTGACAGGAGATTAATCAACCGATGTCAAACTTTATCACTCATAGTTATCAATCCAAATGATTTTATTTTTGAGGTAGCAAATGAAAATTAAAGTGATTAATGAACAAGAGAATTTACAGGAAGTAATGCAGGTTTTACTCACCCACTTAGAACCATCAAAAGTAATGAAATTTTGGGCAACCTGTAAACTAGGTGAAGGCGATTATTTGCAAATTAAAGAAAAATTATTTGCTGAAGAAACAGTTACTAGCTTATATACCAAAATCAAAGAATTTCAAGACGAGGATAGTAATACCAATTCTGTATGAAGATGCACATAACAAGACCCCCCTGTAGTCCCCCCTTGGTAAGGGGGGACGGCGACAGCCGGGGGGTAAATATATGCAGCTTCACAAAGAAACGGTATAAGTAGAGTGCGTTGTTTGATATCTGAATATATCATAGGGCACAGCACTGCTGTGCCCCTACACCCATTCCATGTGAAATTATTCACTTCATTCCAAATAAAAAAAACCCCCGAAGCTTCGAGGGTTTTTTTCTTAAATTAGTTTTTCAACAATTTTTAGAATGGAGCGATCGCTAAACAAATAACAGCCAAAATCGCAGCGATGATATAAAACACTCCAACTACTTGCAATTCTGACCAGCCTGTTAGCTCTAAATGATGGTGTAGGGGTGCCATTTTGAAAAGACGCTTGCCTTTGCCATCAGGGCCTTTAGTGGCTTTGTAGTAGGTTACTTGTGCCATCACAGACAGAGTTTCTACGAAGAAGATACCACTGAGAATGAACAGGGCTACTAAGCTATTTGTTAACAGCGCTACAGCCGCTAAAGCTCCTCCCAGTGCTAGGGAACCGGTATCTCCCATGAAAACGCGGGCTGGGTTGCGGTTATGGGCTAAGAAACCTAAGCAACCGCCACTTAAAGCTGCACAGAAAACCATCAAACCCGGTGCTGTGGGTGCAATTACGGCGGCTAAGGCTAAAAGAGCGATCGCTACTGTTCCGCCTGCTAACCCATCAATACCATCAGTTAAATTAGTAGCATTACTTTCTGCAACTAGCACAAAACCTGCCAGAGGCCAGAATAGAAATCCTAAGGGTAGTGTCAAGCTAACCCAAGGCAAAGCTATATTTGTAATATTAGAAGGTTGATTAAACATCAGCCATAAACAAAACACCACCGCAAAACTTACCTGTAAAGCCAGTTTCATCCGGGGGGATATACCTTTATTTGACTTACGGCGGAGAATTTGCCAATCGTCGAGCCAGCCAATCAACCCGTAGCTGATTGTTAATGCCGAAACTGCAAGCACCTCTTTTGCAAAATTAGACAATACACAGGCAAGTATTACAGCTACAGGGACAAAAAATATACCGCCCATTGTGGGAGTCCCTGCCTTTTTCAGATGAGCTTGGGGCCCATCTTCCCGGATTATTTGTCCGGTTTTAAGTGCTTGTAGTATAGGTATTACCAAATAACCAGCGATAGCTGAAGCCAGCGCAGACAACAATAGTGGCAGGCTTAGCGACATAGCTTGCCAAGGTAACCTATTTGCCATCCAATCCAAGAAAAATGCGGTTGTGCCTAACCCTACGGCTAATAAAGAGGCTAGAGCGATTCCAGAAATGTTTAATCCTTGCTCAGGAGATAATTTAGCGTCCACAGAAGTTTCCCTTCACTCCACACTTACAAAAGTAAATACCAGAAACGAGGCATTTTACCAAGTTCCTAAAGACAAATTCTTAATCTTCAGCGATTCCGATATCGTCGTCATCATCAAGGTCGTAATCGCCAATTCCATCTTCTACGCCCATTAGGGAGTCTATTTCTTCTTCGTCATCTTGAAAATCGGGTTCGTGAACGTCACGCGCTATGATACGACCGTTACTTTGTAACCAATCAAGGAGGGAAGATTCTTGCTTTAGGGGGATGACATCAGCTCGTTGATTACGAGGTTCCTCACGTAATGGAGAGTTCAACATATCGACGAAGACAACGAAAGGTTTACCTAACTTGACATTTAGAGTCTATCACTTGACACGGATTAATTTAGTTATCCTTTCAACCCTTAAGTTGATAAATCCGCATTGAGATAGAAATTTTTATTTAATACGCTTATGACTTACGGGAAGTCGTTATTAGTAATTTTTTTGGCTTTAGACATAGGTTATGAATAACTTGTTTATGCTGATGAAAAGAGAGTAATTTTTGAGGTCACAGACTATGCTCGGAAAAACGGCTCTTATTGATGCGATCGCTGGTACAAATCGCGGTTTATTGGCGACCCAAACACAGAAACAGGCTATCTTAGCAGCGATCGCTAACTTAGAAGACTTTAATCCTACACCACGTCCGGTGGAAGCTAAGGAATTGCTAGATGGCAATTGGCGATTACTATACACCACTAGCAAGGCTCTTTTAAACTTAGATGGTCTACCTTTGTGCAAACTAGGTCAAATCTATCAGTGTATCCGGGTAGAAACTACCAGCGTTTACAACATAGCAGAGATTTACGGCTTACCTTATTTAGAAGGATTAATCAGTGTTGCTGCCAAATTTCGACCAGTTTCACATCGACGCGTCGAAGTAAAATTTGAGCGGTCTATTATCGGCTTACAACGTTTAATAGAATACAATTCTCCGGGAACTTTTATCCAACAAATTAAAGCAGGTAGAAAATTTCCGGCAATTGATTTTCCTATAAACAACGATCGACAGCAAGGCTGGTTAGATATTACTTATATAGATAACGATTTGCGAATCGGTAGAGGTAACGAGGGAAGTGTGTTCGTATTGAGTAAAACATAAGCTTATGCAAAAATACTGTTCGCGAACGAAGGTAAATTATAACGGGAACTTTGTCAAGGAGGGTTAGATACTATTTTTAACTCTTTACTGGGGATCGGTGGCTAGGAAGATGAGGAGAGAATTTCACCCCACTTATCCCACACTCCCAATGCCCCATGCCCCATACCCAATACTTCTCTACGAGAGGCTGCGCCAACGACTTCCCTTAGTACAAGTGCCCTGTTTGCCCCATGCCCTACAACCTAATTCAGACAAATAACTTAACAAAGGCTCTTGCTGCGACCTTCAGGTTGTAGAGTGAAATCAATTAGCCCTCTAAATTGGCAATTGATAACTAAAAGGGAAAGTAATCATGGTTCAACGTGGCTCTAAAGTACGTATTCTCCGCCCTGAATCCTACTGGTTTCAAGATGTAGGAACCGTGGCTTCTGTCGATCAAAGCGGCATCAAATACCCAGTAATTGTCCGTTTTGAAAAGGTAAACTACTCTGGTATTAATACCAACAACTTTGCTCAAGACGAACTATTAGAAGTCGAAGCACCAAAGGCTAAGGCGAAAAAATAAGCAGCAAACCCACAAGGGGATTGCTTAATGGGATGATGAAGGGAAGTCTCAAGTATGAAATCTGAAATATGAAACTTTCAGTTCTTTCATCCTTGCTCTTAGCCTACCCTAATCTATAAGAAGCCGCCCTGCGGGTATTTACGGTTTCTGTTTAGAGTAGTATGGTAAAGCCACCTACGGGTGTTTACATACTGTGTCATCTTTGTTTGGTCAGTCCCCGAATACACTAAAATTTGCTTGCTTAATCAGCTTTAATGCCTGAATTGCCTGAAGTCGAAACAGTCCGAAGGGGTCTAAATCAATTGACCCTCAACCAAAAAATTACGGGTGGAGATGTGTTGCTCGATCGCACCATCGCCTACCCGTTTTCTGTCGGTGAGTTTATTGATGGAATTAAAAACAATGCCATCGCTATTTGGCATCGTCGCGGCAAATATCTCGTGGCTGAACTCACTCCTTTAGAAGAGGACGGGGGGACGCGGGGACAGGGGGACGCGGGGAAGAAAAAATTAGACGATATGAAAATACGGGAAAACGAGGATGTAGAAAGAAAAAATTTCCCCGCGTCCCCGCGTCTCCCTATCTTTGCGTCTCCCTCCGGTTGGCTAGGGGTTCATCTGCGAATGACTGGTCAACTACTGTGGGTGGATCGAGATGAACCTTTACACAAGCACACGCGAGTCAGATTATTCTTTGGCGATCGGCAAGAATTACGGTTTGTCGATCAACGCACTTTTGGGCAAATGTGGTGGGTTCCGCCTGGTATTCCTGTAGAAAGTGTCATAACGGGTTTGGCAAAATTGGCAGCCGACCCATTTTCAGATGAATTCACTGTTGAGTATCTAGCAAGTAAACTCCAAAAGCGTCGCCGTCCCATTAAGACTGCGCTATTAGATCAGTCAGTAGTAGCGGGATTAGGTAATATTTACGCTGATGAAGCCCTATTTAAGAGTGGAATTTTACCTGAAACGTTGTGTACCGATTTAAAGCTAAAGCAAATCGAGAATTTACGAACAGCGATAATTCAAGTTTTAAAAACCAGCATTGAGGCTGGTGGTACAACTTTTAGTAATTTTCTCAATGTTAAGGGTGTTAATGGCAACTACGGAGGCGTAGCTTGGGTTTATAACCGCGCTGGAGAAGCTTGTCGAATTTGTGATACGCCTATTATGCGGACTAGGCTGGCTGGGCGATCGAGTCACTTTTGTCCTGAGTGCCAAAGAGGGTAGAAAGTTAGGAGTTGGGAGTTGGGAGTTAGGAGTTAGGAGTTGGAAGTTGGGAGTTTTTAGACCGGAATTGTGACTTGTGAGTTCTAAGTCTTTTAGAATGCAGATAAAACAAGTTACAAATTTGAGAGGGGAACTCATGGCAGTCAAAAAAGGCGATATGGTTCGCGCTGTTCGGGAGAAACTGGAAAACAGTCTGGAAGCAAAAGCTAGCGATACTCGCTTTCCTTCCTATTTATTCGACTCTAAGGGCGAAATTGTAGACCTGAAAGGTGATTATGCACTTGTTAAGTTTGGAAAAGTGCCAACGCCAAATATTTGGTTGCGTGTAGATCAACTCGAACAGTTTAAATAAGAAAAAAGAATTCAGAATGGGCTGCGCCCCGCTACGCTAACAGAATTCAGAAGTCAGAATGAATGCTGAATTTTGACTTCTGAGTTCTGGTTAATAAAAATCGTACTTTGATTTATGTCTTTTTCTTCTAACTCCCCAATTCTGTGTAATTTACCCCGTGTCACCATTGTTGGTGCGGGTAGGGTTGGCAGTACTTTAGCCCAACGCATTGCGGAAAAAAATCTAGCAGATGTAGTTTTGCTAGATATCATTCCAGGAATGCCCCAAGGTCTAGCGCTGGATTTAGTTGAGGCTAGGGGAATTGAATTACATAATCGTCAGATTATTGGCACAAATAATTATGCTGATACATCTGGTTCGCAAATTGTGGTGATTACCGCAGGAATTCCCCGAAAAACAGGTATGAGTCGGGATGATTTGCTGAAAACTAATGCCAAGATTGTAGTCGAAGCGGCCAAGAATGCGATCGCCCACTCCCCCAATGCCATTTTTATTGTCGTTACTAATCCTTTGGATGTGATGACTTATTTGGCTTGGCAAGCAACTGGTTTACCGCGCAGTCGAATTATGGGTATGGCTGGTGTGTTGGATTCTGCCCGTTTTGAAACCTTCATTGCGCTGGAATTAGGGGTTTTACCTGCTGATGTCAAAGCGATGGTATTGGGTAGCCACGGCGATTTAATGGTGCCTTTGTCTCGTTATGCTACTGTTAACGGCATTCCCATCACAGAATTGTTGGATGCAACTACAATTGCACGTTTGGTAGAAAGAACTCGCAATGGCGGTGCTGAAATTGTGGAATTAATGCAGACGGGTGGCGCTTTTTTTGCTCCTGCATCGGCTACTAGTGTGATGGTGGAATCAATTTTATTAAATCAATCGAGATTGTTACCAGCAGCGGCTTATCTGCAAGGTGAATACGGTTTAGAAGATGTTGTGATTGGTGTTCCCTGTCGGTTGGGATGCGGTGGGATTGAAAGTGTGTTGGAATTAAATCTCACTGATGGAGAAAGAGAAGCTTTGCATACTTCGGCTCAATCTGTACGGAAAAATATTAAGCGATCGCAGGAAATTTTGGCTAATAATTAAATGATGGCAATTTTGGACTTCGGCTACGCTCAGCCGAACGATTTTGGATTAAATGTCTTTACTAAAAGTACTATGAAACTGCCCACGCATAAAACGTGTGGGCAGTTTCATAAAATATTAGTTTTCTATTAACGGCGGTAATCCTGATCTGCGGGGTCGCCATAGGGATCTTCGCTGGCTGGACGGACATCGCCGTAAGATCCTATATCTGCGGGGTCACCGTAGGGATCTTCGCTAGCTGGGCGGACGTTGCCGTAAGATGCGATATCTGCGGGGTCGCCGTAGGGATCTTCGCTAGCTGGGCGGACATTGCCATAAGATGCTGGATCTGCGGGGTCGCCGTAGGGATCTTCGCTAGCTGGGCGGACATTGCGATCGCGGTATTCATCTATCTCAGCTTGGTCGCGGTTTGACCCCAAGAGGAAATCTTTCGCCTTTCGCAAAAAGTCTTCTACCATGATTTATCTCCTGATTTAAGTTCGTGTTTCCGACATGAGCGATCGGCGTTATCCTCTAGGAACAGGCTTTGCCGATCTAAAGTCCCGGAGCTGCTAATGAAACTAAGTTATTTAGGTCGCGACCTGTAGAGCGTCCGTTATAACCTTGGAAATCCTGGTACTGTCGCGCTTCAGATTCCGGTACTCGAATTCCTTCTGATGGTGGAGTTACCCAGTGAGCGCGATGTTCAGCATCACGGTAGTATACACGCCCATTCTTGGAAAGATAGTATTTACCTTGCGCTCCTTCTTGGGGAGCGTTTTTATGCTGGTTGTAAAGGTAGTAAAGTGCTGCTGCACCCGCCAAAATCGCCACTTTTTGACCCCCAGATAAGCCCTTTTTAACTTCGGGTTGGGTGCTGCGATCGCTCACTGTTCTACCAACGCTATCATCGACTGGTGGTGGCACATTGGCACTTCGGGAACCGCCTCCGCAGCTACTCAGCAATGGCACTGTTAGCAATGCCGAAAGCAACACAGCCAGCAAACGTGAAACTACTTTACGTTCTTTAAATATTGTAATCATCGGATCTCATCATCATCTACGTTTACTAAAAGCCTTGCTGTTGTAGCAACAGAGTTAGAGTTCCTGTTAGTTTACCTGGAATTACAAAAACATTTACCGTTGATTTACAACAGCACAACTACAGCATTTCATTAACATAATGAGCAAATTTATTGAATATTACATCTTGCCTTTGAGGGAAACTCACTTCATCCCAACGAAATATTTTTTTGGTTTTTTATTTCTTCCCTATAAATAAAAGGCAAAAATATTCAGCAATTTCTCGGTTATTTTTACGTGTCTCAATAACTTAGAAAGATACAGCTACTACGATGATATTTGCTAAAAAATACACTCAATATGACATCAAAAAACACAACCCAAACCAGAACTCGCATGCTTTTAGCTTTGTGGGATTTAGGAGGAATTCAGCAGCAAGTGAGTAAAGGTTTACTCACAAAACGAATTGTATCCAAAAATAAAAAGGTAGCAGATTATCACGGAATATTCGAGGAATTACAGAAACAGGGAGCGATCGCAATTTCCAAAAAAGGATATTCTCTGATATCTCCCAAAGGTTTAGAGGTATTGGGTGAGGGTTTGAGGAGTGATGGTTTTAAGTTTGAAGGGACGATTGTCGGAACTTGGGCGGCGAATGCGTTGGTTAAGTGGATTAGTCACATTGATGTTGCGGTAGCTAGTGGAGATGTAACAGTCAATGGGAAGAGTGGGGCGATCGCTTCTTACGACGAGTTTAAGTCAGTGGCGTTGAAAGTCTACGACAAGTTGAACTATGAATACAACTTTAATCATCTAGTGCCAATTTATCGCATTAGGAGAGAAATAGGCGATCGAGTTAGTCGTACAGAGTTTAATGATTGGCTGTTGGAAACGCAAGCGGACGATATTTTGCAACTACAAGGCGGAACTGTAGAAGATAACGCACCTGACAAAATAGAAGATTCCATCACCACGGTATTAGATGGATTACGCTGCTACGCCAAGCTTCTCAAAGCCTAAACTTCCTTGTACTCCTCACTAAATGAATTTCACAATACTATGATTGCTACTACATCTACTATTGATGAACTAATTACAAATCAAAATCCATTTGCAGGACATATTGTTGTCAGGCCTCAACAGATATGGGGTAAAAGTTATCCCGATGTTCCCTCAATTAATTCTCACGCTTCTAATGCAGTTTTTAACGCAGTTGAACAAATTCGTAAAGGGAAGCGTGAAACTGTAGGCATCACAATAACTGCTGAAAAGGGGTTAGGTAAAAGTCATCTTATCAGCCGTGTTCGCCATCGCTTAGAAACAGAAGGCGATGCCTTATTTATTTACATGGGTAAATATGACAGTCTAAATCAGATTAAATATCAATTCCTTCAAGCTGTTGCTTCTAGCCTTAGAGCCTTTGGTAGCCAAAAAGTAATGCAGTGGCAAGAAATAGCTGCCGCTTTAATTAATGAAGCTAAAAATTGTAACTATACACCACAGCAGTACATCAGTAATATTTACCCAAATTGGTTAAGCAAATACTCAACTAAGACAATTGACAGCTTAACAGAATCAGTTTTAAAAATTAAGCCTGATATTACTAATCCTTATATAATAAGGGCTATTTTGTGGACGCTTTCGACAGCACATGCTCACTATGCAAATTACTGGCTGTCAGGTTTAGAAATCACACAAACAGAAGCTAATGCACTAGGTTTGCCAAATTCTAAAAATGATGATAGAGAAGCTGAAGCATTAACTAATGTACGTCAGATTTTAGATATCATCAGCCATTATAGAGTTCCAGTGATTTGCTTTGATGAATTAGATATTGCAGAAATTTCCGACACAGGTTTTACAGCAGCGCAGGTGATTGCAAACTTAGTTAAGGATTTATATAACAATCTAAAAAAAGGTGCTTTCCTTTTGGCTATGTATCCTGAAACTTGGAATGAGCAAATCAGGACATTACCACAAGCTGAAGCAGTCGTTGATAGATTAGCGAGTGAGCAAGCTGATAGGCAGCCAATTGCATTAAAATATTTAAATTCTGATGATATTGTGGCTTTAGTGAGCCAATGGTTGCAAGATTTTTATCAGGAACATAAACAAACACCTCCTCATTCTCTTTACCCATTTAATGAAACTAAACTTAGAGAACTTGGCAAGAGTAGACCTACTGTCAGGTCAATTTTAAAATGGTGTGCAGAAAATTTCTTACCTCCCTCACATTCAGGTGGGACAATATTATCTCCACCACCAGGGGTAATACCACCTTCAGCACCACATCCAGTTAAACCATACTTCAATAGTGAATTAACAAATGTTGAAGCTTCTATTGATTCATTAATGGAAGAAGAAGCTACAATTGCTGACGCTCTTTGGCTGGCTTTCAATAGTTTAATAGGTGAAACTGTAGAGGGAGTAACAATCGAATCAATTGAAGAAGTAGAGCCTAGCGCAGCAAATAATGGCTTTATAGATTTCAAAATTATCGGCAATAAGAAAAAAGTGAGGATTGGAGTAGATGTAGTTCAGCAAGATCGCAACGTTATCAGTGCTGCGTTAGGACGGCTAATTGATTATAAAACATTTAATCTAACTCGCGGTTGCTTAGTGCGTTCAAAGAAAATTAATTCAGGTGCAAAATTAGCTAGAGAGCATTTGAGAGTGCTTTTAAAACAAAAGGGTGGAGAGTGGGTAGGTTTGCAAAGCCAAGATATTAAACCTTTGTTAGCAATATTATTTGTTTACTATAATTTTGAAATCTACGAACTTACAGAAGAACAGATTTTTGATTTTATTAAGCAAAAGCAACTAGCAATAAATAATCCTTTGATTCGAGAAATTCTCAGCGATCCTTCTGGGCAAGAACCTACTAATTTAACTGATGATGAATTACCTATTAGGATTCCTCAAAGTGTTACTACTACCGATTACGTCGAACTAAATCTATAACTAATTAGAAATGAATCAGCTGTTCTCAATTCCAACAGCACTGTGTCTACCCGCCTCTGATATTGAAGCTTTAATACAGGGGCGAACAATTGCAGCTTTACCCAAGATGTTTATTCGTCCTGGGCAAAGATTTGCACTTTATCCTGGTGAGTCTTCAGTTTCAATTAAAGCTTGGGCTAAATGTGAACTTTGTCAAATTTTAGACGAGACTAAGCCATTAGATATTTTGTCTAAATTAACAATATCGACACCACAAGGGCTAAAAGAGATACTACGGCAACAGCAGCACCTTTTTTTAACTTACTTACGTGTATATCAGTTACCTCAGTTACAAGAAATACCAATTAATCCTAATATTCAAGAAAAGTTAGGAAAATTTGTTAGTTTACCTAACCCTTTAAAGGTTTCTGAAGATAACCCAATTTTAACCGATCGCACTTTCGCCCAACGCAAGCATCAGCTAGAAAACCTACAGCCACCACTGCATCCGGAACTTGAAGAATTACAAAGTGCGATCGCATCTCTAATCATTAGCCAACCAGCAGCTAAACAATTAGACGATGATATCAAAGTATTTTTAGGTTGGAGTAGTGACAAGCAAATTAAGCAACCCGATGCAAATTTAACTTGGATAAATGATATTGCAAAATTAGGCGATCGCAGCATCGAACAAGACGAGAAAAAAAGCAACTACCAAGCTGGTACAGATTTTGAAAATATCGCACGTCAAAGTCTAGAGTTTTTAGGCTTCAAAGTTGAAAGTGCTTTCAAAGGTGGTGCTGGAGGCTTAGATTTATATTGTTCAAAACCTTACCCTATTATTTGTGAGTGTAAGGCGGGTAAGCTGATTCCGAGTCGTACTGTTGAGGAATTACTAAAACTTGGTGGGATGCACTTAGGTAAAACTCAACTACTAACTTCAGCTAAGTTAGTAATCGGCCCTGGTAATCCATCTCCAGATACACTAAAAGCCGCTAAAGAATGGGAAGTTAGTATTATTAATGCTATGACTTTACAAAAGCTTGTTGAATTGAAAGCAAAATACCCAGGTGCGATTAATTTAGTCGAATTACAGCAATATCTAGAACCTGGGCAAATTGACTATAAAATTGATGAATATATTGATAACGTAGAGAAAGTGATTAAGTTGCGATCGCACATTATCGAACTTGTCAAAAAGCATCTGGAGAAAACAAGTGATTTAAATGTTAGAGTCGATAACCTTCTTGTCGCATATATTTATGATAATCCACCTGAGTCTTTAAAAGATAAAGAATTATACGAAATTTTGATAGAGCTTTCTTCACCATTAACAGGCTATTTAGGAAGAATTAAAGGTAGTGATTGGAAAGGCGATCGCTTTTATTTTTTACGCGATTTACCTATTAATCTAAAATAAACTAGTGTATGATTGCCAAAAAAAGGCCAATTTACTCATCTGGTTCGGAAAATAAAGATTCTATATTTCGATAACCGCTAACTACACGGACGATTTCAATCCCATTATCTATAACCCGATAAAGAATAATGTAGCCATCTAAAGGAACACCTCGCAAATTAACTTTAATATTTTCGTAGCTGCGCCCCATATTTGGGAAACTAGCTAAATATCTACACTTTTTGTCAAACTTTTCAACAAAACTCTCGCCAGCATTAATATTTTTAGTTACAAAATAATCAATAATTTCTGATAAATCCTGACTTGCTTCTGGAGAAATAATATGTCGTTTCATCCTTGAGCTTCTCTCGCTTGACGCAGTTTTTCTCGCAATTGTTCAACTACAACCTCTGCATCAATACCTTGCCCTTTATCTAGTTGTTCAATAGCGACCTCAACTTTTTCCCGCGTTTCTTCAACCCATTGCTGATAACCTTTTTCCCACTCTAATAGCAACTTCAATGCTTTACTAATCACTTCTTCGGGATTTGCATATCTACCTGTAGCAATTTGCGCTTGGATAATTTGCTCTAATTCAGGTTTAATTTGAATATTCATGATTTCACTTACCTTCCAATTAATTAACACTTTTAATCTTGTTATAACAGCATTTTAACTAAAATAATTTGAAGAACGTAGGCGTAGCCAGCTGTAGACATCGCTTTTACTTCCTACGTGAGTTAACAATAAATAGCAGTAGCGCCTTATTGTAAGACATTGCTATTATCCCCAAGTCAAGATCCCAGCTTGATAATTTACAATCAACGGCAGGATCTTGAGCCATTCTGAACCCAACAAAACTTCTATAATCTCATCACCTGCAAAAGCTGGAATTTCATATTCTTGTCCATTTAATTGCACATTACCTAAATACAAATCAAAAATTTTTTCATCTTGTGCAGTTCGTAGTTCTTGCTGACGAATAAATTGCCAATTTAGAGCTTCTAAATCTTGTTTATTAACAGCTAAAAAGCCTGTGAATCCAGTATCTAACATGGCATCCACAGGCAGATTTAACCCATCAGATGCAATCAAAGAAATTTCAAAAAATAGCTGACCATTGTTACCAAAAATACCCTGAATCATATTGTGCCAGTGGCTCCAGTCTCATTCAGGCAAAACATACAGTGTACAGCATTTGGATGTTTATCGCGTGCTTTTTGACTGGCTACTTCTATATCTTCATCAATGAAATAATCTCCGCTATCTGGCTCTACTGCTATATACCAGCCATAGTTTTTTTCGATATATTCTGGACGCACACGGTCAAATATTGCACGGCAACGCTGATGAAATACTTCGCGTTCAGCTTTGCGTTTAGCAAGTTCTTCTGGTGGTAAAGTGCGTTCTGGAAAGATTCTGCCTCGACGTGCGGGTTGTTTTGCAGTTGATTCTGTCATGGTTTAACCTTACCTCTTCATGCTGGTTTAACTTTAATATTACGGCAAGCAACAACGAGCGACACTCTACCTAATCGTGGCTCATTGTTACTTTTTTTCTCAGTATCTGTAATTTTTAGTGATAAACTTTACAAAAAATTTATACTTAACTACTGTGTATGTTCATTTACAGTGAATAGTCAACTAAATACTGTCGAAGAGTCTTCTTATACTTACTACACTGGTATTCATTAATTAAATCCAGTAGCAAGTTTAAGACTTAGGAAAATGAGTCATGTATTATCAAATTTGGAACTTTTTTCTTCAAGAAGATAAATATAATTATTGGAAAGGGAAAATAAAACTTAACAAAAATTTTAACAGAGTTACATGGCAAAAGATTATTGATTTTTTGTCATTGGTTGAGCAGACTTTTGCACTCAAATATCGATTAGCAGAAACTGATAGTCTTGAGCCATTTCTTAAGTTAGCAACAGACAATGGTTACAATCTAACCGCAGATGAACTTGCCTGGTTTTTAATCACCAGAAAACAGATTTGGGATCTTTTTGATTTGGCACAAAAAACGCCGTCTCTTAAAGAGCAATTGCTCACTGCTAAAAGTCCACAGCATTTTGTCAACATAGCTGCGGAGAATAGCTATTACTTTTCTGTAGATGAATTAGCTTGGCTGTTAACTGAAATCAAATCGTCGTCAGAATTAGTCTCTATTAATAACAGTGTTGGTGAGATTCTAACGGTCTCAAATTACGGCAGAATTGAAACAGGATACTGGATTTGGCTGGCAGAAGACTGGGGAATTGTAGCGCCATTTTGTCATCGCGATAAGCCAGGTACTTTTTTGTCCCAAAATATCAACAATCCTTTTTTACCCGATCGCTGTTTCTTGCCCAAGAGCTATTTTAACCAACGCCTAATGGCAATTCATAATTAAAATAATGAGTTTCCCATTATACAATTAAGCATCCTAGACTGAAGATATTTCTATCTAGGATGCTTCACAATAAAAAATTGTTGCAGATACAACAATTATCGACAAAATGTAATATCTGCACTAAAGTTATCAGCTAGCAGAAACCGTCAAACTGCTGGGTTTATGAAGATCGCCTTGCAAAACCACACCGCGCTGATTGGCATGGAGATGACGCAAAATCTTATAAATCGCTTCAACTTGCTCTGATGCACCAGTCTTTTCGGCGAGTTCTTCCAAAGAAAGGGGAGTTTTTTCTTTTTGTAGCACTGCTACTACTCGTGTTTGCAAGTCAAGAATACCGGCGGCGGCTTTTTTGCCAGCTTCTACCCCTGGTTGATGGTAGGCGTTGATGTTGACCAAGCTAGCATACAAACCAACAGCACGCTCATATAAAGCGATTAATGCCCCTACAGTTCGGGCGTTAACTTGGGGAATAGTAACTGTTATTGAATCGCGGTGATTTTCATAAAGTGCTTGTCGGGTTCCTTGGAGAAAACCAGAAAGATAATCACCGGATGTCACTCCCGGATCGATTTCTGCCGATGGCCCCTGACGATCTTCGAGAACTTCGATGAGGGTAGCAAAGAAATTCGGCACGCCTTCACGCAACTGCTGGACGTAAGCATGTTGATCTGTTGAGCCTTTGTTACCATAAACGGCGATGCCTTGATAGACAGTTTTGTCGTCTAAGTCTTTTTCCTTGCCCAAGGATTCCATCACCAACTGTTGCAGATAGCGGCTGAATAATAATAAGCTGTCCTTGTAAGGTAGAACAACCATATCTTTTTCACCCTTTCCATTGCCAGCAAAGTACCAAGACAAAGCAAGCAAGGCTGCTGGGTTACTCTTCAGATCTGGGACGCGGGTGACATCATCCATTTCTTTTGCACCTTGCAGCATGGCGCGAACATCGATGCCTTGCAGTGCTGCTGGTACTAGCCCGACGGCAGACATTTCTGATGTGCGTCCTCCCACCCAGTCGTACATGGGAAATCTAGCCAACCAGCCTTCCTCTTTCGCTACTTTATCGAGGTTGCTATCAGGGCTGGTAATAGCCACCGCATATTGAGCAAATTCCAAATTATGGCCGGCGTAGGCTTTTTTAACTTCAATCATGCCATTGCGAGGTTCTGGTGTGCCCCCAGATTTAGAGATTACCAATACTAAAGTACTGGCAAGATTGTTTCGCAAATGATTGAGAATGCGGTCGATACCTGCGGGATCGCTGTTATCAATAAAGTGAATTTTCAGCGGCGGGAAATCAGCCGCCAAAGCTTCAGCGACAAATTCGGGGCCGAGGGCGGAACCACCAATACCAATAGAGATAATATCTGTGAAACGGCTCGCTCTGGGAGGATGAATAGCACCTGTTTGGACTTTTTCCGCAAAGGCTTCGATTTGTTCTAGGGTTTGGACAATTTCTTGGGTAAGTTCTGGAGTTGGCGCTAAATCGGGATTTCGCAGCCAATAGTGTCCAACCATGCGGTTCTCATCAGGATTTGCGATCGCACCCTTCTCCAGTTGAGCCATATCCGCAAACGCCTTTTCAAACTTCGGCCGCAACGACTCCACAAAGGCATCATCGAACCGCATTCGACTCACGTCTAAGTACAGTCCCAATCCCTCGTGGAAATATAACCAGTTTTGGTATCGTTGCCAAAGTGCCCTAGCATCCATAGGGAAATCTCAAATAAAGTGTTTTTCAAAAACCAGTTTAATGGAAGGTAATAGCGATCCCTGCCTAGCGTTATACAGTTTACAGTTTTAAGTGTTCGCTTAACTCTTTCCTTTAAACATCTGGCATAGGGATGACACGCAAAAATTTCACGATTCCACCCCTAATTTCTATACCAATCAAATAATTATCCAGAGTGAAGCGATGAAAAATCCCTTCACTATCAAGCTGTCGTAGTTCTTTTAGTCCAGTCAGCTGCCACTTTTGGGCAAACTCGGTAAAGACAAAATCATACACCCGCTCGTAAGCAGCAGGTTCTAAATTTTTTAGGTCTAGCAAAAAAGACCTTGCATAGCGCACTTCCACACTCACTAGGGGTTATACCATTTTGGATTTTAAACTTCGGCTTACCTCGACTTCTGGAGCGAGACGCTAGGCGTAGCTTGCTTCCCCTCAAGGTACGCTCGGCACAAGTCGCTCAGTCGAGCGATTTGGAATTCTCAATTGCGTACTCATGCAAACAAGCAAGCTACGCATACTGCTACGAAATCAAAATACTGCATCAGAAAAACATTAACAGTCGTATTGCTTCATCATGGGTTAAGATGTCCCACGGTTGCTGCGATCGCTTCACTTTTTGTATGGCTTTGAGCATATAAAAGTCACAATGTAAAGCTTCAAGAACGTTCCAAATGCTTTGCAAATCGTCGTCGGCTAACTGCTCGATTAAATGATGCATTCTCAGTCGCAGTAAATTCATACGTTAATTTTTCCTTATACGCAAACACCAACAATAAATAGTATTCCCAAAAAATTAGTCAGGCTTAACGACAATATTTTGGGTTTTGAATTGGGAATCGCCTTTGTAGAGGCAAGGGAATAGAGAACAGAGAAAAGAAAAAACAGGCTTATCTGAACTGCATTGTGCTATATCCCCCGAACCAAGCGTACAAGACAGTGTGGGAAGATAAAATTTCAGCTTCTGAGGCTCGACGTTGACCTTCTGAAGCTCAATGTTGACCTTCTGAGGCTCGACGTTGACCTTCTGAGGCTCAACTTTGACCTTCTGA
>JAVRBO020000076.1:0-70819 GCA_034531195.2 Nostoc sp. ChiSLP01
TCCCACACCTCCCACACCTCCCACACCTCCCACACCTCCCACACCTCCCACACCTTCTGTTTGCCCCATGCCCAATAAAAAATCACAAAGGAGAAAATTGATGAACTTCAAAAAAATTCTGTTTTTACTGGTTACAGGAGTTAGTATTAGCAGCTTGGGAATTGTTGGGTGTACGACGGAACAGCGTAGTGCTGAAGATCCGACAGAACCTTCTACTTTAACGGCTGAGACTGAAACAGTAACTCCCGCAGCTACGCCGACAGCTCAACCCCAAGAACGCCCCGGTGATGTTCCTTATGTGCCAACTCCACAGCCGGTGGTGGATGCAATGTTAAAAGTGGCAAAAGTGGGCAAAAATGATGTAGTTTACGACCTTGGCAGCGGTGACGGGCGAATTGTGATTACCGCAGCACAAAATTTTGGTACGCGCGGTGTGGGCATAGATATTGACCCCCAACGCATCAAAGAAGCTAATGAAAATGCCAAGAAAGCAGGAGTAACAGACCGCGTGAAGTTTGTCCAGCAGGACTTGTTCAACACTGATTTTAGTGAAGCAACGGTAGTCACACTTTACCTATTACCAGAAATTAACGAGAGACTGCGCCCCATACTCCTAAAACAACTCAAACCTGGGACTCGGATTGTTTCCCACGCCTTCGACATGGGCGAGTGGAAACCAGACCAAACACTAAATGTAGAGGGCAAAACTGTTTACTATTGGGTAGTTCCTAAACAGATACCAGCGAATTTGCGATAGTGTACTAATTTGAGATTTTGGATTTTGAATTCAATAAATAATTTAAAATCAAAATCCAAAATTCTTTAATTGATACGAAAATTGAGACAGCAGTAGGACACAATTTATTACACAATGTCATTGCGATTATTCGCAATGGCTGTAACTTTTTTGTCCATCTACTTATTGTTTAGAATCCTAACTCACAAATTAGTAATTAAGACTTTTAATTTAAAATCTAAAATCCAAAATCATTTGAGTGAGAAAATATGATAGGGTTAAAAGGAAAGAATGCTTTAATTACAGGTGCAACATCAGGTATCGGTCAAGCGATCGCTATTAAACTTGCTCAACAAGGGTGCAATATCGCTATCAATTACCGCAAAGACCCTGAAGCAGCAGCACAAACGCAAGAAATGGCATTGCAACAAGCTTGTGGAGATATTCAAAGTTGTGGTGTGAAGTCGTTGCTGATTCAGGGAGATGTTTCTCAAGAATCAGACATTCTTGAGATGGTCAACACTGTTGTTAAAGAATTTGGCAGTCTAGATATTCTCATCAACAATGCTGGTATCCAAATAGAAAGTCGATCTCATGAAGTTTCCACAGCAGATTTTGACCGAGTGATTGCAGTAAATCTCCGGGGTGCTTATCTGTGCGCCCGTGAAACTATCAAACACCTACTGTCTGCTAATCGTCCGGGAGTAATTATTAATATTTCCAGCGTTCACGAAATTATTCCTCGACCAATGTATATCAGTTATTCTATTAGCAAAGGCGGTATGGAAAATCTGACCAAAAGTTTAGCATTGGAATACGCTAGTCAAGGTATTCGTGTTAACGCCGTCGCCCCCGGAGCGACAATCACACCAATAAATCAAGCCTGGACAGATGACCCTGAAAAAAAGGCGATCGTGGAAAGTCACATCCCAATGGGGCGGGCTGGCACTACTGAAGAAATGGCAGCCGCAGTAGCTTTTTTAGCTTCTGATGAAGCCGCATACATCACCGGACAAACGCTGTTTGTCGATGGTGGATTGACTCTGTATGCTGATTTCCGGGAAAGCTGGTCGTCTTAAGAATTCAGTTGGCGTGCTTTCCACGATTGAGCCGATATAGCAGGGAACAGGCAACAGGCTTGCGAAAGTCTCTTGATATAGAGCTTTTAGATAGATTTATGCCTTAAATTCTGCTTCAACTGCTATACATACCATTAGTGGAATTAGACACCTATGACTGGCGCGAGCAATAATAACAGTTTGCTAGAAGCAGAAGCTTGCAAATTTCTGGAAAAGTCAATAATTTATTATCAAGGAAAGCCTATAGGTACGGTAGCCGCTCACGATCCACATTCAGATCTACTCAATTATGACCAGTGTTTTCTTCGGGATTTTGTGCCTTGTGCTTTAGTTTTTTTGATGCAGGGCAAAGCAGATATTGTCCGCAATTTTTTAATAGAAACACTGAAATTACAAAGTCACGAAAAGCAGATGGACTGCTTTGAACCGGGGGCAGGATTAATGCCTGCCAGTTTCAAAGTCCAATCCATAGGAAGTGAGGAATTTTTGCTTGCTGATTTTGGCGAACAAGCGATCGCCCGCGTACCTCCAGTTGATTCTTGTATGTGGTGGATTTTGCTTTTACGGGCTTATGAAAAAGCTACAGGCGATTTGGCTTTAGCGCGTCAGCCAGATTTTCAAGCAGGAATCAAGTTAATTTTGGATCTTTGTTTGGTACATCGCTTTTCCATGTACCCAACAATGTTAGTTCCCGATGGCGCGTTTATGATTGACCGCCGTCTGGGAGTTTACGAACATCCTTTAGAAATTCAGGTATTATTTTATGCGTCCTTGAGGGCAGCTAAGGAATTACTTTTACCAGATGGCAATGGTGATTATCTGGATAAAGTGAATCGGCGATTGGGAGCTTTAAAGTATCATATCCGCAATTATTACTGGCTAGACGTACAGCGATTGCGAGAAATTTATCGTTACAAAGGTAACGAATTTGGTAAAGAAGTTGCAAATAAATTCAACATTCATTCAGAATCTATTCCCAGTTGGTTGACGGAGTGGTTACCGGAAACTGGAGGATATTTAGCCGGAAATTTAGGGCCGGGACGAATGGATTTTCGCTTTTTTACTTTGGGAAATCTGATGGCAATCTTAGCTTCCTTGGCAAGCGAAAAAGAATCTCAAAGTATTATGAATTTGTTTGCCGAGCGCTGGGACAACTTGATTGGTTACATGCCTGTTAAAATCTGCTTTCCAGCTTTGGAAGGTTTAGAGTGGAGAATTGTTACAGGATGTGACACTAAGAACATAGCTTGGTCTTATCACAACGGTGGTAACTGGCCTGTTTTATTGTGGATATTTACCGCTGCGGCACAGAAAACAGGTAGGATAGAACTTGCCCAAGAAGCGATCGCCATTGCCGAAAGTCGTTTATTTGAAGATAAATTCCCTGAATACTACGATGGCAACAATGGTCGCTTAATTGGCAAGGAAGCCAGAATTTATCAAACTTGGAGCATTGCTGGGTTATTAGCAGCAAAACAATTCCTCGCAAATCCAGATTACTTAGAATTAATCAGTTTTCCAGAAGGTCTTGAAGGCCCCGGTTGTAGCATTTGACGAAGAAAGGCAGAGGGCAGATGGCAGAAGGCAGAAGGGAAGAAAAATGCTTGTTGCGTTCAAGCCCCGACGCCACTTGCTGTAGCCTGTGAAACCCGTCCACCGCAGTGGCTCCCCCTTGTGGGGGATTAACATTTTTTGGGGAAGGTTCAAGCCCCATCCGCAAGTGAAGTGGCTTTCTCCTCCTTCTGCCTCCTGCCTTCTGCCTTCATTTGGCACTCTCAGCGCTAAAGTGCTGCGTCGGCTTTTGGCGCTTTAAACTTCCCCTAAAACAGATGCTGTTGCTAGCTTGCTTCCTGGAGGGTACGGCAAACACGTACACAATCCGCTCCGGAAAATAAAGAAATTGCTAAAAGCTGTAATGTTTTAGCAAGTATTTGTTATAGGCAGCCATCTGATAGCTAAACCTAAATGCATAATTAGTAAGAGGTGGCAACCTCCTGTGTTGGAGAAGTGTCTCATCTTAAAGTAGTTGACGCCATAATCCAGAGCGTCAAACCAATACTAATGTGATGTTTAGATGACCAGCATGAAATTCCAACTTTACTTAGGCTCTTTACTTTCCCAGATAAAAGTACGTCATTGGTGGATAAGCGTTCTCTTATGGATAGCTTTGGTTGCCCCATCTCAAGCGGCTGTAATCTTGCGCGTAGCAATTGAGAGGGGGGTTAATCAGGTAAAAGTCGGCAGTTCCACAACTGGAATCGTTAAGGATAGTACTGGCCGGACTTTGGGACAATTGCCGGCCATGAGTGCGTTTTATGCTCAAGCGGTTCCTGGCGGGGTGGCTTTAGATAAATGGCAGTCTGGTTTATTTTGGATTGAGCCGACAGGTAAAGGATTTGTTTACATTGGCGATCGCTGGTATCGGGGCAGAACTTTGGTTGTCCCCACAGAAAAAGGCTTAACTGCTGTGAACTGGGTTGATGACCAAGAGTATCTTTACAGCGTCCTCGGTGGTGAAATGGATGCTAGTTGGCCGCAAGAAGCTTTGAAAGCCCAGGCGATCGCAGCCCGCACCTATGCCCTTTACGAACGAGAAAAACAACGGAATAATCCCGTTTACGATTTAGGCAACACCCCCGATCGCTGGCAAATTTACAAAGGTGTGATTAGCGAATCTCCTGCTACTTACAAAGCAGTCGATGAAACAGCAGGGCAAGTACTAACTTATAAAAACAAGATTATTCTCTCAGTTTTCCATGCTTGTTCTGGCGGACATACTGAAAATGTAGAAGATGTTTGGGGAAATAACTTACCTTACCTGCGTGCTGTTCAAGACTACGACCAAAATATCAGCGAGTGTAATTGGGTCAAAAGCTTCTCGCCTAGTGAAATTAGCTCTAAATTTCCTGAGGTAGGCAGTGTAACGGCGATCGTTCCAGAAACATTTTCGCCTTTTAGGAGTGTCAAAGTCTTAAAAATTGTCGGCAACAAGGGCACGAAAGTCTTACAGGGCGAACAAGTGCGGACAGCGCTCAAACTCAAAAGTACCCGGTTTAGCGTTTCCAAAGGAGCAGATGGTAGTTTTGTCCTCCAAGGACTTGGCTTCGGTCACGCTTTAGGCATGAGCCAATGGGGAGCATACAATTTGGCTCGTCAAGGAGTCAACCACCTGCAAATTTTAGGTCACTATTACAAAGGTGTAGCTCTAACACCAATCCAGGCTAAATAAGCCCACCGTTGTACTGAACCATTGTCTAGGGTTGCACAGCTAGCTGTGCAACCCTACATTAATTTTATTTTTACTTTATAAATAGGCTCTTAAATGAGTGTATTAAATACCAAAAGCCCGGTTATTAAAACCGGGCTTTTGAAATAATGGGGTTATATTCCCCGTAGGTTAGTTATAGAAGTTCAGTATAATTATCGATGCTCTGATATGTAATACCAGTCTAGTATTGTCGGTTCCGGAAAATTAGCGAAAAATTTTTAGAGTAATTTCGATCTCCAACCGTATGAGCAAAATACAGCAGGCAACTAACAGTTTGCAGAAGACGCAGGGTTACAAAAAAAGAGTATTTGATAATTTCAGCGAAACAGTGCTCAGTAAAAAGTAAAATTAAACAGGTTTGAGAGCAACTACATCTTTTAAGCCCGTTCCCTGTTATAAAAATATTTATTTTTGGCTTTTGCTGATGAACGAGATATCCGGTAGCTGGCAAGAATGGTTAACTGTACTAGCCTATCTAGGTTTTACGGTCTTGATTATCTGGCGAGTTTTTAGCGACCAGAAGAATTAAAAAAGCTGCATATCATTTCACCAGCGCTTTTTTGCTCAAAAGGCAAAACACTTCCATTTTGTTGAATCTTAACTCGTTGGCGGCAATTGTAGACCTGAATCGGCGTTTTTACTCCATCTACACTTACAGACGCCCTGTATTCCCAATAGTTTTTGGCACTGCGATTAATACTGAGAATACAAATCTGATGGCCATTATAATTCCGGCACACAGATGCAAAAGCCGGAAATGCCACTAAAAAGAAAAGTATTAATAATAACACAAAAATAATATATTTTCTCCTGTTCATAAACGATTATTAACATTACATTATGGGAAATATTATTAAATTTCAAAGTTTTTCAATTGCAACCAAAAACAAATTTTGAACAATATTGGATTGTACGCTCTTTTGCAGCAATACTGCTCTTTGGTCAAGTCTGGCTGCATTTACTCCAGGGAAAAACCTACTACCGCAAGATTATGCAACATATGGTGACCGCTGGGCCGGATTCTATTTCCCCAGTTTTGCTTGTGGGCGGTTTTGCAGGAATGATTTTTACTATTCAGACTGCGAGAGAATTAGTGCGATTTGGTGCGGTCGATGTTGTGGGAGGTGCTTTTGCATTGGCTTTTTGCAGAGAATTGGCTCCGATTTTGACCGCTAGTATTATAGCGGGACAAGTAGGTTCTGCTTTTGCAGCCGAAATAGGTACGATGCGAGTCACAGAGCAAATTGATGCACTTTATATGCCCAAAACCGATCCCATTGATTATTTAGTACTTCCTAGAGTAATTGCTTGTTGTCTGATGGTGCCTTTCATGACAGTTTTTGCTTTAGTTATGGGCATCATCGGCGGAGTTTTTGCTGCATGGCAGTTTTACGAAGTCGTTCCAGAAATTTTTTTAGAATCAGTCAGAGATTTTTTAGAACCTTCAGATTTGTTCATTATTTTACTCAAAGGGTTTATTTTCGGGGTACTAGTTGCTGTTATTGGCTGTAGTTGGGGATTAACTACTAAGGGAGGAGCAAAAGAAGTAGGAGAATCTGCAACAAAAGCAGTTGTTACTAGTTGGGTGTCAATTTTTATTATGGATTTTTTTGTGTCTGTGCTGCTGTTTGAACGCATTGATTTTTGAACAAAAAAATTCCCAACTTATAATAAAAGTTGGGAATTTTACAGGATATTTCAAAGAAAGTGAAATATACAATCTAAATCTCAAACCTTAGTTTAAAGGCTGTTTTAATGAATGATGAGACTCTCTATTTCATAATTTTAGTAAAATTTCAGAATTTACTAACTTGTAGATGAGGACACCCAAGACCAAACCTGTCAATGAAGCGATAGACGTACTCCAAAAAGCTAGTTTCCTCTTGAGATCGGCTACTTGAAAGTCTATCCTGACTAATATAGTTGCCGAAATAATCAGTAAGGTATCAAGAAAGATCCTAAACCAAGCAAGCATAATAAAGAACAAGAAAGCTGCTAACACGGCAACGCCAAAAGCTCTGACATTTGATTCAAAGACAAGAGTGTAGTAATATGTCACCTTTGGCCAAGGAGTTGTCAAAGTTAGTATTAACAGCAAGATACCTACTACGATCGCCGACCACACAAACATAGGAGGATGTGTTTCACATATTACCCAGCCCAAAGTACTGTAGCTCAGCAGCACTACCGCTAGGGACACCCAAGGAACTCTATTCAAAATTGACATGGGTTGATATTGCCAGTACAGGGCTAAAGCGTTATTTCATCGCTAAGTCGAGTCACTAGAGACTTATTTTCACTTATAGCCTGCCATGCTTTTGCCAAGCAAGGCAAATAAGTTTGTGGAGAATTACAGCACAAAGTAGTTAAATATATTGATAAAGATTTGTAAACTGTTAGCAGCCGAGTAGCCGCGTGTCACATCTTAGTTAAGGAATAATTATGAGACAACTTGTTATTGCTGAGCGCGTATGCCTTATTGCTCATATCTTGTCAAAGGCTTTTGGACTAGCAGGGATGCTACTGGTCTTACCTCATCCCGAAATAATTTTAAACTTATCCCAGGTTGGAGAAAGTGCCATAGGATTAAGTATGGCTAGCGGCGGTGTGGTTGATATCATCTTCGGAACAGTGGCAGTTTCTATTTATGCCTACCGGACGCTGGGATTAGGAACTTGGCTGGCATTTATGCTCCCGGCTATGTTTGTCTCTTTGGGAAGTGAATTGCTGGGAACCAGCACAGGTTTTCCATTTGGCGATTATGGTTATCTGAGTGGCTTAGGTTACAAAATTGGTGGGTTAGTTCCTTTCACAATTCCTTTGTCTTGGTTTTATGTTGGGTTGTCGTCTTACTTAATTGCCAGATGTGGTTTGCAGGTGGCCCAAAAACCGAGTTTGGGACGCCATATTGCTGCTATAGCCGTTGGTGCCTTGCTGTTCACTTGCTGGGACTTTGCTCTTGAGCCAGCAATGAGTCAATCTTCTTTACCGTTTTGGTATTGGGAACAACCAGGAGATTTCTTTGGAACACCTTACCAGAACTATGCAGGTTGGTTTGGCACTAGTGCGGTGTTTATGAGTATCGCAGGTTTATTGTGGAGAAAAACTTCGATAAAATTACAGCGATCGCAACTTAATCTTCCTTTAGCAATTTATTTAAGTAACTTTGCCTTCGCCGCCGGACTCAGCCTAGCAGGTGGGTTCTTCATCCCTGTGTTACTCGGCTCAGTGCTAGGCGTAGTTCCCGCCGTGGCGCTATGGTTGAGAAGTTCAACCACACCCGCTCAACTTGCTATTGAACCAGTAACTCAAGAAGCCTCAGCAGCAAGCATTAAAGTTGCTTTGAAATAAACAGATAGATGGGGAGTGTGGGGAGAGAGAGGAGTGTGGGGAGAGAGGGGAGAGAGGGGGGAAAGATTTCTTCACCATCCTCCCACACCTCCCACACCTCCCATACCTCCCACACCTGCCTGCTTGCCCAATGACTAATGACTAATGACTAATGACTAATGCCATTTCCCTGTTATTGCTAGCTATCCAATTACCAGCAACGGCAATTCTACTTTCGCGTCTGCTAAAGGGCCCAAGACGCCATCTGCCAATAAAACCGCAACAGCCGACGCCAGAACTGTTGGGTAGAGTGAGCGTTGTTGTTCCTACGCTGAATGAGGCGCTTCGTATTAGCCCTCTGTTAGCTGGTTTGAGTCGGCAAAGCTACGAAGTTCGGGAAATTGTTGTTGTAGATAGCAATTCCAGTGATGGTACTCCCGATTTGGTAAAGGCGATGCAGCAAAAAGATCCGCGCTTTCGCCTGATGACAGATGACCCTTTACCCCCTGGTTGGGTGGGGCGTCCTTGGGCGTTGCATAATGGTTTTCTACATAGCTCAGAAGCTAGTGAGTGGTTTCTGGGGCTAGATGCTGATATTCAGCCGCATTCTGGTTTGGTTGCTGGCTTGATGAAGACGGCCGAAGCAGAAGGTTATGATTTAGTTTCCCTTTCACCCCAATTCATCCTCAAATATCCAGGGGAATGCTGGCTACAACCCGCTTTGTTGATGACTTTGCTTTACCGATTTGACCCAGCTGGGATAAATACACAGCAGCCGGAACGGGTAATGGCAAATGGACAGTGTTTTTTGTGTCGTCGTTCGGTTTTAGCGACTGTGGGCGGCTACAGCAGCGCCAGTAGTTCTTTTTGTGATGATGTCACCTTGGCACGAAATATTGCTGTTCGAGGTTATAAAGTCGGCTTTTTAGATGGGGCAAAAGTATTAAAAGTACGAATGTATGAAGGGGCGATGGAGACGTGGAAGGAATGGGGGCGCAGTCTTGACCTCAAAGATGCAACTTCTCGTTCTCAGCTGTGGGGAGATTTGTGGCTACTGTTTTCAGTCCAAGGTTTACCACTTTTAATAATTTTGACCTACTTGTTGATTTCTCTCCTAGTCTCGCACTCGCTAGAGACGCGATTAATCGCGTCTCTACCCACCCCCTCACTTCTTTTATTTAGTCTGAATTTATTCCTGCTAGCGATCCGCTTTGGTATGCTATTAGCGATCGCACCTTCCTACGATCGCCAAACTGCCAAAGGCAGTTGGTTATTCTGGCTTTCACCTTTCGCCGATCCCCTAGCGGTGCTACGAATCTTCTTATCTGCATTCCGCACCCCACGCGAATGGCGCGGCAGAAAATATGGTGATGGGTAGGGTATGGGGCATGGGGCAAACAGAAGGTGTGGGAGGTGTGGGAGGTGTGGGAGGATGGGGAAGGAATCTTTCCCCCCTCTCTCCCCACACTTCCCACACTTCCTTCTCTCCCCTGCTCCCCCTGCCTCCTTACTCCTCTTCCGTTCCCACTCGATCCCCGCGTTCTAGTTCCCAAAGAATTTGGTTTCCTTCACGGCGCACGCGTGAGACTATCCAATTTCGCCAGCGCCACTGATCCCCCCTACTGGTAACAGCACTGGCGTGGACATCCATTAAATCTGCTAATTCGGAACTGGTAATTAAGTAGCCTTTTTCGGAAATTTCGTCAGCTATACGTAGAGTTTCGACCAAATTCCGGAGTTGCAAAACCCTCATTTCTGGGGATTTTTCGTCGGTTGCGGCCGCAGCTGGCCCAGTTGATGGTTCCATAACGGTTATTTTTGGTGCAGAAGTACTGATTTGGTGTGTATTTTGGTTAATTATTCTAGAATTTTTGTCATAATCAGCTACTTTTGCTACATTTTTCTCACTTGTGTTAGGTAAATTTTTATAAAAATTCGTGGGAGAAAATTGTTGTAAAGAAGGGATTTTGCCACTGGCATAGGTGCGAGCGATCGCATCACAACGTTCGTTCCCTATGTTACCAGAATGCCCTCTGACATATTGCCATTTTACTTGTTCGCTATTGAGTTCATCTAAGGTTTCTAAAAGGTCTTGGTTTTGGACGGGTTTACCATCTGACTTTTTCCAGCCTTTGTTTTTCCAGCCTTTTACCCACTTGGTAACGCAGTTAATCAGGTATTCGCTATCAGTATAGAGGGTGATGGGTTGAGCTTGTTGAGATGTTTGCAGAAATTGGAGGGCAGCGATCGCCGCTTGCATCTCCATTTTATTATTAGTGGTGTGAGAGGATGCATCGCCCATTTCGTGAATTGAGCCATCACTGAAGTAGACGACAACACCCCAACCACCAGGGCCAGGGTTACCAGTACAAGCTCCGTCTGTGTATATGCTTTCGATTGTGGGTTGGGTGGACATGGTTTGGATATTCAATAAGCATAGGACGCTAAGGGAATTAGCGGCGAAAGCTGAGGCTAATAAAAATTAGCACAGCAAATGAAGATGCCGATTCGGCACTTGTCAAATCATATTACAGCATTCAAATTCCGAAAGTACGCAAGCGAACTCTCAAAGCCTGAATTCTGACTTCTCAATTCTGAATTATGCCCTCAATTCTCCACTGCTATTTTTGCTGTGTGCATTCTATAGCAACTTTTATCCCAATTTTACCTGCAAATTTTTCTATCAATAAATTAGCTAATTAGGTTGCATTAATATTATCGTAAGTCTAAAAAATGATAAGCTTTCACCACCAGTTAACAATTTAAAATTCAAAATTCACCCATTAAAGACAATTTCAGACGGGTATTTAAACCCCGACTGAAACTGGGGCTACCTGTAGAGATAGGGGTCTTAAACCCTTTTATTTGCGATAACTCGATTTCCAACTCAGAGACTTTACTGTCTGTGCGCGATTCGCGCCCAATTGCAGGTTAGGATTTTACAGAGAGCGCTATTGTTGCAGCAAAAAGCATGGGTGGGAAATTAATTGTATTTGAAGGGGTGGAAGGCTGCGGTAAAACCAGCCAAATACAGCTTTGTTGTCAGTGGTTGGAAAGTCTAGGGTATCCAGTGTTGGTAACTCGCGAACCAGGGGGAACGCAGTTAGGTTTAGATCTTCGGCGCTTGCTATTAGAAAAGTCAGAAGATAAACCAGTTGCCGAAGTGACAGAACTGTTGCTGTATGCTGCTGATAGATCTCAACACGTTGAACAAGAACTTAAGCCAAATCTCGCAGCTGGGAAATATATTTTATGCGATCGCTACACTGACTCTACCATTGCCTACCAAGGATATGGTCGAGGTCTGAACATTGGCTTAATCAATCAACTCAACTATATTGCTACCGGTGGCTTAGAAAGCGACGTAACTATTTGGCTGGATGTCGATGTCGAGGTGGGACTGTCCCGCAAAAGTAAAGACGTTGCACTGCAAAGTCTAGACCGCATTGAACAAGAGACTATTGCTTTTCATCGCCGCGTTCAGCAAGGATACGCAACTCTCGCAACATCCCACCCCTCACGAATTGTGCGGGTAGATGGTAGCTTGAGTAAACAGGCTGTACAACAAGTAATTCAGGAAATTTTGCACTCACACCTGAAGATGTAAGTTTATCCTCATCCAAATTAGATCGTGTCCAGTTAATCGCTTATGATTACTGATCCGTGCAAAAATCCCAAAAGCCACTTTTCCCCTGCTCCTTGCCCTCTAAATGATAAGTTTTAAGAGGACATGATATATGTGCGATCGCAGTATTGATGGCTTTATTCAACTAATCGCCCGCTACCGTCCAGACTTCCCAGAGATAATTCAAGGAGCTTCGGTAGCACAGATCGATGCTTTTGCTGAGCTTGTCTATCAAGTCTCGGCACTGACTTTGCCATTAGATTATTATAATTTTCTTTTGAGAATGGGTGTATCGGCTCCTGGGTTCGTTGTGGACACTTCTCAAAGCGGGTGGGGCGAACGCGTGCCTTGGTGTGCTTTTGTGGAGGATGCTTCTCCGGATATAGAAAGTTTATATCAGTACTATACTTATCAGTTGGAAGACGGGGAAAATCCGCCGTCTCAATGCTTGGCTGTGGGCGTTTTTGGAATGAATTGTGAAGAGTTTTTTTTAGAATGTTACCAAGGTGTAGCAGGCCGAGTATTCACACAGATATCTGACTCCAAGGTGTTTTGGGCAGAAAGTTGGGTTGGACATCTTCACAAGCGGGGATTGCGTTACATTATTACCAATCATATGCACATTCAAGCCTACAGCCCCATCACTTGCCAAGCAGCCTCTCAACTAGCCGAACTAGCACGCAGTTACGGCTTGAATGTTTTGTGGTTCAGCGATGCGTTCGACTTTTGTGCGGCGAGTCTCGATTTCGAGATTGCCCTATACATTTCCAAGTATGCAACTTCTCCTTGGTTTTATTTAGCCGGAAAGAAGCAGTCTCGTTCGTGGATTCTCGATGGTCGCACCAGTCCGGTTGTTGAAGACTTCTGGCAGTTTCTAAAACGCTCAGAGGCTTTCGGTCAAATCTAAAATCCAAATTCTAATTAAATAAATATTCTATAACGGTATTGTTATTTTTCTAGAAAAATACCTCAATTTTGCATAATTTTAAGAGCAATAACTGTAATTTTTGTAGCTCATAATTGACTAGCTATTAAACAAAAAGTCGCTGATTTTAACGAACAATTATTTGACAAACAAGTAATATATTATACCGAAAAATATTTCGGCTATTAGCGATCGCCTCCACGTAATTATCGTTATTATGACTTAAGCATTGACAAGAAATACTAAATATGGATGATTAAAAAACCACATTTGTCGTAGAAGCACAGCACTGCTGTGCCCCTACACCGAAGGTAGATTTCCCATCGAATAATCATTAATAAAAGCCTGAAAATTTTTTTGGCAGGACTTGTGCAAAAATGACCAAAAAGCTTAATTTCTCGAACCGCCTTCTCTACGAGAGGCTTCCGCCAACGCGCTGCGTCTCGCCTAGAAGACTCCAAGGACAGAAGGAAAGAGAATGCTTAACTGAACTGTATTGACTTATACTTCCCCCAATTTATTTATATTTCATTTTTAAATTCCTCATCTTTGTGATTCAAATACATCTGTCTTCAGTGGGTTAAAACTCCAGATCTCGATTTGGTAATGTTGCAAATAACACTGAAGCTGATTAATTGCAATTGGAGTTAACAATGACATACACGCAAACTGGCGATCCAACTATCCGTCAACATGTAGAAGCTTGGCGACAATTAGATGTAGATGAACAGCTAGGTTTGTTTTGGTTTATCTATAAAGAAATAGGCAAATCAATTACTCCAGCTGCCCCCGGTGCTAGTACAGCTTCTCCAGAAATTGCTGAAGGTTTATTTAATCAAGTTCAAGAATTATCCCAAGAACAACAATTACAAGTTCAGCGTGATTTGATTAACAAAGTTGATACCCAAATTTCTCGCCAATATGGCTCCTTAGGTGATACCACAAAGCTACTCTTTTGGTATCTACTATCTCAAGGTATGGATAATGGCACCATCATTGGTGTACCTGGCGATTATCAACTTAGCTCAGGATCTCAAGCCCTGTTTACCAGAATTCAAGGATTACCTTTTGAGCAACAGATTACTCTTTTCCGTGATTACGTTGCTCCAATGGGTGCCGAAGCAAAACCAGGCGCAGAAATTTAGAGCAGTTAATAGGCAATGCGCTTGAAAGTCTATTTGTGTAGAGCTTTTAGCATGAGTTTAATTCCTAAACTCTGCTTCAAGTTCTATAACTAATACCAATTTGGAAAAAGAATGTGACAGATAGGTAGGGGCACAACAATGTTGTGCCCTTACGAATAATTGATGTGTCGCAAACATTATTAGGACTTACGCAAGAACTCTCTAAAACTCTTATTTCTCCGTGCCCTCTGCGTTTTCTGCGGTAGCCTGCGCCAAGCCGCTCCGCGTCTACGTTTTTTCATGATTTTGCGTAAGTCCTAATTATTTGAATTGATACATTACTAACAGAATTTACCGCAAATTAAGTCGAATAATTATCATCAAAGCTGACTGTTGACTGTTTGAGTCAACAATCATCAACCATTAGTCAACAATCATCCTTTGATAGCGCCCTAGCGCAATTAAAGGAAAGTATTGTTGATACATGTGATACTTGAGATAAAAATGGCAAGGAAAGCCAGTACCTGTGAAGTCTGCCTCAAACCAAGTACCATCCGGCTGTTGAGTTACCACGAGGTAGTTAATTCCGCGTTCAATGGCTTCAAGCGCGAATTTACCAGTTGCTTCACCTGCTGCCAACAGGCCAATTAAAGCCCAAGCAGTTTGAGATGCAGTACTGCGCCCTTTTCCTTTAAGGCTGGGATCGTCGTAGCTGCGGCAAGTTTCGCCCCAACCACCATCTGGGTTTTGACATCCCGCTAACCAAGCAGCACCCCGTTCTATATTGAGCTTATACTTTTGAGGGTCAATCGACGCCAGAGCCGACAAAACGCCACTCGTACCGTAGATGTAATTTACACCCCAACGCCCAAACCAACAACCTTCTGTTTCTTGTTCATTCAAAAGATAAGTAAGCGCCCGCTCAAGGTTACGCGGTTCAATTGACAAGCCGCAAGCACCCAGCATTTCTACTACCCTAGCAGTAACATCTGCGGTGTTTGGATCGATCATAGCTTTCAAGTCTCCATAGGGAATGGAGTTAAGCCAATCTTGGTCGTTGTCCAAATCAAAAGCAGCCCAACCGCCTGGTTTACACTGCATAGATGCAATCCATTTTAAGGCACGGGCGATCGCAGCCTGTTTGATTTTTTCATTAGGCAGTTTCGCTTGATGCAGTGCCATCACCACCACAGCCGAGTCATCGACATCGGGATAAAAGCGATTTTCAAACTCAAACGCCCAAGCCCCTGGTTTTCCTTGGCGATTTTTGACAGCCCAATCTCCGTAGTCTAAAATTTGCTTTTGCAGCAACCATTCGCCAGCCCTAACCACAGCCGGATGGTCTGGCGCAAAACCAGAATCGACCAAAGCACGCATCGCCCAAGCTGTGTCCCAAATAGGCGAAATACAAGGCTGTACCCGGTAGCAGTCCTCTGTTTCAATCGCAAAATTATCAATGGCTTGCAACCCTCGTTCCACAATGGGGTCGTTTTGGTCATAATCCAAACACCGCAAAGCCAGCATGGAATTGAGCATCGCCGGAATAATTCCACCCCAGTCGCCTGTAGCTTCTTGCCGTTCTAAAACCCACTTTTCGGCAGCTTTGATGCCTTCTTCCCGGAAGGGGACTAAACTTAGGCGTTCTGCCAACTTGAAAGCATCATCCAAGGTGAGAAATAAATCTGTCCAATCGTTCTTTTTGGGTAATTCCCACTGGACTTTATCCACACCTTCAACGTATAGTTCGTCTAGGTTGATACCTCGATCGGTGAGAAAAATCGGTTTGCGATCGCATACAATCAACAACGGTACAGTGCTGGAACGCGCCCAACTAGACATCTCGTAAATATTAACTGGGAAAGCTTCGGGTAAAAGCATTATCCAAGGTGGTAGCGAGGGAATACCGCGCCAGTTGTAGCAGCCAATCAACGCTAGGTGCAACTTGGTAAAAATCCGAGTTTTACCGATCCCACCCCGTTGGAGAATAAAATTTCGCGCCCGAACCATCGCCGGCTCGCTTGCTGGTACGCCCAGCAGTCTCAGCGCCATGTAAGCTTCAACTGAGGTACTAAGTTCTCCGCCATCACCAAAGAAAAGCTCCCAGCCGCCATGCTCCCGTTGTTCTTGAAGCAGGTAGGCTGCAACTTTGTGCAAAGGTCTTTTTTGGTCTGTTCCCCAAATCTTATGCAAAAGCACGACTTCAGCAGTGATGGTGACATTAGATTCCAACTCTGCCCACCAGTAACCCGCCGGATTTTGTATTGAAAGCAGATATTCTTGGCTAGCTGCGATCGCTTGGGCGACTTGCTTGACTTTTACCCTGTCTTGTGTTTGCATCAAAAACCGTTCAACCTCAACACTCAACACTAGTTAACAACACGGTAATACAGGTGAAAAAATTATTATCCTCTATTCAGTAGACATAGTATTGTGTCTGAGTTACAGAGAATTTGCAATAGGTCGGCCTATCAGGAAAAGATAATGCTCGTTTTGTAGTGTTTTTTGCAAGGGCTAAGAGCGATGCTCGCTAAATCTAAATATTAGGGTAAAAATCGCAGTCAATTTCCAATTTTTGACTTTTAGGAAACCTCTGGTTATGGACGAACAACGGATGCAGGCTTACTTGAAGCTGATTGAGCAGCTTTTTGCTTGTGCTAGTCGGGAAGAATTAGCAGCAGTTTTGCAGCAGCACGCTGAGTTGCTGGATGCAGAGTTACTGGCGGTGATGCAGCAGTATGCGGCGTATCTGGATAGTCAAGGTAATGAGAATGCCGCACAGTGGCTATTGGGAATAGTGGAGTATTTAGCAAAAGCGATGGGAATCAGGGATGCTGGGGCACATCAGTCATCGAAAGATTCAGAGCAGTTTTTGTGGGCAGTGTTGCAACTTGTGGAACAAAGCAAAGGCGATGCTCAGCAAGTTTATCCGTTTTTAGTGCAACATCAAGACAGGCTGAATGAACAACTGCTGCAAACTTTGCCGAAAGTGGCAGCGAGTTTGCTAAGAGGCGAATCAAAGCAGCAGCAGTTTGTCGCAACTGTTCTTAGTATGTTTGGCGACTTGATTCAACAATTTCCCTTAGGGCGACGCTGGCTGAACCTTGAACTAGCCATCAGTACTTATGAACTCGTCCTGGAAGTTTATACCCGTGAAGCCTTTCCTGAAGATTGGGCAGGTACTCAGAATAATCTGGCAGCAGCCTACAGCAATCGCATCAAAGGTGAGAGAGCTGATAACCTCGAACTGGCGATCCGCACCTATGAACTAGCCTTGGAAGTTAGAACCCGTGAAGCTTTTCCCCAACAGTGGGCTATAAGCCAAAATAATCTGGCGGCAGCCTATAGGGATCGTATCAAAGGAAAAAGGGCTGATAATCTTGAACAAACGATCAGAGCCTATGAACTCGCGTTAGAAGTTTATACTCGTGAAGCTTTTCCTCAACAGTGGGCTATGATCCAAAATAATCTGGCGGGAGCCTACAGTTTCCGTATCAAAGGAGAGAGGGCTGATAACCTCGAACAAGCGATCAAAGCTTCTCAACTTGCGCTACAAGTTTATACACGTGAAGCCTTTCCCCAAGAGTGGGCAGGCACTCAAAATAATCTGGCAAATGCTTACAGAGAGCGCATCAAAGGAGAGAGGGCTGATAACCTCGAACAAGCGATCAAAGCTTCTCAACTCGCCTTGCAAGTCAGAACGCGTGAAGCCTTTCCTCAACACTGGGCTATGACCCAAAATAATCTGGCAGCTGCCTACAGAAAACGCATCAAAGGGCAGAGGACTGATAATCTTGAGCAAGCCATCGGTGCTTCTCAACTCGCCTTGGAAGTTTATACACGTAAAGCTTTTCCTCAAGAGTGGGCTATGACCCAGAATAATCTGGCAAATGCTTACAGAGAGCGCATCAAAGGAGAAAGGGCTGACAACCTCGAACTTGCTATCTGCGGCTATAAACTCGCCTTGGAAGTTTATACATATGAAGCCTTTCCCCAAGAGTGGGCTATGACCCAAAATAATCTGGCAGCCACATACAGCGATCGCATCAAAGAAGAGAAAGCTGACAATCTCGAACAAGCAATCAGCACCTATCAACTCGTCCTGCAAGTTTATACACGTAAAGCCTTTCCCTATGAGTGGGCAGCCACTCAGAATAATCTGGCAAATGCCTACAGCAACCGCATCAAAAAAGAGAGGGCTGATAACCTCGAACAAGCGATCAAAGCTTCTCAACTTGCGCTACAAGTTTATACGCGTGAAGCCTTTCCCCAAGAGTGGGCAGGCACTCAAAATAATCTGGCAAATGCCTACAGCAACCGCATCAAAGGAGAAAGGGCTGATAACCTAGAATTTGCCATCCGTGCGGCTCAACTTGCGCTGCAAGTTTATACCCCTGAAGCCTTTCCCAAAGACTGCCTTCAGACTGTGCGCAGCCTCGGCATCCTCCACTTTAAGCAACAAACCTGGGAAGAAGCTGCCAAGGCTTACACTACAGCCTTTAAAGCAGGTAAAATCCTCTACGAAACTGCTATCTTGCTTGATGACAAAGCTGCCGAACTTGCCGAAACCACAGACTTGCTGCGTTATGCTGCCTATGCCCTCGCCCGTAGTGGCGACCTGCAAGCAGCTATCTTGACTCTAGAACGAGGTCGCGCCCGTGGACTCAGTGAAGCCTTAGACAGAGACAGAGCGAACCTTGCCCAACTTCAGCAACTCGCCCCCAACCTTTATACTCAATATGAAGATACCACCACCCAACTTCGTAACCTTGAAACACAACAACGTCTGCGGATAACCTCAGATGATCGCCATAGCCTGAATCTCTCAGCTTTACGCACCCAAGCCCTGCAACTACACGAAACCTTGACAAAAATCATTAATCAAATGCGTCAAGTTCCAGGCTACGAAGACTTTTTAGCTCAACCCAGCTTCGATGACATCCGCCAAACTCTCCGCTCTGGCATCGTTTATCTTGTGCATACCCCTGCTGGTAGCCTTGCCCTGCTCCTCACACAAGAGGACATTGCTTGTCTCTGGTTGGATGGCTTCACGGATAACAGCCTAGAAGAACTTTTCTTAGCTTGGTTCAGTGCTTATTATGAACAATCCCAAACCAACCATCGGGCTTGGCTAAACGCTATTGACCAAGGCACTCGCCAACTCTGGCAACCCTTGATGTCACCCCTAATCAACCACCTCCAGCAGCGCAATTTCCAGCAAGCCATCCTCATTCCCACTGGACTCCTCAGTTTTCTCCCCCTCCACGCCGCGTGGATTGAAGATTCTACCACTCCCACTGGCAGGTACTACGCCCTGGATGCCATCCACTTTACCTATGCTCCCAATGCCCGATCGCTCTCAACGGCTCAAGAAATCGCTCAACGGACTGTAGTAGATTCGATACTAGCAATTGATGAACCCAAACATGAAGGTGCTAGTTCCTTGCCCAACTCAAAACGAGAAGTTCAAGCTGCTGTTGCAACTTTCCAAAATTTCCAAGTTTTCAGCCAAGAACAAGCAAGCAGAGAGGCTGTTCTCGCTGCATTACCCCATTACAAAATTTTCCACTGTTCCTGCCACGGCAACGCCAACTTGCTAGAACCTCTCAAAAGTGGTCTTGCCATGACGGGTAAAGGTGAGGAAGCTATTCTTACCTTGCGTGACCTCCTCGACCTTAAACTGGTGGAAAATAACCAGGGTGGTATTCGCCTTGCTATTCTCTCTGCCTGCGAAACTGGACTGCAAGGAATTGAACTAGCGGATGAAGCCATCAGTCTGCCCACAGGTTTACTTCAGGCAGGTGTCGCTGGGGTTGCTGCTTCCCTTTGGGAGGTTTCAGAACTCAGTACAATGGTTCTACTAACTCGGTTTTACACACTTTGGCGTGACCAACACCTAGAGCCATCACAAGCTTTAATCACAGCCCAAAAATGGCTTCGGGATGCTGAACCCCGTGATGTAGTTGCTCACTGTGAAACATTTATTCCCGAACTGGCATCCAAAAAAGAGGATTTATATCGATCGCTGCGATTGGATTTCTCCCATCCCTACTACTGGGCAGCCTTCAGCTACACGGGAGTTTAAACATTATTTAACTTGTTATTTCTTCAAGCAACCATGACTGATAATTTCTCAATTTTAGAAACTGCTCTGGCTATTCGTCCGCACCTTTGCCAATTACTGGGCACTGAAGCAGGAAAACAAATGCGCCAAGAACTTGACGAACTCCTACAACAGGCTCAAGCTGGAGAAGCCGTCGAGGACTCCATCTGGGAGTTACTGACGGGCACGAGAGCCACTCGCAATTGGGTAACGCAATTCCAGCAAACCAATGCAACTCAAAAAGGATACGATCGACCAGCTGGTTCAATATCTGAAATTTCTGCACCTAGATTTAAATGTCCTCAGTGCGATGAAACTTGGTCGCGCGATCGCATTGGTCGCCCCATACTCCGGTGTAAAGTTCACGACATTCCCCTCGAACCCGTTCAAGCATAACGATACAATACTCACAACCGACGCACCGCAAATGGCAATGGTTCAAACTCCCGCCAAACCCTTGACCCTCAATGAATTTCTCAAGCTACCGGAAACCAAACCTGCTAGTGAATTCATCGACGGTCAGATTATCCAAAAACCTATGCCCCAAGGAAAACACAGTACAGTGCAGCTTGACCTTGGTACTGACATCAACCAAGCACTTAAACCCGGACACATCGCCCGCGCTTATTCGGAACTCCGCTGCACCTTTGGCGGTAGGTCGATTGTTCCAGATATTGCCGTCTTCACTTGGGAGCGCATTCCCCGCGATCAAAATGGCAAAGTGTCCAATAATTTTGCCATCGCACCCAACTGGATGATAGAAATCCTCTCCCCCGACCAAAGCCAAACCAAAGTTATCCGCAACATCCTCCACAGCCTCGCCCACGGCACCCAAATGGGATGGTTGATTGACCCAGAAGAGGAACTCGTGTTTGTTTATTTTGGCGATCGCACCATCGCTGTCTATGAACAACAGAGCGATCGCTTACCCGTCCCTCCCTTTGCCGAATCCTTCAGCCTTACTGTTGGTAAACTCTTCAGTTGGCTAACCGAATAGCCCCAGCCCTATCAACTCTCTCGGTGACACCATGTCCGCAAAATTCCTGGAAAGCTTTGGCAGCAAACTCGCCGAACAATGGGTTGCCACCCTCCTCACCCCCGCTTTTGTTTTTTGGGCAGGGGGAGCCGCCGCTGGGCTACAGCGCTTCGGCTGGAAATCTGCAAGCACTTGGTTCAGCCAAAAAGACGAATCATTATTACAAATCGCCTTCCTCGTCGGGGTTTTCTGCTTGATTGTTGCCTCTGCCTTCGTGGTGCAACGCTTCGATTTGCCTGTACTGCGCTTTCTGGAAGGCTACTGGCATCCTTGGCTGCGGCCTTTGCGGCGTTGGTTGATTGCCAGAGAAGAAAAACGGAGTCAACGGATTAGCGATCGCTGGCAAACACTTAAGCGCCTCAATTCCCTGACCCCCGAACAGCGCGATGAACTGATCGAACTTGACTGGCAGCAACTCCACCTACCCTTGGAAAACCAACTCATGCCCACCCGTCTGGGCAACATCCTCCGTGCTGCCGAACAGCGCCCCTTGGAAAAATATGGATTAGATGCGATCGTCTGCTGGTCGCGCCTGTGGCTTCTCCTCCCCGATGCCGTCAAAAAAGACTTGCAAGAAGCCCGCGCCGACCTCAATACCGCCGTCCGCTTTTGGTTCTGGAGTCTACTATTTATCATCTGGACAATTTGGGCATGGTGGGCGGCACTTGTGGGCATCTTTTCTGCTATCTTTATTTATCGCTACTGGGCGCTTGATGCCGCCAGAAACTATGGTGAACTCATCGAAGCCACCTTTGACATGCACCGCCATTTGCTCTATCAATCTCTGCGTTGGAATTTGCCCCCGGATCCTAATGAAGAACGGCGCGTGGGACGGCAACTTACCGAATACTTATGGCGAGGCTTCTCATTTTAACGCGAGTTAGTTAAGGGATAACTGCTCCTATACTCCCATTGAAACGTCAAGTATAGCGATTGAAGCATAGTTTGGGACATAAACTTACCCTAAAACCCAGATATTAAAAGGCTTTCGCAAGCCTGTTGCCTATTGCCTGTTGCCTGCTATAGTATCTAGCTTTGTCTAGGTTTTATGTAGTAGCAGATAGGGACAGTCATGGGTGTAATTGTACTAGCATTGGTGGTTTTATCCTTAACAATTTGGTTAGGATTATTGTGTTTTTGGGGGCACTTTTGGCGGTTAGACCAGCAATTAGAACTAGAGAAGCCGCATACAGCGTCTTTACAATCTGTGGTTTGTGCAGTGGTTCCGGCGCGTAACGAAGCTGAATTACTGCCAATCAGCTTGCGATCGCTCTTACTCCAAGATTATCCTGGTTCTTTAGACGTGTTTTTAGTAGACGACCGCAGCACAGACGGTACAGCAAATTTTGCCGAAGGAGTCGCCTACGCTCTAGGTAAATCCGAGCAATTGCATATTATCTCTGGAGAACCACTACCTCCCGGTTGGTCAGGGAAACTTTGGGCTGTTGAGCAAGGTATCCAGAAGGCGAGTTTATTGACGCCTGACTATTATTTCCTTACCGATGCAGATATCGAACATGACGTGAGTAATCTGTGCCGACTTGTTGCTAAAGCTGAACAGGAAAATTTAGACTTAGTTTCAGTGATGGTGCGACTCAGGTGTGAAAGCTTTTGGGAAAAATTATTGATTCCCGCTTTCGTCTTTTTCTTCCAAAAACTTTATCCCTTCCGCTGGGTAAATAATCCCAACCATCCCACAGCCGCTGCTGCTGGGGGTTCGATTCTAATCGCCCGTGAAGCTTTAGAGCGAATTGGCGGTATTCAAGCGATTCGTCAAGCTTTAATTGATGATTGCGCTTTGGCTGGGGCGGTTAAGAGGAGTGGGAAAGTGGAAGAAGAGGATACGGGGACACGGGGACGCGGGGACGCGGAGATATTTTCTTTCCCCGCGTCCCCGCGTCTCCCCATCTCCATGTCTTCCCCAACAGGGCGTATCTGGCTGGGATTGAGTACTTTAACTCGCAGTTTGCGTCCCTATAATTCCTTAGCAACTATTTGGGATATGGTTGCCCGTACTGCTTATACACAATTAAATTATTCTCCATTATTACTATTAGGAACTTTGGTAGGAATGAGCTTAATTTATTTAGTTCCACCTGCGGCTTTAATTTTGGGTGTAGTTTGGAGTAATTGGGCGATCGCATTTACAGGTTTATTCGCTTGGTTATTAATGACCTTGGCTTATCACCCAACAATCCGGTTTTATAAATGTTCTTTTTGGTTAGCCTTTAGTTTACCCGCGATCGCTTTTCTCTATACCCTAATGACTCTAGATTCTGCACTCCGTCACTGGCAAGGGCGCGGCGGCAACTGGAAAGGAAGAGTATATCACAACCCAAATAATTTATAGTTGAGATAAAATTGAATTACATAATTGGTAATACTAATCTAAATTCAACTAAACCGAAAGTCGTTGACTAAAATATTTATGACTATGGTAACACCGACAAATAACACAGTTTTTGTCCCGAAAAAGCTGCCTTTTCTGGAATCAATTTGTTGGCAAACCGCTGATGTATATCGGTTTAGTCCAGAAGAAATGCTGAACCGCTACGAACGTGGTTGGCAATATCGCAACCTATTTAATAATCTTGAGGGTGAAGAACTAAATTTCCTTAAGGAGCTTGCCAGATGCTATAAATCCTGGTTACAAGTTTATTTATGACCTTTAGGTTAGAACACCATCACAAAATTGTCACACTTCTTAAATGCTTAAATTCTGACATACTTACGAAGGGTTCTGCTTACTTCGGTGGCGGAACCCTTCTTGCGCTTGATTTTAAAGAGTATCGCACAAGTAAAGACGTTGATTTTATTGCTTCTGTTGGTACAGAAGGCTATAAATACTTACGTACAGTGGTATTTGAGGATGGACATGAAGCATTATTTCGGGATTTAAGTAAAATCCAAGTCGGACGTAGCACAACTGACCAATATGGAATTCGGATGATAGTTTTTGTAGATGATGTGCCTATAAAAACAGAAATTATTGCTGAAACTCGTTTTCAATTAAACCCACCAAGATATCCAAAGTGGTCGCCTGTTCCCTGCTTAAGCTTCAATGACTGTTTTACCTCTAAGCTGCTGTCAAATTCTGACCGTTACGCAGATGACAGCGTTGAAGCAAGAGATTTAATCGATCTAGCAATTCTCAGGCTACAATCTCCAATTCCCGAAGCATCAATTGAGAAGGCTGAAAAAGCCTATGAAGTTATGCGCCCTTTGAAAAGAGCGATCGAACGCTTTCAGCAAAGACCAGATTACAGACAAAAATGCTTTCTCGGTCTGCAAATCGAGCGAGCGCAGATACCCAAAATTATCGATGGTATCGATCTACTCTCTACAGATTTAGGTTTATTTCACACTCCAAGGGTTTTTCAAGAACAACATGATATCTTTGCTGATTTAGAAACACAAAAAGAAAAAGGAGAACATTTTTAAACAGGTAGCGATTGACCCTCACACCTTTAGCATCACCAACCTTGCCCTCTACCTTTAGTTGAGGCTGTTTGTTTACTACTAACGGGGTCAACAGACAATGGTCGAGCTGCTTTCAACACAGCATCCAGCAAACCTGGAAATAGCATCTCTAAATCTTCACGCCGCAGGATATTAATGTGCTGTGTCCCTTCCTTACGTGTAAACACTACGCCTGATTCGCGTAAAATTTTAAAGTGATTGGACATGGTAGACTTGGCGATCGCAAAGTCAAACTTAGCACAGCATTGTTCTCCCTCACTCGCCAACAGCCGCACAATCTCTAACCGCACCGGGTCGCCCAATGCATACAACACTCCCGGCAAAGAAATATTTTTTCTATCTGGATGATAAAGGAATCTCATAGTTGCATTATCTCATCAAGTAGCATATATTTTTATTATTCGATATTATCGAATTATAGAATTAAATCAGGAAGGCAATTTATGTCATCCATTACAAATGTCACAGAAGCCACATTCAAGCAAGAAGTTTTGGAAAGTACAATTCCAGTGTTAGTGGACTTTTGGGCACCGTGGTGCGGCCCTTGTCGGATGGTGGCTCCGGTTGTAGACGAAGTTGCTGCTGAATACCAAGGACAGGTAAAAGTAGTGAAACTGAACACAGATCAAAATCCTACTGTAGCCAGCCATTATGGAATTCGCAGCATTCCGACCCTGATGGTTTTCAAAGAGGGTCGGCAAGTCGATACTGTCGTGGGGGCAGTTCCGAAAACCACATTAAATAAGACCTTAGCACAGCATCTTTAATGTAGGTAAAGGGGAGTAGGAGTGCGGAGTTAGGAGTTAAGAGTGAGGAGTTATTCTCACTCCCTTATTTCCCTTATCTCCCTACACCCAGAGTAAATAAGCGGGGAAAACCAAATGGACTTGAAATTGCATGGTAAATCCGCACTGGTAACTGGCTCAACGGCAGGCATTGGTTTTGCAATAGCCCAAAAGTTAGCTCAAGAGGGTGCATCAGTGATTGTCAACGGTCGATCTGAGGAAAGAGTAGCACAGGCGATCGCCAAAATTCAGCAAACTATCCCTGAAGCGAAAGTTTCTGGGGTTGTTGCTGATGGAGGTACAAAAGCAGGAGTAGAAAAACTTTTTCAAGAAGTTCCTCACGTTGATATCCTAATTAACAATCTAGGTATTTATGAACCAAAAACCTTCTTTGAGATTAGTGATGAAGACTGGTTAAAAATATTTGAAATCAACGTACTCAGTGGAGTTCGTTTGAGTCGGCAATATCTTCAAAAGCAGCTAGAGCAAAATTGGGGGCGGATTGTTTTTATTTCTAGTGAATCTGCCATTCAAATTCCTGTAGAAATGATTCACTATGGCACAACTAAAACAGCGCAGCTTGCCATTGCGCGGGGTCTAGCAGAAATGACAATTGGTACTGGAGTCACGGTGAACTCTGTCTTACCAGGGCCAACCCGTTCAGAAGGCGTTGAAGAATTTATTTCCAACCTAGCGCAGGAACGTGGTGTTAGTAGAGCCGAAGTTGAGGCTGAATTTTTCCAAAATGTGCGTCCAAGTTCTCTAATTAAACGCTTTGCAACTAATGAAGAAGTAGCAGCGCTGGTAGTTTATCTATCAAGTCCTCTAGCTTCAGCAACCAATGGTGCAGCTTTGCGAGTAGATGGTGGCATTATTCGGTCGATTGTTTAGTGCGTCGGAGTGGGGAGATGGCTTCGCTAAGGGAAAAGGGGAAAGGTTAAAGGGAAAACGAATAAATTTAACCTTACCCCTTTCCCTTTGCCCATGCCCTGTTTGCCCAATAATTAATGACAATTTGGAGATATAACCAATGAGTACTGATATTAACTTATTTTCTCCTTATCAATTAGGGGATCTGGAATTACCGAATCGGATAGTGATGGCACCGTTAACCCGAAATCGGGCTAAGGAAGGGAACGTACCACACCAACTTAATGCTACCTACTACGCCCAACGTGCTTCGGCTGGATTGATTATTTCTGAAGCATCACAGGTAAGTCCACAAGGACAAGGCTATCCGGCTACACCAGGAATTCATTCCGCAGAACAGGTAGAGGGTTGGAAGTTAGTAACCAATGCTGTGCATCGGGAGGGAGGGAGAATTTTTCTGCAACTATGGCACGTAGGCAGAATTTCTCACCCAGACTTACAACCGGATGGAGCTTTACCTGTGGCTCCTTCTGCCATTGCTGCTAAAGGTGAAGCCTCAACTTTTGAGGGGCCGAAACCATTTGTTACTCCTCGTGCTTTGGAAATTTCAGAAATACCACAAATCGTAGAACAATATCGTCAAGCAGCGGCAAATGCTCTGGCGGCTGGGTTTGATGGGGTGGAAATTCATGCAGCTAATGGTTATTTAATAGATCAGTTTCTGCGGGATGGTACCAATCAGCGCACAGATAAATATGGAGGTTCCATTGAAAATCGCACTCGATTTTTGTTGGAAGTGACAGAGGCGGTAACTAGTGTGTGGGATTCTCACCGAGTGGGAGTACGTTTTTCTCCCAGTGGGACTTTTAACGATATGCGTGACTCCAATCCCCTGGAGACATTTGGTTATGCGGCTCAAGCATTAAACCAGTTTAATTTGTCATATCTGCATATTTTTGAAGCAATAGACGCAGATATCAGGCATGGCGCGGTTGTTGTGCCTACTAGTCATATACGCGATCGCTTTACAAATACACTCATTGTTAATGGTGGTTATACTCGCGAAAAAGGTAATGCTGTAATTGCAAACAAAGCAGCAGATTTAGTTGCCTTTGGTACATTATTTATATCAAATCCAGATTTACCCCGACGTTTGGCTTTGAATGCACCACTAAATGAACCCAATCAAGCTACATTTTATGGTGGTAATGAAAACGGATATACAGACTATCCATTTTGGTCGGCTACTAGCGAAGCAGTAGCCAACTCATAATTCGCCGATCGCCGAATTTTAAATTTGGAATTTTGGATTTACAATTCTTGCATCCAAGGTTTAAAAATGTTTGGGAGCAAGCGAATTTCTACTCGCTCTGCTCCAAGTAACCTATGTAGAAAGAATCTAAAATCTGTCTTGAAAAGCTTTGATGCTTACGTCTTACCGCAAAGCGTCTACGACGTATAAAATCTGCGCTTATGCTTTTGGCAAAATCTCAAATCCAAAATTGTTTAACTCAACTATCAGGAGAATCTTATGAGTCCAATCACCCAAATCCAACCTTTAGATGTACCAACTGCCATCGCTCAACGTCGTTCAATCAAAACTTTTAAATCAGACCCCATCGCTCCAGAACTACTCAAGCAATTGGTAGAGTTAACTGTGGCAGCACCGAGCAGCTATAATATCCAGGACTGGCAAATCATTATCGTACAAGATGAAGCACAAAAAGCAGCACTATCAGCAGCATCTTGGAATCAGCAGCAAATTGTCCAAGCGCCTGTGACCTTTGTGTTCGCTGCCAATCCTAAAGCAGGCGAACAAGACTTAACCCCAATTCTCGAACAGGGACTCAAGACTGGGGCATGGAATGAAAAGACCGTAGACTACTTTAAAACCGCCATCCCACAATTCCAAGGTGGGTTAGGCGACAAGCGACGTGAATATGCCATCAAAGATGCGATCATTGCCGCTACCCATTTGGTGTTAGCAGCAGAAAGCCTGGGATTGTCAACTTGTTTTATGAACGGTTGGATTGAAGAAAAAGTCAAAGAAGTGATTGGTGCTGCTGATAATCCAGATTTAGCGATCGCCGTTTTAGTTCCCGTTGGCTATGCAGGAGAACCACGCTTAAATCCCGGCCGTTTGCCATTTTCCTACAACGTCTCTGTAGACAGAATCGGTAACGCATATCAGAGTTAGTTTCGGGCATTGGGCATTGGGCATGGGGAAAGGGAAAGGGGTAAGGGGAAAAGGGGAAAAATTAAATTTATTCCTTTTCCCTTTTCCCTTTAACCTTTTCCCCTGCTCCCCCTGCCTCCCCTGCCTGCCTCCCCGCTCCTCACTCCCCACTCCCCAAACATGTCCCTACCCTCTTTCCTAGCGCGTCGTTTATTCCACTATGGCTGGCTGGTTGCTGGTTTAACATTCGTTGCTTTGTTGGTGGGAGCTGGAATTCGGTCTGCTCCCGGAGTTTTTATAGTGCCTCTCGAACAGGAATTTGGCTGGAGTAGAGCTACTATATCTTTGGCAATCTCACTGAACTTGGTACTTTACGGACTAATCGGCCCTTTTGCTGCCACAGTTATGGAAAGGATCGGCATTCGTCCGATGATGGTGTTTTCCCTAGCTGCGCTGGCGATAGGTGTTGGTTTAACTACTTTGATGTCAGCGCCTTGGCAGTTAGTTTTGCTGTGGGGCATAGTTGTCGGTTGTGGTAGCGGAGTTATCGCCCTGGTTTTGGGTGCAATTGTTGTCAATCGCTGGTTTTTTGAAAGGCGGGGTTTGGTTTTAGGTATCTTGACTGCTAGTACAGCTACTGGGCAATTAGTGTTTTTACCTATACTGGCTTCAATTACCGATCGCTTTGGCTGGCGAACTGCGGCTTGGATTCTCGCTGGTGCAGCAGTTTTAATTATTCCAGCGATCGCTATTTTTATGCGCGATCGACCGGCGGAAGTCGGTTTGCGGGCCTTTGGTGATAACAGCGAAACTGCTGAAGTATTACAGCCTAAAGCAAACTCCATCGCCTCTACCTTCAACGCCCTTTGGCTGGGAATGGGTAACCGCGACTTTTGGCTATTATTTGGTAGCTTTTTTATCTGCGGTGCTAGCACAAATGGATTAATTGGGACTCATCTGATTCCTGCTTGTATCGATAACGGTATCCCAGAAGTCAAGGCTGCTGGACTTTTAGCAATCATGGGTCTATTTGATTTTCTGGGAACAACTATTTCCGGTTGGCTATCTGACCGCTGGAATAATCGCTACTTGTTGTGCTGGTACTACGGACTGCGGGGTTTGTCTTTGATTTTCTTACCCTTCAGTTTTAATTTTTCCTTTTATGGACTTTCTGTGTTCGCTGTCTTCTATGGACTTGATTGGATTGCTACCGTACCGCCTACAGTACGTCTTGTTGCTAATGTCTTTGGTAAAGAAAACGTCGGCGTGATGTTCGGCTGGATTGTAGCAGGACATCAAATTGGTGCAGCCACAGCAGCATTCGGAGCCGGGATGCTAAGAACTTCGACAGGCACTTACTTACAGGCGTTTATTTTATCAGGCGTTCTCTGCTTGATTGCCGCAGTTTGCGTACTGCGGATTGGTCAAACTCCTACTAAGGGCAATTCCCAGCTATTAAAACAGGAAACTTGAAATTATGGCAACAACAGCATTGATAGTGGGAGCGGGTAGCGGACTAAGTGCCTCTTTAGCCCGCGCCTTTGCGAAAGAGGGAATAAGTGTGGCTTTAGCTGCTCGTCAAATAGAGAAACTGACTCAGCTAACTAGTGAAATTGGGGCGGTAAGTTTCGCCGCAGATGCCTCAAAACCTAATGAGGTAGAAAAATTATTTATTGATGTTGAAAATCAGCTAGGTTCGCCAAATATCGTAATTTATAATCCTAGTTTCCGCGTCCGGGGGCCTTTGGTTGAACTAGATCCCGATGGTGTTGCAAAAACTCTAGAAGTGACTGCCTACGGCGGCTTTTTGGTTGCCCAAGCTGCTGCAAAACGGATGTTGCAGCAGGGGGGTGGTGCGATTTTCTTTACTGGAGCCACAGCAAGTGTTAAGGGTTTTCCTCTGTCTGCTCCCTTTGCAATGGGTAAATTCGCACTGCGGGGTTTAGCTCAGAGCATTGCCAAGGAACTAGCACCAAAGAATATCCATGTAGCACATTTTATAATTGATGGCGCAATTCGCTCGGCAGTCCGCCCAGATCCAGTAGATAATACTGATAGTACTCTCGATCCGGATGCGATCACCCAAACCTACCTCAGTATTCTCCGCCAACCCCGCAGTGCTTGGACATGGGAAGTGGAACTACGTCCGTGGGTAGAGCATTTTTGACGATATATTTTGCCTACTCAGGACTTACGCAGCACACTTATTCATTAGACTTCTTGCAGAAGTGGGAAAAGCACTTTTGCAAGAGGTCTATTGGCGATTTAATCTTTAGAATGCAAAATTAATCGCGTTTTTCAAAGCAGCCACTGACACATTGTTGACCTGAATATACTTAATTGCATGACCCCCACCAGAGGAACCATCTTGGTCAATTAAGACGATCGCATTAGTTCCTTGAGTCTTAAAGCTCAAGTAGCCGCCAGCGATGGCACTGGCAAAGTCCAAGGTCAAACCATATTGCTGGAAAAGTTGCCCCAGCACAATCTTATCTGTACCTACTTCAAAGTCAGCGATCGTATCGCCCGCATCCTTGATATTTGTATAAACAAACGAATCTGCGCCCGCACCACCTGTGATGAAATCTTTTCCTTTGTAGCCAGTAATAATGTCATTGCCAGCAGTGCCATAGAGAGTGTTGCCTTTACAGTTGCCATTGATAACATTGACTTGGACTTCAAATGCACCAATGTCCACCTTGCCATCAGAGATCCGACTAAAGCCAGAACCACGCTGGTCAAAAGGTATTGGTTCAATGGTGTTGCCGTCACCATCTAGGTCTGTGGTATCAAGAGGCACGTCTGCGTTATTACCACCGTTGATGGCTTTGCTACCTGTGACGAGTGCATGAGTTTTAGTTGCACCACCGTTGTCTCGTAAAATGGTATCTATAATCTGTGTAAGCGGAACGTCTAACTCTTCGTTAGCATCAAAGCCTGTACTACCATTGAGGCTGCCAATGAGGTTAAAGCCGTTGCTGACAAAGTTGCCGAACACATCCGAGTTGCTGGTATTTATTGGATCGTTTTTGGAAGGGTCAAAGTTGCCAGCAATGATGCTATTGTTTACTATTACGATGCCAGTGCTGCTGTTGTAGATGCCACCGCCTAAGCTTGCCGTATTATCAGTGATGGTACTGTTAACTACATTCATACGATTGCTGTTCTTAATACCACCACCTGCGAAGTTTGCCGTATTACCACTAATGGTACTGTTGTTCACCGTTATATAGACCGGAAGGTAGACGTTAGAACTATCAGTTGGGCTAGCAACAGTATCGATACCACCGCCGTAGTCTGCCTTATTACCACTGATGGTACTGTTATTCACCGTCACGTTACCAAGGAACACAAGGATACCGCCACCACTAGACTCTGAGGTGTTGTTGCTGATAGTGCTGTTATTCACCGTCAAGCTACCAGAGTCGTGGAAAATGCCACCACCTCCCTCACTTGCAGTGTTACCACTGACAGTACTATTGTTTAGTACTAACGTACTAGAGTTATAAATACCACCGCCAAAATTTCCAGTGTTGCCACTGATGATGCTGTTATAAATCGTGAGGTAACCATTGTTAAATATACCGACGCTACCAAAATCTACTCCCGAGTTGTCACTAACAGTACTGTTGGTTAGTGTTAAGGAACCACTGTTACTAAGTCCGGAATTTGCTTTATTGCGACTGATGATGCTGTTAGTCACCGTCATAATGCCACTGCCAGCGTTGGAGATACCGCCTCCAAAAGACGCCTTAGAGTCACTGATAGTACTGTTACTTAACGTTAAAGAGCCAGAGTTATAAATGCCACCACCCTCTCCAGAACTGTCAGTTTCGTTAAACGCTTCAGAGCTAACGGTACTGTCGCTTAATGTTAGGTAGCCAGAATTATAAACGCCACCACCCCGATATGCAGTGTTGCCACTGATGATACAGCCAGAGATCTTCATAAAAGCAGTGTTATTTATACCACCACCGTATAAATTATCACCAAAATCTCTTGGGGAGTTGTCACTAATAGTACTGTTGGTTAGTGTTAGGGAGCCAGAGTTAAGAATACCAGAGCCAAAATCTGATTTATTGCGAGTGATGATGCTGTTAGTCACCGTCATAATGCCACTGCTAGCGTTGTAGATACCACCGCCTCTGACAGCCCCATTAGAGTCACTGACAGTACTATCGCTTAATGTTAGGGAACCAGAGTTATAAACGCCACCGCCTAACTCATTTATCGACGTGTTAGCACTGATGATGCTTTTAATCACCGTCATAATGCCACTGCTAGCGTTGTAGATACCGCCTCCTTGAGACGCTTCAGAGCCACTGACAGTACTGTTGCTTAATGTTAAAGAACCAGAGTTATAAATGCCACCACCCTTTTCAAAATAGCCGCCATTGGCAATAGTCAGCCCTTCAATTTCTACAGTGACACCACTACCGATCTCAAACACACGACTGGCATTGTTACCGCTAACTGTCAGTAAGTCTGCACCTGTGCCCTTGATGCTGAGATCGTCTGTAATCACCAGGCTACTACCACCAAGAGTGATTAAATCGGCAATATCGTCGGCGAACAAACCATCAAAATTGATGATGTCTAATCCAGATAAAGTATTAGCCTGTGATATTGCTTGGCGTAGCGAACCGCTACCGCTGTCTTGTGTGTTGCTGACTGTAAATGTAGACATTGATGGTGTTACTCCTAATTTTTTGATTGGGCATCCAGATGGCTCTAAAGCTCATGCTTCTAGTAGTACTTTTCTCAGGTATTGTTCGATTCATTACTGAGTATTTAACAGTAAGTACTGATGCTATTTTTCTCAAAATTCCTGGTCATGCAATGACAGAGGAAAGAGGAACACACACTTTGGTTTGATATTGATAGAGTCGATTTCCCAAGACAACGCTTTTTTGAAGGCGTCAAAATTATTTTTTATCAGCAATTTTGAGAAAAATCACTCTCTAGAATACAGCTTTTTGCTTGATTGAAGTATATTATTACAGTAACTTTACGGTTGTTTAAAAAGGTATACATTATCCGCGAATGGTTTAAAGCTGCATAGGGGTAGCCCACCGCAGCCATCGCCATTAATTTCGTCAAGACAGCACTTGCGGAGGTTTTCCTTATAAAGATTGTCTTAACCTCTCACTGATGCTCTATATTGATTGTGGGAGACGTTACATATAATTAGAACTCAAGGAAAATGGGGATTAGGGAGAGACGCTCACAACTAACCAATGACTCCTGACTTATGAAAATTGATTTTGGTGCAACTGCTGTTGATTATGCAAAACACCGCGCTGGTTTCCCCAGTTCTTTATTTAACAAACTGTCTGAATATGGTATAGGTTTACCAGGGCAGAGTATTGTTGACCTGGGTACAGGAACAGGGACGCTAGCACGGGGTTTTGCTAATAGAGGAGCTTATGTAATTGGCATCGACCCATCAGCTTCACTTCTAGAACAAGCCAGACAGTTAACCGAATCAGCCCAAATCAAAGTAGATTATCGAGTCGCCACTGCTGAAAATACCGGGTTACCAGATGCAAGTGCTGATGTAGTCACCGCCGGACAATGTTGGCATTGGTTTGACCGTGCGCGTGCTGTCAAAGAAATTACCCGAATATTAAAAGCAAATGGTTTAATTGCGATCGCTCATTTTGATTGGATACCTTTAAAAGGTAATGTCGTTGAAGCAACAGAACAACTGATTAAGGCTCATAATCCCGTGTGGAATCTGGGGGGCGGTAATGGATTGTATCCCCAGTGGTTGCAAGACATTGGAGAAGGAGGATTTCGAGACATCCGCACATTTTCTTACGATGTATTTGTATCTTATACACATGAAGCTTGGCGGGGCCGAATTCGCGCCAGTGCGGGTGTCGGAGCTAGCTTAACACCAGAAAAGGTAGAAGTATTTGACCGGGAATTGGCGGCATTACTCGAAGCGAAATATCCTACACCAATTCTGCAAGTGCATCATCGAGTGTGGGCAGCGATCGCTAAATCACCACAACCGGAGTAATAATTCAAATTGGCATAAACATTTGCTGATTAAGTTTAAGCATCCTCTTTTTAATAATTTTTTGGCACTTCTAAATCAACATTGCGAAGTTGAGCCAGTTGAATCAATGCCTCTGCGCGTTTGGCATCTTGTTGTTCGATGCGTTCAACGTACATTAGTAGTTCCTGATGCTCTGTTTGCGTAATTTCTCCAGTCTCATTTTGCCGACGCAAATAGTTCAATCTTTTTTGCTCTTGGGATGGTAGACGGCGTTGAATAATTTCAATTAAAGCTGCTTCATTTGCTTGAGGTGTTGGCGTTTCTGATAATTGTAAGGCTTCGTGAGAAAGGTATTCTAAATATTCAACTGCCTTTACTAGAGATTCTCCAGGTAATTGTTCCAGCAGGGCGATCGCTCTTTTGCGAATTTCTATAGGTGCAGTCATAGAAAACCCAACCTCATTGGTATGTAGCTTAGATTATAGCTAGCCTTTAGTTAATGGTGATTCCAAAATTAGGATTTGGACTCCATCTTCCTAATTAGAGATTTTTTGTGAAAACAACTAATACGAATTCTCTAAAATTCGGCAACAAATTTAAACCTTGAAACCTAAATACAATCTGAATTTGACAAATTGCGAATGCCTAGCTTGCTTGCCGATGCAGCGGGTATTGCAAATTGGTATAACTTATGGTTTGCGACCTACAGCCAAAACCACAGAAGCGGGAATTTGAATAACATTATCTGTAGCGTAGTTCTTGGCTCCCTCGATAATCGCATTCTCGATATTGTGGCTTTGCTCTTGGGTTTGCATTGCCAGCATCGGCCCAAGACGTGCTGAACTTGCAATAATCGTTGGCACTATATCTTGTGGTCTAGAGAAAGTCCATGTTATTGGCAATTCGGTAACAGACTCTGACGCAAATCCGCTGGTGCTTAAAATCTTTTGGCATTCTTCAGGTTCGCCGAAACGAAACAGTGGCGGCCCTGGAGGTAAATCCACGTCGATGATGCCATAAGTCTGCACTGCTCCGAGAATCAAGGCCATGAAAGGATTGCGTGCTGGTGGTGTCCAGCAAGTGAAGGCGTAGCGCCCACCTGATTTGAGGACTCGCAAGGATTCGGCGATCGCTTTTTCTGGTTCGGGAAAATGCAAGATGCCCAAGTTACATACGACTGCATCAAACTTATTAGACTCAAAGGGAAGGTTCTCGGCGTCCCCAACTTGAAATTCGACTTGGGGAAATCGCGATCGCCCAATTATTACCATATTCTCGGCATAGTCTAATCCAGTAACTATAGCCTGTCGCTTCAACGCCGCCGCACTCAACCACCCCGTACCACAGGCGACATCCAGCAATCGAGTACCATACCCAGTTTCTACAGCATCCAATATCGCTTGATTTACTTGAGATGTTACCTGAGCGATCGCTTCATCGTATCCTTGAGCCACCCTGGAAAATCCCTCACGCTCAAACTGTTTAAATGCTTCGCGATCGATGGCAGGGTCACTCGTCATTTTTTGCTCCTTTGCTTTAGAAAAAAATATAACACCTCCATAAATCCTATATGTTTGCATAGCAGTTGAATCATAGTTTAGGACATCAGCTGACCATAAAACACAGACATCAATAGCCTTTCTTTGTATACTTAAAGCCTCTCTCCACGTAGGAAAGAGGCTTTAAACTCCCCAGTACACTAACAAAAGTTTTTCTGCTTTCCTCCCTTAAAATAAGAAGCTTAGGGAGAAACTAATTTAACCGTTGGAAAATAAAACGGGAGAATCAAGAATCTTCAATTGGATCAATACCAAAATTAACAAGGTATAAACTGTTGAAGAAATGAAACCCGTAAATAACTCTTTTTTGAGGTTATGCTCTTTGGGTTCTTTTTGAAAGATGTCCTTAGAACCAAATTGCATCAAAAGAATTCCCACAATATTGGAGAGCCAATACCCTATAATGGAACAGGGTAAAAGTAATTTTGGGGAAAGGAAACTACATCCATAGCCAAAAGCATAAGCTATTGGTAGATTAAAAAGTAAGTCATTCCACCAACATAGTGGTGACAATAAATATCCCAGTACCAGAAAAAATCCACCTCTGAGCTTTTTGAAAATATCTTTTTTGAACTCCTTTGAAATAGCTGGCTCTAACTGCTCAGTCATTGTCTGGTTTTCGAGGCTCAACTCTTGACTTACTTTTGGGACGCTTTGCATAAAAACCCACTATTCCTATCCACTTAGTGTAGTTTAAACCAAAAACTAGACCAAAGTCTAGTCCAAAAGTGATACTCTCTTGGGTTGTTGGCACTAAAAGCTCTATTAATTGCCATCCTCGTTAGTCATTGGTTATTAGTTATTCTCCTTGTCTCCCTATCTGCTGGATGTATATAGCAGTTGCAAAAATCTGAAATAATAATAGCTACAATAAAACTACTGAACTATCTGAATAGGAAAATGACAGATTTAACTGCAAATAACACATTTGTCATAGCAGGAATTGTGTTTATAACAATTGCTGTCATCGGGCAATCTAAATTAGGTTTTATTGAAATTAATCCAGGTTGCTTTGGAAGATTTTTAGCTTTAATTATAGGAATTTCAAGTCTCTTATATGCTGTGGGATTATTAAATTTTTCACTGGCAAATCTTGATTCAATAAAAACTTATTTACTAGAGCTAATTCAACAAAGCCTAACCTCAATTAGTGAACTTTTGCAAGGTTCGTAATGATTAGGAAGGATTGAAATTTGGTGAAATTTCAATCCTTGGGGTTAAGGGTAAAAGTGTTAAAAAAACTCCAATAAATAAGTTAGTACTATTTATGGGGTGAGTTGGAAAGCCATTGGTGTCAACTTAAGCTCAAACGCTTATCCCTTAGGCGTTTTACCCCACCCCTTAATCCCCTCCCCGATGCTTTGGGGAGGGGAAGTTTTGCGCCAGCAAAGCTGGGGTGGGATAACGCGGATCTTCTTGGGAAGTGAGTAAATCCAAAATCGAGTTTTGACAAGGGTTTCACGTTAACTTGACACCAATGGTTGGAAAGCCACCCGACATGAGTTAATTGGACTTTTTCGATTTAAAAATGCCTCATTAAGCCTTGAACTATTGCAAGTAGAATTAATAATATGCTCCAAGAAGGCTGTAAGTCAAACTAGCTAGTACTAATAGGGTAACAATTACATAAATAAATTCTCGCTTTATTAGAAAAGCCAATAGAGAAATTACTACCCGTAAAATTGGAGTAGCAATTAGTAGTAATAATCCCAGTTGAATAATACCGCGATCGCTACCTGATAAAGCTGCCTGCACTACACCTATTGGCGAACGAAATTGTAATGGTTCTCCCCGAAAAAACTCATATCTAGCAGGTTCAGCACCGTGATGAATTAAGTAGAGGATACCTCCTAATAAAACCACAGCACTAGCTATTAAAACGCCATATTTAAGTAGGTTACTCAGCAAATATTCTAATTGTTGCTCGCTTGATGTTTTCGTTACATTCTTGTTAGCATCAATTTCAGAAGTATCCGGTAATTGTGCCACTGTGGTAACTTGTTGTTCTTCTAACTTTTCAATATCAGAGTGTGAATTTTCTGGCGGTAAGGTTAGTGCAATTACTTTACTCTCTGGCTGCGACCATGATGCCCAGCGAAAACCAGCATTTAATTTATACATTCTACAGTCCCCCGATTAAATTGTTGTAAACCATCTTTAAAGCCATTACCACCAGCACAATGCTGAAAATAGTTCTTAAAATCTGTGTTTGAGTTCCTGCAAGGACTCGTGCGCCCAAAAAAGCACCAGGTAATACTCCCAACATTACCGGCATGGATAGTCCAGGATCGATGTAACCTCGTGCTAAATAAACTCCGGCTGAGGCTGCTGCTGTCACGCCAATCATAAAATTGCTAGTGGTGGTAGAAACTTTGAAGGGTAGACGCATGGCTTGATCCATCGCTAAAACTTTAAATCCGCCGGAACCAATACCCAACAATCCAGAAAGCACGCCAGCTAAAATCATCATGCTAAATCCCATTGGTACTGAATGAACTTGATAAGACATCAGTCCATCAGGAGTTGGATAACTATTATTTAGTTTTAGATAATTTGCTATAGGATCTGCTGGTTCTTCTTCAGTGTTTTCTACTCTCGGCCGTTGTGAAAGGTATGCTGAATAAATCAAGACGATTGCTAATACAATAGTTAGCGCTTTTACAGATACGAAAGTAGCAATTATCGCACCAACGATCGCACCGATAGTTGTCCCTACTTCTAAAAACATCCCCAATCGCAAATTGGTATAGCCTTTTTTAATGTAAGTCGATGCTGCACCTAAAGAAGTAGCGATTACAGATACTAGAGAAGCACCAACCGCATATCGCAAATCGACACCAAATACTGAAGTTAATAAAGGGACAATTACTACTCCACCCCCTAACCCAGTTAACGCGCCTAAAAAGCCAGCACTAAATGAACCAAGCCAAACTAATAAAGAAAATTCTAAAATTGACAAATTTAATACCTCTTTTTTTAAATGTATAACAGGATGCCAAATAATTTTTTGTATTCTTTAAAACTTAAATGGTAAGTTTGTTACTGCTGACTGTTGACTAATAACTAATGATTAATGACCAACTACCACTATCTATAATGATAAAAGCGCTTAATCCCATTAATACAAAAGACATAAAATCGTTACCATAACGAGTCAAAAGGTTGCGCTAATACTTCTGAGAAAGAAAGACAATCTGGTTTTAAAACATGAATACTCTGATGGCAAGTTCTAATCTCTTCAAAAGGCACACACGTCGATAGAGTTACAGGGGATAAACTTGAGTTTTTGAGTAAAATTTTCCTTTGACCAGCCCTCGATTTCTAATTATGGATATAGATATATCTTTCACTTACATACCTATGTCTTTAGTTGTATTTCTGTAGATAGATTTAATAGTAGCCGATGTATTTTCTACAATCAAGTATTAGAAAAAATCTTGACTTAATTTTTATTTGTATGATATTTAAAATTAATTTTTTCTAATGAATATGATAAGAGTTACTTTATACAAGTTACAAACTATACTTAAATTTTTACTAAGAATCGTTGATATTAAATTATCATAGACGATGGAATTATTGCATAGACTCATAAAGATAATATAAACCCATATTAGTATTTAAAAATTGAATGTATTAAATTAACTTGCAATTTGGTATTTGCAAAAAGCAGTTTAGATGATGTTTATAACTGAAATTAATACTTTTAATCCCCTAAAAAACCGATGACTTAGGGGTGATTTTTGAGAAAAATTTAAGATTTAAGATTAGTTATAGTGTTGACAATTGTGTTTAAAATGTCATCAACAGCAATTTTTAAAACTTGGAACAAAAACATGAAAAGCTTTAAATATTTTTTGATGGCAGTCTTATTACTTGTAAATCTAGTATTTGCAGAACCTTCCTTAGCCGATCGCCCGAAATATTCGGAAAATCCCGATTATATAAATTTGACTGAAGAGTTAAATAGTTTGCAAACTCTCAAAGAAACACAAACTAAATTAGAGAGTGCAACATCTGAGCAAATCGACCAAAAAATTAATGAGTTAGAGTTGCAAAAATACGCCTTTGAATCAGGAATCGACTGGGGTCAATGCAGCAATCAAACAGGAAAAACTCTAGCTATCTACGGCCCCGAACCAGATGTTGATGATGATGAATACTCTGAAGGCGCTGCACTGTATTTTCTAGGTAATGGTGAGACAACTCAAGATAGATGGAATTGTAAAGGAGTTTATCTACCAAATGATGTTACAGCGATCGCTTCGGGTGTAGGTGGACAACAGGAACAATTGCCGGGTGGTGTTGCGATTAAGGTTCCCAATGGAACTAACTTAGTTTTGAAGGCAAATCAAGATACTGGAGCGATCGAATTCAATCAAGCTGGTACTAAAGTTTTGAAAGCTGGTGAAGTGAATTGGTTTATCCCGAATGTATCGCAAAATATTGTAGATGCACGAGTGACTAATGCACCTACTAACAAGGCTTAAAATTTTGGTATATAAAGTAGTGCTTTACTAAAGCTACTTTAGCTGGCGTGGCAAGTCGAATCTGACTTGCCTTGCTTTTTTAATCAACGAAGTAAGTCAGGGATAAAAATTTAATGAGGATTTTATGACCGAACAATATGACACTGTTGGTAGTACTTACGAGCAGTATAAAACTAAAGCTACCTTGCCAATAGTTGAAAATTTCACATTCTTTAATATTCTTGGCAATTTTCAAGAAAAAACTATTTTAGATTTAGCTTGTGGCACGGGTTTTTATAGCAGATTGTTGAAAAAAAGAGGAGCTGCAAAAGTTGTTGGTATAGATATATCAGAAGAAATGATCGGCGTTGCAAGGCAAGAAGAACAGAAACAGCCACTGGGTATTGAGTACCAAGCATTTGATGTTGGGAAGCTTCCTAAACTTGGTAAATTTGATTTAGTTACTGCAATTTATCTTTTGAATTATGCAGAAAATCAAGAATTTCTATTAAATATGTTCCAAAAAATTAGGAATAATTTAGTAGAAAATGGGCGTTTGGTTGCAATGACAATTAATCCACACTTCTGTGTGAGTAAATCTAACTGTACTAAATACGGGTTGACAGTGTTGAAAGAAGAAATGTTGTTAGAAGGCTATTATTGTGAAGCTGAATTTAATACTGACCCACCTTTTTTAGTCAAGTATTTTAGGTGGAGTCAGTTGATTTATGAATGGGCTGCTATTGAAGCTGGATTTAAAAAAATTACGTGGCATTCTATAGAAATCCCACCGCCAGCTATAGAACAATATACAGAATATTACTGGCGGGATTTCTTAGAAAACTCTTTGATTATTGGTTTAAGTTGCGAAAACTAACTCTTTTGAATTTTGGCTTTAATCATTGGCATTGTTGGACGCATATTAGCTTACCAATTTTTTTTCTTCGGGTAGTAAGGTAGTTTCCTCCTTAGCGGGTTTTTCATCTACAGATTTGGCTGTAGTTAAATAGGGTTTAATAATTAGACTTACACCAATTGCCCAAGCTGATGCAAGCATCCAACCGGCAAGAATATCGCTAGGGAAATGAACTCCTAAATAGAGACGACACCATGCAATCGCTATTACATATAAGCTACCGAAGGCGAAAATTAACCGACGCCAGGGGGTAGCCCAACTTAAGATTAGGAAAATAGCAACCAGAGTTATACTTGTTATGGCGTGTCCGCTGGGAAATGCAAAACTCAATTCAGGCGCAATGGAATCCCACAAATGAGGACGAACTCGATGTATTAATTCCTTACCCGTGCGACTGATGATGACACTTCCGGCTGAAATTGTGAGTACATAAGCTAGCGATCGCCACCGTTTTTGAAGTAGTAATATTAGTGCGATCGCGGCTGCGATTACAGTCCCTGTCCAAGGCGATCCAATTCTAGCCAGCATTACTGCTAAAACATCCAATTGTGGGTTTTGTGTAGAGTGAACTGCTAATAAAGTAGGCACATCCCACGGAAAGCCATCTCCATTTTCCCATACCTTAACTGCCAAGATTTCAAATACCTGCAAAGGTAAATATACTCCTATCAAGAGGAGTAAAAGCGATCGCCAACGGGCAATCAATAAATTTTTTAGAAAAGAAAAAAGCGATCTACTTTCTTGATTTGGTTTTTTGACACTTTGCATATTCTGAACTTTGACTCCTGAACGCCAGTTGGTTCATTTAGGGAGACCCCTGCGTATTCGTCACTGGCTCCTCTTAACTAATTTATTGCCATCAAGTATCAAATGCCATCTATCACTAGTTAATACTTTTACTAGAATTTTGAAAAGTTCCACAATGTTTACAGTACGGCAGATGTTGATAAGTCAGATGATGGCAGTTTTCGCATTCTAAATATTGATAATAGCCGCAGTGGGGACAGTAGGAATCGCTACGCCGAATTTTTTTGGCACAGTTGACACAGAGTGATTTTTGAACTCTGTTAGCTGCTTGGACTTTAGCATTAAAGACAAATTTTTGGAAAAACTTGATAATTCCAAAACCAATAAGCGGAATCAGCAAGATATAAACATAATTAATTAAGAAAAGCAATCCGCCAAAAATTTGGCTAATAATATCAAATAAAAATTGAAATATTGCCCCAATTTGTAAAAATTCAAATACTTTAACTATCAGCGGTATAAAAAATATAACTAGCAAATGCCAGCTAATTAGTGAAATTAGCCCATATCCTCTTCCTTCGGCAAATCTATGAACTGATAAGGCAATGAGAATTAGCGGTAAAAGAAATAGGGACTGGAAACCAAGCTGAATACTTGGATACCAAAACGATGCTTTTTGATAGCCTTTCTCGACTTGTGTAAATTGGTTTCCATCTTGAAGAAACTTGAGAAAACTAGTGCTTTCTGGTTTAGCTAGTAGTTGATTTTGAAGATTAGAATTTTCCTGTTTGAGTGTAGAAATTTGGCCGTTATTTTTATCTAACTCCTGTTTTGCTTTTTCCGCACTGACTTGATTAATTGATTGTTCGCGAGGCTGACCTGCAATTTTTTCTAAGAGAGTAGAATCATATTTAGCACGAATATCGCGATTGGTTTGTTCCAATCTACTGATTTGGGCTTGCTTCTGCTCAATAGTTTTGATGATTTGCTGATTTTGCGGGTTGTTAATCTTATCTTTGTACTCACCATACTTTAGGCATGTTCCATCAACTTTACCGAGATGTCCTGTTTCGGCTTGTTGATACTTTTGCTGAAAACTAAATTTATTATTTGGATTGTATGAATAAGGAAATGAAAGCTTGACAATTTCATAATCTTTATCTTTAGCCTTGTTTTCCCGGTAATTTTGCCATTCCGAATAACATGGATAAGCCTGAATCGGACTGATGTGCCATCTGCTAATATCATCCAGCCCTGTAAAAACATTAATTAAGATAAAAATATCAATGAAAATAATCACAATCAAACTCACTTTATTTAGTGGTTCGTTGTTGATTTTTCTTGACTTATTAAAAAATTGATTCAAAAAATGGCGGATTCTGGCGAACATGTTGTCTTTTTAATCGCTGGTAATTTAATCAAATTTATTTTACGCGATCGCCATGTAATGCCAATTCTCTGTAAACTTCCGCTGAATAATTCTTAACTTAGAGTAAGGGCGAACGGCCGTCGTACCCTTAGATTAAGTCCATGTATAAATAATTTGTACAAAAATACACTTTTGGGTAGCACACCTGTGCTACCCAATTAAACCTATTTGTCTTTAGCTGCGAAGTAGGATTCTAGTGCCTCAGAACCGCCAATTAATTTACCATCGATAAATACTTGCGGAACTGTGGTTGCACCTGTAACCGCTCGTAAGGAGCGTGTGGTAATATCCTTACCTAAGGTAATTTCTTCGTAATCTATCCCGTGTTCCTTAAGCATCGTCTTAGCACGAGCGCAGAAGGGACAACCCACTTTTGCAAATAGAGAAACTATTTCTGGTCTGGCTGCTTGGGGGTTTATATATCTGAGCATTGTTTCAGCATCAGACACCTTAAAGGGGTCTCCTGGTTCGTCTGGTTCAATAAACATCTGGTTAATGACACCATCTCTCACCAGCATAGAATAACGCCACGATCGCTTCCCAAATCCCAAGTCGGATTTATCTACTAGCATTCCCATGCCTTCAGTAAATTCACCATTACCATCTGGAATTAGTGTAATATTTTCTACTTCTTGATCCTTTGCCCATTCGTTCATCACAAAAGCATCATTCACAGAAATACAAATAATGTCATCGACACCATTTTCTTTGAAAACCTTAGCTAACTCGTTGTAACCAGGGAGGTGAGTTGACGAACAAGTCGGAGTATAAGCACCTGGTAATGAGAAGACAACTACTGTCTTATTTGCAAATAGCTCATCAGTTGTGACATCTACCCACTGGTTGTTTTTACGTGTACGAAAAGTCACGTTTGGAACTCTTTGTCCTCGGCGATTAGGCAACATAATTCTACTTTCTGAAGTAATCAATACCAGTAATAACGTATGATGAGATTATTGGACTACTTTAATTATCAATTAGCTAAAAAACTTCATTAATAAAGCAGTAGTCAGAATGGGTGAAGACTCGATTCATCAATGAATGAAGCCTTAACAAGTCAGAATATTTGAATTTCTTTTTGTCCACAAGGGGTAAGGTTTTCAACCAATGTTCGTTAGCCAAATGGACTAGACTCCAATTCATTCTGAATTCTTCTTGATAAATGGAGCGATCGCTGTTACAAATTCAGTAGTTGATTCATAAGGTAAAACATTGCGCCCATTTATTTTGATACCTTCACCTTGAGGTAAACGAGCCAAGTAGTCAGCCAAGCGTTCATCTGGAGTTTCTTTTTTCCCTTCTTCGCTAATACTTGATGCTGTTTGTCCTACAACTATTAGTGTTGGCTGCTGGATGGAAGCAATCAAACTACCATAATCTCGTCGCCAAAACCCTGCTAAAAAAGAAAACACTGCATGGCGACTAGCGAGATTTTGGGCACCTGCAACCAATGTATTTAACCATTCTGTATCGACAGCACGATCAAAAGCAAATAGTTGACGAGTCGAGAAAGAACGTAAAAACTTTGGCGTGCGTGCATAACGATAAAAAGCATTTCCAAAAGGCGAATCTAACAGATTCCAAAGGAGTTTTTGCTGCCATTTGGGTGATTTTTTCGTAATTACAGGCCACGCTGGCGGCCCGGAAAGTACAAGCCCGGCGATTAAATTTGATGCCTTTTGAACTAATTCGATCGCAACTGGAAGCAAAGCACCTTGTACCACTAAAATCACAGGTTTTTGCACTACTGTTTGCAAAAAGTATTGCAATTGTTCTGCCCAATCACTAGGAGTGTAAGCCACATGGGGCATATCACTTTCACCACATCCTAGTAGATCGGGATTGTAAATCAAATTACGCTGGCCTAAATTATACCATTCGCTTTGAAATCTGCGCCAGAATTGCCGCGATAAACCTACACCAATCGGATGAATTAATACTAAAGGAATACCCTCAGCTATTGTATTACTTGGTTGATGAACTTCGTAAGCACAACGATAATTCTGCCAAGTGTAAAATTGGCTAGGAGATGCTGTCAAATCGGTTGTGTTAGCTACAGCAGATGGTTGCATAATTCCTAGTTTTAATACTCGCTAAAAAATCATCTGTGGATGAATCAACTCGTATCCAGCTTCTTTGAGCTTTTCATTAGATACCCAAGCATTATATGGGCGATTACTGGTGACAGAAGTATCCCATATAACTTGCGGTAAATTATGCTTGGCAAATAAGCGATCGAGTAAATCTCGACTGGAGAGATGTGCATCATCTACTAAATTATAAATCCCCTCCAAGCGACGGTGACGGGCAAATTCGATCGCACCAACAATATCATCCAGGTGAATCCAATTTGTGATATCCTCGCCATTGCCAGGACGAATTGTACCAGAATATCTACCAAATATCTTCACCAATTCCCTGCCAGTGCCATAAATTCCTCCCAAACGGAAGATACAAACCCGCAAATTTTCGTTAGATGCTGATAACAACACATCCTCTGTTTTGCGGAGAATTTGGGCATTTAAATTAGCAGGTGCAAGCGGTGTTTCTTCGTCTACCCACACCCCATTTCGATCGCCATATACTGCATAACTTCCTGTGTAGATTAATTGCTTCACACTGGGAATCTGCCGCAAGACTGAAACTAAAGTATTGGCGGTTTGCAGATAAGTGTCTTCATAAACCTCAGAGCTTTTTGCACCAACACTCAAAAGTACAACATCTTGATTTTGTAAAACTGATTTTAGGGGATCTAGGTCATTACCTTTAGTGACTACAACTCTTTGGGCTACTGATTGTAGTACGGGAATACGCTCAGGAGAAGTTGTGGTTGCAGTGACAACAAAATTCATATTTTGCTGCCAATATTGAGCAATTTTATAACCTACATAACCACAACCAATAATTGCAACATTCATGACAATTTAAGTAGTTCTGCGTAAAAATTTGTCGTTGGTAGAGAGCCAGCAGCTATCCTATAAGCACCACAAAAAATGATGTTAAGCTACTTTGTCATTCTTCACATAGTTTAGTTTAATTGTGTGAATCAGTAGACACAATTAAATTAAACTACTCCTCAGAAACAAAATTATCAATTAAGAAAGTGGACGTAAATAAATTTAACAATCCAAATTCAATAGCCAATAGATTTTAGATTATAAATTTCGGATTTGTGTTATTTAGAAAGCGTCTTAGCATCGCAAACGCTAATCAAGTATGAGAAAAATCAATCTAAAATCTAAAATTAACACAGCCAATAACTAATAATACAAACTATATGAAGATGCACAGAATATTAAACGTAGACGCAAAGCGGCTTGCCGCAGGCTACCGCCAAGTACGCCAAGAATAGAGAGTTACTCATTTAGTGCAGCTTCACATTAAATTGGTATTATTAATGGCTAATGACTATCGTGCTAATTCACTTTCAATTGCGTTAATTAGCTCTGGTGAAGATGGGTGAATACTACTCTTAAATCGAGCTACCACTTCACCTTGTTTATTCACTAAAAATTTTTCAAAATTCCAAGCAACAGGCTCCGGTGGCTGAACAGCTTTGGTAAGTCGCTCGTAAAGTGGGTGCTGCTCTGAGCCTTTGGCATGAACTTTATCGAATAATTCAAAGGTAACACCATATTGACTTGTGCAGAATTTCACAATCTGTTCGTTGCTTCCGGGTTCTTGCGCCCCAAAATCGTTACAGGGGAATCCCAAAACGTATAACCCAGCCTTTTTGTACTTTTGGTTCAAGTCTTCTAGTCCGTCGTATTGGGATGTATAACCGCAGTAGGAAGCCACATTTACGATTAAAAGTACTTTTCCTGCGTAGTCGTTTAATTGCTTGTCCTCACCATTGATGGTTTTGACCACGATATCAGAAATTGTGTTACTCATCTGGAATCGCAATTGATAGGGAATATTGCCAAGTCTCCCATATTACAGGTACTTTAAACTCGGTTTGGTTGAGAAAAGTAGTGAAAGTGTCACCAGTCCCTAATCCCTTAAGTAGCGATCGCCTCTGAGTAAAGTTGTGATAACCTGTTTGTAAATTGCTCCATTAATCCGCTATTTCAAGAGAAATCTTAGAAATCTGCGTTGCTTTTAATACAAAAATCTATACCTTAGTCATCAAACCACGGATGCACTCAACAGAGAAGTCCGATTTCATAAAGCCTTGTCTGAGAGTTATCTCTAGCTGAAATAAAAAATATCAGGTGAGCTATGGCGATTCTCAAATTAGAAGATGATACAATCCTCACGGATATCAATGATATCGGTCAAGAACTCGCACCCTTAAACATCCAACTTAACCGCTGGGCTGTAGGAGATAATCCAGAGTTTCATCATTTGCTGACACAAGATAGCCTCAACGATGATGAAAAAGAACAGGTACTAAAAGCACTCGATGGCTATTTTAACCAACTGCAACAAACAGCAGGCTATCAGTCACGGGATCTGATTGTTCTCCATCCAAGAATTCCCAACCTCGATGAACTGATGGTAAAGTTTGACCAAATCCACACCCATGCTGATGATGAAGTACGCTACGTCATTGATGGAGAAGCCATTTTTGGTTTTGTGCGTCCCGATGGTAGCCAGGTAGAACTAACAGTTCAAAAAGAAGAGTATATCAACGTACCAGCCGGAACCGAACATTGGTTTCATCTCACCCCAGCACGGCGAATTAAAGCGGTACGCTATTTTATCAGCACTGAAGGTTGGGTTCCTCAGTATACAAGTAAAGAAATTCGCCTTCATCGCGCAGTAGCTTGAAATAGGACTTACGCAAACTCTACGAACTCTTGGCGTTCTTGGCGTCTTCTCTACGAGACGCTGCGCGAAGGCGGTTCGATAAATTAAGCTTTTTGGCTATTTTTGTGTAATTCCTGTTAACAAATGCCGAAAAATGAAGAACTGGCAGGACAAAAAGTGAAGCGGATTATTTTTTGCGACTTTGACGGTACCATCACAGTTGAGGAAACCTTTGTTGCGGTTCTGAAAAAGTTTGCTCCGGAACTCTCTGCAAAATTAGTACCAGAAATGTACGCGCAACGGCTCACACTCCGGGAAGGTGTTCGAGAAATCCTGCAATCAATTCCATCTTCCAGCTATGCCGAAATTTTAGAATTTACTCGACTCCAGCCGACGCGCCCAGGATTTTTAGAATTGCTGGATTTTCTCGACTTTCAAGGAGTACCCCTAGTGGTGGTTTCTGGGGGACTGCGAGGAATGGTAGAAATTGTTTTGGGTGGGACGCAACAGCGAGTTCGTGCTATCCACGCCGTTGATGTGGATACCAGTGGTACTCTGTTAAAAGTCCACTCCGATTATGAGGGAGAAACAGAACTGGTGGCGAAGGTACAGGTAATGGCAGAGTATCCTGCTGATGAGAAAATTGCCATTGGTGACTCGCTTACTGATTTGAATATGGGGCTGGAGGCATCTTTGGTATTTGCTCGCGATCGCCTAGCAGAGTATCTTAAAAAACACCAAAAACCGTATATTCCCTGGAATGATTTCTCGGAGATCCGCGATTATTTAGCGAAATCATGGAAGTCAGAATGACACAGCAAACCCTAGCTGACCCTCGTCTTGAGTTAATCGCTACAGCCAGTCAGTTTTATCGACAAGGTTGGATGGTGGGAACTGCTGGCAATCTCTCAGTGCTTTTACCCGATGGTAGCTTCTGGATTACAGTCAGTGGCCGTTCTAAGGGAGAATTATCACTCAGTGACTTTGTGCGTATTTATCCAGATGGTAAAGACGATTCCTCAAATAATTTAAAACCCTCCGCCGAAACCGCCATTCACCAGGTACTTTATACCTTATTTCCCGAAGCAAAAGCTTGCTATCACGTCCACTCAGTAGAGGCAAATTTGGTTTCTCGCTTTGTCACTGGAGACTCTTTACCCTTACCACCTCTGGAAATGCTCAAAGGTTTGGGAGTTTACCAAGAAAATCCCAATTGTCTAATTTCCATCTTCACCAACCATTTACAGGTTTCCCAAATTGCCGCTGACATCAAAGAACGCTTCACAATTACCCCACCCCAAGTACCAGCTTTACTCATCCGCGACCACGGCGTTACTGTTTGGGCACCTTCTCCTGAGTCTGCCCGGAATTACATTGAGTTGGTAGAATACATTTTTCGGTACATGGTAGCTGCTCGATGACTGGGAACGTTGCTGATTTCATGTTTGAAGATTAGACCTCTTGCAAAAGTGCAAAAAGCACTTTTGTGGGGAAAGGGAAAAGGTTAAAGGGGAAAGGGAAAATACCAAACCTTTCCCCCTTTCCCTTTCCCCTTTTCCCGACTTCTGCAAGAAGTCTATTTACTGCATTTACTAATCAGGTGTGTTAAGGCATCAATTAGGCGATCGCTTTCCATTGGTAAAATATCTTTGCCGTGCATAATTTCTTGAGCGATGGTTAAATGCACTATTGACCCCATCAATACCCATACCATTGCCTCTGGGTCGGGAATATCGAGTTCTGAACGAGAAGCCAAATATTTAGTGATAATCTCACTTGCTGGTTTAGCAATGCAGCGGAAGAGAATCTGAGCTAAATCAGGAAAACGAGCGGATTCCCCAATTATGACGCGCTGAAATGCTTGAAATTCCTTGTCTTCGAGCATCTGTGTCAATACTTTAGCTAATAACTGGCGTAGTACGATATTGGGTTCTCCTTCTAAAGTTTGTGCGCCAAAAATTGACTCATACCTTTTTATTGCTAACTGCTCTATCAAAGCTTTAAAAAGCGCTTCTTTATCTTGAAAATGGCTGTAAATTGTTGCTTTGGAAACACCTGCTGCTATCGCTACTCTATCCATACTTGCGCCGGTGTAGCCATGCGCTAAAAACTCTTGCTTTGACCCTTGTAAAATTTTATCGATTTTCTCGCTTGCATTTTCTCGCTCAATTTCACTAGCTTTTGTACGTGCCATTTCTAATTATCCTGTACTGTTTATTAATACTAAAAAATTAAGTTTAAATTAAGAATATTATTTTTTGAAAATAAAATTTATAGTTTCAAACAATTTGGCAAATTTACGAAGGATTAAATAAGTAGAAAGCTGAAGGGAAAAGCGAGTTTTTGTAAACGTTTTAAACTTTTGTATTTTACATTTAATTATGTCTATCTACTTAAAGCAAAGTAGAACGGTGTCAATATTCGTTGTTGGATCTGACTGGAGACAAAAGCTAGGAACCATGACGGAAGAAGGTTTTAGTTTAGTTCATTTTTCTTTATTTAGTTTTGTTTTATTGTGCCAACTTCCTAAATATTTTTTATAGAGCTTTTAGTTTAGGACAAATCAATGGAAATTTAGATCCGTAACATTGACTAAACTATACGGTTTAGTTTAGTATTTTAGAACTAGACGGTTTAGTTTTTTTGACCGCTGGTAAGAGGGGGCGGTATGGAGCCAAATTTACAGGTAGAAGAATCACGGTCTTCCCAGAACATTTTTCGCTTGCCTGTGCTATTAGCGATAATTGCATCTTTAGTTACTTTTGGAATAAGTATTTATATGGTGCAAAAGTCTCAAAGCACCTTAAATAAGAAGGAAGAAACACCAGCAGCCACACAAATAATAGTAAAAACAGTTACAGCATTAGGGCGGATAGCACCAAAGGGAGAAGTAATAAAGCTGTCTGCACCTAGTTCTAATCAAGGCAATCGTGTTGAAAAACTGTTGGTTAACGAAGGGGATAGGGTAAGATTTGGGCAAGTAGTTGCAATTATGGATAGTCGCGATCGCTTACAAGCAACTTTGCGCGAAGCACAAAAACAAGTCGTAGTAGCGAAATACCGTCTAGCCCAAGTCAAAGCAGGAGCAAAACAGGGAGAAATCGGGGCACGAGAAGCTAGTGTTAGCCGTCTGCAAGCGGAATTACAAGGAAATATTAGAACTCAGCAAGCCACAATTAATCGCCTAGAAGCCGAATTAAAAGGGCGAAAGCAGCAGTTACAAGCAACAGTAACTCGTTTAGCAGCCGAACAAAGTAATGCTCAAGCTGATGCCCAACGCTACGAAGCTTTATACAAACAAAGTGCAATTTCCAGTCAAGAATTTGATAGGAGACGCTTGAGTGCAGCAACCACCACTCAGCAGTTAATTGAAAGTCAGGCCACCCAGACAACAACCATCGCTACCCTAGAACAGGAAATTAAAGAAGCAAAAGCCAATCGAGATAGAACTATCGCTACCCTAGAACAGGAAATTAACGAAGCAAAAGCCACCCTCAACCAGACAGCTGAAGTGCGTCCCACAGATGTAGCCATCGCCCAAGCAGAAGTAGAAAGCGCCCAAGCCACAGTTGACAGAATCAAAGTACAGCTGGCGGAAGCATACGTTCGAGTTCCCGAATCCGGTCAAATTTTAAATATTAATACGCGATCGGGAGAAACAGTTAGTAATGAGGGGATTGTAGATTTCGGTCAAACTGACCAAATGTATGTAGTAGCAGAAGTCTACGAAAGTGATATCCACAAAGTGCAGCCAGGGCAGCAGGTACGGGTAACCAGCAATTCCCTTCCCCATGAATTATTAGGAAAAGTAGATTGGGTTGGAATGCAGATAAAGCGGCAAAACATCATCAACGCCGATCCTTCTAGCAATATCGATGCCAGAGTAGTGGAAGTCCACGTGCTACTCAATCGAATATCCAGCATTAAAGCTTCTAGCTTCACAAATCTGCAAGTAAAGGCGGTAATTGAATTGTGAAATTAGTCATTAGTCATTAGTCATTGGTCATTGGTCATTAGTCATTGGTCATTAGTCATTGGTCATTAGTCATTAGTCATTGGTTATTCATTCTTCCCCTGCTTCCCCTGCTTCCCCTGCCCCCCCTGCTTCCCCTGCTCCCCTGCCCCCCTGCTCCCCTGCCCCCCTGCCCCCCTGCTCCTCTGCCCCTCTGCCCCCTGCCCCCCAATTCGTAATTATGGGATTGATTAAACAACTGCGTCGGCGAACACCTCTAGGATGGTTGCAACTGAGTCACGAGAAAGGGCGTTTTTTAGTAGCATTATCAGGCATTGCTTTTGCTGATGTTCTGATGTTCATGCAGCTAGGGTTTCAGAATGCTCTGTTTGACAGTAACACTAGGTTACATGGCAGTATGCAGGGAGACATTATGTTAGTCAGTCCCCAGGCACGTAACTTAGCTAATATGTCTACCTTTCCTCGGCGGCGGTTGTACCAAGCAATGGATATATCGGGGGTAAAGTCAGCAGAAGCAATGTATATCAGCTTTATCGATTGGAAAAATCCCCAAACACGCCAGGATACAGCAGTGCTAGTTATAGGGTTCAATCCCGATCGCCAAATGCTTGACTTGCCAGAAGTTAACCGCAACCTACAGGCAATTAAGCTACCGGACACTGTGTTGTTCGACAGTGCTTCCAGGGGAGATTATACAGAGGCGATCGCCCAAATTGAACAAGGTAAACCAGTCACAACCGAAATAGAACGGCGAACAATTACTATTAGCGGCTTATTCAAAGTCGGGGCTTCTTTTATCGCTGATGGTAGTCTAATCACTAGCGATCAGAACTTTTTGCGACTATTTCCGAGACAACAGGCAAGCAGTGTCAGTTTAGGCTTGATTCAATTACAACCAGGCTATGAGCCAGAACAAGTAGCAAAAAACTTAAAATCATATTTAGGCGATGATGTTAAAGTCCTTACCCAGAAGGAATTTATCGCCTTTGAGAAAGACTATTGGCAGCAAAACACTCCCATCGGTTTTATTTTTAGCTTGGGTGCAATGATGGGGTTTCTGGTAGGCGTAATTATCGTTTATCAAGTCCTATCTACTGATGTAAACGCCCATGTAAAGGAATATGCCACATTCAAAGCAATGGGATATCGCAATTTTTACTTACTAGGTGTGGTGTTTGAAGAGGCAGTAATTTTGGCAGTACTAGGTTTTATACCAGGTGCCATTGTCCCCTTGGGGCTTTATCAACTAACTCGAAATGCCACAAATTTACCTGTATATATGACCTTAGCACGAGCCTTAACGGTACTAGTGCTGACTATGATTATGTGTATCATTTCTGGTGCGATCGCCACTCGTAAACTACAGTCTGCTGACCCCGCAGATATGTTTTAAAAATGCCTAATCTAAAATCTTTATGCTTCCTGTGATTTCTGTTAAAAATCTCGACCACTACTTTGGTCGCGGTCAGCTTCGCAAACAAGTTCTGTTTGATATCAACTTAGAAATTAATGCTGGTGAAATTATTATTATGACAGGGCCATCTGGTTCTGGTAAAACTACATTGCTGACGTTGGTAGGTGGGTTGCGTTCTGCTCAATCTGGTAGTTTGCAGGTTTTAGGACAAGAACTTTGTGGTGCTAAAGCAAGACAACTCACTCAAGCGCGACGCAGTAACGGTTATATTTTCCAAGCGCACAATCTCCACGGTAGTCTCACAGCACTCCAGAACGTGAAAATGGGCTTGGAAGTACACAAGGATATTTCGCCCTCAGAAATGAAAGCTCGGTCAGCCCAAATGTTAGAGGAGGTAGGATTAGAACATCGCCTGAATTATTATCCTGATGACTTATCGGGGGGACAAAAACAAAGAGTCGCCATCGCCCGTGCCTTAGTCAGTCGTCCTAAAATTGTCTTGGCAGATGAACCCACAGCCGCCCTTGATAGTAAATCGGGACGAGATGTAGTTGACCTCATGCAAAAATTGGCAAAAGAACAAGGTTCTACAATTCTTTTAGTTACTCATGACAACCGGATTTTAGATATTGGCGATCGCATTGTCCACATGGAAGATGGCAAACTAGTAAGCGATCGTGCTGTTGTACCACTAACTTAAATAGCCATCATTAACTGAGTACACCAGAACGGATGAAAATATTCTTTTTTCAATCCCCAATTCCCAATGACTAACCAAACTATTCGCGTTGTTGCTCGTGTTATTGCTTTGCCTAACAAAGTAGAAGAAATTAAAGCTGTCTTGCTAGAACTTATTGAACCAACCAGACAGGAACCAGGTGCAATCAAGTATGAACTTTTGCAAAATCAGTATGACCCAACAGACTTTACTTTTGTGGAAGAGTGGACTTCTAGTGAAGCCTTGAATACTCATATAGACTCACCCCATTTCCAAGCAGCAGCAGCTAAAATCCAAGGTTTGGTAGCTACTACGCCAGATATCCGCCGTTACCATCTTTTGGCATAGTGCAAGAACTAAACCAACATGAATTCGACACACCTCACTTGGAAACGGGGGAAACGAAGAAATCTAGTTCCCTCCCCTTGACAAGGGGAGGATTAGGGTGGGGTAATTCAAGGGCTGGTGTAATTCCATAACTTGTGTGTACACCGCAGCCTTCAAGGAGAGCGGCTGGGGGTGAGGTCAAAATCCTATACATTGAATTCACGTTAAACCAATAGCCAAACCCTGACAGCAAGGGACTTTTAAGCCCATTGCCTATTGCCTATTTCAGCGAAATTTTCAGATTGAAGCGATCGCTCCAGAATCAAAGCAACATTCTGAAGTATCTTGATCCTGAGGCCTTAGTCGAAAATTGAAAGCTGCAACATGTATGTGCCAATTGCTTGGAATGAATTGCAATGTCCCAACGGATATTTGCTTTTCTTTTGAAGGTTTTTCTGCACGGGGAGGAAAAACAGATCATCATAGTGATGGTTGGGGCATTGCTTTCTTTGAAGGAAAGGGATGTCGGATGTTTTTAGATGCCCAACCTTCTGTTGTTTCTCCAGTCGCAGAGTTCGTGCGGAGTTATCCCATCCACTCAACCCATGTCATCGCCCATATCCGCAAAGCTACTCAGGGCGAAGTTGCCTTACATAACTGCCATCCATTTTGCAGAGAATTGTGGGGTAAGTATTGGGTATTTGCCCATAACGGTAATTTACCAGATTTTCAGCCAGAAAATATGGGTTTTTATCAAGCTGTAGGTGATACCGATAGCGAAAAAGCATTCTGTATGATGTTAGAAACATTACGAGAACGCTTTCCTCAAGGTGAGCCTTCCATTAAAGAACTCTATTCTGTGCTGCAAGAAATTACTGAGGTAATTGCCAAAATAGGTATATTTAACTATTTATTATCAGATGGAGAACACTTTTTTGCTTATTGCTCAACCAAACTCAGCTATATTGTACGCCAAGCGCCCTTTGCTGCTGCCCATTTGATTGACCAAGATATGACTGTTGATTTTCGGGAAGTGACAACCGAACGCGATCGCGTCGCCGTCATCGCTACCACCCCCCTGACAGACAACGAAGTTTGGACACAAATCCAACCCGGAGAATTGCTAGTGTTTCACGACGGATTACCCTTGAAATATACCCACAGTTAAGAGTTGGTGTAGGTTGGGTAAGAAGGCAGAAGGCAGAAGGTAAAAGCCAGTTTTTATCGGGTTTTTAACTTTTGTATTTTACATTTAATTATGTCTACCTACTTATTACTCAACAAATACTTCGTAGTTTTATAGCAAGCAACAGGGAATAGGCAACAGGCAAATGAAGCACACGGGTAGGGGCACAAGATGTTGTGCCCCTACGATTAAAGATTCATTTACCTGAAAAATGCTGCATAACAATACTTTTACAGACACTCTTATTTTGCTGTAATTCACCTATTAAAAACCGCTACAATTTACCAATTTTTCAGAATATACCCAACTTAGTTGTTACCAATTTATTTCAAATTAAATACCGTTTTTATTGGTATAAAAAATAAATTTACAGAGGATTTTAGCTGTATTAATATAGTGGGAATCAAGGCTTTATTTTTATAGCTAAAAATATCTATTGCCAATTATAAGCACTTGCTAAAAATGTATTGGTAACAACAAAAAATATTTTTATGCATGGCATCCAATTAATATTGCTCATAGCAATTTTCTTTGTAACAAGTGTCATCAGCGTAATTACAGGAAGCACTTCTTTAATCACCGTCCCTGTAATGTTGCAATTTGGTATTGAACCGCGTACTGCTCTTGCCACTAATATGCTGGCATTAACTTTTATGAGTATTGGTGGTACATTGCCTTTTATTGGGAAAAAATTAATTGACTACAATCGCTTGCGAATAATAATTTTTTTAACAATTTTAGGTTCAATTATTGGTGCATTACTCGTTTTAGTTATAGCTGCAAAATCGATGCCTATAATTATCTCAGTTTTGATGATTATAGTAACTATATTTTCAATTACCAATCGTAATGCTGGAGTCATTTTAACAATAGAGAATCCATCACCAATAGTAGAAATTGCTGGATATATAGCAACCTTTGTACTTGGTGTTTATGGCGGTTTCTTTAGTGGCGGCTATGTCACAATGCTGACAGCAGCTTATGTCAGCCTATTTCGGATGACATTTGTGCAAGCGGTAGCAAATACAAAGTTGATTAATATTTTTTCTTCGCTAATTGCTACCATTATTTTCTTAACACAAGGAATAGTGGATTATAAACTAGGTATTATTCTGAGTATTACTATGTTTATTGGCGGAATCGTCGGCTCCCAGGTTGCCCTGAAACTTAATAACATCTGGTTAAGGCGTATATTTATCACTACAGTAATTGCTCTTGGAATCAAGACTTTACTTGATTTTCCTGCATTAGGTTAACAAAAAGCGATCGCCAAATATTTAGATTATCAAAATTAGATGTTTCCCATGTATAAAAATAAGTAGAACGGTGTGGAAAAACAAAACTATGTTAATAAAAATTAAATAGGCTTAAACCCTCTTTCATCCTGCCTTCTGCCTCCTGCCTCATTCCAACGACAAATATTTACGCCGATTTACTTATTCACGCTCAGGCGATCGCCATAATTTTCAACTAGTAATTCGAGTTGAACTGCTACTAACTAAAAGTGCTTGTTGTTTTGCCAGCACTTGTTCGCGTAATGACAGCAATTTTCTATCTTGAATGCCTTCTGCAATCAACCCATCAACAGTTTTCATCAGATAATCAGCGCAGCAACCTAATTTTCCAGATGCAGTGGCAATACTATTAATAGTGGTTGTTAATGGTATGCGATGAGCGTACCTGGGATGTTGATGATTGGCAACAAAAGCGATCGCTTTGAATTCCTGTGTACCATCAAATACCCTTACCCAACGAGCAAGATAAACACCAGCCACCATTTCCCGTCGCCAAACCAACAGTAATTCCTTTGGTACATCGGCAGCAGCAATTCGATAAATCACACCACGACAACTACCGCCGCGATCGAGTCCTAAGAGTAATCCGGGATTCTCTGGAGTTCCCAAACCGAGAATCATCCATGTACAGAAACGGCGATGCCAACCATAAATTATTCCAGCACGGCGCTCAACATATTTGATTAAGGGATTCCAAATCAGCGAACCGTAGGCAAATATCCAGATATCAGAATTTACTGGTTGCTGTTGTAGTGTTTGATGGAGCGATCGCTGTAACTCATCTTCGCTCAAGGTAGTTAGCTTGATTCCAGAATGCGATGCTTCTAAGAGTCTTGTCTGTTCGTTTCCCGCTTCGAGGTCGCTACGACTAAGTGACATGTTGAACCCTCGTAATTTCGCGAAGTATTGCCTTACAAATTAGTTATTTAATAGCAAATTGCTTGACGGCTAATTAGCTTATTGTAATGACAATTAGATATTTGAAACTCAAACTATTTGTAATTGCTCCCATAACTGATACAATCACCATAATTTCTATCGAGAATATGATGTTTTTGTGTATTTGTAACCAAATAGCTGCAAAAATCTAGTAATATACTACAGTATATAACTGTATTCCCATCTAGTAAGCGTAGATTTAGCGGAGGCAATTAGGATGAGTTTGTGGCAGCGCCCACTAAAAATATTACAAGCGATCGCTGAACATAGAATTAATCGGTTCAGACTGAATTCGCTTAAAGGGTTTGTATCGCTCTTTATGGTAGGAGCATTATTGAGTGTGGCGCTTGCCGCCTGCTCTGGTGGAAACGAGAGCAGTTCAACAGAAACCCCTAGTGCTAGTCCTGTGGCTGCAAGTAAAAGTAATGTTGAGCTAACCCTCGTTTCCTTTGCAGTTACCAAAGCTGCTCACGAAGCCATCATTCCTAAATTTGTAGAACAGTGGAAGAAAGACCATAACCAAACTGTCACCTTCAAACAAAGCTATGGCGGCTCTGGCTCTCAAACCCGCGCCGTTATCGATGGTTTGGAAGCAGATGTAGTCCACCTGGCACTAGCAGGAGACACTACAAAAATTGAAAAAGCTGGATTGATTGAGTCAGGATGGGAAAAAGAAGTCCCCAATAACGGTATTGTCTCCAAATCTGTGGGAGCAATCATAACTCGCCCTGGCAACCCCAAAGGTATCAAGAATTGGGAAGATTTGGCAAAAAATGATGTAAAACTCATTACCGCTGACCCTAAAACATCAGGCATTGCTCGCTGGAATTTTCTAGCACTTTGGAACTCTGTAATTAAAGCTGGTGGCGATGACACTAAAGCAACTGAATTTGTCACCAAAGTTTACAACAATGTGCCTATCCTGACTAAAGATGCGCGGGAAGCCACCGACGCATTTGCTAAACAGGGTCAAGGCGATGTCTTAATTAACTACGAAAACGAAGTTATTCTGGCAAAACAAAAAGGCGAGAAAGTTGATTATGTAATTCCCGATGTGAATATATCCATCGACAATCCCATCGCTGTAGTAGATAAAAACGTCGATAAGCACGGTACGCGGGAAGTTGCTGAAGGTTTTGTGAAATACCTCTATACTCCAGAAGCACAAGAAGAATTTGTTAAATTAGGATTCAGACCTGCAAATGAGGAAGTAGCCCAAACTAAAGCCGCTACAGATAAATTTCCTAAGGTGAAAACTTTAGGTACAGTTCAGGACTTTGGTGGTTGGCAAGAAATTGATAAAAAGTTCTTCGCAGAAGGGGGTGTGTTCGATAAGATACAAGCCCAAAAGAAAAGGTAATTAAAAAGAAGAATTCAGAATTCAGAATGGGCACCAAATTTTAAATTACGACCGAGTGTTTAACCGTTTATACTATCAGGTCGAAGCAAGCTATATCCCCTGGCTATGCACAATACCTACTCAATTTTGGTTCCTGGCCGGAGCTTTCTGAGTCTCCGGTTTTGCTACTGAATTCTTTATTCTTGAAAAGAACTCAGCAGCCAAGAAGAATTATTCTGAATTCTGAATTCTGACTTCTGAGTTCTGAATTCTTTTTAAATTTTGACTTTTTGACTATGACGACTGTATCTCCTTCTGTAGAAGTCGAACGTAAAACATCATTTTGGAAGAGATTGCAGCGAGTTCCGTGGACTTGGCGAATCACCATCGCATACCTGACGGTGATGTTGTTTATACCCATAGTTGCCATGTTTCTCAAAGCAAGTACAGAACCTCCGGCTAGGTTTTGGGCGATCGCAACTAGTGATATTGCTTTAGCAACATATAATGTAACCTTTGTTACTTCAATATTTGCTGCCCTGCTCAATGGTGTGTTTGGTACCTTGATTGCTTGGGTTCTAGTCCGCTACGACTTTCCCTTGAAACGCTTGATTGATGCCACAGTAGATTTACCGTTTGCATTGCCAACTTCGGTAGCAGGTTTAACACTGGCAACAGTTTATAGCGATAACGGCTGGATAGGTTCCCTGCTATCACCTTTAGGAATTAAAGTATCTTTTACTCGCACAGGGGTAGCGGTGGCAATGATTTTTATCTCATTGCCTTTTGTCGTGAGAACCGTGCAACCCGTACTTCAAGAAATGGAACATGAAATTGAAGAAGCCGCTTGGTGTTTGGGTGCTTCTCAATGGCAGACCTTCTGGAAAGTGATTTTGCCGCCATTATTTCCGACAATTTTGACTGGTGTTGCTTTAGGTTTTTCCCGTGCAGTTGGAGAATATGGTTCAACAGTGATTATTTCTTCTAATACACCATTCCAAGATTTAATCGCACCTGTGTTGATTTTCCAAAGATTAGAGCAGTATGACTATTCTGGTGCAACAGTAATTGGCATAGTTCTACTATCAATTTCATTAATATTGCTATTGGCAATTAATTTCTTACAAGCATGGGCAAGGCGATATGACAGTAGATAAGCCAAGTTTTCACTCATCTGCATCTGACAATACAGATATACCCAAGCCGAAAGAGCAGAAAAAGTGGGTGCCAATAGTTTTAATTGGTATAGCGATCGCCTATCTAAGCCTAGTTCAATACCTGCCTGCAATTAACGTTTTTTTCCAAGCCTTCAGCAAAGGAGCTGGGCCGTTTTTATCTAACCTGACACGACCAGCCTTTCTCCATGCAGCTTGGTTGACACTGTTATTAGCTGCGATCGCTCTCCCATTAAATACAGTATTTGGTTTATGTGCAGCTTGGGCGATCGCTCGCCATAAATTTCCCGGACGCGCCATAGTTTTGAGCATTATTGACCTGCCCTTTTCCATCTCCCCCGTAGTTGCAGGATTGATGATTGTCCTACTTTACGGACGCCAAGGCTGGTTTGGGCCTTGGCTGCAAGCCCACGATATCAAAATTATCTTTGCCATTCCAGGTATGGTGTTGGCTACAGCCTTCGTCAGTATGCCCTTTGTAGCGCGGGAAGTAATTCCGGTTTTAGAAGAATTTGGCAAAGATCAAGAAGAAGCTGCTAGGACTTTAGGTGCTAAAGATTGGCAAATATTTTGGCGTGTCACCTTACCCAGTATCCGTTGGGGTTTACTCTACGGTTTAATTTTGACCAACGCCAGAGCAATGGGTGAATTCGGCGCAGTTTCAGTGGTATCAGGCAACATTGCCGACCAAACCCAGAGTTTGCCACTGTTTGTGGAAGACGCTTACAAACAGTATGAAACTGAAGCCGCCTTTTCTGCCGCCGTACTCTTAGCCTTACTAGCAGTAGTCACCCTAGTACTCAAAGAAATTTTAGAACGCAAAACCCGCATTAAAGATGTTGAATAGGGTGGGTATGGGGAGTTAGGAGTTAGGAGTTAAGAGTTAAGAGTTAGGAGTTAAGAGTATTCTCCCCCTGCCCCCTGCCCCCCTGCCCCTTTGCCCCTCATCTCCCCACTCTCCTCTATGACTAGTGACAATACAACTACCAATAAACGGATTCGACTCAGAATTCCTAAGGATTACCATCAGGAACCTGTGATTTCTCGCTTGGTGTCTGATTACAATCTGACTGTGAATATTACAGCAGCGATTCTGGGAGCCAATGCTGTCGGTGATGGTTGGTTTGACCTGGAACTCAAAGGAACAGAGGCGCAAATTCAAAGTGGATTAGCTTATCTCCATGATTTGGAATTAGAAGTTTGGGACGAGACGAAAACAAGTGATTGGTAAACTATGGGCGATCGCTCCCTTAAAATCATTTTTGAAAAAGAGCGATCGCTTCCTCAATTACTAGGTTCTGGTGCAGCGAGCTTCAAAATATTCACCAGCAGTTAAAAAATTGTTTGCTTGAAGGTGGATACCATCTGACTCCAGTTGGCAATTACACTCGAATCAAATTCCGAACATGTCCATTTTGTGCAAAACGTTCTGCTAGGATTTGTTGATAAACTGCTTCGTAGATAAATTTCAGAAGAATCTGTGGAAAATCTATCTTTAAGCAGATACTTAATATATTAAAAAACTGTATGTCATCTTTAGCGATAACTGATTTATATCGGTAAATGTATGTTGTTAATGTGAAGCTTAAGCGGAAGTAAATAAATTTTTACTAAAAAGAATATGGATAGTCAGGGGCAACCTTACTACAAAAGCGCGGAAATAGCGACACAGTGACAGGCTTGTTAGTTACGCGATCGCAGCTGGGTTTTCCTTGCAACTGACGCTCGCAAAAATAAACTGGGAATACTGAAATTAGGCATTTTAAAATTCCCTACAGTTTATGACAACAAACGATAATAAAACTTTAAACCTCCAAAATGTAGAAGAGTGTCAAAAACAGCTACAGTTAACGGTTCAGTATCAAAAAATTTTGGGGAGAATCCTAGCGAAAATTCGGGCATCTATAAACCTAGAATCTTTATGTTCGACTTCCTGCCAAGATATTTGTCGGCAATTGAAGATTGAGCGAGTGGCAATCTACCGATTTAATGCAGATTGGAGTGGTAGTTTTATCAATAGTTTTGGCTTTGCAGAACCACGCTGGGATACACTCAATCCTTTTGGACAGGACTTGGTATGGGAAGATTCGTATTTACAAGAAACTCAAGGAGGACGATATCGCAAAAATGAGCCGTTTGCAGTGGCTGACATTTACGATGCCGGACACGCTCGTTGTCATATTGAGGTATTAGAACAGTTTCAAATTCGGGCATACGCCATCGCACCTATTTTCATTGGTGCAAAACTTTGGGGTTTACTAGCAGGCTATCAACACTCCACAACCCGGCAATGGCATTCTGAGGAAGTAGAATTTTTAGCTCAAGCCGCCAGCCATCTTGGCGTAGCAATGCAGCAGGCAGAAATTTTAGAACAAAGCAAACAACGCACAGCAGAATTGCAAGATGCAATTGCGCGGCAGCGTGCTTTAACAGAAGTGGTGGGAAATATTCGCTCCTCTGTAAACACCGAAATTATTCTCGATACTGCTTGTCAGGAACTCTGCAAACTCCTGAAGTTAGAACGGGCAGCGGTTTATCGTTTCAAGGAAGACTGGAGTGGTGAATTTGTCAGCCAATTCGGTATGGTTGAGGCGCAGTGGGATAGAACCCATCCATTTGGCAAAAATCTCGTTTGGCAAGATACCCACCTGCAAGACACCAAAGGTGGGCGCTACCGCAATAACGAAAGTTTTGCTGTGAACGACATTTATCAAGCTGGACATTCACGGTGTCATATAGATATTTTGGAGCAATTTAAAATTCGGGCTTATGTCTTAGCGCCCATCTTCATCGGCCCAAAACTGTGGGGACTTATAGCAGCATATCAACACTCAGGGGCGCGTCAATGGGCAAATTATGAAGTTGAGTTCCTGGGACAGGTGGGGGCACAGCTGGGAGTGGCGATTCAGCAAGCGGAAAATTTAACCCAGTCGAAACAACAGGCCACAGCTTTAGAAAATGCGATCGCTCGCCAACGCGCACTTACGGAAGTCGTCGGTAAAATTCGCTCCTCTTTAGATATTAATTTAATTTTGAAAACTACTTGTCAGGAAGTTTGTAAACTCCTACGAGTTGAGAGAGTCGGCGTTTATCGCTTTAATGAAGACTGGAGTGGCGAATTCGTCAGCCATTTCGGTATGGTGGAGGCACAGTGGGACAGCATCAATTTATTTGGCAAAAATCTAGTTTGGGAGGATACCCACTTACAAGAAACCAAAGGCGGACGCTACCGCAACAACGAAAGTTTTGCGGTGGACGATATCTACCAAGCTGGACACTCGCGCTGTCACCTAGATGTTTTGGAACAGTTCAAGATTCGTGCCTATGCCTTGACTCCAATTTTTGTCGGGCGAAATCTGTGGGGATTGCTGGCTGCCTATCAACATTCTGCACCGCGTCAGTGGGGTAGTGTAGAGGTAGAATTTTTAGCACAAGTAGCCAGCCAACTCGGAGTAGCGATGCAAAGTTCCGAGATGGTGACCCAAATCCAAACTCGCGCTGATGAACTGCATAAATCAGCCGAACAACGACGAATCTTATTCGATTTAGTCGTCAAAATTCGAGAATCTTTGGATTTAGAGACAATCTTTAAGACTACAGTACAGGAAGTGCGGCGATCGCTCAAAGCAGATCGAGTCGGGATCTTTCGCTTTGAACCTGATGTGGGTTTTTGCAGTGGTGAATTTATCGCAGAAGATGTGCTACCCAAGTTTGATTCCGCCCTCGCCGTGAAGGTGCAAGACTATTGCTTTGGCGACCAGTATGCACCGCAGTATCGTCAAGGACAAGTGCAAGTGATTTCTGATGTCAACAGTGTTGGCTCGAAAGTGCCTCACCTTGATGTCATTGAGCGATTCCAAGTCAAAGCACAGATTATTGTCCCATTGATGGAAGGTGATGAATTATGGGGATTGTTATGCATTCACCAATGCACACATGCACGTGATTGGGAAGAAGCTGAATTAGAATTTGTTACCCAAGTGGCGGCTCAACTGAGTGTAGCACTACGTCAAGCCAAGTTGTTCCAACAATCCAGTTTGCTCGGTCAAACCCGTGAAGAAGCAAATCAACTCGCCCAAGCACTAAATGAACTACGTACTGCCCAACTGCAAATTATTCACACTGAAAAAATGGCCAGCTTGGGGCAACTAGTGGCGGGTGTAGCCCATGAAATTAATAACCCAGTTAATTTCATCCACGGTAACTTAGAACACGCCCACCAATACACCCAAGATTTGTTGCGTTGTGTCCAGCTTTATCAAAAAAATTATCCCAACGCTACACAAGAGATCCAAGAGTTTTTAAAGAAAGCGGAAATAGAATTTTTATTCGACGACTTACCTAAATTATTCCAGTCCATGAAGGTCGGAACTGAACGCATTCGTGAAATTGTCAGTTCGCTGCGGAACTTCTCTCGCTTAGATGAAGCTGATTTCAAATCAGCAAATATTCACGAAGGCATCGATAGCACATTGATGATTTTGCAAAACCGCTTGAAGTCGTCAATTGATAGCTCTACCATTCATGTGACCAAAGACTATGATACTTTACCTCCAATAGAATGCTATCCCGGTCAGTTGAATCAGGTATTTATGAATTTGCTGTCTAATGCCATTGATGCTTTAGAAGAACGAAATGCCCAAGCAACCCCCGAAGCGTTAGCAGCAAACCCCAGCGAAATCCGAATTTCTACCTCACTGGTCGATAAAGACTGGATTGCTATTCGCATTGCTGACAACGGACTTGGTATGGATGAAAAAATACTCTCTCGCTTGTTCGATCCATTTTTTACCACCAAGGTTGTTGGTAAAGGCACAGGGCTAGGGCTTTCCATCAGCTACCAGATTGTCACAGAGAAACACAAAGGTAAGATTTACTGCCAATCTGAACCTTACAAAGGTACAGAATTTGTGGTTGAACTGCCAATTCGTCAAGCGAAAACTTGAACATCACTAGCAAAGGTGTTGCTGAATCAGAATATGAAATGCCAAAAATTATGTTTCTTTTTTTCTATGTTTGCGTGAGGCAGATTCATATTTTCAATTAGTAATATAGCAATCCTATTTGATTTGCTGTCCATCGAGAGGCTCAGATCCCCGGTTCCTTGAAAAAGTCGGAGATCTTTTTGTTCGTAACTCATTTAGGACTGCTATATTTATTGACTATGTTTGAATGATGAAGTCGGTAGCAGTCAGAGTGGGCGCACCGCCAAGGGTGGCAAATAGACCCCCACTGCCAAAACCAGCAGCACTGCCATTTTGGTTGTAGAACAATTCTCCAGTCACAGGGTTGTAGACAATTTTCGCTGTGCTGGTTGCTCCATTAGAAATGATTTTAAAATCACTAGCATTACTGAAACCTGTTCCCGCAGCTGAAGTAATGGCACTAAAGGTAGTTTTATCCAAGATAATCTTGTCACCTTGGGAGTGTTTGAAGTCAGTAATGATATCTTGACCAATAGCAGAACTAACAAAGGCAGCATTGGTATTGTAAAGGAAATAGTCAGCACCCACATCACCTGTGAGGCGATCGCTGCCAGCACCACCGACAAGAGTATCATTGCCAGCACCGCCAATGAGACTATCATTTCCAGCACCACCCCGCAGCAAGTCGTTGCCACTCTTGCCATCAATTTTGTCATTACCCCCCTGACCATTGATGACATCAGCCGAGTTGTCCAAACCTGTTAGATTGTTATTCAGGTCATTGAGGAAAGTTACCGTGTTTTTGATGCCAATGGTCGTATCAGTAGAATTGGCATCGAGGACATTAAAACTGTCAATGATGCTAGTTTGTCCATTAAACAAGATATTGCCAATGGCTGGTATGGCTCCAGAAGCTTTCAGGTTATCTAGGTTTTCTAACTGAAAGTTTTTCAAAGTAACTTTAGTATTAGAAACATTTTCAAAGGTGACTTCTAAGTTGTTACCATTTTGAGTCAACAGCAGATTTTGAGCAGTTAGACCAGCCCCGATAAATTGCAGTATGTCAACATTGGCAATTACCGCCTGTGATGGATTTGTGCCTTTACCAACACCGCCAAAATCGTTAATGGTATCATTACCATCACCTCGGCGAATCACAAACCTATCTTGACCGCCATTGCCTGTAAGGATATCGTTACCACCTTTGCCATCAATGATGTTGTTGGCAGATGAGCCTGCAAGAGTATCTGCACCAGAAGTCCCTGTGGGGTTAGGAGGGCTGCCGATATTCGTCCCGCCAAACAGCACGTAGCTTTGCCCTGATTGGGAACCGTTAGGACTGGCTAAGGATGCCCCGATAATCAAGTCATCGAAGCCGTCGTTGTTGACATCTCCAGCAGCACTGACAGAGTTACCTGAGTTGTCAAACGCGTTAATGCCGTTGATGCTAAAGCCGTTAGTGCCGTTGAGATCCGAGAGATTGATGCTAGGACTAAAGCCTGTGCCCTTGCCAAACACCACGTAGCTCTGCCCCGATCTGATACCGTTGGGGTCGATATTTTTTACTGTCCCGATAATCAGGTCGTCGAAGCCGTCGCCATTGACATCTCCAGCACCGCTGACAGAGAAATTTGTCAAGTCATCCGCTTCGATGCCGTTGATGGTGAAGCCGTTAGTACCATTGAGATCTGAGAGGTTAAGACTGGCACTAAAGCCTGTGCTTTTGCCAAATATCACGTAGCTTTGCCCAGAAGCCGAGACTGTACCACCATTGTTAGTCTTAAAATTTATTGCCCCAATAATCAGGTCGTCGATACCGTCACCGTTAACATCTCCGGCACTGCTAACAGGGGAGCCTGAGAAGTCACCCGCTTCGATGCCGTTGATAACAAAGCCGTTAGTACCGTTGAGGGTAGAGAGGTTAAGGCTGGGGCTAAAGCCTGTGGTTTTGCCAAATACCACGTAGCTCTGCCCAGAAGAGCCGTCAGGAGCATTGGTCGCCCCGATAATCAGGTCGTCGATACCGTCACCGTTGATATCTCCGGCATCGCTGACAGAGCCGCCTGATATGTCACCCAGTTGGATGCCGTTGATAACGAAGCCGTTAGTGCCGTTGAGGGTAGAGAGGTTGAGGCTGGGGCTAAACCCTGTGCTTTTGCCAAACACTACATAGCTCTGCCCAGAAAAGTCATTGGCACCAATTGCTCCGATAATCACATCGTCGAAGCCATCGTTGTTGATATCTCCAGCACTGCTGACAGACAAGCCTGATAAGTCACCTGCCGCGATACCGTTGATGGCGAAGCCGTTAGTACCATTGAGGCTAGAGAGGTTAAGGCTGGAACTAAAACCTGTGCTTTTGCCAAATACCACGTAGCTTTGGCCTGATTGGGAACCGTTGGGATCGGCGTTGCCGGCTCCGATAATTAGGTCGTCGAAGCCATCACCGTTAACATCTCCAGCACCACTAGAGGAGCCAGAGCGGTCATCCACCGCAATGCCGTTGATAGCGAAGCCGTTAGTGCCGTTGAGGGTAGACAGATCGAAGCTAGAGCTAAAGCTTGTGCTGCTGCCAAATACCACGTAGCTTTGCCCAGAAGATTGGCCGTTGGGGTCGGCATCGGGCGCCCCAATAATTAAGTCGTCGAACCCGTCGCCGTTGACATCCCCAGCATTGCTGACAGAGGAGCCAGAACGATCCGCTACAGTAATTCCATTAATAGTAAAGCCATTACTGCCATTGAGATCTGAAAGATTAAATGTTGAATTAGCCATGATTTTCTTCTGTGTTTTTTGTAGCGGGAGTAACTCATATCTGGCATCAGGCAACTCTGAACTCGATCGCACCCACAAAATACCTACAACACCAAAGTTTCAAAACCAGGTGGACTTGCTATTTGTTCGTTGAGGGTAACCCTGATTCCTGAGATACATTAAGTCAACGAAAATTAGACATGCAAATTTCGCCACTAGGTTTTGATGTGAGTCTCCCTAGTTTTTTAGTCATCATTAATTCTGATGGGTAATCAAATTCCCAATTTGGCAACCTATCAGAATTAATGCGATCGCTCAGTAGCCAGTCACTTAATTTCGATTAAAAAACCTTAAAGTTGCGTTTCAATCTCTGGAAACACTTAATTTTTATCCGCACACAATTATCACATATAAATTCATCTGTCAATTGTTTGCTAGGCAATTACTTAACATAAATTGAGCATATTTTACGTAAATTCACCCATTGTTTTTTTCTGGGCTTTATGAGACTCTCCTTTACATCACCTAAAATACATTATATCGATAGGTTTACCGTAGTTCATTGAAGCTAAAAGGATGAAAATTATTGTAAGACTGGCATCCAACTGGGCACAGTTGAACTGTAGGCTACAGCATCAGTAAGATTTTCCGCCAACCAAAAATTGCTATCGCTACTGAGAATTAAGTTATACCAATAAAGAAAAATGATTGCGACAGATAGATAGCCAAAAATTTATTTAACAACTCTTTGACAATTTAAAATCCAAAATCCCAAATGATATTATGTGTGCCACTAAATCTGTAAAACCTGCTTCAGTGCACAGTCGAATTCTCGTGCCTGGGCAGTATCATCGGCAACCTGTCATTTCGCGGCTGGTGTCTCGTTATGATTTAACCGTCAATATCAAAGCTGCATCGTTGACATTAGATAGTGACAGCGATGGCTGGTTTGATTTAGAACTTTCGGGAAATCCCCAAAAGCTGACAAATAGCCTATCTTACTTACAAGGATTGGGAGTAAATCTATTACAACTAGCGATCGCCAACCAAATTGAAGTCACCCATCATTCCTTACCCTTTCCAGATTCAGCTTACAAACTCACTCCTAAAGGCTCTGCATGGCTAACAGATCGATGGCAAGAACAATTTCAGCAATGGATTTATCTAGGTCAGGTCAATCGATTGCGCTTGCAAGTGTGCGTCTTGAAAACCTACTACGAACAACCAGTGATTTCCAAGTTAGTTTCTCGTTATGGACTAACAGTCAATATCACAAGTGCTATTCTTAAACCCGACAGCCAAGATGACGGCTGGTTTGATTTGGATTTATGGGGTAGAACAAAGCAACTCTACTCCAGCCTGAGTTATTTAGAAAAACTCGGATTACCCATTTGGTTGGATTTGTCTAGCGTCTATGGCGATCGCTAAATGAAAGAGTTAGGAGTTTGGAGTTTGGAGTTAAGAGTTATTCTCACTCCCTCATCTAGTGTTTGGTGAGCGTACCTTGAGGGGAAGCAAGCTACGCGTAGCGTCTCGTAGAGAAGTCGAACCACATCTGTCTCATCTCTCCAACTAAATAGAGTTTAGATTTCGTAGTACCAAATGTCTTCTTCTCGTAGGACAATTCGATGCAGGGAGAGGCGATCGATCAAGCCCTCTTGCTCAAATTGACCAAGAACGCGAGTTATGGTTACACGAGTTGAGCCGAGCATTTCTGCCAGGTCTTCATGAGTTAGACGCATATCTATTAAACGCCCCTTCTCAACTTCCGAACCAAACTTTTTAGATAACCATGCTAATAGCTTGATGAGCATGGTATCCACTTTTTTATGGCTACGAATCACCATCAATTCTTGAGCCTGTTGGATATGGCTAAGTAGAGTTTGTGTTAGTTCAGTCCACTCCTCTAAAGGTAGAACTGTCGCCCCCACTTTAGTCAAGCATTCCATCTGATAAGGTTCTAATTTTGACAAAGCTTTACCCACAACATCTCCAGGGCCCCACAATCCCAAAGCAACAGTTGTACCATCTTCCAGATAAGTAAAAGTCCTGACAAAACCTGTTTCAATCTTCCAAAGACCGTTTGGATACTCTGGCAGAAATGAACGACGCGCAAAAACTTGCTTAGTATTATTACTTGGTAAGTTAGTAAGATTTGTGTATAAAGAAACCATAATATATAGTACTGTATTTTGGTAAACTAACCGTAGTATATATATATCAGGTTATAAAAGCTTGTGTATATTGAAATTATTAATGTTTTTAGAGAGGGGCATAGGGGCATGGGGGCAGGGGAGACAAGGAAGTGTGGGGAGTGTGGGGAGTGTGGGGAGAGAGGGGGGATGGGGGAGTGTGGGGAGTGTG
>JAVRBO020000077.1:0-49648 GCA_034531195.2 Nostoc sp. ChiSLP01
CTCACTCCTAACTCCTCACTCCTAACTCCTCACTCCTAACTCCTCACTCCTAACTGTAATTAGAGGCAAAAGTTTAATCCAGATGTCATGAGAGATTGGTGGAAGCAATGGCTGATAAACCTGGGATGGTCACAGTCCTTGCTGCTTGGGACTCTGGATATTGTATTAGTGCTGGCGCTGACGTACATGATACTAGTTATTATTAGCGAGCGCCGGACACTATGGATGGTGCGGGGATTCATCGTTTTGATGCTAGCCTCAGCACTAAGTAACAGATTCGGCCTACCTCTGTTAAATTTTGTCCTGGAAAAATTGGTGATTGGTTGTGCTGTGGCGATGGCAGTTGCTCTGCAATCAGAGTTTCGGCGGTTTTTAGAGCAATTGGGACGCGGCGAATTCCGTCAGCTGTTCCAACCCGATCGCTTGGCAATCCCCAAATCTGATAGTGTAATTGATGAAATTGTTGAAGCTGTTAAAGAATTGTCAAAAAACCGCATTGGAGCTTTACTAATTTTGGAAACCACAGGCCCAATTGATGAGCGGGATTTTTCTGTGCCAGGAGTAAAGCTAAACGCGGAAGTTTCTAAAGAACTGATCCAGACAATTTTTCAGCCGAAAACTTTGTTACACGATGGAGCGACATTAATCCGTGGTTCGCGGATTATAGCATCGGGTATAATTTTACCACTTTCGGGACGCACAGCCTCGCGCCAGCTGGGAACACGCCACCGGGCGGCAATGGGAATTACTGAGCGGGTCGAAAACTGCATTTGTGTCGTTGTATCAGAAGAAACGGGTTCTATTTCCTTAGCGGAGCGGGGAACCCTAAATAGACCACTGACAATTAGGAAGCTCAAAGAGTCGTTAGAGGCTGTGTTGTCCCCAACGGTAGATCGGGAAGCTGTTGCTCCTGGTCTTTTGAGCTTGGGTCGTCAGATAGGTGGAAAGGCACTAGCATTGGTTTCACGTTTACTCGGATTACCATCGACCGCTTCTCGAGATAAAAAATGACATTACAACAAACTAAACTCCAAGATTTGCCCACAGACTTGAAACCAGAGCTATTGCCCCAGCACGTTGCAGTAATTATGGACGGCAATGGTCGGTGGGCTAAACGTCAAGGTCTACCACGCATTATGGGTCATAAGCGAGGAGTCGATGCTCTCAAGGATTTGCTTCATTGCTGCAAAGATTGGGGAATCCAAGCACTAACGGCTTATGCTTTTTCCACCGAGAACTGGAAAAGGCCCCAGGAAGAAGTAGATTTTTTGATGACTCTTTTCCAAAAAGTTTTACGTCAAGAACTGCGGGAAATGGTTGAAGAGAACGTGCAAATTAATTTTGTGGGAAATTTACAGGCCTTGCCGCGATCGCTCCAACAAGAAATCTCCCGTTCGATGGAAGAAACCAAAAATAACCGCGCCATCAGGTTTTCAGTAGCAACTAATTACGGCGGAAGGCAAGAAATTTTACAAGCTTGTCGGGCGATCGCTAAACAAGTCCAGCAAGGTTTACTACAACCCGATGAAATTGACGAACAAATATTTGAAAGCCATTTATACACAGCGGGAATTACTGACCCAGATTTGTTAATTCGCACCAGTGGAGAAATGCGCCTTTCTAATTTCCTTCTCTGGCAAATGGCTTACGGGGAAATTTACATCACCGATACTCTCTGGCCGGATTTTGACCGCGCTGAATTTCATCGCGCCTTGTGTGCCTACCAGCAAAGGGAACGGCGGTTTGGAAAAGTTTAAGTCAGTAGGATGGGCATTGCTTTTCAGCATTTTTGGCAATACCCACGCCACAAAAAAAGCGATCGCACTTTTGTTTAGATCGAGTGAGTATCAAGAATCAGAGTCGTGGAATAGGGCTTTTATATCTCGATAACCGCTGACAACGCGAAAAATCTCTACATCTTGCCCTATTGGCATATAGAGGATGAGGTAATTGTCTATTGAGAGACTACGGATACCAGGTAAAATTTCATCCCGCTGTCGTCCGAGACTGGGGAACTGAGCAATTTTGGCAAATTTCGCATCAAGCTTACTCAAAAAAATCTCAGACTGAGGTAAGCCAGATTGTCTAGCAATGTAATCCGCAATTTGCTCGATATCTTGAATAGCAGGTTCAGTAAGGCGAAATCGTGGGGTCATGCTTCGTCTGAAATACCGTAGCGCGATCGCACATTGGCGCGAATTTGAGCCATTGCAATCGAGCCATCAACGACTTCGCCCCGTCGGGAAGCTTCCCACCCTATGCGTGCTTCTTGTTGAAGGTCTTGCAGTCGTCCTTGATAGATGTCTTCTTGTTGTTCTAGAAGTTTTATACCCGCAAGAATAACTTCGAGCGCGTTCTGATACTTACCGCTAGTTAGTTGACGTTGAACCAGGGCTTCTACTTCAGGTGGCAGAACGATTTGCATGGATTTTGGACGAGTAGGAGTAACTCTAATTGTAAGCGATCGCTTTTGGTGGGTGCTTTTTACGGTGAGTTAGTTAAATTCAGGCAAGCGCTAGCTATTTCCTTGAAAGCGTCGTTTATCCTCAATTAGTTGCTGTAATTTTCCTACTTCCTCTACTGTATAAAATGTCTGATTGGGTTCAGATGCAATTTTATCCATCAAGGCATGAAAAGCTTCAGCATCATTGCGATGTTCTAACAGATAAGCTTTCAACTCGGATTTGCTCATTGCCGCAAAGTTGGGTTTTATCATTCTTCGTATCTCCATCTGCCATCACGTGTAATTAAGATACCCGTCTCCTCTCCAGCCAAAATGTAAATATTCCCAGTTCGTTCATCGATTCGGACTATAAAAATCGGCAAAAACAGACTTGTAACGTTTTGGCAAAGGATAAAACACGTTTTGTTCTGCTCTGGAGTGGGATAAATTGGGCTAATCGTTAATAATTTTAAAACTCGCTTCTAATAAGCGATCGCTTTTCATTAGGGCTTTTTACGGTGAGCTAGCTGTACTCAGCACTTACACTTATGGCCCAGAAAACACCGCTTGTTCTATATCTTCCCGGCTCAGAGAATACTTAAATGAGCGTTGGATATCTTGCCCATTTTCTCCAGATTGGATATATCGCACTATGATTTGTTCGACATCGAGCCACAGTTCAGCTTGCCAACTCGGTCGTTGCACGCGCCAGCAATGTCTCTGTGTTTCATCTTGTTGACAACCTTGGTCTTTTAGCCATTGCTCAATTTGTGGCAGCGGATGATTGTATAAGGGGGTATCTGCGGGAAGAAGAGACATAGGAATTTTGGATTTTGGATTAGGAAATTTTTTAATTTTTAATATTTAATTACCATCAAGGTAATTACAAGAGATTTCAAGAAGCGTAAAGTACACAAACTAAGTTTGGTGTCAAACATTAAGACTGTTTTACTTCTGACTCCTGAATTCTGTTAGCGTAACCCATTCTGAATTGTGCTGTACAGATAGGTTTGGTTGCTCTAAATGCGTTTGCAAAGCAGCATCACCACGAGTTAAGCCAATGGCAATTGCTAGTAACAGACAACCTACAAATGTTAACACCAGCATAAATAAAGCGAAGATTTCGCCAGATGAGAGTGGGCGATCGCTCGCATCCAGATAAGCTGATTTTGAGAAGTCATAAGAGGCCGACACCGGATGATTTAAATCAGCAGGTGATTGAATCACGCCAAAGCGGGAATAGCCAATTTTTAAATCGTAGCTTAACCGACGTTCTGGATGGCTCAGGGTGGCGTAGGCTTCGTTGAGTTGCTGAAATTTGGCAGTAGCTACAGCAGCAGGCAATTCTGTAGTATCAGGATGATAGCGTTTGCTCAGTTGCCGATAAGCCCGACGAATATCGATTACGGATGCCGAGGGATGCAGTCCTAGCAGGGAGTAATAAGTTGGTTCACTGCTTTGTGCCATTTTCCCTTTCTGATTCACGGCTGTTTGAGTCACTTTGCTCAAAGATATTTTTTTTATTTTAAATCGTTTGTCAATTGCTGAAGACAGGATCGAAGCATAACAAATTTAGCATCTGATAAAATATTTAATAAAGCATTTAATTAGATGCCATGCAAGTCAAAATTAATCTCGAAAATATTCAAACTCTCACTGACTTCAAGCGCAATGCCAAGGACTACGTAGAGAGGATCAAGTCCACAAAATCTCCCCTTGTACTAACTGTAAATGGTAAAGCTGAGGTTGTGGTGTTTGAAGCCCAAGCTTTTCAGCAGATGGTAGATCGAATTCAGCACCTTGAAGAAGAACTGCAAAAACTCAAGCTAGAAGCTTTACGCAGTCAGATTGACATTGGAATTGGGCAACTTGAGACTGGACAATATAGTGAGTATGATCAAGAGTCGCTTTCAGCTTTTTTTGCAGACATTAAAGTACGAGGACAGCAAAATTTAGCTGACAGCGATTCTCTATGAGTCGATTTCAGATTTCTACTCAAGCAGCACAAGATATTGAGAATGTCTGGAAATATCTGGCCCAGAATAATTTAAAAGCTGCCAATTGAGTTTTTGATACTCTGCGAGAAAGTTTTCCAAAACTGGCAAAATTTCCGCAAATCGGCAAACAAAGGTCTGAATTGGCTCCTTTGTTGCGGAGTTTTCCGGTGAAAAATTATTTAATTTTTTATCGTCCAATAGACGAAGGTATAGAAATTGTACGCATTTTATACCGTTTCTTTGTGAAGCTGCATATATTTACCCCCCGGCTACGCCGTCCCCCCTTAGCAAGGGGGGACTACAGGGGGGTCTTGATTATGTACATTTTCATACAAAATTGGTATTACATGGTTTACAAGATATAGAAACTCTTTTTCAAGATGAAGACTAACTTATTAAGTCAGCGCGGGGTTTAAAGGTTTCGATTTGCCGCAATTTTTCGTAAAGTTCTCGTTCTTCTTGACTAATATTTTTCGGTGTAACTATTTGAATTTCCACTAATTGATCGCCACGTTTGCCATCATCATTAGGGTAGCCTTTGTTGCCTAGTCGAAATTTTTGACCAGACCTAACTCCGGGGGGGATAGTCATTTTTACAGGGCCATCGAGGGTGGGTGCTTCTACCTGTCCACCTAAAACTGCTTCACTGGGAGTCACAGGTACTTGGCAGAGGATGTTGAAACCATCTAGCTTAAATAATGCATGAGGCTCAACGGTAATTTTTAAGTATAAGTCGCCACCGCCAACGCCTTGGTTTCGCAAACGAATAGTTTGACCTGTAACCATCGCTGGAGGCATAGTAACTTCTAAGGATCGCCCATCTTCTAAGCGAATGCGTTCGTTACCACCTTGATAAGCTTTTTCTAATGGTATAGTCAATCTCGCTTCTATATCTTTACGCGCAGTGCGGGGTGGGTTGTTAACTTTATAGGCAACTTTTGTTCTCGGCGAACGAAACGGATCGCCAGTAGTACCATTATTGGATTTATTTGCGCCATCTTGATTTTTGACGCCGATAACTTGATTGATAAAGCTTTCAAAGTCGGAAAACTGACTTGGGTCTACGTCCTGCTTATCATTGCGAGCGTTAGCGCCAGTTTGCCAGCTTTTAGCTTTTGGCGTCTGTTTATTGCCTGCAAAGCCTTGTTGCTTCCAGTAGCGGCTAAACTGGTCGTATTGCGATCGCTTGGCTGGATCTGAAAGCACTTCATAAGCCTCGCCGATATCCTTAAATTTATCCTCGGCTGCTTTATTTCCAGGATTGAGATCGGGGTGATACTGTCTTGCTAATCGCCGATAAACCTTTTTAATTTCCTCATTCGAGGCCTCTTTAGATACTCCTAAAATTTCGTAGTAATCGCGGAAATTCTGCAAATTTTGCATAGCTGAGTTATTTAAATTTTAGATGAATTAAAAGTGAGGGGTTAGGAGTGAGGAGTGAGGAGTGAGGAGTTGAAAGTTTTAATTTTTCAGTTTTCAGTTTTAACTTCTAACTTCTAACTCCTAACTCTTAACTCCTAACTTTTCACTCCTAACTTTTATCAGAAACTACAACCAATCATTGTCTTCTTCATCATCCCAGTTATCTTGGTAACTTGGACGGGATTTGCGGGGAGGACGATTGTCATAGGAGGAAGAACGATTATCTCGGCTATAGTCTCTGCCATAGTCTCGGTCTTTGTTATAGTCTCTACTATAAGAGTCGCGATCGCGATATGTATCTCTAAAAGAATCGCGTTCCCGTTCTTTTTCGCCGCCAGTAAAGATGTCGCGGATAGTGCCAAATAAATCGTCGTCTTCGTCTTCAGCGTAATACTGACGGACTTCTCGATTTAGCTCATATAAAGCATCTTGCAGGTCGGCGTAGGCTTGGTCAATACCGCGATCGTCGTTTTCCTTGAGACTTTCTCGTAATTCTTGGCAAATATTATCAATTCTTTGGCGGCGGTTGCGGGCAAACTGCATCCCAAATTCCAAGGCCACTTCTCTGAGTTGGCGTTCTGCTTGGAAAATCAAAGCCTCAGAACGAGTCCGTTTTTCTACTCTTTCTTTACGTTCCCGGTCAACATCGGCGTATTTTTGAGCATCCTGAATCATGCGATTGACTTCCGATTCGGTCAAGGTAGAAGCACCTTGAATGGTGATACTCTGTTCTCTGCCAGTGGTTCTATCTAAAGCTGTTACCTGTAAAATTCCATTGGCATCGATATCAAAGGACACTTGTACTTGCGGAATACCGCGTGGGGCTGGGGGAATGCCATACAGCTTAAACCGTCCTAAAGACTTGTTATTTGCTGCCATGTCTCGTTCGCCCTGGACTACGTGAATTTCCACAGTATTTTGATTATTCTCGGATGTGGAAAATATATCAGAGCGGCGTACTGGAATGGTGGTATTGCGGGGAATCAGTTTTTTCATCACGCCGCCGATGGTTTCCAATCCCAAAGACAGGGGTGTGACATCCAAAAGCAGCACATCTTTGAGTTCGCCTGCGAGAATCCCTGCTTGAATGGCTGCACCCACTCCCACTACTTCATCGGGGTTGACGTTTTCATTAGGTTCGATGCCAATCAAATCGCGTACTAGCTGCTTCACCATTGGCATTCTTGTGGAACCGCCAACTAACACAACTTCTTCAATATCTCTCGGTGTGAGTCCGGCGTCTTTGAGGGCGCGTTTAACTGGTATCCGCAATCGCCCAATCAAATCGCCGCATAAGCCTTCAAACTGGGAACGAGTTAAACGAGTTTCCAGATGTTTGGGGCCTTCTTGATCGGCAGCAATAAAAGGTAAATTAATATCAGTAACGCTGACAGCAGAAAGTTCTATTTTGGCTTTTTCCGCAGCTTCCATCAGACGTTGCAAAGCTTGGCGATCGCGTCTTAAGTCTACCTCTTCTGTTTCCAGAAATTGCTCTGCTAACCAATCTACTATTACTTTATCAAAATCATTTCCACCCAGTTGTGTGTCTCCACTGGTGGCTTTGACTTCAAAAATACCATCGCCCACTTCCAGAATCGACACGTCAAAGGTGCCACCACCCAAATCAAATACTAAGATCGTTTCCGTGTCACCGCGATCTAATCCATAAGCCAAAGATGCAGCAGTCGGTTCATTGAGAATCCGCAGCACCTCTAAACCAGCAATTCTGCCAGCATCACGGGTTGCTTGCCGCTGAGAATCGTTAAAATAAGCGGGTACTGTAATCACTGCCCCTGTGACTGGTTCGCCTAAATAGCGACTAGCATCGTCGGCTAATTTCTTCAGCACCATTGCTGAAATTTCTTCGGGGGCAAAATCTTTATTCAGCCGGGGACAAGCTACTTTAATATTACCTACTTCGTCTTTGCGAATCGTGTAGGGTACGCGCTTTGATTCTGGACTAAGTTCGCCATACTTGCGCCCGATAAAGCGTTTCACTGCAAAAAACGTATTTTGGGGATTGAGGACGGTTTGTCGCCGTGCCATTTGCCCAACCACCCTTTCGCCATCTTTGCTAAAGCCTACCACGGAGGGGGTTGTTCGCATTCCTTCTGCATTGGCAATCACCACCGGCTTGCCACCCTCCATTACGGCGACTACTGAGTTGGTTGTACCCAAGTCGATGCCGACTACCTTGCCCATGCGTTACTCTTCTCCTAAAGTGCCTAAAGTGTTTTATATATTTATTATGATTGGGTGGAACTACCTCTAGCTTTGTGCTACAGGGTAAAAACACCTCAATGGTATAATAGTCGTCATTAAGGTAGTAAGTTAAAAAGTTCAGCTAGACGAGATAGTTGCAAGACTAGGATAGCATTGACCATGCTTGGTGTGTCCAAGCAGCCTCAATTGTTGTTATCCAGCTAACCGTGTTTAATCTATCTATAAAATTGCTAAATAGTTCAGAAATTTGAATTTAACAGAGCGACTACAAACTTCCCTCAATGAGATAGCGCGAGAACGCGATCCTTACATAGCAACAGCTGGGCATTTTTTCGTCCAAGAATATATTCGCCAGCAATTTTCCCAATGGGGAAGTGTGGAAATCCACACCTTCCAAGTTAGAGGTAAAACTTGTAAGAACTTGATCTTAAATTTACCTTCCCAAGCTGGACAGCAAAAAAAAGATTTGCCGCCTATTTTAATTGGTGCCCACTATGATGCTGTTCCTGGAACACCAGGCGCCGATGATAACGCCACAGGTGTAGCAGTATTGCTGGAATTGGCGAGAAAGTTTGCTGCCGAACCAGTCAGATATCCCTTAAGGCTGGTTGCTTTCGATATGGAAGAATATGGCTTACTGGGTAGCGCTGACTATGCAGCTTTGTTGCGCGAACAAAACCAACAGTTACGTTTAATGATTTCACTAGAGATGCTCGGCTATAAAGATTCTAGAGCCGGTTCTCAAAGTTATCCACCTTTTTTAGACCGCTTCTACCCTAATAGCGGCGATTTTATTGCTTTAATTGGCAATTGGCGGACAATTGGTGACTTAATTGGGATGAGTCGTAGTATTCGTAAAGTTGGCGTACCTAGTCAATGGCTACCCGTACCAAATCGAGGTTTAATAGTTCCCCAAACCAGACTTAGCGACCATGCACCTTTTTGGGATTTGGGTTATCCGGCGATGATGGTTACAGATACGGCATTTTTAAGGAATCCACATTATCACAAACCTAGTGACACAGTTGCGAGTTTGGATTTAGATTTTCTTAGCGGTGTATGTGAAGGTTTGGAAATGGGGATTAGACAATTGTGAGGGTAGAAACGCGATTGCCCCTCCCTAACCCTCCCCTTGTAAAGGGGAGAAAACTAGATCTTCTTTTTCCCCCCTTTATAAGGGGGGATTAAGGGGGGTAATTATTTTTTGAATCGGTATTGTTGACGGTTGACTGTTGACCGTTAACTGTCAACAGTCAAAACTTGAAGTTATGAAATTAAAATGTGACGGATTAAAATACTCATCACTTCATTAGGGTTAGCGGTTGGTAATAGTTGACTCCAATCTCCGACATTTGCATAGCCAAGTAGGTGCAAACGGTTAATTGTACTGGTGATGCCTTTGGGAGAACCAATCAACAGGTGTTTAATTTGTTCTCTCTTTGGCAATGGTTTACAAACAGATTCCTTGAGGGTGGGTGCATCGAAGTCTTCACTAGCCAAAAACTGCTGCAACTGTGCTTCAGGGAACTCTTGACTATCTCCGAAATTTTGTACTTGTGCCATGATGATAGTTGACTCCTAGAGTAGGGGTTAAAGAAAGGCGATCGCGGACTCTTCCAAAGGGCGATCGCCTTTCTCATGCTTTTATGATAAAGTATAATTTTATACTTGTCAACTACTGATTCAAAAAATATTGACGACAAATCGCTCTTTTTAACTTGGACTTTTGAAATAAAACTAATAAGTAGTTGTGCAAAATAAATTATCTAGTTAAGAAAGGCAACAGGCAACAGTTAAGGAATATAGCGATTTAAATCGTGTTGAAAAAAGTATAAATATTTATGCGTAGTTATTTAGGATTAAACTACTAATACGAAAAGTGTTGCCGACAAAAAGATCCCCGACTTTTTGTAAAAGTCGGGGATCTGATTTCTTGTTTAGGTGAATTATTGCAGCAAAGGAGTTTTGCCGTTACCGTTAGTTGACGCATTGGCAATTGCAGCTTGAGCGGGTTGGGTAGCAAGAACCGTTGTAAGTGGACTAACTTTTAAACTAGATTGTTTAGTTCGTTTTCGAGTAGAGCCGCCAGCCTTGGAATACTCCATACTTTTTTTGCCGTAGACAGTTGCAACTCCAGTTAGCATTCGTTCAGACATTTCCGAGAGAGCTTCCTCCATCTGGATAACTGTTTTACGCGATTCTTCAAGATTGGACAAAAGGGTGTTATGAGCTTCTACGATCGCACGGGTACTATTGATTAGTTGGTTGTAGGCTTCAATGTTTAACCCATGTCCTAAATTCAGATTTCCATCAATGGATTTAAGCAAGGCCAGACGACGTTGAGCTTTGTCAACAGTAGCAGAACCACGAGTTCTTAAAGACATGAGATATCCTTTTTTGATAATCCTTTTTCAAAATAGTGGAGTATCCTTTTGTCTGAGATGGGTAGTTTTGGGGATTTATTTAATTAAAAGTTCAACGAAATAATTACTAGGTTCCCTGTATTTTTACTCATGTTTCACATCAATGTTTTGTTTGAGAATAAGTGCAATTAGCAAAAGTAATCGCCAAAATAAAAATTGCAGTCGCAAAATTATAAATACGGCTGCCGAAATCGAAATTGCGGTCGCAAAATTATAAATACGAGCGCCAAAATAAAAATTGCAGTCGCAAAATTATAAATGCAACCGCCGAAATCGAAATTGCGATCGCAAAATTATAAATACGAGCGCCAAAATAAAAATTGCAGTCGCAAAATTATAAATACGACTGCTGAAATAACATTGTCAAGGCAAAACTAGAACACGGTGTACACACAAGTCAGATCCAGTTTTATCCCAATACGCTTGGGATAAGCGAGAAACCCCTCATGTAGAGACGCGATTCATCGCGTCTAAAAGACTGACACGTAAGACAGACGGGATAAATCGCCGTCTCTACAGAGAATAGACATCTGGTGAAATGATGTAAGGGCGAACGGCCGTTCGCCCCTACCAAGAATTTCAGGCAACGCAGAATTAATTGTTGGAGATGTCTACTATTTTAGGCTTGACACGCCACTACCAAACTCTTTGTGTGTGTGCGTAAAATAAATTTACCCTATAATTTTTCAGAAATTGAGGATAATACTGTTGAAGCTTCATCAAGATGCGTCTAACTAACATCTGCTCATGAATGAACAGCGCCTACAAGATTATTATCAGCTAATTCAAACCCTGCTCAGTTGCCCTAGCGGTGAAAAACCAGAGATATTAGCGGCGAATACAGAATTGCTTGATGCAGGCTTTTTGCGAGTGCTAGAACCAGCAGTAGAGTATTATTCACAGCAAGGTGATAACAATACTGCAAGTTTTTTGAGAGATTTAGTTACTCAACTCAGTGCGGCTTTGAATTCACCCCCAGAAGATATAGAGACTTACGAGCAATTTTTACAAGATGTACTGCAAGCAACAGCACAAAGCAATGGCAATGCTCAAGTAATTTACCCTTTACTGGCAGCAAATACTGATAAACTCAATCAGATTTTTGCAGAACAATTACGCCGTTGGGCAACAAATACCCTAGCAAAAGCAGATAGAGTAGAATACAGTGCCGCAGTTATTGTTATTTTTAGTAATCTGATTCAGCAGTTTCCCTTGGGTAGCAAAGCCAGCAACATGGAAATTGCGATCGCTGGCTACGAAATTGGATTGAGTGTTTACACTCCTAGTGCCTTTCCTGAAAATTGGGCAGGGATGCAAAATAATCTGGGAGAGGCTTACCGTAAAAGAATATTAGGACAACGAGCCGAGAATATTGAATTAGCAATCGCAGCTTATTCTGCGGCACTGGAAGTATATACCCGCAGCGCCTTTCCTCAACAATGGGCAATGGCGCAAAATAATCTGGGGATTGCTTACGGTGACAGAATATTAGGAAACAGAGCCGAGAATATTGAATTAGCGATCGCAGCTTTTTCTGCTGCACTGAAAGTCAGAACCCGCAGTGCTTTTCCACAAGATTGGGCAATGACGCAAAATAATTTGGGGATTGCTTACCGTAACAGAATATTAGGAGAGAGAGCCAATAATTTGGAATTAGCGATCGCAGCTTATTCTGCGGCACTGGAAGTATATACCCGCAACAACACCTTTCCTGAAAATTGGGCATTGGTGCAAAATAATCTGGGGATTGCTTACGTTGACAGAATATTAGGAGAGAGAGCCGATAATTTGGAATTAGCAATCGTAGCTTACTCTGCGGCACTGAAAGTATATACCCGCAACGCCTTTCCTGAAAATTGGGCAATGACGCAAAATAATTTGGGGATTGCTTACCGTAACAGAATATTAGGAGAGAGAGCCAATAATTTGGAATTAGCGATCGCGGCTTTTTCTGCGGCACTGAAAGTATATACCCGCAACGCCTTTCCTGAAAATTGGGCAACGACGCAAAATAATTTGGGGAATGCTTATAGTAACAGAATATTAGGAGAATCAACCGAGAATATTGAAATGGCGATCGCAGCTTTTTCTGCGGCACTGGAAGTCTACACCCGCAAAGCCTTTCCTGAAAATTGGGCAGGTACGCAAAATAATCTGGGAGAGGCTTATATGAACAGAATATTAGCAGAGAAAGCCGAGAATATTGAATTAGCGATTGCAGCTTATACTGCGGCACTTGAAGTATATACCCGCACCGCCTTTCCTGTTGATTGGGCAATGACGCAAAATAATCTGGGAATTGCTTACCGCAACAGAATATTGGGAGAACCAGCCGAGAATCTGGAATTAGCGATTGCAGCTTATACTGCGGCACTTGAAGTATATACCAAGAGCGCTTTTCCTGTTGATTGGGCAGGTACACAAAATAATCTGGGGGTTGCTTACGGTGAGAGAATATTAGGAGAACCAGCCGAGAATCTGGAATTAGCTATCGCTGCTGATACTGCGGCACTTGAAGTATATACCCGCACCACCTTTCCTAAAGATTGGGCAATGACGCAAATTAATCTGGGGAATGCTTATAGTTACAGAATAGTAGGAAAACGAGCCGAGAATCTAGAATTAGCGATCGCTGCTTATACTGCGGCACTGGAAGTATATACCGACAGCACTTTTCCTAAAGATTGGGCTGCTACACAAAATAATCTGGGGGTTGCTTACCGTAAAAGAATATTAGGAGAACCATCTGAGAATCTGGAGTTGGAGATCGCAGCTTTTTCTGCGGCATTGGAAGTCTATACCCGCAGCGCCTTTCCTCAAAGCCACGCAGAAACTTTGTTAAATCTCGGCATTTCATATCAAAACAAAAAACAATTTGACTCAGCTTACAAAAGCTTTGCCGATGCGATAACAACAGTCGAATCTTTGCGAGGAGAAATTATTTCTGGGGATGAAAGCAAACGCAAACAAGCAGAAGAATGGAATCAACTTTATAGACGGATGGTAGAAGTTTGCTTAGAATTAGGCAAGCTTACTGAAGCTATTGAATATGTTGAACGTAGCAAAACTCGTAACTTAGTTGAACTTATCCTTGAGCGCGATTTCACAAGTATCTTTCCTCAAGAAGTTCTCACTAAACTAGAACAACTCCGAGACCAAATAGCCAGTGGTCAATATCAACTCCAGAATAGCAAAGCCAAAAATCCAACAGCTTTAACTCAACATCTCCAGCAATTGCGACAGCAACGCCAAGAATTGCAAGACAGTCATCTACCTGTTGGTTCTGGCTTTAAATTTGACCAATTCCAAGAAACTTTAGATAAAGACACTGTAATTATAGAATGGTACATCAGCACTGATACAATTCTCACTTTTGTTATCAAACCTAACGGGCAAAAAGTAACATTTTGGCAATCACAATCTGAAGACAAAGAAGCTCTTTTTGATTGGGTAAATGAATATTTACTCGACTACTACAACCAGCAAGACCAATGGCAGAATCAGCTTGAAAAACGCCTGCAAAAACTAGCAGAAATTCTTCACTTTGAGGAAATCTTAGCCCAATTACCCAAACATTGCGACAGATTAATCTTCATTCCCCATCGCTTCTTACACCTGTTTCCTCTCCATGCTTTACCTGTCAAGGAATCATACCTAATTGACCTATTCCCCAATGGTGTCGGCTATGCACCCAGTTGTCAACTTCTGCAACAAGTCCAACTGCGTCAACGTCCTGATTTTCAATCTTTCTTTGCTATCCAAAACCCCACAGAAGACTTATATCAAGACTACGAAAAAGATTTAGGCGCAGTTGCAGCCATCAAGAAACAGTTTGCTAATGCTCATATTTTGAAGCAAAACAAAGCTAAAAAATCAGCAATTATCCACTTCGATGAACAAGCTAATAACGTAACAATAAATGAGGAATTGCTCAAAGCTAACTGTGCCTTTTTCTTCTGTCACGGGTACTTTAACCCTGATTTTCCCCTAGATTCTGGTTTAGAGTTAGCGGATGATAACCTCATTTTGGCAGATATCATTACTCATTTCAAGTTAGAACACTGTCGCCTAGTCACTCTCTCTGCTTGCGAAACTGGTGTTACAGATTCCAAAAACACTAGTGATGAATACATTGGTTTACCCAGTGGTTTCCTATTAGCTGGTAGCACTAATGTAGTTAGTAGCCTTTGGACTGTGGATGCAACTGCTACAGCTTTATTAATGATTAAATTTTACGAAGAATTACAGCAGAAAAATAATATTATATTAGCTTTAAATACAGCACAACGTTGGTTACGTAATACATCAGCGCAAGAATTTAGGGCTTGGCTAAGAAAATCAAATCTAGATGAAGATTGGCAAGATGAACTAAGTGAACAATTTTTGAAAATAGAACAACAGCAAGGAAGTACAACTAAAATCTTTGAATCACCTTTTTATTGGTCAGCTTTTTGTGCAATTGGCAAAGGAGTTTAACAAATGTCTGTTTCCGAAAGAACAATAAAAGCTTTTATTCAAATAATTGAAACTCAATCCATCTTATTTTCTATTGAAGACTGGGCAGATTTACATGAATTAGCCAGTAATTTACCAGAAGATACAGAAGAAATATCTACAATAATCCGAAGTTGGTTAAAACTAGAACAACGCAATCAACTTCAAGAAGCTTTTGAAATTCAAAGGAAAAACATACCTTCTTCATTTTCCTTTTCAAATCAGCAATTGGGAATTGCTAATAGTAAATCACCAACTCCAGCTAATCAACTTAGTGAATCATCTAAGGAACTTATAGAAAATGCTATAAAAAGGAACTCTCCTTTATCTGACAACACAAAATCCAATCAAAAATCGTGAAGAATTTCAGCCTCAGCCTCTATGCGTTTCATCTTAGCCACACCTTTACCGATCTTCCCGGTGAAGTTGCGGCAGATGCTAATCTCTTGTGGGAAAATCTGGTTAAAGTGGGTGAAACTTCCCTAACTTTTGTTGGCTTGAAAGATTTACGCTCAAAATTAATTTCTTATCAAAATAATATATACGACCCGAAGCGCGAACAAGGAAGAAAAACAGAATGGTTAACTGATGCGGGAATTTTAGATTTAGGTAGTCTCCCCACGACAGAAGGTTTTAAAATTAATGCCAATCTTCAGCCTTTCTTGCTTAACGATAGCTACGCCGTTGATTTAACTCTCTTTGCAGAATCACCAAACATTTCGATAGACATACCACAACTGCAACATTTTAAACCAAGTTCTCTACTCCCATCTAATATTCAAGCATCTTTAGGACAAACATTATGGATTTATGGAGAAGTAGATCCCAATGAAAACTGTGATGTACTAGCTGAAAAATTAGCCATAGCTTTAGTAGCCGGCACAAATTTAAATCCTGTAACAACACAAAAAGGAGAACTATTTGGTAGTCTTTTATTTGAATACCAAGCACTTGACCCAAATGAACCAGATAACCCCGCCAAACAATGTCATATTTTAATACTTATTAATAATAGCCAAGCTGCAACAGGAACGCTTGCAGAATCAGCCTATAACTGGTTGCTAAATTTACTTTGTAGCTACCACAAAATACTTTATATTTATCAACTCGCACGTCAACGCTACAGAGAAGCGAGAACAATTTATAGCGAACTAGAAAATAAAATCCAAGAATTTAACAGTTTGGTATCTGAAAATCAAATACAATTATCAGGCTTAAAAAGCCTAATGGCAAAAATCCCCAAAAAAAGCTTTGATTACGCCAGATGCTTGCAAGATTTACAAACGCACCACACAGGAATCATTACTAATATTAATAATTACAAAATTTGTCTAGAAAAAATTCAAAATATTAATAACGCAAATAGTCCTCGATTCTGGCAAGATTTTATTAACAAAGACTGTAAGAAATGGCAAGAACAAATCCAAACAGACATTAACTATCTAATTCCAGGTCAAGAATTATTTGTACAGTTAGTTGATACAATTCGCGGTATAGTAGAAACAGAACAAACTGAGAGCGATCGCTCCTTAGAAAACAAAATCCAAATATTAGGCATCGGCTTTGGCGGTGGTGCGATCGCTTCTGGTATAATCCTCCAACACATCGACAAAATCCCAATACCCCTGACATCCCCCAAAAACCCACCTAATCCTTTTTACGCATCTTCAATATTAAGCTTTTTAGCTACATTATTTTTTATTGGCATAGGTTGGCTGATAACTAAGCGCCAATATTATCCTAGAAAAGGGAACAGTAATAAAGATTAGCGATCGCCCCTACCATTGTCAACTTTATCGCGCTAATCTTTGGCGATAAATTCATCAGTTTCAAGAATATATACTTGATTATCGTAGCTATGATTGCCAGCTTCAGTGTCAATCCATAAGCCACCATAGATAATCATTTGATGGTTGAACTGTATAGTTGAATGACCAAATCTCGGAGGAGGAAATTTTCCTTCTACTTCTGGAAGAATCCCTGCATAAGTTCCACAACTAGCTTCTTCAATAGCAGGCATATTCAATAAAACTAAATTTCCAATCGTCACATGGCTAACACCGTTACCCGGAGCCATACCAGCAAACAAAGCTAGGTTATTTCCAAATTTTCCATAGCCATGAATTGTTCGATAGGGAATTCCATCTTCTTCATCCATATCATCATAATCTTCATAATCTTCTTCATCACTGTCAGGCAAGGGTATTCGATATCTATAGTTTTCTATGCTTTGAAATTCAGCTTTTTGCCACTGAAGCTCTGTTATATTTTTAGAATTAAGGTCTAGCAAATCTAAAGTTAAAATATTTGGGCAAAATCCACCGTAAGCAGCATCGCCCAAAAATTTGACTAATGTATTGCCTCTAATTATTAAGCCAGCTAAAGCAGAGTAATAACAGTTTTGAACTTTGATATCTATCCAGCACATATTTGTAATATCGAGCAGATGTAAATCAGCTAGTGCTGTGTAGATATCATAAGAACCACCATCAATTAATAATTTATCTTTAAACAACGCTACACTATGATGAGAACGAGGTGTAGGTGGTGTTCCAGTAGGTGTCATTCGCGACCACTGCCAAGTTTTAAGATTGAGGATATGAACATCAACATCACTAAAAATATATCCCCCATCTTTTGCCTCTTGGTATCCTCCCCAAACTAGCATTTTATCTTCAGCCAAAACAGCAGTATGAAAACTCCTTTTAGTAGGAACTTCGCCGGAAACTTGAGGTTGTATCCAAGTCCAAGATTCCAAATCTAGCAAATGTATATCATTTAGAGTTTCAAATGTATCATTGTTTTCTCCACCAAAAATAATCATAGAGTTTTGATACAAAATAGCTGAATGTCCATATCTTGGCTGAGGAGGTTTGCCTTGAATTTTCGGGTTGTTCCAGAATAAGCGTGGATGTTGGGTTTGCATTGGTGTTTTCTGGTAACAACTTTTTTTAATTCATGAGATAAAAGCAGAAGATTTCTGTTAGTTTGCCTTTTTCAAAAGTAAAATTTAAACCTCCGGGGCTTGGTTCTTCAACTATGTAATTTAAATAGGTGAGTTTCCCCTCTTGGGTTATTTGAGTTTTTCCATAGGTTTTAATTACTTTTGATTGTGGATCGCCGATCTTTACTTTATCTATGGTGGAATATTTAGAATTAGTTGTTTTGATTTGATAAACAGTAAATTTACCTGGTTGAGCATCTTCAGCTAAATCAACTGTAATACCTGAATATTGAAGAGTACGAACTTTACCAATAGCAGGCATGAAGTCATTTTTGAATTTTACAGGTTTACCTAAAATTTTTCTGACTTGTGCCTCGGACATAGAAAGTTTTACACCACCAATTCCTAAACGTTCAACAGTTATTTGTGTTGATTGATTCTGAGAAATATGATAATTCGCAGTGGTAGCAATTACTTGACTATGGGTATAGCTAGTCAAAGGAATAACAAAAGTAGGGATGTCTAGGTTGAGCTGCGCCAATGCCAACAAAATTACTCTTAACATAATTACATATTCAACTAGAGTTTTAGCCTGTGTATCAGTTTTATCACATGATTTTTGGCAGGTCTTCTGAGTCGGATGCGAACTGCCTTTAAAATTGGAAAATATTAAGAATTATTAGGACGAATTAATCGTCATGAGCCTTATGAGTTTGATTGTTGAGAATTTGAAGATTGAAGCTGGTATTTTAACGTTATGACTATTTATCAAGATTTGACGAACAAATATACATCATCTCGTTGATATTTCAACTTAAATTGTTGATTGTTTTTTAGTTTATTGACCAAGCTAACAGCAAATTCCTGACTACTTAACCAGCCAGGGTGACGCACATTGAGCAATATATAATCAAAAATATTTAAATTAACAGGTGGCGAATCGGCATTTGTCAAAGTAATCAGTTTTCGATGGCTTAAATGAGGAGCAATTTTTACTGCGGTGTAAACGCTTCCTTGAGTTTTAACTTGGGCGATCGCTTGTTTTGTTGCTTGCCAAGTATCTATATATGCCAAATATCTGCCCCCAAAATACGTAAACTTTGCTAGGCTCAAAAATGCCACCAATGACCAGAGAATAATTGCTCGTTTGTTTTGTAACCATCCTTTACCTGCGGCAAGACTGGAAATTACAGCTAACAACAGAAATGGCAATGCTGGTAGAGAATAATGGTATATCAAGTCTTTTTGAGGTTGGTAATCAGCTAGAATATTGAGCGCCACACAAGGAATAGCTCCTATTAAAGGTTTTATTCCTTGTAGGGAAAGACCCCAAATCACAGGTGCTAGCAATAAAACCAAATATGCCAAATTATCCAGTGAAAAAACTTTTACGAAGATGAGTCCTGGCTGAAACAGTATATTTCTAGAAATGTCTAAAACTGAATTACCCAAATAGCTGTAACGTGCCATTGCTGTTGCTTCTGCACTGTTGAAAAAAGGAATAATTACCTGAGTAGCAATCAAAAACCAGACCACACCACTAAAAAGAGCGATCGCACCATATAAACGCCGCTTTTCAAAAAAAAGTAACCAAAATCCCATCGCCGCAACGGTGAGCGACAATACTTGCTTACATCCCAAGACGAGGAAAATACTTAAACAAAACCACCCCAACTGACCTAATCTTGCTGCTAAAACTGCCGCCAAGAGTAGTGGTACAGCGATCGCTTCCGGGTGAAAATCAAATAAATTGGCGTTAAACACCACCGGATACAGGAGATATACAAATGCGATCGCTACTGCTTGACTTTCCTTGAGCTTTGCTTGACGAGCTAAATACCAACTAGGCAAAGCGCCTAATGCCAAAGCAACTGCCTGCACGGCAAATAACCAGTATACGCTGGGGTAAATTTTGTACAGTAAAGCCAAGGGATAGAAAATCCAAGCAGCATGATCGCCGAGAATGTGAAAACCTATTAAAGAACTAATAGGTGGTTGTCCTTGACTAATTAAATAAACCGCCTGGTCAAAAATTGCTAAGTCAAAGGCGGTCGATTGAAATAACTCGTGTCGTAGTAAGCTGCACGATAATAAAATTAACGTACTCACGCTAATCATCCAACCAACACTACCAAGCTGATTGAATTTTTTTTTCATGCCATCAAAAGATTATTATTTGCAAGCATCACGAGCATTCTATTTAACATTAATAACAGTATTATTAACTACAGCCGTAGTCACATAGGTTAGGACATAATGACAAGCGTAAATGCTTGGTTTTTTTTGCACCTTTCTACTTAACCAATCAGCATTAATGCCATAGACCAGTACCGCAATCAATCCTACTGGGTTGAGTTGAGAAAACCTATGACTTCGGTTATGATTCTTCGTTTGTTGCTTTCACAACAGATTGACTGGATTGGACTAGATAAATACCTACTAAAACTACAGCAAAAGTTATCCAGTCAAATAAACCCACTTCTTCTGAAAAAATCAACCAAGCAAAAATTGAAGCTAATACTGGTTCGGCTAGAAGGGTAACGGCGACGACTCCTGAAGAGATTCTGCTAAGACTATAAGCTAAAAGTCCCTGACCTAATACTTGGCAGAAAAGGGCTTGAAAAATAATGAAAAACCAACCCATCGAAGAGTAGGGCAGTAATCTATCTTCGAGGAATGGAAGCACTGGTAATAGAAACATTGTTGTGATTCCACAGCGCCATAGCATTATAGTTTGGGTGCTAAATCGAGAGTGGAGTCGTTCTATGAGCAACATACACGTTGCCATGAAAATCGCAGTCAAAAATGCTAAGGCATCACCAATTATTTGGTCAGTGGCAAATTGCACCTTATTAATTTCAAATGCGATCGCTCCCAGCAAGGCGATCGCCAAACCAACAACGAATCTGTAATCGAAGCGCCGACCGAATAACAGATATCCAGCCAAAGCAACGAACAAGGAATTCAAATTAGACAACAAAGCCACGTTGGCAACGTTAGTTTGACTCAGCGACCAAGCCCACAACAACAAGTAAGTTGCAGCAGCAGTTCCCATTGCTAGCAACAAGTAAATTTCTTGTTTGGTTAAAGGCTTGTGTTCTGTTGGTTGGTTCTCGGATTGTTGGTAGCGGAAAGCTTCAAGTCCATTCCACAGAGCAAAGACGATTGTAGCAATCCAACTGCGATGAAAGACTACAGCATTTGCGCCAATTTCTAGTTGACATAATTTGGTTAGAGATGGCGCCAAAGATATGGGAATTAGGGCAAAAAATAATGACAAAGTTCCTACTAAAGCTGGCGTTAAGGTCAACTTTTGTTGTAGGAATGCCTGTTTTGTCGTCATATTTTTAGCAAAGTTTTAACAAAGATAGTATTGACTGATTCCTGGAAACGTGGTTTAGCTGCAAATTGGCTAGATATGGCTAAGTATAGACCGATTAAAACCACAGCGAAACCCATTAAATTAAAAAAACTTAATTCTTCCGAAAATATGAAGAAAGCAAAAATGGCACTAAATACTGGCTCTAACAGATGCACCAAGGAGACAACCACAGAGGAAAATTTAGCAAGGCTATAGGTCAAAAGCCCGTGGCCTAGAACTTGGCAGATGGCGGCTTGACAAATAACCCAAAGCCACCCATTGACTGAACAGGGAAAAATTCGATCTTGAACGAACAAAAGTATGGGTAAGATGACTACCGCAGCGATCGCACAGACCCACAACTGAATTATCTCCGCAGAAAATTTAGTTCGTAATCTTTCTACAATTAACAGGTATGCGCCCAAGAAAATCGCTGAAACGATGGCTGCAAAGCTTCCCCTAACTTCATCTGTGGCGATTTGCAGTTCCTCAAATTCAATGGTAATCGTTCCCCCAAGGGCGATCGCCATCCCCACCAAAAATTCACTCTTAAAACCGTGACGAAATAACAGCCACGCCCCCAAACTAGTAAATATGGGGGCAAGATTATGTAAAACACTAGAGATAGCGACACTAGTTTGAGTCAGCGACCAAGCCAATAAGACTAAAGTCGCAGCCCAGCAAGTACCAGCGCCTAGCAATAGCGAGAAATCCTGCCTGGTGTAGGATTGCTGTTCTACAGATTTATCTGGGGAAAATTGCCCAGATATTGCCTTGTATCCATTCCACAAGCCGAAAATAAGACTAGCAAGCCACAAGCGATTAAATACAGTGGCATTGGGGCTGATTTCAGCTTCGCTCAATCTCACAAAAATAGAGCCAAAAGACAGGGCGCTCACACCCAAAAGTAATGCCGCAAGCGCCATTTTCGTCTGATTGGATATATTCATTAGGAAAATTAAATTCAATTGATGACAAAATTTTTCCACTCTTAACCAATTTTCAGTCCCTAGTCTTCAATTGCTTTTACCCAACCCAATGCTCTTGGGCAAAGCCTACAGCTATTTTGGCTAATAATGTCACAAACAAGCCTAGTATAAAATATCCCTGACGAGGATGGCGAGATAGCAGCACACCAATGGCTACACTCAAAGGTACAATTCCATAGGCCAAACGGCTTAAGGAAATGGTTCCTCCAGAGGCTAGCAGTAAACCAATACCGCAAAAGCCATAGATTACTGTAACTGGGGTGAGTTGTCGATGTAAGCGCCACAAAATAAAGCCGCCACCTAAGACCATGAACAGGTTGAGCAAGTTATTCATCCATTGCTCACTTGCCAAGACTACCAAAAACACAACTAAAGCATAAAAGCCATAAACTAATTTCCCAGAAATCGAATGTTTCTGAAAGCGCCATAAAAGATAGCCAGCGCCAACAATTACAGCCACCAATAGAGGATACCAGGGGTCTTGAATGCCACCAGATGGATTTTGCACCCAACCAAATTCCCAATTCTTGCTGCCAACTACAATTTGCATCAGCATGTTTAGCCAACCTTGCCAATCAAATCCAAGGGAAGGCCGCCATCCCCGTTGTGCTTGGATAAAAGCTAAAGGGTTACCAAAATAAATCGCACAATACAAACTGAATAGAAGTACGCCAATACTGGTGGCAAAAGCAGCAATATAAGCAATGGGGGGTTTGCGTTCTTTCCATGCTGCCATCGCTAATGCTGGAATTAGTGCCATACCTGTGGGACGTGTTGCTGTGGCCATTGCGCCCCAAAATGCAGTCCAGCGATATTCTTTGCGATCGAAAGCCCGCAAAGCCGCCGTACTCAAAAACAAATACAGTCCTTCTGTGTAAATCACCGCCGTAAACATAGACGACGGATAGCAACAAAACACAGCACTCACCCACTGGGCGGCACTGTTGCCATAATGCTCTTTAATCCAAAAATATAGACAGTAAAGGGCTGCGAAAAATGTCAGGTTGTTTACAAAAATGCCAGCTAATTCAAACGGCAAACCCAGCCTCATCAAAAACCAGATACTTAAGGGAAACAGAGGAAAAAAGGCTAGATTGTGTTGGTTACCGTCATCGACAAATTCATAACCAGAAGTAGCGATCGCTCGGTAATGCATACTATCCCATGCATCAAAAACCTCCCAGCCATAACGCGGCACATATGCATCTGCTGGTAACGGTAGCCTTGGTGCAACCAGCAACATAGCTATCCAAATGAATATTCGACTGGCAAGCCATATTGCTGCGGGATATAGGAAATCAGTTTTCCATAAAATTTTTCTTATAGCTATCTGAACTTTGGCCATAGACTTGAGTATTTTAAAATACTACTTTATCCATCCTCATATCTATGAATACAGCACAGCTAGCTTAAAGTTATCAGTAAGATTTTGCATATTTAATCCTCCACCACAAACACTAACAAATCCCACAAATTGCCAATTACTAGAAAATATTTTATTTTTTGCTTATTTTTGTCAATTTCTCAGCAATCATATCTAAAGATGTCGTATTTATCAATACAAATTTAGTCATTAGTCATTAGTCATTGGTCATTGGTCATTGGTTATTCTCCGTGTCCCCGCGTCTCCCTCATCTCCCCATCTCCCCATCTCCCCATACCCTAATGTATCGATTATGGCGATCGCTATTATCAAAGAGTCCTCAGCAATTTATATTGAGAGTTATCTGTAAATCCTAAAATAATTGTGAAAGCGATTACTCTTGTTGGTTCTACTGGTTCTATCGGGACTCAGACTTTAGATATTGTGAGTCAGTACCCAGATCAATTTCGGATTGTGGGATTGGCAGCTGGACGCAATGTGGAAATGTTGGCTGCTCAAATTCGGCAATTTCGGCCGCAAATAGCAGCAATTTGCTTAGAAGATGGATTACCAGCACTCAAAGAAGCCGTTAAAGACCTCGACCCGCAACCGATTCTATTGGCTGGCGAAGCTGGAGTGATAGAAGTTGCCCGCTACGGTGAAGCCCAAACGGTCGTCACAGGAATCGTGGGTTGTGCTGGTTTGCTACCGACGATCGCAGCTATAGAAGCCGGTAAAGATATTGCCTTGGCAAACAAGGAAACTCTGATTGCTGGCGGCCCCGTAGTTCTACCCCTAATTCAAAAGCATGGAGTAAAATTATTACCTGCTGATTCCGAACATTCCGCAATATTTCAATGCTTACAAGGTGTGCCAAAAAAAGGTTTGCGGCGGATTTTACTGACTGCATCGGGTGGAGCTTTTCGAGATTGGGATGTAGAAAAATTAGCAGAAGTGACTGTTGCTGATGCTTTGAAACATCCAAATTGGTCGATGGGGCGTAAAATCACTGTAGACTCTGCTACTTTGATGAATAAAGGACTGGAAGTAATTGAAGCTCACTTCCTGTTTGGCTTGGATTATGACGATATCGAAATTGTCATTCATCCCCAAAGTATTATTCACTCACTCATTGAATTGCAAGACACCTCAGTTTTAGCCCAACTCGGCTGGCCTGATATGCGCTTACCTTTACTGTATGCTTTATCTTGGCCCGATCGCATTTACACCGACTGGGAACGCTTAGATTTGGTGAAAGCTGGAAATTTAACCTTCCGCGAACCAGATCACCAGAAATATCCTTGTATGCAGTTGGCTTATGCTGTGGGTAAAGCTGGCGGTTCCATGCCTGCTGTATTAAATGCTGCCAACGAACAAGCTGTAGCTTTATTTTTAGAAGAAAAAATTCGCTTTTTAGATATTCCTCGTTGTATCGAATGGGTGTGCGATCGCCATCAAAATGATAACCGTACTAATCCCTCTTTAGATGACATTTTGGCAGCAGATCAATGGGCAAGACAAGAAGTTTTAACAGCAAGTGAAACTTTAGCAACTGACTCGCGCCTAATTTCTTTGCGATAAAAGCCTTTACTCAAATATTCAAAAGGCAGATTTTCTGGCTCTTGACCAATTCTTGTTTAGCCTTCAGCTTAATACTGAAGGCTAACGGCAACAACAATAAATAATGCGATCGCTATGATGTTATGCTTCCCATTTAAGAATCACGTTTTTTTGTCGAACTAAAATCAAACTGTTTTTCCAGTCGTTCTTGTTCTTTTTTTAACCATTGTTTAAGAGTTTCTTCTGAAGGAAGTGCTAGCATATAGAGCGATACAAATAATTGATTATCAAGTCCTGCCGTTGCATAATAAACTTCTTCTGCATCTTTTTCAGCACAAAGAAGAATACCCACGGGAGAATTTTCATAAGGATAGGCAACGTTCTCTCGCAAATAGTTTAGGTAGAAATTCATTTGTCCTGCATAATCATGCTTAAATTTACCTAGCTTTAAATCAATAGCAATCAGGCATTGCAAAGAGCGATGATAAAATAATAAATCGAGAAAATAATGCTCTCCCCCAACTGTAATTCTGAATTGACGGTCAACAAAACAAAAATCTCGACCTAATTCATGCATAAATTCTTGTAGGTGATTAATTAAAGCTTCTTCCAGGTCAGATTCTGAATAACTAGTTCTTTCTTCTAAGTTTAAAAATTCTAAAATATAAGGGTCACGCAATATTTTTTCTGGGCTATCAATAAGTTGTCCTTCATTTGCCAGTACCAAAACAGCTTCTTTATCCTTAGATAACCCTACCCTTTCATAAAGCATACTGTTTATTTGGCGTTTTAATTCTCGTTTAGACCAGTTACTTTTTATGCATTCTAATTCATAAAAAGCTCGCTTAGTAGTATTATCAATACGAGTTAATTCAAGAATGTGTGACCATGAAAGTGTAGAAAACAAACGGTGATAATAGTTGCTATCTTGCCAAATTAGTGATGTACTTTCTAATTCACGAGCTTTCAAGGCAGGAAATAAATTTTCGGGAAGCTTATTCAATTCGGCAGACAGTGGCTGCCGAATTTGAAGCCGATTTAATGGTATCGAATTTACTACCTCAATTTTTTAGAATTTTGCAATGTATTAGACTTTGAAGTTCAGGAAATTGGTGATTTTGAAGAACTGGCAGATACACATACACAAAAACCCCAAAAAATAGAAAAAATAAATCATTCTTCATTTTCTCCTTCCTTACTCTCCACTTGCGAACTCGAATATCCAGAAGGGGAAGTAGCATTAAATTCTCCCTTTTATGTAGAACGTCCTCCCATCGAACAGCGTTGTTACGAACAAATCAAAAAACCAGGTTTCCTAATTCGCATCAAAGCACCGCAGCAGATGGGTAAATCTTCACTCCTAGCGCGGATTTTGCATCAATCAGAAAATCAAGGAAATATAACGGTAGCTATCGATTTTCAGCTAGTAGAAGAGGAGTTTTTCTCCGACTTAAATAGATTTCTGCACTGGTTTTGCGATACCGTCACCGAAGCAGTTGCGGGAGATAATCGAGAATTACTCGAAAAATCGCTGCAACAACTCGATGAGCATTGGAAATCGGTACAGCGCTTTGGCTATATGAAAACTTGTAAAAATTACTTTGAGCGCTATTTATTTCGAGAAATCAATCAACCGTTAGTTTTAGGCTTAGAAACGTCGAGAGATTATTTGAATATCCTAAAATATACAGTGATTTTTTTGGTTTATTACGCGCTTTACATAAAGAAGCCAAACGTCGAGATATCTGGAAAAAACTTCAATTGGTGTTAGTATATTCCACCGAAGCTTATGTACCAGTAGATATAAACCAATCACCATTTAACGTTGGCTTGCCAGTGGAATTACTAGAATTTACCCACGAACAAGTTAAAGATTTAGCCCAACGTCATCAACTCAATTGGAGCAATACAGAGGTAGAAAAGTTGACAGAACTAGTGGGAGGGCATCCATTTTTAGTGCGTTTAGCTCTGTATAAAATTGCTCTGGAAAAAATCAATTTAGCGGAATTTTTGCAAACCGCAGCATCAGAATGGAAAAGATTCTCTCCAGATGAAGGTCAATTTTCTATTCTTATACCTGGTGAATAAATTTCAGACATCACACCAGATAAAAGTGAAATTGATGATGATGTTGAGTCTACAAAAATGTATTTGATTACTCATGAAACAAATGTGTTTATGGTTAGCTATGCTGACTTGAACAATGATGTGACTCAGATTCCGTCAAGTGAATTATTGGATTCTGCTGTACAAGGAATGTTAGAAGATGGGACAAAATTACTAAGTCAGGAAAATATTAATCTAGGTGCATATCCCGGCATAGAAATGAAGCTGTGGGATGAAAAAGAAAGAATTTTTTTGACGGGTTGAGTTTTTATTGTTAATCAACGATTGTATATGCTCTTAGTTGGAAACCCAAAAAATCCTCAAGTCAGTGATGTCAGAAAGTTTTTTGACTCCTTCGAGTTGATAAGTAGCTCAACCTAAAAAAACGCAAGACGTATATGTAAATATACAGCGTTTTTCAGGTAAATGAAGTACATAGTTACATGGGTAGGGGCGCACAGCTGTGCGCCCCTACGACGATCTGTACCTCACCAAGTTGCAATCTGCTGTAATAAAAATTTATTTTAATAATTCTGCCAAATTGCCAAATAAGTAGCCTCTTATCTGAACTTTTGTCGTATTTTCATGTAATATGACATTGGTACAGTTACACAAATCTTAGCTTTAGTATCTACTCACAATTAGACCTAACAGCTTTAACATTAGTAATTGTTACTGGAATAAAAGTTTACCTTTTCTGATTCAACACGTTTTCAAATAAAGGGTATTATTAAGGAATTTATCTATTATGATTGCTACGTTGATTGTAGCTTGGATTGTCTTCATAATATTATGGAAGCTGTTGAAAGCAACTGTAAGTAGTGCGTTAACTATTGCGGCAATCCTAGTTTTATTAAACATCGGTTTTGGCATTACTCCACAAGATATTTGGCATCATATAAACCAGTTTGCTCAAACTATCTCGCAGATCCAAAGCGGCAAGTAAAAAATAAATTCTGAATTGTGCATTCAGAATTTATTTATCGCTCAAGTATTATTCAATGCTGAAAACTTAGCCAATGCATCCTTAACACTTGGCGGTAACTGACGCATAATCTTGCCTCTTTCGCGATCTAAAGCTACTAAGGTTACCTTGGCAGTGACGTATAATTCTTGTCCATCAGTTGAGACGATGGCATAATCCCAATTTATCCGGACGCCAGTGACTTCAGCCATACGGGTTTTAACTACCGCTGCCATACCTAATTGAATTGAACGATGATAGCGCACGGACAATTCTACAACTGGTAAATCGCAACCTAAAGCTACTAAATCAGCAAATTCAATTCCGATAGACCGCAAGCATTCAACCCGTGCTTCTTCCATCCAAGTCAGATAGGAACCGTGCCAGACAATACCTGCATAGTCAGTGTGGTGTGGTTGCACTCTTACAGGATATTCAAACCAGTTCTCAAATGCCTGAGTTGATGGAATGTCAAGGGCAGTGGTTGGTGGTAGTTTTGGTTGGTTGGGTTTTTCTTCTGACATTTTTAAGTTTCTGGGCATCTATTTTGAAAAGCTATAAATTATCGAAATATAGAATAGTTTAAAAATTAATTGCTTTCCACGACTTGTTGATTTAAGATTTACACTTCTGAGTATAGGGAGTGTTTTCTTATGCGGCCTAATCTCCGATATGTTAAAGTTGTAACTTTGACTCTACTTAGTGTACTAGGTTTTGGGATGGCGTACCCAGAAAATAACCAAGTAAGTACAAATACAAAGTTGCGATTGCATTGGGGAGAAAAAGCTCAAGCTTTACCCCAGAATAATCAAGTCTCAGAAATTGAAAGGCTCAACGAAGAAGCTATCAAACAATCTCAACAAGGTCAATCGCAACAAGCATTGCAAACATTAGAGAAAGCATTAGCCATCAGTAGAGAATACGGCGATCGCTCTTGGGAAGCTGTAACATTTAATAACATCGGTAGAGTATATCAAAGTCAAAGAAAGTATCCCAAAGCACTTCAATCTTATCAGCAAGCGATCGCCATCAATAAAGAACTCGGAGATCTAGTTCAACTTGGCAAAAGCTATAGTAATGTAGGTTACTTGTTTGATATCCAAAACCAACCAGAGTTAGCAATTCTTTTCTACAAAGGTTGCGTAATCAACCGAGAAAAAGCTCGTTTGAATCCATTAACACTAGCTGCACCGCAACCAAATGCTTACAGCATTACTGTCAGTCAGACATATCGGATTTTGGGCGAGCGATTACTCAAGCAAAAACGGATTCCTGAAGCTCAACGAACAATGGATTTACTCAAAGTTGAAGAACTAGAGGAGTATCTCCAAAATGTGCCAGGTAATCAACGTACTGCTAAAGGCATTGATATAATAGCAGAAGAAAAACCAATTAAACAAAAGTTAGATAAAACCCTAGATAATGCTGTTGTACTGGGAAAAGAACTAACAAAGCTCCGAAAAATTCCTCCCCAAGAGCGATCGCCACAACAAAAACAACGCATCCAACAGTTAGTATTAAACCAGCAGCAACTCTTGGATGAATTTAACAAATTTCTCGATAGTCCTCAAGTAAAAGCGCAGATAGAACAAATTAGCCGTACAGCTAGGCGGCAAAATCTGGATTTGGAAAGTCTCAATCAAATTCGAGATAATTTAGCACGATTGCCCCAAAAATCCGTAATAATCTACCCACTGATTTTAAAAGATAGCTTGGAATTGGTGTTAGTTACTCCCGATTCTCCACCAATTCATCGCACTGTTGCAGTCAAAAGCGAAAATCTCCATCAAACAATTGAGAACTTCCGCGAAGCTTTAATCAATCCTAGTGAAAATGTCAAAGCGCCTGCACGCCAATTGTATAACTGGCTAATTAAACCAATAGAAAAAGACTTGCAACTCTCAGGTACACAAACTCTGATTTACGCTCCAGATGACCAGTTACGCTACATTCCTTTAAGTGCTTTATATGATGGTAAACAATGGCTAGTGCAGCGCTTTAGTGTAAATCACATTACATCTGCTAGCCTGACTAACTTAAACGCACCAAAACAATCAAATTTGCGGGCTTTAGCAGGTGCTTTTACTAAAGGTAATTATGAAATCAAAGTTGGTAATCGGCAGGTTGCTTTCGCTGGTTTGCCCTTTGCAACGCGGGAAGTGGAAAGTTTAGCTGCGGCGGTTCCTGAAACTAAGAAGCTTTTAGATGATGACTTTAGCCCCACAGTTGCTGTACCTCAAATGGATGATTATACAATTGTGCATTTAGCGACTCATGCAGCTTTTGTAGTGGGTAAACCAGAAGATTCGTTTATTTTATTCGGGAATGGCGATCGCGTTAACTTTAGAAATGTCTCTACTTGGTCGCTCCCCAATGTGGATTTGGTAGTTTTGAGTGCCTGCGAAACCGGCTTGGGAGGCAAGTTAGGTAACGGTGATGAAATTTTGGGCTTTGGCTATCAAATGCAGCAAACCGGCGCTAGAGCCGCCATCGCCTCGTTATGGTCTGTGGATGATGGTGGTACACAAGCACTGATGAGCGCTTTTTATAATATTCTCTCTTCTAAGAAACTGACTAAAACCGAAGCCTTACGACAAGCTCAAATCTCATTAATTAGTGGATACTCGGTAAAAAATGGCAATGCACCTGCAAGGCGAGTTAGTAACTTTAGTCATCCCTATTATTGGGCACCATTTATTTTGATTGGCAACGGACTTTAGATAGAATTACATCAAATAACTCGATCGCTAACAAACTAAACGCGCCTTAAGTTTATCAATAGCTACAGATAATTCATCTGTAGTCATTTGTTAGTGGGACTTCAACAAAAATGAAGACGAAAAAAGAGTATAATGCTTGTGGCGCAATATGCCATGCTTGAAATTATGCTTTATAGGTTGATAGAAGCGATCGCTACATTGTTTTACAGATAGCGAGTCAAGGCAAATCTAAGAAAAGATTAGGTTGATGACGTTTGTTCTAAATACAGTATTTAAGTAAAACTAAATGCCTAATATGCAAATTTCAAGAAACGACTTGTGGCAAAAAACATCATTTTCTACATGTTCATATCTAAAGTCGTTACGCGATTCTCGTGCATCTTTTGTTCATTCTGCTATGCAAAGCTGGGATAAAATACTAGAGCTTCCTTTTGCTGAAAAAATCTTTTTAGATGATAGTAGCCCTGATTTTAATGGGATGAAAATACTCCAATTATGCAATCAAATAAATCATTTTGATTGTGTAAGATATAATACTATGAAACATCCCCCTCATAGTAATTTTGGAATTCTTATTAGTCTGAATCTTTGTAAATTTGATTATATTTTACATATAGATGACGATATTCAAATAGTTGGAACACATCAAGATTGTATTAATATCATAGAACATGGTTTGACTATTCTTAATGAAGAGAAAAATATTCTAGGAATAAATTTGATAGATATAAGTGTAAGTGATGGGGGGCGGTGGGGCCCAAGCAAAGGTAAAAATTATTCTGGAAGTGATGTTTTTTCTCATCCTACTAAATTTTTTGGAAATGCAGCATCTTTAATGAGGAGGGAAATTTTAGAAGTAGTGACTTTAAAAGATATTTTTAATTGGGGCGAAGAACAGCCAGATAATTGGGAAGAGCTAGTCTCAAATTCAAATGATACTTCTTCGTTTCTTGTAGCTAAGGTTGGAACTCCCTTTACAGTTAATAAGGATACATGGTTATTCAGTAGCACATCTCGTCTACCTTAGATAAATATAAATATTTCTTACTTAGAAAATTAGGTTTAGACATATAGCAAATTTTGCAACCAAAGCCCAAAAACGTCTAACCCATTTTTTGGTTTGTAAACAGATATTCTCAATCAAATTTTGTATTGGGCAATTAGAGTTAATGCAAACACAATGTATTTTCCATTGTTTGGTTGGTAAAGTTTTGGACTGACATTAAAGCCCAACCCCACAATTGAAAATTGGTTTGATAAATTTCTGGAGAATTACTGCCAAATATTGCCTATTACCCTGAAATTGCTAAACGTTGTGGTGAACTACGGGGTCAACTAAGATTAATAGGAAAAACGCACGCTCAAGCAGATATGATGATTGCTGCTACTGCCCAAATTCACCAGCTAACTCTAGTAACGCGCAACATCCGCGATTTTGATAGCTGAGGAGCGATCGCGTTGCAGGATTGGGCAGCCATATACGCCACCTCTGACTGGGGTGCGTTTTAGCACCTGATAGCTCAATTTTTCTTGTGAATTGGTAGATACAAAAAAATATGCGGCAGGCAATCACCAGCCAACCACTGAAGGGTAACGGAGAATGAGTAATGAGCGATCGCACTTGCAAGCCGCTATTACCAATCACCAGTTACCCAGAATCAATTTGTCATTCACCATCGACTTTTGGAAACTTAACACTTCTTGGCTAAAGTTTTGGAGTCTGTATCGATTTGCATAGATTGTTTGACAAGATTAGCCAACTCTTGTAATTGGTTAATTGCCTCTGCACCCTCTAACTTCATTAATTCGCGGTCATCCCGCATTTCCGTCCAAGTAATCCCGTAGTCGGACACTAAAAACCGAATCAGGTGGTTATCACCCAAGCTAACCATAAATGATGCACTATTCATCTGGTCGCCACAGGTATAACAGGACGCCGGATACCCACGTCGTTCAAGTACAATGGCCAAGGCTTGCAGGTTCATTACCAAGTCTTGGACGAATTGTCTATGTTGATGTGCTAGTCTCAGAAACACTTTTGTCCTCCAGACACCACAGTCGTTTGAGTTACTTTTATATTTTCTTTAGATTTTCCCATCCTCTGGTATTGTAAACTATTCATTACAATTACAAGACAGATGATATTGAGTCTTTAATTGACTACCTTGTTTAGGGTAGAGCATCAGAGTTTTGAGCGCCGTATCAAACTATTCAGTTTAGAAGTTCAAAATCTGGGACAGAATTGTTAAATATAACTTATGTCTTTATACACTCCTGTCAGGGTAGATTCCTACACGAAGCGATCGCTCCAAGAATAACTTAAATCTACCACTAGTCAACTACGGAAAAGCTGCAAATTGCGTTTTTATTAACTACGTGCAGCTAAATTAACTACTATCAGACGCTCTGTCGTAGTTTTGCGTTGTTATACTACCTCTTGCTTAGATGTTTAATCTCTTGTTTCTCTAACGTAGATTTTGGTATGCACAGATTATTAGGTATACCAAATTTGTTCCTCGTAGCTATATATATTTGAGCAGATGAGAGTGCAATTGGTAAATTCAGTATTAAATTGCAACCTAAATATAAACTTGGATACAAAAAGTACGTAGTTAGGCGATCGCTCTAGATGTCGAGTCCACAATAGATAAACTCAACACTGACAATAGCTAAACTCAGAGAAGCAATGTTGCCATTTAGGCATTACTTTCACCTATGCCTTAATATTCAAGCTCTGTAAGCATGAAGTGACTTAAAACTACTACTAATAGTTGCTCCCATAAGTTTCATAAATGTATTTCGTACAGCCACGCTTAAAGGATGATGCAATTCACCCATTTTCGCTGCTCGTAAGGACTGCTCAACGATCGCCTTTGTGCGGGGAAACCGCTCTAATTCATACTGTTGGAAAGCTAGTGTCGGATTGAAAAGCTGTTTGAGACACTTCGCCACCACAAAAGCATCTTCTAACGCTGTACACGCTCCCTGTCCCATAGTTGGCAGCATTGGATGTGCGGCATCACCCAGCAGTGTAATATTTTGCTTGCTCCAAGGTTTAGTCGGGGAGCGATCGTACAAATCTGTTGTCAAAATATTAGCTTCATCCGTTGCTGCAATCAACTCAGGAACCGATGGAAACCAATCTTGAAACATGCTTTCTAGCTCTTTTCTCCGACCGATTGGGGCATCTGGCTGTCCCTCAGTGGCGGTGGCGGCTGCATACCAATACATCCGCCCTTTGCCCAGCATCATGAAGCCGAACACTTGACCACGCCCTAAAAACTCCTGAATATAGCCAAGACGGTATCCTTTGGGAACGTAATCTGTCAGACCGCGCCAAGTCTTAAAGTTGCGATAGATGAGTGGCGCATCGCACTTGAGGGCATTCCGTACCCGCGATCGCAAACCATCAGCGCCAATTAAAGCATCTCCCTCGACAATTAAACCAGAACTGAAACGAGCGCAAACCTTATTTTCTGCGATTTCCAATTTCTCAAAAGTTTGCCCTAAAACAAAATTTTCATTCGGTACATAACGCCACAACAGCTGATGTAATTCCGCCCTATGGATGGCAATAACAGGCAACTCAAAACCATCAACAGGTATATTAACCAACTCCTTGCCGTCTTCCGAATTAAATTGGTAATTTGTCGTTACATATCCAACCCCAAGCGCTTCTTCCAATAAACCGAGATTTTTCAGGATGTGTGTAGCATTTGCCCAAAGTGCAATACCAGCCCCTACCTCCCGCAGTTGCTTTGTTTGCTCGTAAACAACCGATTCCCAACCAATCCTGTGCAAAGCAAGTGCAGTTGCAGCGCCGCCAATTCCGCCGCCGATAATGATAATTTTCTGATTTGTAGGCATTCTGTATAATCGACTGACTTGTCAGTTGGTTAATAATTAACAAATTTTTAGGTGTCTTGTCAACTGACTTTTTAGTCGATAAATCAAAATTAATGTTAGTAATTAGCCACAGATAAGGGAAACTTTAATCGGGATAAATAGATATTTTGTAAAAGCCTTTATTCTGACTCCTAAATTCTCAGAATCAAACTTGTAACTCAAACCCAGGCAAAACCTCCTCTCCAGAAAGTAGTGCTGGCATTTTAAGTACTTCTACAGGCTGTGTTGGTCGGTAAATTTCTACTTGCTTGGCTTGAGGATTAATCAGCCAGCCCAAGCGTAAACCATTTTCCATATACTCTTGCATCTTATCTTGCAGAGTTTTTAAGCGATCGCTCTGGGATCTGAGTTCAATTATAAAGTCAGGCGTCAATGGTGGGAATTTTTGACGTTGCTTAATAGTTAGCGCTTGCCATCGTGACAATTCTACCCAAGCTGCATCAGGCGAGCGCTTTGCTCCATTTGGTAAGCTGAAGATAGTTGAAGAACTAAAAACTATTCCTAATTTTGTTTGGCGATTCCAAATATTCAAATCAGTAATTAAGTCTGCCTCTTGATTTCCGCTTTCTCCGCCTACTGGTGGCACAATAATCAGTTCTCCTTTGGCATCGAGTTCTAAGTTTAAATTTTTATTGGCCATGCACAGTTGATAAAATTGCTCATCTGTAAGGCGAAGAATTGGCTCTAAATTTAGCACAACTGTATCCATTTAACTGCTCCTTAGCTGATATAAACACCGAAGTAGCAATGTTAGCTAATCTTGCGAATCACCTAAACTTGAGAATAATCAGACTGACGCATGACCGAATTTTAGTAAGAGAATCTATTTTTAAATATATCAATAAAAGTACATTAAACTAATTATATACTACGGTTAAATGTCATTGCTCAAAGTAAGGTACTTTGAAGATAAAATGGCGATCGCAACAGAAACCAAAACCAAAGAAACACACAGGAAAATTCAATGAGAGCAATCAAAATTATTGTTGAAAAACATAATGACGGTTACGTAGCTTATCCTTTGGGGATCAAGGGGGTTGTAGTTGGTGAAGGTGACAGTTATGAAGAAGCACTAGCTGATGTTAAATCTGCTATCAGATGCCATATAGAGACATTTGGTCAAGAAGTTTTAGAAGAGGAATCACCGGTGCTAGAAGCTTTTGTGGCGGAAGCTGAGGTTCTTATTTAATGGTTAAATTTCCAGTAGATGCACCTAAAGCTAAAGTCATTAAGACATTGGAATTTCTTGGATTTATTATTATTAGAGAGCGAGAGCATATTGTTATGGAGCGAGAAAACGAAGATGGAACAAAAACCCCACTGACTATGCCTAATCACTCTCAAATTAAAGGCTCGACGTTGAGATCTATCTGTACTCAAGCGGGTATCTCAAGAGAAGATTTTTTGTCTGCTTTTGAGCAAATCTGAAAGGTTACATTCCGTAGATGAAACTTTAGTTAATAAAGAGTATTGGTGAATAGCAGTCAGAGAGTGGGAGACAAGGAAGATAATGAAAGATGGAGAGATGGGGCATGAGAAGATTAGAAAAAAGCTTCCTAACCTTCTTAAATCTCCCACACTCTCCATGCCCCATGCCCAATTAATAATTAATAATGAGTTGCCGATTTGCGATGATGCACGGCTGTGACGCCATCAGTATCTAACAATTTGCCATTATCCACGGTTGCATAAACCAGCCAATGGTCGCCAGATTCCATCCGGTTTTGTACAGAACATTCAAGATATGCTAAAGCGTCCTTCAGTATCGGAGAACCGTTTTGTGCTTCTTCGGCCGCGACATGAGCAAATCGGTCTTGTCCGGGGTCAAAGGGTTTGAGGAAATGCTTCATCAATCCCAAGTGGTTGCCTTCTTTAAGGATATTCAGGACAAATTTATTTCCTGAGTGTGTCAAACTTTCCACGGCGCGGTCTTTGGCGACAGCGATGGTCAAGCCAGGGGGACTAAAGCTAGCTTGGGACACCCAAGAAGCTAACATGGCGCTGGATATGTCGTCTTGTTTGGCTGTGAGAACGCACAGCGAACCGACAATTCGCCCAACTGCTTGTTCGACGCTGGTGGCGGGAACACTTTGCGATCGCACTTTTTTTGCTTTCTTCAATGTTTGGGCAAAGTCAGTACCTGCTTGTTCGCACAGCTGCAATGTAGGATCGTCTGGTTTAAATTTGACGCGAATGGTATCAAAACCAAACCGATAACCAGCGTCTTTCAATTTGCCTTCAATTAAATCAACAGCTTCACCACTCCAACCAAAGGAACCAAACACGCCAGCAAGTTTATTATTCGTTGCTGTGGCTAGGACAATTCCTAAAGCTGTTTGCACGGGTGTAGGTGCATGACCGCCAAGGGTAGGGGAACCGATGACAAAGCCAGCGGATTTTTCCACAGCAGCACGGATATCTTCTGGGTCGGTGAATTCGCAGTTAATCGATTCTACCGCAACGCCAGCTTTGGTAATGCCACGAGCGATCGCCTGGGCTAAGGTGGCTGTATTCCCATAAGCTGATGCATAAATTAACGCTACTGTCAAGTCAGCAGCGCTTTGTTGCTGGCTCCATTGTCGGTAAGCTTTGGTTAGCTCGATTAAGCCATAGCGCACCAAAGCTCCATGTCCGGTAGCGTACATTCGCACCTGGAAATCTGCAAGTTTCTCCAGCGCTGTTTCAACTTGGCGGGCGTGGGGAGCCATCAAGCAATCAAAATAATAGCGGCGGTCTTCGTTATAAATTTCCCAGCCTTCATCAAATACCTGGTCGCCGCAAACATGCGCCCCAAATAACTTATCTGAGTAGAGAATTTCTGTTTGCGGATCGTAGGTGCAGAGGTGGTCTGGATAGCGGGGGTTAGGAGTGGGAATAAATTGTAAATTATGCCCATTACCCAAATCGAGAGTTTCCTCTCCTCGCATCACCAGAATTTGCAAATCTGGATTTTCCAGCGCCCCGCGTAAATTGATCGCCCCTGGATTCGAGCAAACAAAAGTGATTTGTGGCGCAATTGTAAGTATTGCTTTTAAAGTTGCAGCCCGGTTGGGGTTGACATGTCCCAAAATTACATAATCTAGTTTTGTAACATCAAAACGCTGCTGTAAGGCTTCTAAATAAATTTCTGTAAACGTTTCTCCAGGAGGGTCAATCAGAGCACTTTTATCGCTTTCAATTAAATAAGAATTAGCAGTTGTACCCTTAGCCAGGGCATATTCTATTTCAAATCTCAGCCTTGACCAACTGCGCGATCGCAATATTTTTGTATCTGTAGCAATTGGGAAAACCTGAACGTCGCGTGGTTTGTTTGTTGACATAAGACAAAAGATAGTTAGGAGTTATAAGTTAGGAGTTAAAAGTTTTAAGTTAGGAGTTTTAAGTTAAGAATACAGATGCGATTAAACGAATCTGTACAGGAGTTTTAAGTTAGGAGTGGTAGGGATGGGTTTAACAAAATATATCGTCTTCACTCACTTCAGAGTTCTGAATTAATTACTTTCTTCAACTCCTAACTTTTAACTCCTAACTCCTAACTCCTAACTCCTAACTCTTAACTGTTTAATAGTGGTTTCCAACTTTCCGATGATGCACCGCAGTCAGGGCATCTGGCTTAGAAACTCGTCCGGCGTAGACGGTGCTGTATACTGCCCAGTGGTCGCCGCAGTCCATACGGCTGACGACTTCGCACTCTATGTAGGCGAGGGCGTCGGTGAGGATGGGGGCACCATTTTCGGCTGGCTGGGTTCTCACTCCTTCAAAGCGATCGGCACCAGGGGCGAATCGCTTCAAAAAGTGCTTCATCAGTGGCTGGAAATTGCCTTCTTCTAAGACGTTGAGAACAAAGCGATCGCCTACTTGCATCAATGATTCAATTGCTCTGTCTTTGGCGACTGCAATGGAAAATCCTAAGGGTTTGAAGCTGGCTTGAGCAACCCAGGAAGCTAACATGGCGCTGGAAACATCGCCTTTTTTGGCAGTAATGATGTATAGTCCGCCGCTGAGTCTGCCTAGTGCTTTATCTAAGTCTGCACCAAGGGATTTCATAGCTTTGATGTTGCGATCGCGTGTTACCCATTGACCTAAGTCTGTACCCGCTTCTTCACACAGTTTGTAGATGTTTTCTGTGGGTGTTTCCTTAATCCGAATTGCTGGGAAAACCGTTGTTAAACCCAAATTCCGGAATTTACTCAACAAAGGATCTATCGGTTCGTCATCGCCTCCGCCACTTTCAAATACGCCAATGGCTTGCTTTTCTTTGACAGATCCTAAAATTGTGCTGAGTGCAGCTTGGATGCTAGCAGCGCCAGAAGCTGGAGGTAAACCAACAACTAATCCCGTACAGCGACCGACTAGTTCCCGGAGTTCTTGTAAATCGATTTCAGACCCCAAGTCCACAATTTCTATACCAACATTGGTTTTGCCGATCCCGTTGGCGATTGCTTGGGCGAGGCGATCGCCATAACCGTATTCCGAAACGTAAAATATCCCAATGGTTGTTTCTGGCTTGGCTTGGGTTTGGCTCCAAGTGCGGTAACGTCCAACTAGTTCGTCAACATTGTGGGATAATAACGGGCCGTGACCAGTGGCGATCGTGGCGATGGTTTTTAATTCTCCCATCCGCTTGAGGGCAGACAGCACTGACCGAGCGTTTGGCCCCATCAGGCATTCGTAGTAATATTTAAAGTCTGCCTCAATAGTTTTTAAGTCTTCGTCGAAGGCAGTATCGGAACAATAGTGCATTCCGAAAGCATCGCAGGTGAAGAGAATTTTGGTTTTGTGGTCGAAGCTGAAGATGGTATCTGGCCAATGTAAATTTGGTGCAATTACGAATTCAAATTCGTGACCGTTACCTAAATCTAAGCGATCGCCATTTTTCACAATCCGCCGTTTAAATGGCTGATGTACCAAATCCTCTAAAAACTGAATTGCTACTTTAGAAGCGACAACAGTAATATCCGGAGCCATTTGCAGCAAATCTTTGACTAAACCGCTGTGGTCTGGCTCGGTGTGGCTGACAATCAAATAATCAATTTCTTTAGGGTTGATTAGTCCCGTGAGCGTATCGAAATATAGTTGACGAAACTTTTCGTGGGAAGTATCGACTAAGGCTGTTTGCTCCCCCCGGATCAGAAACGAGTTATATGTAGTGCCGTTTTGCAGACCGAACTCAATATCGAAGCGATCGCGATCCCAATCCAATGACCGAATTGCTGTTGTATCTTGAGCGATTTCTACAGTCTGTATGGTGAGCCGTTTTTCAGTTCTTTCGGTGAGCGCTACCATAACCCCCTCCTTGACAAATTGAGTATTTATTCCTCTTGTCTTATTGTGACACGTGTCATATGTAAATTTTTATTAAAAAATTTATATTCATGTTAAAAAAAATCAAATGATGGAACCCCACAGGCACAGAAAACGCACGGAGAATATTTGGCTAGCTTTGGAAATTGGAAATTCTCGCTTGCACTGGGCGTTATTTCTGGGCGAAACTCTCGATATTGCTTGGAATACTGAGTATTTGCCTGAGTCTATCATCTCCGAGCTAGCTCAATCTCAAACATTAAATGATTTACTACTGGCAATTTCCCCAACCCAAAATAAAACTAGGGAACAAACGGGCGGTTCATCCCCCCCATTTCCCCATACTTCTCTACGAGAGGCTGCGCCAACGGCTCTGCTCAGTACAAGTCTCCCCATCTCCTCATCCCTTCCTCCCCTCCTCCTCGCGTCGGTAGTTCCCAGTCAAACTGCTATTTGGGAAAATTATCCCAACGTTCAGGTTATTACTTTAAATGAAGTACCTCTCAAAGGAGTGTATCCCACATTAGGAGTTGACCGTGCTTTAGCTTTGTGGGGTGCGGGAAAAACCTGGGGTTTTCCAATGTTAGCGATCGATGCAGGAACAACGCTAACTTTTACGGCTGCGGATGCCCATCAGTGTTTGGTTGGAGGCGCAATTTTGCCAGGATTGGGCTTGCAATTTGCGACTCTCGGTCAACAAACAGGACAATTACCATTAGTAGAAATACCAGATTTTGCATTACCACCACGTTTTGCGCTGAATACAACAGAGGCAATTCAAAGCGGTGTGATTTACACTTTTTTAGCTGGAATTAAAGATTTTATTCAGGCGTGGTGGAATTTATTTCCTGATGGGAAGATTGCAATTAAAGGCGGCGATCGCACTTTAATAATCAATTATCTGCAAGCATTGTATCCTGAATTTGCGACACATTTAATTGTCGAACCAAATTTGATTTTCTGGGGTATGAAAGAAATATTAATGGAAAATCACAAATAGCAATCTGGATTTTTATGCGGACGAGGCAGTCAAAAATCAAAGCGAATCGCTATATACTTACTTTACTCGTGCCATATCATTTCTATAGTTAGTAGATTTTGGCTTACGTCGATATTGCCACATGATAAAGCCTGTTATCAGGAGAATAGTTGGAGTTAGCCCAACCAAAACATAGAGAATACGGGATGTTAATCCCCAAAATGTGCCATAGTGTAGAGGTACAAAGCTAGCGATCGCTCTGTCTCCTAGCGATAATTTAGTACTATCAACTATACGTAGTATCTGACCGCTATACCAATCCAAATACACTCCACTTTCTCCATAAAACATAGTTTCATGATTTTGACGTTTACTGATATAAACTGCATCTTCAGGTTTGCTAGGAATACTTACTGAAAATGTTCTTGCATTAGGAAATACTTTCTTGGAATTTTGGAGTAATTGTGATAACTGTAAAGGAGTAGAATCGGATATTGGTTTAGAAGAAACTTCTGGTGGTTGGGGAGTGAAAGTAATTGCATAAATCAATGGATATGTCCAATCAGATAAATTCCAGCAAAAGCCTGTAAAAGCAGTGAAAGAAAGGAAAATTGTTGCGATAATTCCTACAAGTTTGTGAAGATCAAAGTTTACTCTTTTAGGATGGCCATTCCACTTGATTTTGAAGCCAGCAATTAACTTGCGCCAACCAGGCCATAATATTAATCCTGTAATACACAAAATCAATAGTAATAACCCTACAATACCAACTGCAATTTGACCATTTCTACCTAACATCAGATTATAGTGCAGGTAGAGAATTATCCGTTCAAAACTTGAATCTGCGTCATTCCAACTTATTATTTCACCAGTATAAGGATGAACGAATAATCGAATCAGCTTATTATTAAGATCGAAAAAATCAGCTTGGTATGGTGAAGAAGCAGTTGCAGGTAATCTGATGGAATAAAGTGTGAAATTTGAAGCATCAATGTTAAAGGGATTATTTGTATAAATCGCCGAATTAACTGTTTCTAAAACTCTATCAATAGAAACCATTTGTTCTTGAGGAAGTATACGTCCAATTCGCTGGCTAATCAGCAATTGCTCTATCTCTGGTTTGAATACCAAAAGGCTACCTGTCAAACTGATAAAAGCGATTAATACTCCTACAGCTAAACCAATATATCGGTGTAAAATGAAGGTAATATCACGGAATTTGCGCGATTTCATGGTAGATGCCTTTTATAATTTTGGATTTTAGGTAAGAATTAAAAATTCAGAATTCAGGAGTCATAATTCTGAATTCTGACGATTTTAGAACTTGAATGAGACAGTTCCTAAAACTGTGAACGGTGCGCCAGGAGAAAGTAAAAAACCTTGAGAATCATAATATTTGGTATCAAAGAGATTTTTAAAACTTAGTCCCACTTGATAGTTTGCTTGGCGATAAAAGACTGTAGCATCAGTTCTTACATATGAAGGAATAGTGATGCTATTTGGTAGAGTAGCTTCGCGATCGCCTACAAAAAACAATCCCCCACCAAAACCTAAACCTTTCAATTTGCCATTTTTAATTTCGTAGGTTGTCCACAAACTAGCACTATTTCTGGGAGCGTTCACCAATCTATCACCTACTGGTAAGGTATTATCCTCACTCACATAAGCATCGTTAAGAGCATAAGAAGCGATGACATTCCAACCCGGTAAAATTTCTCCAGCAATGTCGAATTCAATACCGCGACTTTTGACTTCTCCAGCAGCGATAGAAAAATCAGTATTATTCAAATCGGTTGTAGAGACATTAGTCTTAGTAATTTCATAAGCTGCTAATGTTGCCGTTAGCCTACCATCCAATAACTCACTTTTAACTCCTACCTCGTATTGCGTGCCACGTTCTGGTTCTAATGGCGTTCCATTAACATCTATAGCAGATTCATTCGGTTTAAAAGCACGAGTGTAACTAGCATAAACAGACAGATTTTTGATTGGTTGATAAACTAGTCCAATACGTGGTGAAAATGCTTCATAGTAACGCCGTGTAATTTGTGTTTCAGCTCCATCGATCGAGTCAGAATTAAATTCATCTTTGAAACGTACAAAATCGAATCTTCCACCGAGCAATAATTTTAAATTTGGTAGCAATGCCACCTGGTCTTGTACATAAATACCTACCCTATTTGTATCTCTTTCTTGTTGTAAGCCTTCATTAAAAGTAGTTGGAATCGATGCTCCATATACCGGATTCAAAAAATTAAGTGCAGGTACGTCATTAGAATCTATCAGAAAAGTGTAACCGTAAATACTTCGGCTCAATTCAAAACCTAAGAGTAATTCATGAGTAATCGAGCCAGTTTTAAATTTGCCCACAAAGTCGTTTTGCCAAGCATAATCTCTGGAATAACCATCTACGTCGTTGTATCTTCTCTCAACAAAAGGATCGTCTGCGCTAAATCGATCTTCAAGATCGATCGGCTGAAAATTTCTGCGAGAGTCATCAACAGTTTGCACAGAAACTCCACTGCGAAATCGCCAATTTAGGCTTAACTGATGAGCCAAGGCAACATTGACACGATTGGCAAAAAGGTCATAGCGATCGCTCGGTTCACCAAAGTTAAAACTAATTGGTAGATTAAACGATTGATTAGTTGGCATTAAACCGCGATCGTAAGATTGATTGAGGTTTAAATATTCATATTGCAAATCTAAATTTGTACTTTCAGTTAACTTCACACTCAAGCTGGGAGCAAAAGTATAAAGCTCTTTAAAAGCGAAATCTCGAAATCCTCCAGAGTTTTCATAAGCACCAATCAAGCGATACAAATAAGTTTTGTCTTCGGTGAGTGGCCCGGAAATATCAATTTCTGGGCGATAGTAACTATAACTACCAGCAGTAAATGTTCCAGAATAATAAGGTTCGTTCAGCGGTTGTTTAGTAATGTAGTTGACGACGCCCCCAGGCTCTAATTGACCATATAGTACGGAAGCTGGGCCTTTGAGAACCTCCACCCTTTCTAAGGTTGCAGTATCAGTAAATGCGCTGAAGTTATCGTGTCTAAAGCCATTTCTCAGATTAGTATCAGTATCAAATCCCCGAATAGTATAGGTATCAGCACTAACTAAATTTATTTTTGGTGTTACACCGCTGACGTTACGCAAAGCATCTGCAACTCTTTGTACTCGTTGATCCTCAATCACCTGTCGAGGAATCACCTGAATTGCTTGGGGAATCTCCAAAAGAGGAGTGTCAGTCTTAGTTGCAGTATTAGCATTTGGAACGCTATACCTTGAATCTTGCGAACCTGTGACTACCAATTCAATAGGTTCATCTGCTTCGGTTGCTGGTTGTTCTGGCAGTGTTTCACTTGCAGGTTCATTTGCTTCGGCTGCTGGTTGTTCTGGCGGTGTTTCACTTGCAGGTTCCTCCTGTTGCGCTGTGGAGGATGGCAATTCTGTAAAGCTGAAAATTAAACCTTCATCACCATCGAACAACTCAACAGTTGGTAAACCAGTCTCACCGATAACTTTCACTCGAATAGTATTAACATCTTCATTGGTAACACTTACTTCTGTAATTCCTGCAACTGGCTTTTCTTGACGAAATAGATTGCCATTTGGTAGACGCAATTGAGCATTAGCAATATCAGCAATATAGGTGTTGCCTTCATTTTTCGCTACCACTTGTAATTGTTCTCCTTGAGGAGTTTCTAAAATTACTTCCACACCTTTATCAGTCGCATTTAGTTTCACACCAGTCACAAGAATTACAGACTTAGAAGTGGGTAACTGAGAAATATTCTTTGAGTGGTTACTCACACTAGTTGAATTTGCCCACACAGGTTGAGCGGCGATCGCTACCCCAGTTAACCATAAAACAGCTATTAATTGCAGTTTTTTCTCCATCATTTCCTCACACACAAATGCCTCTACCCCAGAGTGTGAAAAATTTTTTGCCTACTCTAGTTAAGAATATCTTTCAAGAAGATTGCTAGAAATGACTGTAATTTGTAATACTGATTTGGCTGATAGACGGATTTTTTTGCAGGTAATACGGATTTTTCCGTAATCTGATAGCTATTTGCTATATTTCAAACATCTACAGCAGGGGACAGGCTTAAGGGAATTCCAACTAAAAAATATTCCATTCTTACGGCAATACGGTTCACTTAAGCTTTTTTCTCTCCCCCTGCTTTCGCTGCCTGCCTTAACAGATACAGCAGATTGCTACTTTGTGAGGTACAGATAATTGTAGGGGCACAATATATTGTGCCCCTACCCATGTACTTCATTTACCTGAAATACGCTGTAAATTTCCACAAAGCCAAGCGTATTGATTCTTACGGGACGCTACGCAATTCGCTGCGCCCAGCTGCGAAGAAACCAAATTTTTAATTTGATGCTGCTTTTAAGGACTGGTTCACCCACCCACTAATTCTGAATTCTGTATTCTGAATTCTGTATTCTTCTTCAACCTTCCTTTGCCCAAGTTAGGAATTGTGGGTGGTATTATCAGCTTCAAATAAGATTTAGGATTAACCCCAAATCGCTTGCGGAAAGCAGCAGCAAAACAGCTTTGATTTCCATAGCCAACAGCACGCGCTACTTCTTTAACATTCATTCGACCTTCTAACAGCAATTCGCGTGCTTGTTCCATTCTTCGTTGATGCAAGTAACCAAATACCGTAGTCCCAAAAACTTGGCGAAAGCCCAGCTTCAGTTTGCGATCGTTTAGTCCAGCTTGTCGCGCCAATTCTAGTAATGACGGTGGATTGTCTAAATTATTAATTAAAATTTCTTTGGCATAATGAATTCTGTCAATATCATTAGGTTTGAGCAGAACTGGCGTTGCTGCTGATTTTTCATTTTGCATCAATTGTTCTAATTTCAGAGCTACCAATTCCAAACACTTTGCTTCTAAATAAATGTATTTTGTCAACCCTTGAAAAGGACAATTCAAAATCTGCTCAAGCGCCAGCTGCATAGCAGCATTAGTCATTCCGACTTGATAGTAATATTGGTTGGGAGTCTCAATCAAGCGTTTGAGTTCTGAAGAAACCAATTCACATCGACTGGTGATGAAACTATTTAGTATATCAGAAGATTTTAAATGAATATCAACTTTCAAAAGTCTCTGTTTTCCTGGAACATTGATAGTTCCTTCATCGCAAAATCCACTGCTTTGAAAGAAGTTTTTTCCAGCAGCAGTATCTCTCCAGGTTCCAGAGATTTGAAATCCAAATTCTAATTCTTCAATATAAATTTCCTGGGTTACAGCTTGGACAATCAAATCCTCATGAAATTCTTCATCAATAATCAACAAACTAATTCCACGTAATTGAATCCACCGTTCATAGCCTTTACCAAACTGTTTGGGACACAGATTGATAATATCTAAACTATCTGATGGATCTGGATATTGAATGTTTTGGTAGCTTTGTTGCCAAAGCTGTTCGTAATCTGATGAGGAAATGATATTTACCATGCTTTATTCGTGCTGTTATCAAGCGATTTTTAGATTTTGGAATTAGAGTATGTAGCTTACTTCTTTGCAAGAGTATCGAAATAGTTTTTAATCTAAAATCTAAAATTCGCACGGTCAATATCAGATAAGCTTACCCTGTCTCGACTCTGTAATAAACTCTCGAATATCCATTGCTATATCCCCAGCACAAGATTGTGGTAAGTCATTTCCGGCATGGGCAATCATTTTCAACTCAACTTTGGGAATTAGTTGGGCATAAACTTGAGTTTTGGCTAAAGCATCTGGTGTATCTTGGCCGCCTTGTAAAATCAAAACTGGGGCTTCAATTGTGTAAAGGCGTTTTTGTAGTGATTCCGCCTCAATTTCTGCTTGTCGGCGTTTGAAAAGTAACTGACAAGCTATGGGGTAACGCAACAAATCCTGACGTAATTGCAAATCCTGTGTAATTTTTTCATGCCAGCCCAGGATTTTAGTTAAGGTAATTAGCGATCGCAACAATTTAACCACCAAGGGTGAATAATTCAATAATCGCCGCATCTTCCGACAATACTCTTGTTGTCCTGCTATCTCTACGCCCTCAGGTGCTAGCAGTACCATACCATTAACATTCTCTGGATACTTTAGCGCATAGCTAGCTGCAATCCAACCTCCAAGAGAATGCCCCACTAAATAAACTTTTTCTAGCTTGACAGCTTGCAAGAACTCAGCTAAACACTCGACTTGTAAATCAATCGAATGATGAATATTAGGATTCTCCGACTCACCAAAGCCCAACAAATCAGGTGCAAAGCAATGGAAATTCTCTGCTAGAGACTCCATCACAGATAACCATTGACTGCTATCATTCCAAGCACCATGTAAAAAAATTACAGGAATTTCTGTACCGGCTTCACGCCAAAATAATAACCCTTGAGAAAGCTTTCTCCGGGAGTTACGGAAAAGTGTATCCATTTTAATTTAGTAGTGAACCTTTAGCACCATAATAAATAGTCATTGGTCATTGGTCATTAGTTATTTGCAACTACAAAGCCCAAAGTCTGTAGAAAGACTTCCTGCAATAGACCATCAGTTCGCCGTGTCCGCAGGCGTGTTGATTTGCCACATTACAGGGTACAGAACTTTGTAACACACTAATGACTAATGACTAATGACAAATAACTAATAACAAAATATTATTATGCCAAGGTTGTCAAGCCATTCAAGTAATCTTGCAACTGTTGAGTATGGTCGTGAGACATTTGTCCTGGAGGTAGCAAATTTGGAGGGAAAGCTTGGATTTCCATCACTTCCAAAGTATCTTTAACTTCCATTGTCCCCTTTACTTCGGCTTCAACCACAACACAAATTGAATGAATTCTGGGATCGCGGTCTGGTGAGGAATAAACTCCTACTAAACGGTTAATTTTCACCAATTCTAATCCAGTTTCCTCCATTAATTCCCGGCGGACTGTGTTGGGAATATCTTCTCCCCAATCCACCATACCTCCAGGCAATGACCAAAGACCATTGTCCCGTCGCCGAATCAGTACGATCCTACCGTCGGGTAAAATTGGGATGATACTAGTGCCAGTAATGGGATGACGAAATATAACACCCAATACTGTTTGTCCAATACGCCATAAGCTACGTGTGGACTCGACAGCTGACGGAAAAAAAGCAATAACGTTCAATCTTCAAAATTTATGTGTTGTATTCTATATTTCTCTACCACTTACATCAGCCTCAACTCATAAAACTTGGTTGAGTTTTGTTTTATACAAAAATGTTTGTGGTTTGAGATTTTATTCTAACGATTTACGTAGAACACTCTCAATTCTAACATCAAGTTTCCTTTAGAAGCACTATATTTATATATACATAATATTTCTCCTTTATCCTCTGTTAGAAAGTTTTTAACGCCAGAAGGCAGCGCTCAGACTTTGCTCTTTGTCCATTCCAAATAACTAATGACCAATTAAGAATGAACAATGACTAATAACTATAAGGCAGGAGGTTTACGCTGAGCCTAGCCGAAGTGCAGGAGGCAGTTGCGATCGGGGTTTTAAACTTTTCTAGTTTACATTTAATTATATCTACCTGCTTATAAGAAGCATATTTGATTTTTGAAATTATTTAAGTGATGCGCGAAGTGCGATCGCAGGAAATTGGAAGTACCGAATAGGGAATCAAGCTTAGAAATATTTACAAAGTCTTGTCAAAAATTAAATCATATTCTTATAAGACAAATCATTTAGAACTGCTATATTACTCAACTAAGCTTAATTGAAGTTTTCGCTGAATAAATAATATTAGTTTTTCGATCGCTACAAGAACTAATTAGCTAATTTATACAGAAGATTGCAAAAAAGTGAGGTACAGATAATCGTAGGGAAATGTTCCCTATCCCCGTACTTCATTATTTACCTGAAATACGGTGTATAGCTGTATATATTTAAGATGATATTTAAATCTCAAAAACGATATTTTTATCTAGCTATAGTAAGATAATTTTAAATTTTGATTGACATAACAAGGTTGAATACGGTAGACTAGAACATTGTTTAAAGCGTATCGATTGGTCACTAGGCTAAAAGCATATCAAGAACATTGGTAGCTGATATTGCCTACGTCATGCCTAGTTGTGATTTTTTTGTTGTTTATTCATGAGGTGAACATGGCTAAGCGCCGTAACCCGAAAAAAGAAAAGGCGCTACGGAACCAGGCATATGCCCGGAAGTTTCGTAAACGGACTACGACAGGAAGAATGCAGAGAAGGTTCCAACAAAGACCACCGAAGAGTGAGGAAGATGAGGGCGCAGCAGCAATTGACGCTGAGTAAGTTGCCTGTTAATATACTTACTTTTTAAGTCTTTTAGAATTTGAGGGCGTACACTTGTACGCCCTCAATTATTTTGGGGAATTGGGCATGGGGCATGGGAGGTGTGGGAGGTGTGGGAGGTGTGGGAGGTGTGGGAGGTGTGGGAGGTGT
>JAVRBO020000078.1:0-203961 GCA_034531195.2 Nostoc sp. ChiSLP01
CCTTGTCGAAAATATTATCTTCTTTCTTAACTAACCTGCGGAATGTGGGATATAAGTGCCTCACTGAATACTAAAAATAAAAAAGCCCCCAAAGGAGGCCGATAGAGTTGTTCGCGTGGAGTGAACAACTAATAATTAATACTCACAGCAAATACAGTAATCCGAACAAAATAATCCAAATCACATCAACAAAGTGCCAGTAAATTTCCGCAGCTTCAATGCCGAAGTGTTTTTCACTACTGTAATGGCCCTTAACGCGCGATCGCCACAATACGGCAAGAATCGCTAAAACGCCGATGGTAACGTGCAGTCCGTGGAAACCAGTCAAAACATAAAATGCACTGGCAAATAAATTGGTAGTTAAACCAAATTCTAGATGAGTATATTCATATACCTGTCCTACTAGAAAAACAGCACCCATCGCAGCGGTAATTGCTAACCAAATCCGCGCACCCCGCGCATCATTCTTTTTGATAGCAGTGTCGGCATTGTGCATGACAAAACTACTAGCAATCAGATTGACAGTGTTAACACCGGGTAGCAATAGTTCTAACTCTGGGGTATCTTCTGGAGGCCAAGCAGGTAGGGTAGCGCGGAAAGCCAGATAGGCTCCGAACAGCCCCATAAAAATCATCCCTTCAGCAATCAGGAAGACAATTAGCCCAAACAAGCGATGGTCTGGATGTTCTTCATGATGGCCGACAGCTGCTTCTGCTGCATGATGATGATTCAGTTCAGTTTTAGCTGGGTCAATCGTCTGACTTTGCATGAATCTTGATAAATGTAGAGTGGGGAGGTGGGAGGTGGGAGTTAGGAGTTAGGAGTTAGGAGTTAGGAGTTGAAAGTTGGAGTTGGGAGTTGGGAGTTGGAGTTAGGAGTTGGGAGTTGGGAGTTGGAGTTGGAAGTTTTAAACTAATAACTTTATTAAACTCATAACTCCTAACTCTTCACTCCTAACTCATAACTCCTAACTCTCACTTTACTTTCGATCTTCGGGATTAGCAGCAACCGCTGGGTCGGGTTTTGCTCTTAATACCGAGTTGGGGCCACCAGACAAGACCGGATCGGGGTCGGATAAGGGTACACCTTCTTTCGCCTTTTCCAAGCCGTAGTCGTAGGGCCCTGTAACTAGTACTGGGGTTCCTTCAAAATTCTCGATCGCTGGCGGTGAGGTAGTCATCCACTCTAAGGTTAGTGCCCTCCAGGGATTATTACCAGCTTTCTCTCCGTATAACCAACTCCAAATCGCATTGATAATGAAGGGAAATGTAGAGACTGCCAGGATATAAGCACCATAGGTGCAGATTTCATTAAGTAAAGTAAATTTGGGATCGTATTGGGCAACACGGCGGTTCATACCCATCATCCCTAATTTGTGCATAGGTAAGAAGGTCATGTTTAAGCCGACAATTGTCAAGGCAAAGTGAACCTTACCCCAAAATTCATTTAGCATCCGTCCCGTCATTTTCGGGAACCAGTGGTAAATCGCCGCATAAATACCGAGAACGCTACCACCAAACAAAACGTAGTGTAAATGTGCCACTACAAAATAGGTGTCGTGGACGTGAATATCAAACGGCACTGCCGCCAACATCACGCCACTGATACCGCCAATTACAAAGGTACCAACAAAGCCCATTGCGAAGAGCATGGCAGAGTTGAGTTGAATTTTTCCGCCCCACATGGTTGCCAACCAACTGAATATTTTTATACCAGTGGGTACGGCAATGATCATGGTGGTGATCATGAAGAACATCCGCAGCCAACCGGGGATACCGCTGGTAAACATGTGGTGCGCCCAAACAATTAGCCCTAGAAAACTGATAGCCAGGGATGAATAGGCGATCGCTTTATACCCAAAAATCGGCTTGCGGGAATGCACGGGGATCACTTCCGAAATTGCCCCAAAAAAGGGCAAAATCATAATGTAAACTGCTGGGTGCGAGTAAAACCAGAACATATGCTGGTATACAACCGGATCGCCGCCACCAGTGGGATTAAAAAATGTCGTCCCAGCAATTAAGTCAAAAGCTAACAGAATCAGACCTGCTGCTAACACTGGTGTAGATACCAGAGTCAATGCCGAAGTGGCAAACATCGCCCAGCAGAACAAAGGCAATTGATTGAATCCCAAACCTGGGATACGCATCCTCAGCAATGTTACGAGGAAATTGATTGCCCCCAAAATCGATGAAGTACCGAGTAGAAGGACACTCATAATCCAAATTCCCTCACCTACCTGACCTGTTACCAAGCTCAGGGGAGGGTAGGAAGTCCAACCGGCATCGGGCGCATCGCCAACTAATAAACTAGCGATTAGCAACAAACCAGAAGGGGGAATCATCCAAAAGGCAACGGCATTCAAGCGTGGAAATGCCATATCCTTTGCCCCAATCATCAAGGGGATCAGGAAGTTAGCAAAACCCGCACCAGCTGGCACAATCCACAAAAAAATCATGATTGTAGCGTGCAGCGTAAACAAGCTGTTGTAGACTTCTGGGGTCACAAAATCTACTTCTGGCGTTCGCAATTCTGTACGAACTAAGTCAGCCAACACGCCGCCTATACAGTAGAAAATGAATGTCGTGACTAGGTATTGAATCGCAATCACCTTATGGTCGGTGTTAAAGGTAAAGTAATCTTGCCATTTTCTCACTGGTGGTTCTTCACCATGACCAGGGATATTGGCAGCTTCTTGCAACTGAGCTTGTGTCATAGGAATGAGTCATTAGTCATTAGTCATTAGTCATTAGTCATTAGATTTTGACTAAATGACATATTGACTAGTGGTGAACTTGATGGAGGATTTCTGGTTGAATTCCCATGTCCTTGGTGTAGGGAGCCAGAAATTCGTGTGGAGATAAATCCGCAGGGTTAAGGGCAACAGCTTTATTTAGAGTTTCTTTACTGGCAACTAACTGCTCTTGTTGCCATTTCTCAAATCCTTCTTGTGACTCAACAACCACTGTTGTTCTCATAGCACCGTGGTATGGGCCGCAAAGTTCAGCACAAATTAAAGGATAATCGCCGAGCTTGTTGGGTGTGAAGCGAATCTCACTTTGCCGACCGGGGATTGCATCTTGTTTTAAACGGAACTCTGGCACCCAGAAGGCATGGATCACATCGTTAGCTGTCATATTAATTTCCACTTCTTTCCCGATGGGAACGTGGAGTTCAGCTGTGACGATCCCAGTTTCTGGATAGGTGAAAATCCAGGCATATTGTAGACCAGTGACATTGACTTGCAGTGCTGCTGGTTGACCTGCTTTATCGGGACTGCCGCCAATTGTGGGAGCAACGCTGCCGACACCTGGAGCGTCAGGCTTTTGGGGAATTTGGTCGGCATTGCGGACTGCTGCTGTGGCTGGGTCTTGCATCGCCTCATCAGATTTTTCTTGATTGAGGTTGGGTTCGGTGCTAGGTGTATCGCTCAGTGTTGCAGCTATAGCACTTCCATGCCCAGGCATTGTCATCGACTGTTCTTGAGTAATCGGCGCTTCATGGATGGCATGAGGATCGAAGCCACCGATTTCGTTGTATACATCAAAACTGTAAACAGAAATACCGATAACGATAATTGCTGGGATCGCCGTCCAGAGTATTTCTAAAGGTACATTGCCCTCCATTGGCGGGCCGTCTTCATTGTCACCTGCACGCCGACGGTATCTAAATGCAGAGTAAATTAAAACACCTTCGACTATCAGAAATATACCTGTAGAAACGATCATCATTGCATTGAACAAACCATCGACTAAGACGGCTTCATCAGTAGCTGCTGCTGGCAACAGACCATGATTTTGACCGTACCAAATACTGGTTAGGGTTAGCACGATGCCAATGAGTAATGTCCATATTGAACTTGGAATCTTCACGGCTTACTTGATTGAATTTACTACGTTATCTCAAAGCTGCTCACTTACTAAGGTAGTCTAGGCTGTAAGACATAGAGTCTAAATATCTGAAATTTTTATTAATTTTTTTGAATATCTTACTAATTTTGAGTACAAGGTGACTAACAGATATTCCCAAAAATAGATGCAAATCAGTAAAAAAATTTAAGGAAAAATTTAGGATGTTTAAATTAACTGCCACCAATAGATTTTTCACATCTTGAAAAATACCTAAAGCTTCAGGCAAAACATAGCGAGAGTGATTCAAAGTATAAGTGAGTGCCAATCTATAAACCCCTAGAGTATACGCTAGGGTGGAGATGGGGAGGACACTTGCTTGCCGGGGTTCCCCCGCTCTTGCAAAGTGTCCGTTCAGTATTGAAAATTAAGAATCTATTAGAGATCCACCAAGAGCGGGCAGAAGGTACTGTTCATGAATGAAATTGTCCTACAACAACAAAATCAAGCGGCAGTTGAGCAACAAAAGCCCAAGGAAATGATTCGTCGCTTGGTGTGGAGAATGTGCATAGCCACTTTGATTTTGATGGCGATAGGTTCTGCCACCCGCGTGATGAATGCTGGGCTTGCTTGCCCAGATTGGCCATTGTGTTATGGCGAATTGGTGCCAGCCAAGCAAATGAATTTCCAGGTATTCTTAGAGTGGTTTCACAGATTAGATGCTGCCTTAATTGGTGTAAGCGCGATCGCACTTTTTGGTTTATCCTGGTGGCACCGTCGCTCGCTACCCAGTTGGCTGCCTTGGGCATCTACATTCGCCCTGTTTCTCATCGTCTTTCAAGGTGTCTTAGGAGGACTCACCGTCACCGAATTGTTGCGGTTTGATATCGTTACCGCCCATTTGGGAACGGCACTATTGTTTTTTACCACCCTGTTGATTATCGGCACCGCACTCACACCCTATCAGGGGACTGGAACGGTTGGCAAGTTGCCTTGGGTCGGTTTAACTGCTGCTGTTTTGGTTTACCTGCAAAGTCTCTTAGGTGCTTTAGTAGGATCTCGTTGGGCGCTACACCAATGCTTCGGCGATTCTCAACTTTGTACCGTAATGTACAGCCATATTGCTGGTTTGGTGCCGCCAACTGTGGCAACCTTGGCAATGGTATTTTTCAGTTGGCGTACACCAGCGCTACATCCAGCCTTGCGGCGACTGGCAAATATGGCTGGCGCATTGTTGATCTTACAAATTTTGTTGGGAGTTGCCACTTTCAAATTACACCTCCAAGTCGAACCTCTCACCGTGTCTCACCAAGCTGTAGGAGCTGCTTTGCTCGGTACTTTAGTGGCTTTCACAGTTCTATCATTACGTGATTCAGTTAGTACCGAGTCACGAGTGCTGAGTGCTGAGTAAGGAGACAAGGTGACAAGGGGACAAGGAGAATAAATCCTCACTCCTAACTCCTAACTCAGCACTGATAATGCGACCCACGAAGGTGTGAAAAAGTATTTTCGTTCGACCAAAAGAGCCAGCTTGAGCGGGGGCTGCATATAAGTTATTGAAAAATAAGGAACCAGAGTCAACATGATTGAGACTAATGTCTCTCGCCACCACCAAACTTTTCTCCAAGTAATTCAAAGCTACTACCAGCTAACTAAGCCTCGGATTATTCCGTTGCTGTTGATTACCACAGCTGGCAGTATGTGGATTGCTGCTAAGGGACAGGTAGACCCATTGCTGTTACTAGTAACTCTGACTGGTGGCACTCTGGCTGCTGCAAGCGCCCAGACCATTAACTGTATCTACGATCGGGATATTGATTATGACATGGAGCGGACTCGCCATCGCCCCATGCCTTCCGGTAAGGTGCAGCCACGCGATGCTCTAATTTTTGCGATCGCTCTAGCAACTATTTCGTTTACACTACTGGCAGTTTTCGCCAATTTGTTAGCCGCTGTACTGGCTTTCTCTGGCATCGTCTTTTATGTTTTGGTCTACACCCATTGGCTAAAACGCCATAGCACCCAAAATATTGTCATTGGTGGTGCTGCTGGCGCAATTCCAGCTTTGGTGGGTTGGGCTGCTGTGACCGGCACTTTGAGCTGGGCAGCATGGTTAATTTTTGCCATCGTCTTTTTGTGGACACCGCCGCATTTCTGGGCATTAGCTTTGATGATTCGGGACGACTACGCTAAAGTCGGGATACCGATGCTTCCAGTAGTTAAAGGGGATACGGCAACAGTACGGCAAATTTGGTATTATACCTTGATTACTGTAGTTGCAACAGTGTTATTAGTTTATCCCTTAGGTGCGAGTGGAGTTCTTTATGCTGCGATCGCTCTGAGTCTAGGAGGATTATTTATCCACAAATCTTGGCGGTTGTTGCAAAATCCAGAAGATCGTACTGTCGCTAGAGAGTTATTTCTCTATTCCATTTCCTACATGATGCTGTTATGTCTGGGAATGGTAATTGATAGTTTGCCTATTACTCATCATCTAATTAGTGCAGTAATTAATAGACTGCATTTTATTAGTTAAGGAGAGAAAAGTTAATGCGATCGCGTTTGGTAAAAGGAGCGCGATCGTATTTTTATATATATAATAAACTATACATAATTAGAGTCTGGCGGACTTGCGATTAAAAGTAAAATTTAAGTTATAACCAAATTGATTAAAAAGCTGAATGAACTTGTAAAAAATATAAATGTTGACAAATTATATTCGTACAGCAATGCACAAAGCAACTTATGAGTTGCTTGAAGATGGAACTTTCTATGGCGAAATTCCACAGTGTCAAGGAGTGTGGGCAAACGCTAAAACACTAGAAGCTTGCCGAGAAGATTTGCAAGACGCTCTCGAAGGATGGATTATACTGGGATTGCGTTTGGGTCATACTCTACCGATACTTGATGGTGTTGACCTGAATATTACCAAAGAGGTCGCCTAATGCCACCTTTTGGATCGATTAATCGACGGGATCTGATTCGTTATCTCAAAGATGCAGGTTTTGATGGGCCTTACCCAGGTGGTAAGCATCAATACATGGTCAAAGGTGAATTCAAGCTGACAATTCCCAATCCACATCAGGGAGACATCAGCGCAAGTTTACTAAGTAGAATATTACGCCAAGCTAATATAAGCAGAGATGAATGGGAAGCGTTATAAATTATATGCTGGAACGCTCATTAGACATTTCTAAAGCTTAAAATCAAAAACTGAAAATTTGTAAGATTTTATTATTAGGAAGTTATTTAACATTTGTTCGCGAACTATTTCGTATAAGGGAAAAATCATCTGACTCTGCTGAAGTACTCCGTTTGCCAAAAATTCCGTTACCATCAGCAGAAATTTTTGCTTCACTTACTCACTTTTTCCATTTCCACCACCAATGCTCTGAGTAAACTTCATCCTCTCGAATAATTACCTCACTCGTTTTAGGATTAATTTCTCCATTGATTTTAATGCGATAAGTGCAGCCTAAACCTACATCTCTAACATTCAAATTTCCATAAAATGAGTTTCCATACTGTTTAGCAATACACAGAGTGACAAAAATATGGTGTCTAGTTCTGGATTTGCCAGACCAAGTACCAACTAGTGAAAAAGAAAAAAGTTCTAATTCTATATTCAATTCGGGCAGCAGATCATTGGAATAATCTTTTAATATCTCATCTGTAGATTGATACCGTTCCTTCACATAATCCTGAATCAACTTATCTAAAACTTTCCCCAAATGAGGAGTAATACTTTGACCTTGGGGCAAGCGTTCTCTCCAATTCCAGCAACCTTTTAACCCATCATAAAGTTCATTAATAACTCAGTGGCTTTCTCAAGTGCAGTTGTTCCTTGAACTTGGGGAACAAATTGTTTAATTACGCAAGGTTCATCTATCCTATCTGCATCTCTAGCTTCATAAGTTCTGCTAAATCCACCCTCACGCAAAAGTCGTATTACCCGAAAGCGATTTCTGAATAAAAGTGTAAGCGTTTGCCCACACTTAATGCAAAACTTATTGTCATCAGGATTAAAGGGATTTGAGCAGTTGGGATTGGAACAGTAGAGCATATTTGAAAATTGATTGGCAGATGTGTTATGTTAAGTTTTCCCATTTTCTGCCTACTCAATTTCATAATTCTCTGTTGTGACTGGATTTATTTCTAGTGGCATCTACAGTCTCAAGTTAATTTTGCTAGCGTAGTGATATAGGGTTTATCACTTCCCAGCACGAGGTTTTAATATGGCTCATTTAAATCAGCGTCGCAGCCAAAATGTTAACGGCGATTTTTATGTAGATACTACTTGTATTGATTGTGATACCTGTCGCTGGATGACTCCAGAAGTTTTTTCTCGTGTTGATGAGCAATCAGCAGTTTATCATCAACCAACAAATGAAGCAGAAAGATTGGCAGCCTTGGAAGCACTTTTAGCTTGTCCTACTAGTTCTATTGGCACAGTTGAAAAACCAAAAGATATCAAAGTTGCTCAGGAAAAATTTCCAATTATAGTAGACGAAAATATTTACCATTGTGGCTATCATTCAGAAAAATCTTACGGTGCTGCTAGCTATTTAATTCAACTCCCTGAAGGTAATATTTTGGTCGATTCTCCTCGATTTACGCCACCTTTAGTCAAGCGTTTAGAAGAGATGGGTGGAATTCGTTATATGTATCTAACTCACAGGGATGATGTAGCAGATCATCAAAAGTTTGCGGAGCATTTTCACTGTCAGCGCATACTCCATGCTGATGAAATTTCTGCGGGTACTCGCAATGTGGAAATACAGTTAACTGGTTTTGAACCGTTTACCTTGACTGAGGATTTATTAATTATTTCAGTTCCAGGCCACACCAAAGGACACACTGTTTTACTTTATAAAAACAAGTTTCTCTTTACTGGTGACCATCTCGCTTGGTCAGAAAGGTTGCAGCAACTGGTTGCATTCCACGATGTCTGCTGGTATTCCTGGCCAGAACAAACCAAATCAATGCGTAACTTGGCTAATTACTCTTTTGAATGGGTGCTACCTGGTCATGGACGGAGGTTTCATACTGATAGAGAAACTATGCGCCAACAGATGCAAAAGTGTATTGAATTCATGGAATCTTTGAAGTAGATTTGAGTGTAAGTTTTAAGTTGGATAAAACTTGGCGATCGCATTTCATCACTGGTTGTCAAAACTCCATGCTTGAATACTCAAAAGACATGTCTGACTACAGCCGCTTTGCAAGTGCGCCACAGTAAACACATGATCATAAAATTCTAAATTCCACTCCATAGCAGAGAGACTATTCTAATTCTGAATTCTGAATTCTGAATTCTGGCTGCTGAATTCTGCTGCAACTTATTTCTTAAAATATCTCAAGCCATAACGGTCTTGATATCTGCTGATATAGTCTACATTCTGTTGCTCTAATCTTGTCAGCAATTTAGGTGAAAATTCTTTTGATGAATATATCGGACGATACCAAGGTTGATTATTAAAGTAATCTTGTAATGCAGGTGTGTCAAAACGGCGGCCGTGGCTAGCAAATATCGAATTTCGCATAATATCTAGTTCAAAACCGCTTTTCCCATCCAAATCTGCATCGGTGACACGTCTTTGAGAAAGCCAAAAATAAGTATTAACAGTTGTGTTGTCATCTGGCGTTATTAATGGAGTTGGAGAAGGTGTAGATTGACTGGGAATAGATGGAGTTGGTGTAAATTTAGGAGTTTCTACCGCTGGACTAGGGATACTTGAGGGTGTTGGTGAAGGCAATACTGTTTTATCTGTTATTTGTTGAGAAGATTTTGTCAGCATTTGACCAATAATTACAGATGCACCAATTAATCCACCTGCAATTAAAATGCCAATCAAAATATTATTCTGACTATTATTTTGAGGGTTTGGCTGTGGCTGAACGGGGACTGTCTGAGGTGGTGGTGCAGATACTAAAGTTGCTTTAGTTAAGACGGGTTGCGTCGGCAAAATTGGATTTGCTATGCTCTGTAAAGCATCTAGCATTGCTCTAGCTGTAGGATAGCGATCGCGTGGATGATAAGCGATCGCCCGGTCAATTATTCCTGCCATAATTGGGCTAATATGACTGGCAAACTGTCGCCAAACAATTTCACCAGTCTGGGAATCTGTCTCTAATTGTTGCGCTACTCTCCCAGTCAGTAAATAAATTACCGTCATTCCCAAACTATATAAATCACTCGAATAAACCGGTCTACCTGCGGCTTGTTCGCTAGGCATATATCCAGGTGTACCAATGACAATGGAACTGGTAGGATTTCCTTGGGAATTCACTACTGTTCCCATTGATTCCCGCACAGCACCAAAATCAATTAGTACCGATTTACTGTCACGATAACGCACGATGATATTATCGGGTTTAATATCGCGGTGAACGATATTTTTCGAGTGGACGTAATCTAAAACTGGTAAAATATTCATGAATAATTCAAAAGCAGCAGCTTCACTAAATAGCCCTTGCTTTTGGACTTTGGCAGTTAGGGTATCACCTTCAACCCACTCCTGAACTAAATAAAATTCCCCACCAGAAGAGAAGTAAGCATACAACGCTGGAATCTGGTCATTTGCGCCACCGAGTTCTTCCAAAATAGCTGCTTCCCGTTGAAACCTCTCTTGCACTATTTGATAAATTTGAGGGTTGTTGTGAATTGGTCTTAATTGTTTCACCACACAACGGCGCTTTGAAGGCATATAAGTGTCTTCCGCGAGATAGGTTTGACCAAACCCACCAGCACCCAATGTCTGGATAACTTGATAGCGATCGTTCAGCAGCTGTATTGTCATGAGAGATTACCAGCGATATTCATAAGATAGTTTTCCCAAAACTACCTTCATTTCAAATCCAGTAACCCTTGTTCTTTCAATTTAGGATTAAAGCGAACTTCTAATTGCAAACCACGCGCTTCTAATTCTTTTAAAATTTCAGCTTCTACTCGCCGTGCTACATTTTTAATAAATTTTATTTGCGCCAATTCATCATTAGCTGGATTTTGATAATTTACCTGTTCTTCAGGCGTCATTAACTTTTTCACATCAATGGGATTAGTCCATTTTTCCTTCTCATCTGCATTTCCTACTGGTACGCTGCCATTTTCAGCAATCCAAGCATTCTCAATATTTTCTAAAACCGTGCGGCTAGGACGTTCAATAGTTTGAACTTTCACCCAATAACATTGCTGTGGTTGACGTACTAAATGCTGCTTCAGGCTGAGATAAACATCACGAGAATATCCCACAAATTGCAGCACTTTTTCTCGGTCAAAGATAGCATATACGCCGATTTTACCTTGAAATTCTTCGGGGAGTTGACCGCGATCGCCAATATAAGGAATGTATTCCAAACTTGCCAAAGCAGGAGTATTAGTTTCAGTAGTCATAAATCAAATCTAAAACTTGTTATTTGCTTTTGTAATTAAAAATTGCTAGATAAATCCTAAACTTTTTATAAATCTTTTATCTTTCTATCTTTGCGGCCTTTGCGTACTTTGCGGTTCATTTTCATTATTTTTCCTTGACAACCTATCTAGGAATTGTTGTAATTAGGTGAAAGCATCTTCCAAATCAAGCATTACCCAATTTTTTGTAAATAGCACAAAGGCGACTGGGTTTAAAAATCTTAGCGGTAAACATAAAATTTGGTGGTACATTGATGATGGCATATTCATCAGATTCATGATACTTTTCAAATTCTGCTGGCATTCCCTTAGTAGTAGTTAAACTATAAGGAACTGGCTGGAAAAGTAACTCTGTAAATTCAACTTTTTCGCACTGTAATTGCTGGCATATTTGGTTTAAAAAAGCTTCACTCGTTAATAATTTGAATAGATTTTCTTGAGCTTGTGGTTCGAGGGTGAAACTCGCATCAAAGTTCTGAACGATTTTTAGGGACATTTTCTCTATAGATACTAATTAACAACTCGGTGACGATAAACAGTAGGTAATATTTTGCACGCGATGTTCAAAAGTACTGAGTAACAAAGCCTATTTTAGTTGAGCTTTGTAAAAAATCACCACTTTAATATCAGCCTATTAGGTTATGGTACTTCTGTCAGCCACAAAAGTAAGCTGACATGATTAAGAATCATGAAGTACATATTTTTAGAGATTAGTTTATTTCTCTTTACCCCTCTCGTGGCAAACTCAGATATATTAATTATGGATTTTGGGTTGATTTTGAGGTAGAAGCTAACCAAGTTAAAAAATCATTTACCAACCAAGTGAATAAAGATACAATTATTGCACTGCAAGAGGAGATAATTGCAATTATTAACTCGTTAGAAAATCCCAAATTAGCTAACAAATTTGATTGAAGTCTACTAACTGGAAAAAGTCTATCCAATCCTGCTTCAATTCGGTTTGCTTTACCAGCAATACGCACTTCTATTCCTTCTATCGCTTCAGAAACTTCTAATACTTTATCATCAATACTTAGTTCTAGTTTTCCATTATTTTCTGGATGAAGTTCGATATTTCTTAAACGCTGAATTCCGGGTTTATCAGGTATAATAAATTGGTTAGATTCAACTTTAAGCCCTTTTTCTCCCATTCGTATTTCCCCTTTAATAATTGTAGATTTTTCAATATCGTTATTAAAATTGACTCCATCTGTATCTATTTCATTAAAATGAACATTTCTCACTTCTAAATCGCCTCTGAACCATGCTTCATGATTTCCTGGGATGGAACTTTGTAATTCTAATAGTAAGCGACTTGTATTCTTCATTTCTATTTGAATTTGTCCACTATTAGGTTGTAAATCAAATTCTATACTCGATGATTCATCTACTTTACCTTTATTTTTTAATTCAGGTAAATAGTAGTTATTTAATATAATTTTAACTGGTTGCTCATCAAAATTAATATTAAGTAAATTTGGTTTTTCTCCTTGATGTAAAGTATATTTTCGTGGAATTAAAATTAATAATAGGTTATTAGAGGGATAATATCTTAGTGAGTCAATTGTTGTATTTGGTTGTAAGTATAACTCACTTAATTCTAAGCTCCTCAGATTATTAAAGTTAACATTACTGACAATAAATTGGCTTTTTTCATCAAATAATTCAATTTTTAATTTGTCATAATTACTTAAAATTTCTTGTATTTTTTGATTATTTTTATTAGTAAACTTGCCGTGAAGTGTAAAAGAATGAATCCCTTCTAATTGAAATTGATGAATGTTAGTAATATTATTAACAAATAATCTATCGTTTTGTTCACCAACGTATTCAAAACCTATGCTTTTGACCAATAAATTACCTTCAAAGTTACTTTGATAAGGATGAATACCTGAATAAATTATTCCACTAAAAGTAATTAATAGTATTAATACAAAGCAAGCAAGTTTTTTCTGTTTAAGATAATCAATAATTAGATTAATTATCTTAATTATTACTTGCTGTAAAACTATTAACTTAGAATAGATATTTTTACATATTCTAGTAATTTTTATTAAAATTAATTTTATTCGGTTTCGACGGTTTCTCATCTACTGAAGCCATTGGGGTTTATGTTCAAAAGTTATATATTTAAAGCGAGGTTTTTCTGGAGAATTATCGCCCTTCAATTTAGCGGCAAATTTTAGTTTATAACGTCCAGATGGAATATTCCGCGCATCCCAATTAAAAATTATTTCTCCTCCTAAAGACGTTATGGGTTTAAATTTCTTAATATTTTTTTTATAAGGACTTTTGTAAGGAAGGATTTCTAAAGTTGAAACTATAGCAGGACTCTTTGAAAATAAAACAAACTCATATTGTCCAGAAGTTTTTTGTAGTTGTACAGGTAAATAAATTTGTTCAGAATCTTGCTTAATCCATGCACGAGCACGTAAATTTTTAGGTAAAATTTTTTCCTTTATTAGAACATAATTAGACCAATTAAAGGTAAAATAAGAAGTCTCAGAAATCAAGAATTGTGGGGTTAGATTATCTAGTTGATATGGTCTCTGATGTGAAAATATAACTACTTCAGGCTTTTCATTACTAATTTTAGGTATTTGCAATTTTACCTGAGAACTAAACTCAGTAATATTTCGCGTAGTAAAAGAAATAAAATTTATACCACCACTAACAAGAGATCTACTTTTTATGCCTTCACAACGGTTGTCGTCTCGCCTCATATAGTCAGTAGATAGTTGATTTCCTGGTTTACAAGCTTGCACTTGTAGATTACCAACGCTAATAATCGAAAGCGTAACACAAAAAGGTATAAATTTATGTTTCATAAATTTAAATCATTCCCCAGCTTCTTAGTTGTTTAATCACAATTTCTATACTATACGCAAAACCAGATTCTTGATTAGATATGGATTTAGATGAATCATTGTTATCAGCAGGTAACTTTTCAAACTTTTCAACAATTACACCAACAACCCGATTTTGTTCATCTAGTACTGGTCCTCCAGAATTACCTCCATCAATAGTAGCTATTATCTGAATTTTATTTTCATCTTCAAGATAATGACTGATTTTTCCAGTAACTTGCTTCCAGTCATTTCCATTTGGATGACCGATGATACTTACTGATGTGTTACGATCAATAATGCCTGAAAATTTTGTTAATTCTTTAATATCATCTGGAATATCAGTAACTTCGAGTATTGCTAAATCTAATGATTCATTGACTTTTATAGGACTAATTATTTGGGCATTATATTCAGGAGGAATCTTCTCGCCAATACCTTTACAGAAAAATCGAACCTTTATCTTTTGAGTACCAGAATTAGAGTTCTCTATATCTGTATCGATATCGTTCACTACGTGGCGATTTGTTACAATCCAAGCTTTATTTCCCTCTCGTTTTACAACCCATCCAGCACCAATACTAGTACCACGAATATCAGCAACAATCTGCACTACAGATCTATAAGTGTCAAATAAAGGTTCTTTTTGCTGAAGTTTTAAACATTCTTTATCATTTTTGACTAGCAAATTAGGATTCCTGACTAATGCTAGTGACCGTTGAGTTTCTTGAAGATTGTTTTTCGCAATCACAAACTTTGGATTTAGATTCAAGGCTTGCCGAAAATTTTTAATTGCTTCTTCTAATGTTTCAGGGTTGAAATCGTATTTCTCTTTTAACTTTAAAGCATAACCTAATCCATTATAAGCACTGGCATTCTTATAATCCATATTAATGGCTTTGCTATATGCCTCTACTGCTTTGTCGAAATTTTCTTGAGCGCTATACGCATTTCCTAAATTGTTGTAAAAAATACTTTTAGGACTAAGGCTTATTGCTTTTTCAAAATCTGTAATTGCATCATTCAACTTATTTTCTCGATATCGCTGATACCCTCTATCATTGTAAAAATCAGGATCGTCAGAAGGATTTACCTTACTTAAAACTATTTTTGCTTCTTGTGGTTTTCCTTGTGCCCTTAAAGCTTTTGCTAAGTTGCTGTGATAGGTAGAGTTATTGGGTTCAAGCTCAATTGCCTTACGAAGGTTTGCAGTCGCTGGTTCGAGTTCTTGTAAAAGGTATAAAATATGACCTAAATTATTATAAGCATTAGCATATTTTGAGTTGTGCTTTATTGCTTCATTATAAGCCTGTCTTGCTTCACTAGTTTTTTCTTGCTTTTCCAAAGCTTGGCCTAAATTATTATAGATGATGGCTATGCTTTCGTGATGAGGATCTGTGGGATTGAGTTGGAGGTGCAGGTGGATTGCCTTTCGATATAATTTTATAGCTTCTTCTAGTTTAAATTCTTTATATAATTGATAACCTTTCTGATTTAAACAATATGGACTTTCTTGACAACGCACTTCCATTTGTAAGTGATTCTCTTTAACTTCAGATGTTTGAAACTGCTGTTCAACACTTTGGGCTATAACAACTTGGGTAAGTGAGGACAGTATTAGTGTCAATAAAGAAGCCAATAATTTACACTTTGTCACAATTTATTCTAAGTTTTCAAATATTAAGTACAGAATAACGCAAATAAAAAGTGGCTGCTAAAATTTACTGATTTTTCAACTCTATTAATAGCAGATATAGATTTTGCACATCACCAAAAATACTGAACCTTTACAACATCTTAATTTTTCGGTCTAATAAAGATGTGTTAGTCTTGTTGCTATACAAATGAAACAAAGACTTTCTTGTCTGACTCCTTACTGCCTGTATTTCTTGAAACCAAAATAAAAAGGCAAAAGAAAACTTTCTTTTGCCTTTTTATGTTTTAGATTTGAATTTTATTCGTCGTCGAAATCGTCATCGTCATCGTCATCGTCTTCGTAATCTTCTTCGTCTGCTACTTCATCGGCGATTAAGTCATCATCGTCATCTAAGATTGACCTCTCTGCGCGTCTGTTCCCATAGCTAGGCTCTCCCAGAGTTGGAGAATCTAAATTATAGTTGCGAGCTGTGCGGTCATCTAAAACCATATCGAGGGGGTCATCAACTTCATCTAAGACACTACTACTAATATCAGTAGCATAGTCATCGATCGCACTGGTTTCTTCATAAGTATTGTAACCAGTACCAGCCGGAATCAATCGCCCGATAATCACGTTTTCCTTTAATCCCCGCAGCCAGTCAGATTTTCCTTCAATAGCTGCTTCGGTAAGTACCCGTGTTGTCTCTTGGAAGGATGCAGCAGAAATAAAGCTGTCGGTGTTCAAAGATGCCTTAGTTATCCCCAATAATACTGGGGTATACTGTGCCTTTGCACCACCTGTAATTGACATTGCTTCGTTTACCTGCTCGACTTGACGCAGTTCCACCAATTCGCCGGGAAGCATTGTGGTGTCACCACCATCATCAATCCGGACTTTGTTAGTCATCTGGCGAACAATCACTTCAATGTGTTTATCGGAAATATCAATCCCTTGAGACTGATACACCATTTGCACTTCGTTCACCAAAAATGTCTGTACTTTCTGCAAAGCGTGGCTAGCACAAGCATAAACTCCGTCTTCGGAACCCAAGCTAAAGAAGATTTCCAAAATTTCATGCGGGTTAGATGGGCCATCGGTCAACGGTTGTCCGGCTGACACATGAGAGCCATCTGGGACAATTAAATTTTGTCCTGGGCCTAGAGGATAATCTGTGACTACGCCATTTGATTCTACGACTTTAATGGCGATCGCTTCATCACCATCACCGTAAACTACTTTGACTTCTCCCGCCCGCCGTGTTAAAACACACGCTTCTTTAGGTTTACGAGCTTCGAGCAATTCTTCAATCCGGGGCAAACCTTGAATAATGTCTCCAGTTTTGGCGCGTTCAAATACCAACAGTACCAAGTTATCACCCCGTTGTACCAGATCGCCGTCTTCTATTTGCAAGACAGCGCCAGGGCTGACTCGGTAAGGACGACCGACACGGATAGTAATGGCGTAATTCTGAGTGCTAAGTGCTGAGTCTTGAGAATTTTCTGCACTCAGCGCTTTAGATTCAGCGCTAGTTAATTTTTTGACATCGATTACTTGCCCAGATTCGTCAGCAAAAACTCCAGCGGCAACTTCTGTACCAGCTACAAGCAAGTCACCCGCTTTTACTTTCGGCTGAGTACTGGTATTTACGGCAATCATGTCAGTTTCCCGTAATACCAAGCAACGACGAACATTTTCGGTTCCCTTTTGCACGCCCCGGACTATCCCGCCTTCTTTAGACAAGATTTGGGTACGCGCGACGACGGAACCAGGGGCGATGGTTAGCCCATCTTGAACTTCCAGCGTTGTCTGGGTGCTACCTTGGGTTGCATCAGCGGTAATGTCTCGACGAATTACCAGGGACTCCAAAATCACCAGCTGCAAGCGTTGAACTTCCTCGTCTTCGGTATCCTGTACCAATTCGATATCTGCTGCTAGGGGGGAGGCGTTGTGGTCTTGTTCGCCTTCTTGCTCAATTTCCAGCACTAACTGGGTTCGCAGCAATTCCACACCTTCTACGGATTTCACTCTTTCAGAATCCTTGTAAGGGAGTCGTTGTACTGCGCGTAACTGAATGGAACGCCCAGTTTGTTGACTTACCGATGTGGTTGATGGCACGTCGGGATTGTTTGGTACGGCGAACTCGACTACTGGACGGCTTACCAGAGCAGGGCCTTCTGGTGTCTCCACATACTGGATATAGCGTAATTCCGTAGCGACACTGCCTTGAAATTCCTCGCCTGGTTGGACGAAGGTGTTATCTCGTCCCATAACTGCTTCAGGATCGTCCACCATCAGCAGTTCACCTGGCTTGACCACCACTTCCCGCAGGATGTCGTTTTTCTGGGTAACTTCAATCACACCGCTATTTTGACAGAAGATATCCTTCACTACTTCGGTGCCAGCTTCTACAAACTGACCGTCTTCTACCAACAGCAAGGAGATATCTTTATTAACTTCGTGGGTTTCTTCGGGAATCCATAACAGCGTACCGCCTTGGACAACTTCGTAACCCAGTTTGGCTTTGCCTTTTTTCTGGACTTCCACGCCCGCGAATTTTAAGAATCCACCAGTGGTTGTGCGATAGCGATCGTCAATTAACTCGGCTACCACTTGACCATTTTGCACTTTTGTGCCTGGTGTAGCGCGGAGGTTAAATACTTGGTTGTTGCCAGTGGAGACTAGATAGTTATTGCGACCTTGAGAACTTTGGACTGTTACCGTTGCTTGGTCTAAGACTACAGAAGCGGTAATAATTTCAATTTCCCTGGTACTCTTCCCTGGAGTAGCTTCGGGCAACCGTACCACACCACCGTGGAGAGTAGTTAATTTGGTTTCTGCTAATACTCCATTAGAAGCGATCGCATCGCCATTTTTCACCACCAATTCGGCACCAGGCGGCAAGTTATAAACTTCCCCAGACAAAATCCAAATCAAACCACCCCGTGCGGCTGTGGTTGTGGTGTTGCCTTGACGGTCAGTTTTTTGTTCTGGAACGACTTCGGCAAATTGCACTTCCCCTGCCAAGTCAGAAGCCACATCTTTAACGGCTTTTTCTGTATTAGTCCGAGTTGTGCGACCGCCAAGGGCGACTTCTGCCAACAACTGGCCTTGTTTTACTTGATTGCCATCAAATACATATAATGTAGAACCTTGAGTCAGCTGCACCTCTTGGCTCGCTGGTGTAGCATCACCTTCTTTTTTAGGTTCCAAAATGATGACGCCATTGGCCTCAACATACAAGGCATCTTCCCCGTGGCGGGTACGATATTGTCTTGTCCGTAATTTGCGGGGAATTTTCACAGTCCCATCAATTTTAGAACGGACTTGTTGCGCCACTTCCCCGGTAAACACACCACCTGTGTGGAATGTCCGCATGGTTAGCTGAGTGCCGGGTTCGCCGATACTTTGGGCAGCAATGATTCCCACTGCTTCCCCCAAGTCCACCATTTTGGCGTGGGCTAAACTCCAGCCATAACAATGTTGACAAACAGAACGTGCAGCTTCACAAGTTAGGGGACTCCGCACTACAACTTCTTTTACCCCAGATTTGCCAATTTCCTTGGCCAAGTCGTCAGAAATTGGGGTATTGCGTACTGCAATCACTTCTTTTGTGATTGGATGCACCACGTCTTCGCCAACTACCCGTCCCATCAAGCGGTTTGCCAGAGGAATCAAAGTTTTGGCACCTTCTGTCATTGGTCGAATGGGAATGCCTCTAGTGGTGCCGCAGTCGAATTCCCGAATAATTACATCCTGGGATACGTCCACCAAACGTCGGGTGAGATAACCAGAGTCAGCCGTCCGTAAGGCAGTATCCACCAATCCTTTTCTGGCGCCGTAAGACGAAATAATGTATTCCGTCACCGTCAGTCCTTCGCGGAAGTTAGTTTTGATAGGCAAGTCGATAATTTCCCCTTGGGGATCTGCCATCAGCCCCCGCATTCCCACCAACTGCCGGACTTGGGAGATGTTACCCCGCGCCCCAGAGAATGCCATCATGTACACGGAGTTGAGGGGATTAGTTTTCTTGAAGTGAACAACTACCTCATCTTTTAGGGCTTCGCTGGTACCGTTCCAAGTATCAATTACCTTTTGGAAGCGTTCTACTTCAGTGATTTCACCCCGTTGGTAACGAGCTTCAGTGGCGCGAATTTCTTCTTCGGCTGCTTCAAGGAGCGATCGCTTAGTTGGAGGCACCATCAAGTCATCTACACTAATGGAAACCCCTGCTTTGGTGGCGTAGCGAAAACCCAAATCCTTGAGTTTGTCCGCCATGACTGCGGTTCGCGCCGTACCATAATGCGTAAAGGCCCAAGAAATCAAATTTCTCAGTTGACCCTTATCCACCACCCGATTGCGAAAAATCATTTTTTCAGTCATTAGTCATTAGTCCTGAATTAATAGTTAGGAGTTAGAAGTTACGAGTTAGGAGTTATTAATTCAAAACTCAAAACTCATAACTCTTAACTCATCACTAACTTGCTAGTGCTTCCTGAATCGCTTTATTGTAAATAACCCGACCAGGCGTTGTACGTATATACTGCGAAACGAGATTTCCTTGAGCGTCTTCTCTGACTCTGCGGAACTTAAACTTTAATGTGCGGCTGCCATCCTCGTTTTCTGTAACTTCCAGGGGTTCTGTATCCGGTTGGTCTGATTCCATTTCGCCATCAAACCGCACATAAATATAGGCGTGCAAGTCAATTTCCTCTTGCTGGAAAGCCATAATTACGTCATCTAAGGAAGCAAAATACTTGCCTGCGCCTTTGGTAGCACCAGGATTTTCTGCTGTTAAGTAATATGCTCCCAACACCATGTCTTGGCTAGGCGTGATAATTGGTTTACCTGTGGCTGGTGACAAAATATTGTTAGAAGCCAACATCAACAACCGCGCCTCAGCCTGACTTTCTAACGACAGCGGTACGTGTACCGCCATTTGGTCGCCATCAAAGTCGGCGTTAAATGCCGGACACACCAAAGGATGCAGCTGAATTGCTCTTCCTTCCACCAAAATTGGTTCAAAAGACTGAATACCCAAACGGTGCAGCGTCGGCGCTCGGTTAAGTAGCACTGGGTGTCCTTCAATTACTTCTTCGAGTACATCCCAAACACTGGGGTCATTACGCGATATCAGCTTTTTCGCAGCCTTAATGTTATTCACCATGCCACTGCGAATCAGGCGGTTAATCACAAAAGGTTGAAATAGCTCAATTGCCATTTCTCTAGGCAAACCGCACTGGTGAATTTTCAGCTTTGGCCCGACCACAATTACCGAACGTCCAGAGTAGTCAACTCGTTTACCTAACAAGTTTTGCCTAAAACGTCCTTGCTTACCTTCAATAATGTCGGACAAAGATTTCAGCGGTCGGTTATTTGCCCCCACCACAGTCCGTCCGCGGCGGCCATTGTCAATTAAAGCATCTACCGCTTCTTGCAGCATCCGCTTTTCGTTCCGCACAATAATCTCTGGCGCCAAAATTTCTTGCAGCCGTGCCAAACGATTATTCCGGTTAATTACCCGCCGATACAAATCATTCAAATCGCTAGTGGCAAAGCGCCCGCCATCTAGCTGCACCATTGGGCGCAAGTCCGGGGGAATCACCGGAATAACTGCCATAACCATCCACTCTGGTTTGGAACCAGTAGCGATGAAGTTGTCAATTACCCGCAGTCGCTTAATTAACTTAGCTCGCTTCTGTCCCTTGGCAGTGCCAATTTCTTCCCGCAGGCTTTCAGCTTCTTGCTCCAAATTGATATCCGCAAGCAAGCGCAGTAGTGCTTCGGCACCAATGCCTACTTCTACGCCTTGTAGCTGAGAATCTTCACTATAAATTTGGTCTTCAATTTCCAGCCACTGGTCTTCACTTAGCAGCTGTTTGTAAGTTAAAGTTTCGGCATTGCCTGGACTTAAAACAACATAAGAGTTGAAATAGACAATTTGCTCTACATCCCGCAAGGGCATATCCAGCAGGATCGAAATATAGCTAGGAATGCCTTTGAGATACCAAACGTGAGCTACTGGTGCAGCAAGTTTAATATAGCCCATCCGGTGACGACGCACCCGTGACTCGGTGACTTCTACCCCACAGCGTTCGCAGACAATACCTCTGTGACGGACTCTTTTATACTTGCCACAATGACATTCCCAATCTTTCGCAGGGCCAAAGATGCGCTCGCAAAATAAGCCATCCATCTCTGGCTTAAGAGTCCGGTAATTAATCGTTTCTGGCTTGGTAACTTCACCAACTACCTGACCATTGGGCAAAGTTCTCTCACCCCACTGGCGAATACGCTCTGGTGATGCTAAGCCGATTTTTACGTAGTCAAACTGATTAGTTTGGGCTGGTCTCATACTTTAAGTGCTGAGTTTCGAGTTATGAGTATATTTAGTTTTAAGTTAGGAGTTAGGAGTTAGGAGTTATCAATTATTAACTCCTAACTCTTAACAATTTTGACGGTGTTACCACCACAAGAGTTGGAATCAGTTAGGAATTAAGAGTCATAAATTGTTTGTTAACTCTTAACTCTTAACTTTTAACTCCTCATTCTCTATTCGTCGTCTTCCAGCGATTCGCGGGAAAGAGATTCGTATGTTGGTCGGGGAGGTGTACGACGGGCTGATTGGTCTGCCATCAAATCGACTTCCACATCTAAGGAACTACCATCTGCTTGGGTTTCTACCTTATGTACGGCAATGTCTAACCCCAATGATTGTAGTTCGCGCATTAACACCTTAAAGGACTCTGGTGTTCCAGGTCGAGGAATTGCCTTACCTTTAACGATCGCATTTAACGCTTCATTTCGTCCTTGCATATCGTCGGATTTCACTGTCAGCAATTCCTGTAAGGTGTAAGCCGCACCAAAGGCTTCCAATGCCCACACTTCCATTTCCCCAAACCGCTGACCGCCTTGTTGTGCTTTACCACCCAAGGGTTGCTGGGTCACCAGTGAGTACGGGCCTGTGGAACGGGCGTGGATCTTATCGTCTACCAAATGCACCAGTTTCAGCATGTAAGCCACACCGATGGTGATTGGTCGGTCAAAGGGTTCACCAGTACGACCATCAAATACCATGATTTTACCTGGGTCATCTGGGTTATATACCCAGTCCTTGCTGGTTTCATCCCGTGCTTCTTGCAATTTGCCATGCACGATTCTCCGGGATGACTCTTCACCATACATTTCGTCAAAGGGAGTAATCTTAAATCGCACTCCCAAGGTATGACCAGCCCAACCCAAGAGGCACTCAAATACTTGTCCGACGTTCATCCGGCTGGGTACGCCCAAGGGGTTGAGTACGATGTCCACTGGGGAACCATCGGGTAAATAAGGCATATCTTCTGCGGGCAAAATCCGAGAAATAATCCCTTTATTGCCGTGGCGTCCTGCCATTTTGTCGCCAACTTGGATTTTGCGTTTTTGGGCGACATACACCCGGACTACCATATTGGCTCCTGGTGGCAATTCATCGCCTTGTTCGCGGGTAAATAAGCGCACGTCAACTACGCGTCCTTTTTCACCGTTGGGTACTCGCAGGGAATTGTCTCGCACATCCCGCGCTTTTTCACCGAAAATCGCCCGCAAGAGTTTTTCTTCTGGCGGTTGGTCGGATTCACCTTTCGGTGTTACTTTACCTACCAAAATATCCCCAGCTTCTACCCATGCCCCAATGCGAATGATCCCTTGTTCGTCTAACTGACGCAAGGCGTCTTCCCCGACGTTGGGAATTTCTCTGGTGATTTCTTCTGGCCCTAATTTTGTCTGTCTAGCCTCAATTTCATATTTTTCAATGTGAATTGAGGTGTAGATATCATCCTGCACCAGCCGCTCAGAAATTAAAATTGCGTCTTCGTAGTTGTAGCCTTCCCAAGGCATGTAAGCAACGACGATATTTTGTCCGAGGGCCAATTCCCCGCCTTCGGTGGAGGAGCCATCAGCTAGTACCTGACCAGCCACAACTTTTTCGCCAATGCGGACGAGGGGCTTTTGGTTCAAACAAGTATCTTGGTTTGAGCGTTGATACTTGGAAAGGGGATATTTAATTTCTGGGGTATTTGGTTTGGGACGTACACGAATTTCTGTGGCATCTACGTAGGTGACATCGCCATCACTACGCGATACAATTACCATCCCAGAGTCTCTTGCTCCTTGGGCTTCCAATCCTGTGCCCACTAATGGGCGCTCTGGTTTCAGCAGGGGTACAGCTTGCCGTTGCATGTTTGACCCCATCAGCGCTCGGTTGGCGTCATCATGCTCCAAGAAGGGAATCATGCTAGTAGCCACCGATACAATCTGAACGGGAGATACTGCTACGTAGTCTACTTGCTCTGGTGTGGTAGTGGAGAATTCCTGACGATAGCGTACCGGTACTTGAGGCCCGATAATGTGCCCATTTTCATCTACTGGAATATCTCCAGGTGCAACCCGCAGGTCGTCTTCTTCATCGGCTGTCATGTAAAGTGGCGGCAAATCAAATCTGACTCGCCCATTTTCCACAGGTCTAAATGGCGTTTCCAAAAAGCCGTATTGGTTCACCCGTGCATGGGTCGCCAAGGAGCCAATCAACCCCGCATTCGGGCCTTCTGGCGTTTCAATGGGGCAAATACGTCCGTAGTGACTCGGATGAATATCTCGCACTGCAAACCCAGCACGTTCGCGGGTTAAACCACCAGGGCCGAGGGCACTCAAGCGGCGTTTGTGAGTCAGTTCTGCTAAGGGATTAGTTTGATCCATGAACTGGCTTAATTGGCTGGAACCAAAGAATTCTTTAATTGCTGCTACCAGTGGTTTGGGGTTAACCAAGGAAGCAGGAGTTAAAACTTCGGCATCAGATACTGTCATCCGTTCCCGAATAATTCTTTCTAGACGGTTTAACCCAACCCGCACCTGGTTTTGCAGCAATTCACCGACGCTTCTCACGCGACGGTTACCTAAGTGGTCGATGTCATCGATATTGCCGATGTCATACTCTAGGTTGATCAGATAATCCACTGCTGCCAAAATATCGCTTGAGGTCAGCACGCGCATCGTGTCGGGCACAGAAAGGCGCAATTTTTTGTTGAGCTTGTACCGACCAACGCGACCCAAGTCATAGCGTTTCGGATCGAAGAATCGAGAGTCTAGGAGTTGTTGTCCCCCTAAGACTGTGGGTGGTTCGCCAGGACGCAGTTTGCGATATAACTCCATCAGGGCTTCTTCTTCAGAAAATTGCCCTTCTTTTTCGATGGTTTTTTGGAAATATTCTGGGTGGCGTAAGGCGTCAAAGATTTCGTTGTCTGATAAGCCTAAAGCTTTTAATAGTACCTGGGCTGAGAGTTTGCGGGTTTTGTCGATACGTACCCACACTAGATCGTTACGGTCTGTTTCAAATTTCAGCCATGCCCCTCGGTTCGGAATTAAGCTAGCAGAATAAGTACGCCGCCCGTTTTTATCGATTTCGGATTTGTAATAAACTCCTGGCGATCGCACTATTTGATTAACAATCACCCGCTCGGCTCCGTTGATAATAAAGGTGCCGCGGTCGGTCATCAAAGGCAAATCTCCAATGAATACCTCTTGCTCTTTAATTTCCCCGGTTTCTTTATTAATCAAGCGTGTGGGAACATACATTTGGACGGCATAGGTACTATCCCGCCGTTTGGCTTCTTCAACACTGTACTTTGGTTCTTTAAGTTTGTAGTTCTGACCCAAAAAGTGCAGTTCTAGTTTGCCCGTATAATCTGTGATCGGACTAAAGGAGTTGAGTTCCTCTATCAGCCCTTCTTCCAAAAACCAGCGGAAGCTCGAACGCTGGATTTCAATCAAGTCGGGTAATAGAAAGGCGGGTTCCATATATGTTTCTTTAGTCATGCCTCTACCTTTGTCAACCTGGTTAAATTTTCCCTTGGACACTGCTATTTAATGCTTCCCACTGCTAGCCAGTGTCCGAACTGTTTGGGAATTTATACACTTAACTATTTTCAAATGTGGATAAACGCAGCGATGAAAGCGGTAATGAGCGATTTTACCAAGGGGTAATCGCCTGTAATGGGGAGTGGGGAGCGGAAGTGTGGATTAGGAAAACTCTTCCCTTCTCCCCAATCTCTAGTCCCCAATCCCCAATTAAAATATTCCTCAATTCGATTTACTTTCCTCACTTCCCCTCCAAAAAGCGCGTTAATTTGCTTACGCTGCTCTACAGGTGTGGTTGAAATCCACCCCGCTATTTATACCCTCAGTAATATCCTAGATATCCTAAGTTTGAGGAAACTATCCGCATTTTGTCGGCTTGGAATCAGAACCACTTTATTTTGCTCGATTGTAATCACAAGGCAATTTCATTTAACGATTTTGTATAGGTAAATACACAGCAAGCCGATGTTGTGCATAATTATGGCTTAACCTGAGTTGGTACGGTCAGTCATGTGTCGAGAGCATCCGCTTGTAGAGATTTGGAGGATGGCCAAGCCGAATAACAGCACGGTAAATTAGACTTAGAAGTTTTAACTTCCTTCCTTTATCATTATGACGCAAGCAAAATGTTTTGGAGGGAATGATCTTAGCATATTTTTGTCCTCCGAGAGTTTTATTTCTTTGTAAGCAATTGAATAAAATAGACTAAAGAACAATTTATATCGACAAACGGAATAATTTACACGCATTTTCGGTAGTAGTTTGCGCGATCGCTTCCACAGTTTCCTGACGCAGTTTCGCCACTTGCTCTGCTACATAACGAACGTAAGCAGGTTCGTTGCGCTTCTCGCCGCGTTTGGGCACTGGAGCTAAAAAAGGACAATCTGTTTCAATCAATAGCCGATCGCTACTTACCATCGCTGCTGAGGATTGGATATCTTTAGCGTTTTTGAAAGTTACTGTCCCGCTAAAGCTGATATAAAACCCCAAGTCTAGAAACCATTGGGTTTCTTCTGGGGTTCCTCCCCAACAATGCATGACGCCACGCACTGTTTCTCCTTTTAGCGATCGCCATTTTTGCAATACTTCTCTGGTTTCGGCAGCAGCATCGCGGCAGTGGATAATCGCTGGTAAGTCCAGTTCAGATGCGATCGCTAACTGCGATTCAAACACCATGTACTGTTGCTGATAGTTATCAGCTTTGTAAAAATCCAGTCCCATCTCCCCAATTGCCACCACATTTGAGTCCGAACTCGCCAAAGATTTGATTTTATCGGCTGTATCGCTATTCCATCTTTCAGCATCTAAAGGATGCAATCCCACAGCAAAGCTGATTTCCTCAAACTCACGCGCTATGGACTGAATGCTGGAAAACTCCTCCGGGTGAACGCAGGAATGAACTAAACGTACTACACCTGCTTGCTGCCACCGCGATCGCACTGCTGCTAAATCTGGCTGGAAATTCTCAAAGTTCAGATGGACGTGGGTGTCTATCAATTGCATCGTTTGTCCTTCGTCTTTTGTGACAAAGTTCTAAATCTCAGGAAGCCTTAGCTTAATGCCAGCTTACACAAGCCCTTAACTCACCAAAGCGACTAGCTCGACTTTTGTACTTAGTCTTTTGTCTTTTTTGATAAATAACTAACACCATAAGTCCCATCGTTTTGGCGATCGCGCAGCGTTAGAGACTCTTATCCTGCCAAAGACGCTACCCGAACGACCATCTGGCTTCTTTATCTCTACCATACGCTGCGCGTAGCTTGCTTCTTTGAAGGAGCACCACGAACACAACTTCAAAGACAAATGGTCAATAACTACTCAGCTGTTTGTGTCAGGGGTTTTAGTCTGCCCGCCAATTTGGACTTTTTCCTTGCCCCATTATTTGGGTGAAGCACGCCTCGTTTTACTGCTTTATCGATTTTGCTGTAAGCCTCAGATAACTTAGACTGTACTTCTTGCTTTAATTCTGGGGTAGGATTAGCTGCATAGACAGTTACAGCATTAAAATATTTCTTCATCAGTGTCTTCACAGATGATTTGTAAGCTTTATTACGCAGTCGGTTGCGTTCTGCGATTTCGGCACGCTTGAGAGCAGACTTTGTATTCGCCACAGTCAATTCCAGAAACTAATATTAATATGTACACACACTACTAGATTTACTAATATAGCATTCAAATTACCAATGTTAGAATTTCCTAAAAAAATTATGCCATTGGCTACTAGAGAAAGGGAAGTCCGGGTGCACAGGCATAGAGAAGCGAATAACAACTCGTCAGCCAACATTTAACGCCCCCAACAATCAATGACTAATTAAGTGTGCCGCCAATTAAGTAAATACGTTAAAATAAACTCTATGAGTAAAATAGTCACCCTAACTCACCAGCCGATGGAGCAGTGTGATTGCCAATGCCATCTGTCCTTAAAGCAGACAGACCATCGAAGGTGAAGAACTGTAATATAGCTAAATTTCAGGGGCTTTCCAGTATAGAACCGATGTTTCGTGTCTGTACACATGTTAACTACTACTAAAAGTTAGGAAAATAAGTAAAAGTTAGTTATAGTCAGACCCTACCCTCTGTAAATACAGGGGATTGGATGTGGAACCACACAACCTTTACGTTTTTTAAGAGATAGGGTAAGGGTATAAGGATAGTGGGAAATGGCACGTCCCCTTCCTACCGATGGCCAACTCAGGCAGATTCGGATACAGCAATCAAGTTGCCTTTTCAAGTAAACCATGTGCTGGCAACCTTAGGAGTATCAAAAAAATCCAGGTTAAGCTAGAGAAGAGAATTAGAGCGAGCTTCCACACCCTAGTCGGTGAAAAGCTTTTACTAAATCTCAGGTGGCAATATTATAATTTTGGCATTGTCCTTACTCCATGCTGCGAATTATTACTCAGCAGGCAGACGTTAGAGCAGAACTACAACGGATCTGCGAACGCACCCATGACGAACAGGTGCCCAACAAAGAAGCAACGGTGCGGGAAGTTTTGCAAGCAGTCAAGCGCCAAGGCGACAAAGCTGTCCTGCATTACACCGCCGAATTTGACAAACAAACCCTCAAGCCAGAAGAACTCCGTGTTACAGGCTCCGAAATGGATGCAGCCTATCAACAGGTGTCAAAGGAGTTGATGGGGGCGATTCGGCTAGCTTGCCGCCAAATTGAAGCATTTCATCGTCAGCGAGTCCCGAAAAGCTGGGTACACTTTGGCGATGATGAAGTAGTACTAGGCAAACGTTACACCCCAGTAGATCGAGCGGGGTTGTATGTACCTGGCGGTCGCGCTGCCTATCCCAGTACAGTGCTGATGAATGCAATTCCGGCTCGTGTTGCTGCTGTACCTCGCATAGTGATGGTAACGCCACCAGGCCCAGGAGGTGCAATAAACCCAGCTGTTTTGGTAGCTGCTCAAGAAGCAGGGGTACAAGAAATTTATCGCGTTGGTGGGGCACAAGCGATCGCGGCTTTAGCCTATGGTACAGAAACAATTCCGAAAGTGAATGTGATTACAGGGCCTGGTAACATTTATGTCACCCTAGCGAAAAAACTTGTTTACGGCACGGTTGGTATTGATTCTTTGGCAGGCCCTAGCGAAGTGCTGGTGATTGCCGATGAAACTGCAAACCCAGTGCACGTAGCTGCTGACTTATTGGCCCAAGCCGAACACGATCCGATGGCGGCAGCGATTTTGCTGACGACGGATGCTGCTTTGGCAAAGAACGTGCAGGTAGCTTTGGAAAGACAGCTGGTGGATCATCCACGGCGAATAGACACAGAAAAAGCGATCGCCCACTACGGCTTGATTATAGTTGTGGAATCTTTGACAGCAGCAGCAGAACTCTCTAACGAATTTGCCCCCGAACACCTAGAATTAGAAGTCAAAGATCCTTGGGCACTCCTACCACAGATTCGCCATGCTGGAGCAATATTTTTAGGTTACTCGACACCAGAAGCAGTAGGGGACTATTTGGCAGGCCCTAACCATACCTTGCCTACTTCTGGTGCTGCTCGGTATGCTTCAGCGTTAGGGGTTGAAACTTTCCTCAAACACTCTAGTATTATTCAATACTCCCAAACCGCACTGGAAAACATGGCTAGTGCCATTGATGTGCTAGCAACAGCAGAGGGTTTACCTTCCCATGCTGATTCAGTGCGACGCCGAATTAAGTTAGAAGAGTGATTGGGAATGCTTAATTTTTTCTGAGCTTCAAACTAAAACTTTGGCCAGCGATACCTACGGTGAGCTACGCTAACGCACAACATTAGCTACCCTGCCTTTCATTGGTGATGGCAGTTGCGGCGAAAGTTGGGCATTAGCGATCGCCAGTTCCTAAGGAAAGGTTGTCACTGAAACTAAATTGTTAGATCGAACTAGACAACGATCGATGTTTTGTCTTGGACAAAACTTGTTAAACTTGTGATAACGTAAAAACCAAGCGAAAAAATTAAGGTTTGAGAAGCTCTACAAAACTTTTCAGAGTAGTCCTGCCTGTTGTATGGTAGTCGAAAAAACCCAAAGATTTTAATAGGACTGAAAATAACGGATTAAAGTAGTAAAGTTTCTCAATCCAAACATGCAACCTGAAACGGCATAAGTTATATCCAATTTTAAGCCTGGGGACTTGTGAGTGACAACACTGATAACATCAAGCAGGATGCAATCAGGAGAAAGTTAAACAGAGTTCAAACACTGCTTAACTCCGCCCAAGTGTTGTAGAACGGTTTACTCTTTAGGAGACGATAGGGGTGCTAAATACTGTTTTGGTAGCTCTGGACGGTTCAGAACTTGCAGAGCGAGTAATCCAGACTTTAGATGATTTGGCTTTTTCCGAAAACGCCAGGGTTATTCTTTGCCATGTTTTTCCCACGCCAGAATCAGAGATCGAACTCCCTGCCGATCGCCCTCAGTCAGAGTCCCCAACATTTTCTTATTTTCATATTGAAAAACAATTGCAATCTTATCAGGAAAAATTATCAGTTAAAAGTGATTTAGAACTAGTAACAGGCGATCCTGCTGAAGAGATTATTCGCCTTGCCAACATATATAAAACTGAATTGATCGTAATTGGCAGTCGCGGATTGATGGGGGTGAAGCGAATAGTTCAGGGTTCTGTTAGCAGCCAAGTTGTGGAAGAAGCTAATTGTTCGGTATTGGTGGTAAAGCCTAATTAGAATCAGGTAAAGGCAAATGAGATAAGGCCATGACCACAACTCCAGAAGTTACCAAACGACTTACCTTTGAAGAGTATCTGGCTTATGATGATGGCACGGATACCCGCTACGAATTGGTGAATGGAGAACTAATTCCCATGAGTCTGGGAAGTGGACAACATGGTGCAGTAACTGAATTTATCAATATTAACTTTCGAGCAGAAATTCTGCGGCAAAATTTAGATTTGACTTCTAAATAAATGGTTATTGGTATTCGTTCTCCCCGTGCTGGTAGATGGGAGACATTGAGAATTCCAGATGTGGTTGTGATTCCATTGTCTCAGTGGCGAGAGTTACGAAATCGAGAAGCAATTATTGAACTCAACGAACCACGTCCATTGTTGGTGGTGGAAGTTGTCAGTGAATCAACAAAGACCGTAGATTATCGAGCCAAGCGAGTTGAGTATAACATTATAAATATTCCCGAATATTGGATTGTCGATCCGTTAACAAATAAGGTGACTGTTTTGACGTTGATTGACGAATTATACGAGCCAATAGAGTTTGTTGGTAGTCAACGCATTGAGTCTAAAATTTTTCCAGAGTTAAAATTAACAGCCCAGCAGGTGCTATCAACTGAAGAATAAGTGCGATCGCTAATCATTGCCCACAAATTAAGATTGTGGACTGGGGACTGGGTAAGGAAGAATTAATACCCAATCCCCAATCCCTAATTCAACGTCTTTGAGTTGCTAAAAACTGACGCAAACTCAACAAACTTAAGGTTTGACCCAAATTCAAGGGCAAAACTGAAACTCCTTCCAAGCGGGACTGCACCCAACCTTCTCCCCAGTACCATTCGTGAAAGCCGTCAATGCCTCCAGATAGCAATAAACGGAGGCAATTGGATTTTACAACATCCACATGATGATGAATGGCAACAGGCCCAGTCCAGGTAGTAAATTCAAATCCAGGAAGCAATTCTTCTGGCATTCCTGGCGCAAAGCGTTGCCCTACAAGCCATTTTGCAAGTTGCGCTGGATGCACTAGACTGTCATGAATTGCATCTGTTGGTGCTTCAATTTCGATTCGCAGTTGGCTTTGTTGAAAATTACCCAGCATTTTTCTAGGATTACCTAAAGGTGAGACATCGCTATTTCTAATTTAGTCATTAGTCATTAGTCATTGGTCATTGGTCATTAGTTTTTTCTTCTCCTGCTTCCCCTGCTCCCCTGCCCAATAGCCCACTAAGTTACTTTTCTACCAAGACAGAACTTAGAATATATAGGTGGACTTGTTAAGAAATGTAAGGTTATTCATGGCGGATCAGTTAATTCGTGCAACAGCAGCCGAAGGTGGGATTCGTGCGGTAGGCGTAATCACCACACGTTTAACAGAAGAAGCACGGGGGCGGCATAAACTTTCCTATGTAGCAACGGCAGCACTGGGACGTACTATGGCGGCGGGTTTGTTGATGGCTTCTAGCATGAAGCGAACTGGGTCGAGGGTCAACGTCCGGATCAAGGGCGATGGGCCTTTGGGTGGCATATTGGTAGATGCAGGCCTAGATGGTACGGTACGCGGGTATGTGGCGAATCCATCTGTGGAATTACCTCCCAATGCCAAAGGTAAGCTAGATGTTGGCGGTGCAGTGGGTAACGGCTTCCTTTATGTTGTCCGGGATGTCGGTTATGGTTACCCTTACTCTAGTACTGTGGAATTAGTTTCCGGAGAAATCGGTGATGATGTCGCTCATTATCTAGTGAATTCCGAGCAAACTCCTTCTGCTTTAGTTTTGGGTGTGTTTGTGGGAGCAGCTGGAGTAACGGCTGCTGGAGGATTACTCGTACAAGTCTTACCCAAAGCAGCAAGAGATGAAGCCTTAGTAGAAAAGCTAGAATCACGAGTGGCTGCTCTAGCAGGTTTTACGCCATTGCTGCAAGCTGGGAAAACGTTACCTGAAATCTTTAACGGCTTGTTAGGAGATATGGGGCTGGTAATCTTTCCCGAAAGGCAGATGCTACGCTTCCACTGCGGTTGTTCTTTCGATCGCGTTTTGGGCGCACTCAAAATTTTGGGAGAAGCGGAACTCCAAGATATGATTATTAAAGATGATGGTGCCGAAGCAACTTGCGATTTTTGCGGCAGCGTTTATCAGGCAAGTAGCGACGATCTAGCTCAGCTAATTGCCGATTTACAAGCTGAATCTACTATTTCAGGATAAAGTATAAAACACCACTGAAGTTTGAGAGTTTTAATGGTATCTGTGGAGAGAGATAATCAAAAAGTAGCTTTTTAATTATGAGAAAGTTACTATGGCAACAATGGAATTATCGATTTAAAACAGAAAGCTATTCAATTATTTTGGTGTGAGAAATGACAGAGCGGGATATTCCAGACAGTTGGTCAGGAGCCAGAGCAAGAGAGCCAGATCAAAATACCAGATTATCCCGAACAGACCAATTCGGTGAAACTCAACCATTTGATGTCCCAGGTACTGTTTCTAGCTCCAAGTCAGTGAAGCGGCGAAAAAAAAACAATTCCGTTGGCAAAGATAAGCATTCACAAGAAACTACCCAAGCCAGTAAAAGTTCTTGGAAATTGCCACGCTGGATGAGAAGTTGGATATTCTGGTCGTTACTGCTAACTTTGATTCCTGGTAGCGTGGCATTCTTAGCAACAGCAATGCTGCTGAAGTTACCAGCTGCCCCTAATTGCCCATCGATTTTCTGGCCTCTAGCTAGTGCCTCGGTGCGGTTGCACTGCGCTCAATTGGCGGCTTCTAAAAATACGGTGAATGACCTGCTGCAAGCGATCGCTCTGGTGAATGAATTACCAGAAAATCACCCGTTACATGCAGAAATTAATCGTTTTACAGAAGAATGGTCGCGGGATATTTTACAGTTAGCCGATCGCAGTTTCCAAACAGGGAATTTAGAAGAAGCGATCGCTACTGCTCGAAAGATACCGGAAGATCTGGCAGCTTATAAATTAGTAGACGAGCAAATTGACAAATGGCAAACAACTTGGTCGAAGGCAGAAAGCATTTACAACAATGCCATCGCTGAAGTCCGGGAACGACGCTGGCAATCGGCGTTCATGCTTAGTGCCAGAATGTTACGCATAGACAACCAATACTGGACGAGTACTAAATACGACCAATTAAATAAACTCATCGCCACAGCCCGCGAAGATGGCGATAGGTTAGGAAAAGCCGAAATTTTAGCAAGAAGCCAAGTTGTTGATAATTTACTAGAAGCTATCAAGCTAGCCGAGTCCATCGGTCAGGAAAGTTACCTTTACCAAAAAGCTCAAGAGGCGATTCCGGCATTTGGACGTAAAATGTTGGAGTTGGCACAGGCAAAGTTAGATAAGCGAGATGCCGACGAAGCACTGGATATTGCTAGACAAATTCCCGAAAGTGCCAAGCTACAAGCCGAAACAGATGACTTTATCGCCATAGCTGACGCTAAAAGAAGTGCTTGGTTAGGTAATGTTTCTGGTTTAGAAGCTGCCATCGCCCAAGCACAACAAATCGATCCTTCAAGACCAGTATATGAAGAAGCACAGCAGTTAATTGCTCGTTGGCAGCTGGAAATCGAAGATGTTGCCCATCTGGAAAAAGCGAGAGTATTGGCTAGCCAAGGAACAGTCAATAATTTAACAGCAGCGATCGCTCAAGTGCAACTCATCCCTGCTAGTAACCCCAGAGGCACAGAAGCGAGGGAAGAAATGAGTCGTTGGCGTGCCCAAGTAGAGACAATCGAAGACCAACCTTACTTGGAACGCGCCGAACAGATAGCGATATTTGATGATATTAACTCATTACAAGCTGCGATCGACCAAGCTAGCCAAATCCGTAGAGGTCGTGCATTATACCCAGAAGCACGCAGAAAAATTGGCACTTGGGTAGCAAAAATCCAGCGAATCGAAGACCAACCTTATTTAGATCGAGCACGAGAACTGGCTTTAAGTGGAAATTTACCCGCCGCTATTAGCGCAGCTGGGCAAATTGCATCGTCAGGAAGGGCACTTGCTGGCGAAGCCCAAGCTGCGATTGAGGATTGGCAAGGGCAAATTCGCACTAAAGAAAACTGGAGACAAGCCCAGGAAACTGCCGCCGCCGGTACGCCAGAAGCCTTGGTTGAGGCAATACGCTTAGCAGATCGGGTTTCAAATAATAGCATCTTACGCATGGATGCCAATCTCGCCATTGACCAATGGAGTCAGCAATTATTAGACATAGCACGTACTCAAGGTCAATCTGATATTCCGAGAGGAATTCAGATTGCCAAGTCCATTCCCCGCGGTAGTGCGGCTTACAATGCTGCACAAGACCAAATTAGAACTTGGCAGGAATTTCTCAATCCTCCTCGACCAGAACCTTCGCCGCCACCAGAGTCCCCAGAATCGTCGCCAGCAACGACTACTATTGGTCAATGATTCTCTATACCAGGGAACAGGCAATAGGTTTGAAAGGCTCTTGAGTTCAGAAACACTTCCTCAAGGAATATTAGGGAGTGGGGAGTCTGGAGGTATGGAGCAAAGCGGCAGAGGAACCAGGGGAGACAAATACACAATGACGCCAGTGGCCACCTTGCGGGAAGCCGCAAAGCGTCTACAAATCACAAAACCCGCTCACAGCGCTGGCTCCCCAATGCCCAATTCTTAATGCTCAATCACCGATCGCTTCTCCCCATTCTTTAATCACAGCAAATAATGATGAATAATCATCATCAGCAAATGACATTTTCGCAGCCGTTTGCAAGATTTGTCGCACTCCCTTAATGCTGCTGAGATCTAAACTCAAAGATTTTGCTTCCGAGATAAACAATTCTGTATCTTTGAGTAAGTGTTTTGTGGGGAAATTAGGATTGGCAAAATTGCTATCCAACATCCGTTGTAGCTTTTTGTCAAAGGTAGGCGCATAAAGTGGACTGTCGCGTAAGATTTGCATAAACACATCCACATCGACACCTTGACGTTGGACAAAAGCAAGACTCAGAGCAAAGCTAGTTGTTAGAGAAGCTATTAGTTGATTGAGTGCCAATTTCAGCCCCGCCGCTGCTCCCACAGGGCCGACAAGTAAAGGTTCTGTCCCAAAATTTTGCAGTAACTTCAAGTGGCGTTGATATTGTTCTGGCTCGGCGCCTACCATAACGATCAACTTGCCAGCTTTTGCTTCGGGGATGCTTCCTAACACCGGCGCTTCTATATACTCACCCCCACCTCCAACTACTGCATCTCTAATTTCTCGGCTTTCAGTGGAAGTAATTGTTCCCATTTGGATAATAGTGCGCCCTTTCAGAGTTTGCCAAGCTGTATCTGAAAGCAACACATTATAGATGGCTGGGGCATTGGTAAGCATGAGGATTACGCACTCAGAAGCACGAATGGCATGGCGGGGGTGTGTGGCAATTTCAGCCCCAGCTGCTTGTAATGGTGCTAATTTTTCTGGGGTGCGATTATAGGCAACTAGCTGTATATCTGCGGCTAATAACCTTTGAGCCATTGGTAGTCCCATCAGTCCAGTTCCCAGAAATGCCACCTTCATTTTTACGTTCCTTTTGGTACAGCGTAGGCCTAGTTCTTCGTCAAATTTGCGTGTCTATTTTGACATCTTGCAGTAATTAAGCGATCGCAAGTTTTGTTGAGTGGACATTGCTTAACATTGGTTCAAAACCTTATTTTGTATTGGCAATGCCTACCCAGTTATCGATAATAGTGCAAAGTAACAGTATTATCAGTTATTGGTAAACAGCGATCGCTTCACCCACCAGCGGCAAAAGTCACCATAATCAAAACTGAAAGTAAAATACCTGGGGTAAGTAGTGTTACTAACATTAATAGGTCATGGGTTGACATAATTATTACTTTCCAATTGTGTTTAACTTTACAGTAATCACTGCTATGCTAGTCCAAATAAAACTAATACTGCATTCTTAAATAGAGTTTTAACTTTTCAAATTCAGATTTACTCTGGCAAGATCAATCCTTTTAGTGGTTGAGAAATTTCTGTTTTTTCCAGATTTTTGCTCTGAATTAAGACTCCAAAACCACCCAACCCAGTGGGATCTAAAAGCTGATGTAGTGCTTCCCGTCGCTGTAGTAATTGCGAAAGGGGTTGGTTTTGATAGGAAATAGCAGCAATTCGTTCCCCTAATCCCAGCGCCATCAAAAATAATCCTTGCTGGATAAAACCAACGTTTTTTAAACCGCAGCGATCGCCCCAGCGTTCCAAAGCTGTAAAGTCAACATGGGCAGTGATATCTTGTTGTCCGATATTGATATAAGGGTTGTCATGGAAACGGTGTTGGTAATAGCACTGTAGCGTTCCTTGCGATCGCCTGGGATTATAGTAACGAGTAGCAGGGTAGCCATAATCAATTGTTAGCACATAGCCGCGCTGCAAGCGGTCTGCTACTATACTCAACCAGGAAAGAGCAGCTAAATTAATTTCGCTGCGGTAACCATCTGGGTATGCACCTGAGGTTAAATCGATTCCCACTAAGTTGAAATAATCAGTTAATTGGGGCGTAGAAGGTTCTGCTGCAATTTCTATAAATGACCTAGAGGACGCGGGAACTGAGGACGCGGGGACATGGGGACGCGGAGATATGGAGAATTCTTTCACCGCGTCCCCGCGTCTTCCACTCTCCGCGTCTTCTTCATCTCCCTGTGTTGTCACATAAATTTCTCGCAGTTCCCCGCTTTCTAGGGTGAATTGATGGACTGGCAAGGCATCGATTAACTCATTAGAAAAAAAACAACCAGCGATCGCATTTGATGGGATATCCTCTAGATTGCACCAACGAACGGGTAAATCTTGTAAGCGTTGTTGCTGTTCTTGCCTTAAAGTTGACGACTTTTCAACAATTACATACTCCAGGGCAGTAAAAAAATCCGGGTATTGTAGCTGGTAATACTTGAGGATATGCAATGCCAGCAGTCCTTGACCTGCTCCCATTTCTACCAGAGAAAACGGCACGGGCCGCTCTAAAATTTCCCACATTTGCAAAAATTGTTCTGCAAGTAATTCGCCAAAGTCAGCGCTGAGGTTGGGAGAAGTGAAAAAATCACCACCTTGAAAGCCAATTTTCACAGCATCGCTGGAATAGTAACCGTGTTCTGGGTGATATAGCGCCATATCCATGAATTCGGCGAAAGTAATTCGCTGTTGCGGACTGGTGGTAATATGATGAGCGATCGCTGCACACAGCAAAGGATTAGAATTCATAGAATTTGAGGTTTGAGATTGCGAACTAGAGATAATAAATGCTTGGCAAGAGCACAATCAATTTAATCGAAATGTAAAAATTGCAACCTGTCCTTTAGTTATGCAAAGGCTCAATCTGATAGTGCAGACAAAGTAACCCAAAGGTATTAAGAAACATTAAGCTTCTTTGCAGTTACTGGCATATTTTCTCACCAAATCTACAACCAAGTGTTGACACCCGCCGGATAAATTTGTATCTTCAAAGTATATACATCAGGACAAAACTGTTAAGAGCCTTTTGCTGCCAAATTTTGAACTTTAGGCGTGTGAATTTCTAACAGAATATTCGGAGATAGCTATGGCAGGAGTTATTGCTAAATGGGGAAACAGTTTAGCTATTCGGATTCCGAGATCGGTAGCTGAACAAGCAGACATAACTGAAGGGACAGCTATAAATTTTAGTGTGGAAGGTAACAGTATTGTAATTACACCACAAAAAAGAAAAAAGTATACGCTTGATGAGTTGCTTGAAGGTATGACTTCTGATAAATTTCATCCTGAATTTGATATCGGCAATGCTGTGGGGAAAGAAGATTGGTAGTTAATCCGTATTTTCTTAATAGAGGAGATATTGTCAAATTAGAATTTGGAGATGCACAGCAGTTTACGGCTGATTCAATTCGGCGTGCATTTGCCCTTCAAGCATCAGGAATGTCATTTGATGAAATTGCTAGGACACTAAATAATGAATTACAACAACAAGGGGGGGAGCAAATTGGCTACCGCCTTGTTCTTGTTATATCTCCAATTAAATACAATCGAATGGCTTCTTTGGTTTTAGTTTGTCCCATAACTAGCAATCCAAAAGGGCTTAGTTTTGAAGTTCCTCTTCTTGAGGGAATGCAAACAAAAGGAGTTGTGTTATCTGACCAAATTAAAACACTAGATTGGAGAGCTAGAAGGGTAAAGTTTGTTGAAAGTGTTGCACAAGATTTAATAGAAGAAGTACAGGCAAAGCTCGAAACATTAATTTTGTAAAACAATTTTAATAGCGATCGCTACTACCCACTTACCAAGGACACTAGCACGCCATTGAGGTCGCGGACGCGAGCTATTGTTTGTCCCCAAGGTTGGGTTTTCGGGGGATCTAGTGGTTTGGCTCCTGCTCCGATGGCTTTCATGTAAGCGCCACCAACATCAGGAGTGATGAATGAGATTTGGAATAATGTCGGTGGTTGTGTGGCGTCGTTGTGATGAAAGCCACCGGGAAATAATTTCTGTGCTTCGCTAGTGGAGGAAAAAGCTAATGTGGTATTTCCAGTTTCGATTTCAGCCCAGGTGAATTGTCCCATATCTCGGAGAGCGCGACGAACCAGACCAAATGCTTTTTCGTAAAACTCAACGGTCTTAACTACATCGTCTACCCAGATTACCGTGTAACCAAATTTCACAGTTTTTTCTCCTTATTTTAGAGAATCAATGCTGGTGAATATCTTTGCTACTTAAACTGTATGCCATTTGAATGCACAGTAGCTTAACTTTCGAGAATATTATGGTCTGTTGCTAAAGTTTGCGCTGCTGTTTGCATCATTTCCATATTTGATTGTGACCAATGATGAGGCCCTTGGCAGTGATGTGCTACTAATAATCCCCATAGTCCTCTAGGTATCAAAATTGGTACAACTAGGTTGGCACGAACGTGCAGACTACGAAGAAAATCTCGGTGACAAGATTCTATTGGTTCTGATTCAATATCAGCGATCGCCTTTATCCGTCCTGCCAAATATAAGCCAGCATACTCGTCGTTAAAACAATTATCTGGCCCCGTGGAACCAAGTATTGAAAATTCTGGAGAACTCAAAGATTCAAAAGTTACTTGCCCTTGCCACTGCCCGTAAAAATAATATAAAACAACGCGATCTACCTCAAGTAATTCTCTGAGTTGATTGGTTGTTTGCCGCACTAACTCATCGCGCTGTATGCTTCTGACAAGGCGATTGAGCAATTTTTCCAAACCCTGTTCGCGGCGATCGCGGCGATGGTGAGATTCTGAGTGACGATGAATTTGCACGGCTTTAAAATTACGACTAAGTAAATACTGTCGAATTTATATAGTAATTTATTAGACCTTATTTAAATACCTTGTTGCATTTATAGCAGCAATTCAATTTTAGCAGAACCCAATACTAGTAAACCTGTTCCGTGAATTTGAAAGAAATTCTTAAGAAGTTGCAATTTCACAGATTAGATCCCCTCTTTAGATCCCCGACTCCTCAAAGAAGTCGGGGATCTAGACACCATTCATCAAATAATAAGTCAGTTTGTATTCCTAGTTACAGAAAATTATCAATTTAGTTAAAAACCTTCATGTTCCATCGATTTATAACCGCCAGCTATGTCAATACAGTTCAGATAAAACCAAAACACTTGTAGAGACGGCGATTTATCGCGTCTGGTAAAACCCAAAATTTTTTACCAGTAGTCCTTAACCCAAGGGTATTGCCAGCTATCTTTGCTTTAATGAGTTAATGCAACTTTTTGTGATTCTCCAAACATTGGGGCAAAGTTACGGTAAGCTTCTAATGCTGCTTCTTTAACGCTTGCATTCACAATGGGAAATGTTGTAAGGATGTAGCTAAATTCATCTTCAGTTAAACCGTAAAGGTGTGCTACCATTCCATCGAGTTCGGCGCGGAGTTTGGCGCGTTCTGTTTCGTCGGTAACGCCTTGTTGATGGGAAACTAAACTGACTTCTTGCGCGAGTTCGTCAAATTCTGGTGTGGTGCAGATGAGTTTGGCGGCGCGTTGTACAATGTCGTTGAAGTAGCGATCGTTTTTTGTTAAACGTGGGACGGGTGTCTGATAAATGAAGAACATTGTCAAATTTGCAGACACTTGTTGACGCAAAGAAAAATCAAAACAAAAGCTATTCAGTACAGCACAAATAAAAAGTGTAGATTCATTTTCATTAGTAGGTGATGCAATATTTAAAGAATGACCACAAAATACATTTGAGGGTAATATTGTTGCAATCATAGTTCGAGAGTCTGTACTCCTTCCTATTGCACGATATGAAAGCCGATAGGATTGATAGTCTAATAATTGACCATTGTCGTTTTTCTTCTTTCCTAATAAAGCTTTTCTCGCTTCCTGTTCATCCACCCAAAATCTCGGTTCGGCATATAGGTGAGTAAATTGATGAATCATTTTACCTTCATAGAGTGGTAATCTACTCTTTGAATATGACTTAAATAAATTATTATCATCAGTCATGTGAAATTCACGGCTTAAAGAGAGATTCCACTTATCCTCTATTTTCTCACCCAGCAATGGGAACTTGGTAATTTTCTCAGAAATACGGAAGTCTATTTCATTTTTAAACTCTACTACAGAAAGCGAGTCAGGTGATAGGCGGCGTATAAGCTCAAGGCTTATTGAGATACTGTCATTACTTGGAAATCTTTGTAATTCCTGAACATCATGGCGCATAAAAGCAGCAGGAAACTTTTCAGTGTTACCGCCTTTTTCAAAAGTAAGAACAACAAATTTAAAGCTACGGTGAACACTATCAAAAATTGTTTTACGATTTTCAAAGCAAAATAGCCCAGTGACTTTACTTTGACTAAACAACATTTCACGTAATTGTTTAGCTCCTAAGTCATTATAAAAGCTACTAGGAATAACAATACCGCATTCACTACCAGTTTTTAATAAATTAAAACATTGTTCTAAAAAAAGCTTATACAAATTAATATCTGTTGTCTTTGACTTCTTACCATTAACAATAGAAATTTGGTTTTGATATTGCCTAGATGAACGATAATAAAGATTTACATGAGGAAACTTGCTTTTGTATTCCAACCATGCATTTGCAATCTCTTTATCTTGCAATAGCTTGTCTTTGGTTTCTTCAAAAGTATGTATATCCATCTTCTTCTTTGTCACCAAATCATTATGCTGCGCAAAGAATTCTTTAGCATCTGGCTTAAAAGCTTCCCACGGTGGATTAGTGATAATCGCATCAAAACCGCCGCGTTCTAAAACCTTATCAAAATGATAACCCCAGTGAAACGGCTTCAAAGCTGCAATATCCTCAACCTTCAAAACACGCTTCTGTGACTTTCCAGTTAACTGAACCTCCTCATACTTGATACCCAAACGCTTACTAAACTCATCCAACAGCAAAAGATTTAACTTTTCTTGCGATTTTTTGTTGAGTTGTTCAATATTTTTGCGGATGTGTATCAATCGAGTATCTTGAGGCGTATCTGTATCGGGTAATGCTTTAGGTAAAAAAGCGTGTTTTTTGTACAAATCAACAGACTTATTCTTTTCTTCAAGAATTTTCTTATAATTATCTGCGGCTAAAGACTGTAATAGATTTCCTTGTAGAGAATTTCCCACTGCATCAAAAGCTGTTTCATCTACCCGAATTAAACCAATTAACGAATTACCCGCCATAATATTAAAATCAATATTAGGCAAAGGCTCTAACTCTTCAACATTATGAGCAGAAGAAACCAAAGCTAAGAAAAGGCGCAGTTTTGCAATTTCCGTTGCTTCCTCCATGATATCTATACCATAGAGATTATCAGAAACAATCCGCTTTTTGATAAAATAAGGTAGTGATGGATGAGAACTTTCTATATTTTCAAGTTTTTCTTTGAGAGTAGCATCTCCCATCAACTTAATTGTCCCAAACACCGCACTATAAACTTGAATTAGCGTCTTCATCGCCGCCACAAGAAAAGCACCAGAACCGCAAGCTGGGTCAAGGATTGATAAATTAGGAAGAATATCTTCCATTAGTAGACGACAAACATTTGTATCCAGTTTAATGAGAAGTTCGTTGATATCCTCAAATCGCTTATACCGATCGGATAGCGCATCATTTACGCGGTCTACAATTAACTTGTGGATAGTTCTATCACAGAGATATTCTGTAATTTGCGGTCTAGTATAATACGCTCCAAAAGCCTTTTGATTAATGTATTTTTCAAAAATATATCCTAAAACATCAGGGTTTATCTCGTCGTCTTTACCTTCCGGCGTATCATCCAGATTCCAAGAATAACGCGCAAATAAATCTAGAACTTGCTCAAAAGCCTCATCAACTATAGATATATCATATTTATCTTCAATATGATGCTTGAGAAATAGTCCACCATTCAGGTACTTAACCTTTCCTACCAATTCTTGTACAGATAAATCGCGTTCAATCTCAGGTTTAGCAAAGCTTTCAAAAAACAAAGCCTTGAGAAATTCATCATAAAAATGATTTTCAGCTTTTTGTTTGCTTTGTTCTAGCTTATTTTGCAGATAATTTAAATCTTTATTATCAATAAAACCCTTACGCTGGAGAAAATAAACAAACATCAGGCGATTGAGAATTACCGATGTGTACCAACGTCTATCTGTCTCGTTATCAATTCCTTTAACAAACAGTAAAAACTTCTGGTGTTGTTCTTGAAATTCCTTGTAAAACTTCTTAGTTACTGGCTCAACATCAAACCCGCGTTGTAATTTATAAGCAATTTCGACTACCGTCGGTTCACCATGTTCTAATTCAGTAATATCAATAACTAAAGAACCAAGTTTGCTTAAAAATAAGTCTCCTGGTTGACCTTTCACATATAAATGGTCGCGAACGTAGCTTTTACTTCCTTCTCGTTTCACCCAATACCAAAGACTACGTGTGCGTTCTTCAGTAATAAAAATTAGGAGATTTTCATTGATGAGTTTAGTAACTTCTTGATGAATAGCATTTCTAACTTTCGCCTCTGGTATATTCCCATCTGCTGCGGTGACTTCAAAGATTGCAACGCCTGAAAGTTCAGCAATCTTTTGGTATCGATACGTGTTATTCTCAAGTTTTAAACTTACAGGTTTTTGTCTGGAAGGTTTAGACCAACCTAATTCTTCTATAAATAGATCGCTAAATTGAAAGTTATTGAGTAAATCGCGAGTTCGTTGAAAATTCAGAGACATAATTTACCATGCTTGAAAAATAAAAACAAGGCATGGTAATTTGGCCATTCAGAAAATAAATCTGTGGCTCTAAAAATTAAGTCTGCGCTGGCGGACTTGAAGAAACTCTTTTTATAGAAGTTAAATTTTAACCATGCTTTTGATACTTTATAAATCCTTTACCCTTACTTACGGTTCAGAGATATTACTGAAAAGTTTTCGATATCTCTGAGCCTTACCTTTGTTTGTATAGGCGTGATTTTTTAATCGTCAGATATATTTGCCGATTACTTTATAAAAATGCCTAATTGCTTTATAAAAATGCCCGATTACTTGATAAAAATACTGAAATGCTTAATTAAAATAAGCTTTTACTGACTCAAAAGGAGCTTTTACTTATCCATTTTGGTGTTTTCCGCAAGCAAAAGCAGCTTTTACTGACTCAAAAGGAGCTTTTACTTATCCATTTTGGTGTTTTCCGCAAGCAAAAGCAGCTTTTACTGACTCAAAAGGAGCTTTTACTTACTCATTTTGGTGTTTTCCGCAAGCAAAAAGAGGAGCGGAGTATGAGCTACATTACCACAGGTGAGCGCATTGGTTACGAGCAGGGAAAACAAGAACAAGGACAAACACTCGTGTTACGGCAACTACAAAAACGGGTACGAGAGTTACCACAAGAGGTTCGGGGGTGCATTCAAACTCTTTTTTTAGAGCAATTAGAAGCACTTGGCGAGGCTTTATTGGATTTTACAGCCATTGAGGATTTACTTAACTGGTTGGAAGCAAATCAAACAGTTTAATTTTTAAAATGCCGTAGGGTGCGTTAGGCCAAAGGCTAACGCACCCTAGCATTGATATATTGATTTACTATTTAACCTTTAACCAACTAAATATATCTGCTGGCGTAATTTGCCAATCTGCTAATACATTAAGAACAGCCAAATTCTCATTATTATATTTCACTTCTGGCAAGTTATTAGGTTGAAATATCATCACCGATTTATCATTAGAGTCAATAAACCAACCTAATTTTGTCCCATGATTAATACAGAAAATAATTTTATCAATTACACGGTTAGGAAATTGGTCAGGTGATAAAATTTCAATTATCCAATCTGGATAAGTTTCAAATTTATTGGCAATTTCTCCAGATTCATCAACAACAAGACGCGACCACTCAAATACAGCAATATTTGGAACTAAAGAACGTCCCCCAAATGTGCAGCGTAATTCAGTTAATGCTAAAGCTTTTTGCTCAGGTTCGCTTACCCGATTAATCTCAGTTGATAAACGAGTTTGGATTCTGCTATGTTTTCCCTGCGGCATTGGTTTTTGATAGATTTTTGCATCAATATATTCACTAGCTGGTTGAGTTTCTGGTAATTGCAGAAACTCTGTTAAAGAAAGATTAGATGATAATATAACCATAAAAATTACTCCTAAAATAATTTAATTATATCTTTAAACCTTTATAGGGTGTATTGCGGATAATAAAGACGCGATAAATCGCCGTCTCTACAAAGGACTGATTATTGTAGAGACGGCGATTCATCGCGTCTCTTGCCTTAATTACAAATTACAAATTACGAATTACGAATTACAAATTACAAAATAATCCCAAAGAACAAATAATTTGAGGTTCTCGCTTCTCCAATTCTTCTGTGACAATACACAAACGGTCATCCATTCGTAACGCCACTACTAACTCAGCTAACTGCTGATTATTAATACCGCTTCTCAGTTGACGGTTGAGAGTATCAATAGCTGACTGTCGCAAAGGATAACGGTAAATTTCATCAATTGCTTTTAAAAGTTCTTCACTAACAAATAGTGTTCCTTTCATTTCTTGAACATAACTCTTCAATCGTTCATAACTGCGGAACCTAGCACCTGATGGTCGTCCTAATTGACCGCCTGCATTTTTCTCTTCTTCAGCAATCAATTCGGCACCCTTTTTTACTAACTCGTGATGCTGTTTATCTCTGGGTATGGCTGGGGTAGATTCTTCACACGCCGCTACCCGAAGAACTGCTAATTGTGATTGAGTAACGCTATTTCCATCGCGGTCAACATAAATCAAAGAATCATTTCCCTCGGTAGTTTTCATATAAAGTAATACCCCCTCTGGTTGCACAGGTTGGGGAGTATGGGCGCGGGTAGAATAAACTACATTTTGCATTTCTTCAATAATTTTTTTCAACCCTGGATTAGCATCGGTGGCTTTTTTCCAAATTTGAAATGCTTCTGAAGTCAAATCAACTTCTGTATCTTCTTCGCCATCTAAAATTCCAGATTTTTCGTTATATAAATCAAGAATTACTCGTGCATCGTCATCTTCAAAAAAAGCTTCATCGGTTCCCACTACTTCAGCATTTTCTTGCAGTCGTTTGCGGAGTCGTCCGCGCAAATTAATAATGCGTTCTACTCCCTCGGCTGGTAAAAAAGAATAACAAAGAATTTTCTCAGCATTTTGTCCAATGCGGTCTACCCGTCCGGCGCGTTGAATTAAGCGAATAATTGCCCAAGGTAAATCCCAATTGACGATAATTGCACAGTCTTGCAAATTATGACCTTCACTCAAAACATCAGTAGCTATTAAAATCCGCAACTCTTCTGATGATGAAATTTGCTCCCGTTTTCCATTACTTACAGGGCTAAATCTTCCCGTCATTACTGTCGGGTCTTTAGCTTGTCCTGTCACTCCTGCAACGTTAGTAATATGACTCAACTGTAAATTGTCTACAAGATAGCGGACTGAATCAGCAAACTGGGTGAAAATTAGTACTTTATCTTGGGGGTGAGTTTCTGTTAACAGTTTAATTAAGGCTGCAAACTTTTCATCTTTTTGAGGGTTCCACTCGCCACACTCTTGAAGTACATTAATCAGTGCTTTGGCATCTTCTAGCAAATCACGTTTGAGCTTTTTCATATCAAAAAGTGTAGAACGTAGCCACTTAAATCTTCGTTGATATCGGGTTGTATATTCTTGATAAATTGATTCTGCCCTTTGACGAAACACTTTTTCCTGACTTTTCACGGAATCTGGAAAACCTCTCTCCTTGCTGGAGAGAGGCTTTGAATTCTCCCCATTCCCTAGTAGAAAAGGACGCTGGGGGGTTAGCTCAAAATCATCTTCTTCCGTTTCTGTATCAAACAAAGCTGCTGCTACAGAATCGGCATCTTCATCATTATTTCTCGTATCTAATAACTCAGCTTCTTGAGTCCCAATAGGAATATCAAGCCCATGTTCTAAGGCATATAAATAAATGAAGTTACGTAAAATATGGCGTTCAATTGATTGGATAAAAGCAACACCGCTACTTTCTAAACGTTTAAATAAATTAGTGCGCGAAAACCCCATTAACCTCCTACCGCTACGAAATAAACTATTAATAAAACGTTGTTCGGTGTCTGTAGGCGGCTGTTTGGGTTTAGCAATAATATAATTCCCTAGCCCATAACGCGGTAAATTTAGTTGATTAATGACTTCTACTACTAACTCAGAGTAAAGACGAGCATAAAAGTCTGTGCTAGAACCTTCTAAAGTAAACTTGAGACTACGAGGCACACGCTGGGGAAAATAAGAACGTCTCCCATCAGAAAATTCTAAATATTTCCGCCCTGTTTCATCTGTGTGGGCATAATTTTCTTTAATAAATGAACGAGTGCGTCGCACCATGTAACGCTTCATCAATTCTCGCCAGTCATCAGGGTGTTCGCTTTTCTCAAAGGCCGCTAAAGAACGGACGGAACATTGATGCTTTCTAATAAACTCTAATTCTCCTACAGAACTGCCACCCAGTTGATTAATTAAAGCTTCTGGTCTTAATCCTAAATCTTGGTCTTCTGGCACAAATAGCCGCAGTTGGGCGGAAAGATCGAGATAACTTTTATTGTAAGGAGTTGCAGATAATAAAATACATTTGCTTTCGTTAGCTGCAATATATTCTATTATTGTTCGATAACGTTTACCTTCGCGGTTACGTAAATTATGACTTTCATCAATTAACACAACTCGGTAACGCCGGAGTGTTGGTAATTTATTTTGTACTTGACTAATTGGCATAATTTCGGCAAGTAACCGATAGTTATCTTTATATTCTTGCCACATTGAAACTAGGTTTTTTGGGCAAATAATCAGTGTTTCTAAATAACAATCTTCTTGTAATATCTTGGCAAGGGCGGTTCCAACTAGAGTTTTGCCCAAACCGACCACATCACCGACTAATACGCCACCACGCTTAGTTACATGACGTGCTGCTAGCTGTACGGCGGCTTTCTGGAAATCAAATAAGTTATTAAATTCGCGGGGGATACGAAATTCTGAAAGTCCGGCGATCGCCTCATGGGATAAGTGGTAAGCTATCTTCAGGTAAATGTAGTAAGGCGAAACTAACTCGTCTCTAGCCCAACTGCGATCGATAATTTCTGCTAATTCTTGGGAAATATCTACACAACCGTAATCTTGCCAGCGATCGCTAAACCACTTTTGCAGTTTATTACAAGCATCGTGGTCTAAAATATCAACATTCAACTCCCCTTGTTTTGCCAATCCGGGAAGGGTTAAATTACTGCTACCCAAAAATCCTACAGTTGGAGTATTAGGGTCATTGCGATGCACAAGATATAACTTGGCGTGGAGAGAATGGCGCAAAAACAGTTTAATAATTACCTTCTGACTTTTTAACTGATGACTTAACCGCCGCAACCCCGCTTCATCTTGATTAGTCGGCGCACCGATAGTTAACTGCTGACGAAATTCCGCCGCCATACGTTTTTTAAAGCGCACGATGGTACTATTGTCAATCCTTCTATCACCACTAACAAGGCTAAACGCTGCATGAACTTCATCGCTGGGTAAGCTTTGCATCCCAATTAGCAAACGACAACAAGCATTTTCACCACCAACATACTGTTCGATTAAATCATCAATTCTTCGCCAACCTCTGAGGTTAAAGTAGCCAACACAAAAATCTGCGCGATAAGAGACTTTGAGAGTTTCTCGTAAAATCGGCAGCAGTTGTAAATCAATATTGTCAAATATGCGGGGCATTATTTGAAACTCATAAATATTTCGTACCTATGTTATATGAGTAAAAAATTTTTCCAGCCAGATTAGTGAACGTCGTTTAAATGCAAGATAATCTAACCTCTCCCCTAAAAGGATACACCTGGCGAATCAGGGGTGACACCCCTCATTGAAGGATTTTTCGCCATTCCACCCGATGTAGAGACGTAGCATTGCTACGTCTCTACAAACCAATTTGTGGCTCGACGAGGGGTCTGACCCTCTATTCGCCAGCTGCATCCTAAAAGGAGAGAGGCTTTGAATCTTGCTCCTGGGGGTTAGGTCTTTCTTTATTCCATATTCCATGCCATAAAAATAGAGCAGTTGCATGTTGGTGCAACTGCTCTTTTAAAAGTTCTTGGACGGATATTTTCTACCTATCTACAGAACCCATAATCACGTCAATACTACCGAGAATCACCACGATATCGGCAACTTTCATTCCCCGCAGTAAATGTGGAAGAATCTGGAGGTTGTTGAAATCAGCAGGGCGAATCTTCCAGCGTGCAGGGAAGACGTTATCATCTCCTACCAAATAAATTCCAAGTTCACCTTTGCCGCTTTCTACACGGGCGTAGATTTCACCTTTGGGAATTTTGAAGGTGGGGGAAACTTTTTTACCGATGTACTGATAATCAAAAGCGTCCCACTCTGATTTTTTACCTGCGGCTAAGCGCTTGGCTTCGAGATTTTCGTAAGGGCCGCCAGGAAGTCCTTTGATTGCTTGGCGAAGAATCTTCACAGATTCGCGCATTTCCCGCATCCGCACTACGTAACGGGCAAAGCAATCACCGGCAGTTTCCCACTGCACATCCCAGTCGAAGTCATCGTAGCATTCGTAATGGTCAACTTTCCGCAAATCCCATTTCACACCGGATGCGCGTAACATTGGGCCAGAAAGTCCCCAGTTAATTGCTTCTTCACGGGTGATAGTGCCGATACCTTCAACACGTCGCCGGAAGATGGGGTTATCTGTTACCAAGCGTTCGTATTCATCAATTTTGGGTATTAAATAATCGCAGAATTCCAGACACTTATCTACCCAACCATAAGGCAAATCTACTGCCACGCCACCGACGCGGAAGTAGTTATTATTCACCATCCGGTAACCTGTGGCGGCTTCCCACAAATCATAAATCATCTCCCGTTCCCGGAATTGGTAAAAGAAGGGAGTTTGAGCGCCAACGTCAGCGAGGAAGGGGCCAAACCACAGCAAGTGATTGGCGATGCGGTTCAACTCCAACATAATTACACGGATGTAACTAGCGCGTTTGGGGACAGCTACACCAGCTAGCTTTTCCGGTGCGTTGACGGTGACGGCTTCGTTGAACATTCCCGCAGCGTAGTCCCAGCGACTAACATAGGGGACGTACATGACGTTAGTGCGGTTCTCAGCAATTTTTTCCATTCCCCGGTGCAAGTAGCCAATGACTGGTTCGCAGTCAACGACATCCTCGCCATCCAAGGTGACAATTAGCCGCAGAACCCCGTGCATTGAGGGGTGGTGTGGCCCCATATTTAGCACCATCGGTTCAGTGCGGGTTTCTATTCTGGTCATAGATTTAGTGTTCTCCCGTTGTGACAATTTTGAATCGAACCGCTAAGATGCCAACTAGACCCAATTTATCTTGTCTGTCAGTGATTGAAGCGGGGTTGGGGAGATGCAAGGACGCGGAGAATCAAAATTTTCCCATGTCCTAACATCAGCCCAAACCTGTCAATTTCTATTTGACAGCGTTTTAGACGCAATACTTTTAGAGAAACTGCTCTACATGTATTGCCCATACAGGGGTAGGTTTGAGAAGGGGCGACAGAGGAGGGATTTTACTTGATGTTTCATTTTGTTGCACTTCTTCAACTATTATATGGAAGCTAGATATGCACTTAATTAAGACCCCAGAATTTTTTCATCTGATGGTGCTGGGATAATGGAGATACGGAGAATAATGCGATCGCTAATTACTAAATAAAACGCGCAGAGTCGAGGATGCAGTCAAAGCAGATGCCTCAAATAGGGGAATTTTGATTTATTTTCCCTTAGTTTATGTGTGTTCCAGGTTCAAAAACTATTTTTTAACTAGGAAATATACAAAGACACAAAGAAAAGAATACATAATAAAAGTTCATCCGTGGTTTTTTGCCCTAAGTCTCATGAATGGTCAGCTAGCTATCGAAGAACCGATATTTTCCCATCTCCCAGTGTTACCGCAGGAGGTTATCGCAGGTCTAGCGGTATCTCCAGGAGGCCATTATCTTGATACGACGGTAGGGGGTGGGGGTCACAGTCGCTTAATCTTAGAAGCCGCTGCGGATGTGCGGGTAACGGCGATTGACCAAGATGAAGATGCTTTGGCTGCGGCGCAGAAGAACTTAGCTGAATTTAGCGATCGCGTACAATTCATTCATAGCAATTTTGCTGTCTACAAGTTTCCCCCTAATACTTTCGATGGTATCCTCGCGGATTTAGGGGTGAGTTCTTACCATTTAGACCAACCAGAAAGGGGTTTTAGTTTTCGCCAAGCTGGGAATTTGGATATGCGAATGGATCGCGGGCGATCGCTAACTGCTGCTGATGTGATTAATAATTGGGATGAAGCCGAATTAGCAGACATTTTCTTTCACTACGGTGAAGAAAGATTATCGTGGCGCATTGCTAGACGCATCATCGAACGGCGTCCGTTTCATACAACTGTTGAGTTGGCTGAAGCGATCGCTGGTTGTGTTCCCCCCAAATATCGTTATGGTAGAATTCACCCTGCTACTCGTGTTTTTCAAGCTCTGCGAATTGCTGTCAATGATGAGCTAAAATCCTTAGAAACTTTTTTGGATAAAGCACCAAACGCCCTTGTACCTGGTGGCAAAATTGCGATTATCAGTTTTCACAGTTTAGAAGACCGTTTGGTGAAACATGGTTTGAGAAATTCACCTTTATTAAAAGTCTTGACAAAAAAACCAATTACTGCGACTGAAGAGGAAATTAGTAAGAATCCGCGATCGCGATCGGCCAAGTTGAGGATAGCCGAGAGGAAAGAGGAGTAACCATATACTAAGCCCTATAGTTTAGCAAAATTAGAGTTATTGAGTGGATCTGGAATCGCCGAGTATGGTGATGGAGTTTTGTTTGTAGTTCAACTCAAGTACTCTAATGATTGCGACGGGTTTTGATAACGGCGATCGCGTGGTTCTAACTGAAAAAGCAGAACTCTACAATCAGCATGGCAAAGTAATTGCTCATGTAACTGGTAATTTTGATACTCAAAAACAATACGAAGTACAGTTAGATAATGGTCGTAACGTAAAAGTTTCAGGTGGATTTTTAATAGATGAAAGCTCAGTACTGGATGAAAATGCCGAGATAAAAAATCTTATAGAACTGATAACATCGCAACTGCCAAAAAATAAGGTAGAAGAATTAGAGATTAATTTTAAATATTTAAGAGAATGCCTGAAGTCTAAAAATAAATCAAGATTCGACCAACAATACAATTACATTTTAGAAGAATTGAAAATTGCAGATGAAAATAAATTTATAACAGAAGAATCGAGAAAACCTATAACTATCAGCTTGGACAAATTAAAATATTGGTTAAAAAATCATTAAGTATTAATTATACAAAGCAAGGTGACTAGATAAATCTTTAAACTTAGTAAATATTTATCATCAAAAAATCGTCTTGCTGTAAAATGTCTGTGTACAAATAAGCTCATACCAAAATTTATCTATTATATTTGGAGCAAGTATGGCTACATTTAAGGTCATGACTTGGAATGTAGAGAATTTATTCTCTTTAGGTGATAATTTTAGCCCGAAAACAGAAGCAGAATATACAGAAAAATTGAATAGTTTAGCTAGTATAATTTTGACTCTCGATCCTGATGTGTTAGCTGTTCAAGAAGTTGGAGATCTGAAAGCATTTACAGAATTGTTAACACTGTTAGAAGGGCGCTATCCTCATACATGTTTATCTGCATTTCCAGACATTCGCGGAATTAGAGTTGGGTTTTTTTCAAAATTAGCGATCGCTGAACAGGAAGATATAATAAATTTTCCGGAAGGTGGCTTTTCCAAAGTGATTAGTCAAGACACAGAGGGAAATCTAACTGAAGTTAACCGCATGGGTCGGGGCGCTTTGCGAATTCTTGTCAAACCTCAAGAAAATATTTCTATTCATATCATCAATGCACACTTTAAGTCTAAACTGCTAACTTTTTCTTCAACAAACGGTAATCCTCGTTTTGCTCCCAAAGATGAAAATGAGCGCAGTCTAGTTGCTGGATTAGCACTTATAAAACGAACAGCAGAAGCAGTTGCATTGCGTGTTAAAGCTAATGATTTACTAGAAAATAATGCCGGCCAAGGTCTGATTGTTCTAGGAGATTTAAATGATGTACCATCTGCTGCGACTATTCAGATTCTTCAAGGGCCGGGTGGTAGCGAGATTGGTACGCGCGGCTTTAATTTGTTAGATAAGGGAGATGATACCAGACTATTTAATCTAGCTCTTTTGATTGATGAAAAAAGACGGTACTCGCGTATTTTTCAGAACAACAAGGAGTTAATAGATCATATTTTTGCTAGTCAAGAATTGTTTCCTGGTCAACCGCGCAAATTACCACAAGTGGACAGCTATATCGATGCTATGGATGGCTTACCTTCTGTTAGTGATGACCCAAACTTAAGGCGAGGTAAACCTGGATCGGATCACGCACCAATAATTGCAGTTTTTGATTTATAAATATGCAAATATAATGCGTATTTATGTTTACAAATGTCATTTATCATTGTTCATTTATACATATAAATGAACAATGACAAGGGACTACTAAATCAAATAATTATCGAATTGTAGATGTGTTCTAAGAATTCAGGAGAGTCTTTAGTTCCACTTTTTTGTGCTGAATTCTTAACGATATGTTTTAGCTAAATTCAATTCTGTCGAGCAAAATGAAAGCTTGAGGCTAAGTTTTTACTGTTAAAAAACAAGAAATTAGGAGTAGTAATAAGATGGCTGCCGATCCAACTATTTACGATAAAATTTGGGAAGCTGATACTAACCGCTTTTCGGTAAGTGTACGTGATGCTCAGGGAAATTGGATTGACCCCAATGCCGATATCTTACTCGACCATCAAGTGAAAGCAGCAGAAGATAAATGGACTGATTTGGCAGTTCGCCCTCTATTTAATAAGGTTAAAGATGAACGTTTTGCAGAAGGCACTTATGCAACATTAATTCAATTATTCGACAATTATTTGGTGAATTACCGCGACCCGGAAGAGTTTACAGAACAGGAAAATGATGAAATTAATAAATTTCTTGACCTGTTACTAGATACTCAACCGATGAAAATTGCCTATGATTACATCGTTAATGGTCTTAGAAAACCGATCTCAAAAGATGAGTTTCGCAGAGATATAAATCAAATCTGGTTTGACCCATTCACCAATTATTTTGGAAATGATATTGTCAAGTACTGTTCTGGATTTGAACATGTATTTGTTGGCGAAGGTCAATTTAATCCACGGGGTGGCCCAAGTTGGGGAGAGATTAGTGGTTATCACAACTGGGTGAAGTTTTATCTAGATGAAGCCAAAGGACGAGTCAATTTTCTCGGCACTCAGTATAAGTTACCTGGGATTTCTGAAGTGCAAAATACCCACGTAGTAACGCTACAAATGACCTGGATATTGAGTAATATGGCTGGTGACCCTGTTGCCCAGATTTTTAAGGAGCGGGGAGGCTTTTTTGTCGGTACTAGTCCAGAATGTGATTTCGCTTTGGGGACTGTAGCCTACTACGAGTCAGTTCAAAATTTGACTACAAATGAACGGCGGGCTGTGACTATTCAAGGCGGAAATTATAACTTAGTAATTTTCCGCGAGACAACTAAGGAAAAGGAGCGCGGCAAACACATACGCTCATTTTATCCAGAATTCCGGGGTGGCGGAGACTTTGAGCCTTTGCCGCGTCCTGGTAGTGGGCCTATCTCACGTCCGCTTGAAGATGTACAAATGCAAAGCGGGCCAGTAGTTGTGGCCGCAGCACTCCCAAATCCAGAAAGATCGGAATCGGGGGAATGGGTGGAGTTAAAAAATATATCCTCAACACCAATTGCCTTAGATGGGTGGTTCCTCACAGATAAAGCCAGTCGGCGGCGGATATTGGAGGGAACATTAGCACCTGACGAGCAAAAACAATTTATCGTGCGGACAAATAGTCCTTTGTCTATGCAACTCGGTAATTCTGGCGGTCAGATTGGACTTTATCAACCAGATGGCGAAATGATTGCTTCAGTATTTTATAAAAAAGCTGGGGAGGGAAAAGTTATCAACTTTTTATAACTAAAGAATTCAGAATTTAGATGTAGGGTGCGTTAGGCTACGCCATAACACACCCTACTATTAGGCGGTGCAATAGCTTTGGCGTAACTAAAGAATTCAGAATTCAGTATGAATTGGAGTTTGAGTGTCGTTTTTTAAAGCTTATAGCACAGTAAATGTGTGCCCTAAGCTGTATTTTTCACCAGTAAAAACTGCTGTGTTTGCAAGAATTTTTTCAAAATAAATTATAGTAATTCTCTAAAATTAGGCAACAGATTCAAACTTCAAACCGATATACAAAGTGAATTTAAAAAATTGCGTAGCTTGCTTATACCAGTTAAAATAATGTTTGCGACACATCAATTATCCGTAAGAGCACAACAATGTTGTGCCCCTACCCATCTGTCGCATTCTTTTTTCAAATTGGTATTACTACTTTGCGGATATTGCGAATTGGTATTAACCAATTAAAAAAACCGCCACTATATTAACTAGGACGGTTTGGTTAAGCAATCGGAGGGTAATTACAGATTACTTTGCTAATAAATGAAATTGCTGTAACCAAGTTTGCAATTTTATATTGGGCATAGGGCATTGGGCAAAGGGGAAAAGAAAGATCCCTGCTTTTACCTTTTCCCTTTTACCTTTCCCCAAGGCGCTGCCACCTCCCCCAGTCCCCAGTTCCTAGTTTCTCGCGTAAATCCTCATTGGTTCCTTGATAAACCGGGTGTAAAGATGCTTAAACGTAGATTTAATGACGCGGGGCATACCAAAATCGATGGGCATTAATTTGTCAGGTAGACGCCAATCTTCTATTTTTAATAAGTCGGGATTTAAATGTGGAAATTCTATAGCAGCAAGTTCTGGACAAATTCCTAATCTTTGGGAAGCCGCAACTGTAGGTACTTGTTCGGGAGGAACGTTGAGGATTTCTACCATTGCTCGATCTAGGGCAAATATATCCGATGCAGCTGCTAAGATCTCTAGTTGGCGAGGTTCACCGTTACTAGGGCCGTTGCCTTCATGACCGATGATGCCATCTAATATGGTTAAATTAGGGTTAATTGCCCTAGCAGTTTCTACTAACATTTCAGCAAATCTGTTGGCGTCTTTTCCGGCTTCCATGTGCCACCAAGCTTTCATTTTGCCGGGAACGCAACCAAACAAGTTTTTCACGCCCAAGGTTAATGTCAACTGGACATGGGATTTGACTTTCGGTAGGTTAATCACCACATCTGCTTCCATCGCTTCTTTAGATAGCCGCAGATGGTTAAAATTATCGCTGACGGTTTGGTAACGCTGTCCGTGAAAATCGATGATGGGAAGGTTGAGTTCTTCTAAAATGGGGAGATAGCCATTTGCCACTGCTACACCCTTGGCACTCCCAAAAGCTGGACTATCGCCCAAAAATGGCTTACCGCCAACTTCGATTACCATTTGGGCAACTACGTAAACTAGTTCTGCGCGGGTGATACACTCTTTACCAGGACGCGCACCTGTGAGCAGATTGGGTTTGAGTAAAACGCGATCGCTCTTTTTTACAAACGCTGCCATTCCTCCAAAAGGTTCCAGCAATGTCACTAAAGATTCTCGTAAAGCCTCTCGTTCGTAGGAAGTAGCCCGAATCAGGCTCACAGATGGGTTTTGAGTCTGCATGGTAGATGAGGGATTGGGGATTGGGGACTGGGGACTGGGGACTGGGGAGACAAGGGAGACAAGAATTCATAACCAATGCCCAATGCCCCATGCCCCATGCCCTATATTCCAATAGCTATTATTCTGTCTTAAGGGGTAATATAGCACTCATTTGTTCTAGATTTAACACTGTGGCTAGGTCTGCCTCACTCATTAATCCTCGTTCTAGGACGATTTGCCGTAGGGATTTACCAGTTTCTAAAGATTCTTTGGCCACAGCTGCGGCGTTTAAATAACCGATGTGAGTGTTGAGTGCAGTTACTAAAGCTAAACTACCTTCGGCGTATGCTAAACAACGTTCTTTGTTAGCTGTAATTCCTTTGATGCAACGTTCTGTAAGTGCAGCAATAGTATTACCCAGAATTTCGATGCTGTGAATTAGGTTATAGGCAATCAATGGCATCATTACATTTAGTTCTAATTGTCCTGCTTGTGCGGCAAGGGCGATCGCATTGTCATAACCCATCACTTGAAAACATACCATTGATGTCATCTCTGCCATCACTGGGTTGTATTTCCCTGGCATAATTGAGGAACCTGGTTGCACTGGGGGTAGTTGAATTTCTTTTAAACCAGTTTTCGGCCCCGAATCCATCAACCGCAAATCATGAGATATTTTCGCTAAATCTTGGGCTAAATTCCGCAAAGCACCGGAAACGTTGACAAATGGTGCCATACTCTGCATAGCTGCCATCAAGTGGGGTGCTGGTTCTAATGGAGTGTCAATCAATTCCGAGAGAACTTCCACAACACGGGCGCGATAGAGAGGATGAGTATTTAATCCTGTTCCGGCTGCACTACCTCCCAAACCCAACACCATCAAATCCCCGGAGGCGGTGTAAATCCGGTTTTGATGTTCTGTGAGGATTTGTGCCCAAGCCCGAAAATTTTCACCCAAGCGCACTGGTACTGCGTCTTGTAAGTGAGTTCTGCCAGATTTGACGATATCTTGAAATTCTATAGCTTTGTTTTCTAAGGCAGCGATCGCTTCTTCTAAAGCTGGGTGTAATGTGTGAGAAAGTGCCAATAAACCGCCAATCCTAATTGCTGTCGGAATCACATCATTGGTAGACTGCCCATAGTTAACGTGGTCATTGGGACTAACACGTTTATAATTGCCTTTTTCGTCACCAAGAATTTCTAAGGCGCGATTTGCCAGAACTTCATTGACATTCATGTGGTGAGAAGTTCCAGCACCAGCTTGATAAACATCCACAACAAATTGTTCGCGCAACTTACCGCCTAAGACTTCATCAGTTGCTTGCACAATTGCCTGACTGATATCTTGGGGAATGCAATTTAGTTCTCCATTGATAATTGCTGTAGCTTTTTTAATTAGCAAACAAGCATCTACGTAAGTAGGTAGAGGCTTGATACCGCTGATAGGGAAATTTTCGATTGCCCGTAGCGTTTGAATGCCGTAATAAACGTTACTAGAGATTTGGCGATCGCCCATCGAATCCCGTTCGATGCGAAAATCTATATTGTCAGTCATAGTATTGTTTGCACCATCTTGAAATACAGATCATGCCATGCAAATGATACTCACGCCATTTTTACGAAAAAACATATTGAAACTCTGTTGCCTACAAATCTTTTTCATAATCAAATATTAGCCTCAATTTTTAGAAAAACCAATCCGAAATCTCAAATTTGCACAATGGACAACTAACAACTAACTAAGCTCTGTCAGATCGTTTGATTTAAGCTAAACTTACGTTTAAATACAAGCAGGAAAAAATTATGATTAAAACACCAACTCGTCGTATATCTTTAGAGGAATTTTTAAAATTACCAGAAACTAAACCAGCCAGCGAATATATAGATGGTGAAATCCTTCAAAAACCTATGCCTCAAGGTAAACATAGCAGACTTCAAGGTGAATTAGTTACTGCAATTAATCGTGTAACAGAACCCAGAAAAATTGCCCTAGCTTTTCCAGAATTACGCTGTACTTTTGGTGGATGTTCCACTGTTCCAGATGTTGCAGTATTCGCTTGGGAACGAATTCCTGTAGATGAAAAAGGTAATATCGGCAATACGTTTAATAAATATCCAGATTGGACAATTGAAATTCTCTCACCCGAACAAAGTACCACCAAAGTTACCAAAAATATTTTACATTGTTTAAATCATGGATCTCGCTTAGGTTGGTTAATTGACCCAGAGGAATATGATATTTTAGTATATCCATCTCAGCAACAACCAATTTATTTAGAGAACGAAGAAGATATATTGCCAGTACCCGATTTAGTCAGTGATTTACATTTGACATTAGGGCAATTATTTGGTTGGTTAAAGTTATAGATAATTTCTCAACCCAAATCATGACTTTACCTAACTGGATTACTTTTTCTCGTCTGCTGGGTGTACCATTTTTGCTATACGGTTTGTACAACCCATCCTCTCAGGCTAGGTGGTTATGTTTGGCGATTTTTTTAGTGGCGGCGTTGACAGATTGGTTGGATGGTTATTTAGCAAGAAAACTTAACCAAATTAGTGATTTAGGTAAGTTTCTTGACCCTTTAGTTGATAAATTTTTGGTACTTGCACCGTTAATGGTGTTGATTGAACTGGGACAAGTGCCAGCTTGGGGAGTGTTTTTGATTTTAGCGCGGGAATTAGCGATCGCTGGTTGGCGAGTAAATCAAACAACAATTACCGGCGCGAACATTTGGGGTAAACTTAAAACTGTAAGTCAAATAGTGGCGATCGCACTTCTGATTGCGCCATTACCTGAACTTTGGGAAATTCCATCTTTGATTGCTTTTTGGATTTCTGTGGCTTTGACATTAATATCTGGTGGTATTTATCTATTACCGCAAAAAGCTAGCACTAATGAAACGACAATATAGTGTTCTAATTCAGTGGTGTGACGAAGATAAAAAGTACATTGTCAGCCTACCAGAGTTTGGCCCTTATGCACGCACTCATGGAAATACCTATGCAGATGCTCTCAATATTGGTGAGGAAGTTCTAGAACTTTTGATTGAAGATTACCAAGCAAAAGGAAAACCGCTACCAGAACCTTTGACTGCAAACTTTTCCTTTGAGTTTCTGTTATCTAATTCCTAAAAATTATTGCTAGGTAATCCAGTCACATCAGTTTCCACAGCAAATAAATCACCTGAGTGGAAACTTTTGTCAATCTCGGCTTGGCTGAGTCCAACTGAAGCGGTGGTGATGTAGAGTGTTTGCAAATCTTCGCCGCCGAAGGTGCAACTCGTCACGAGTGGAACGGGTAGTTTTATCCGCAATATCTCTTCACCCTTGGGATTGAAACGAATCACGCACCATCCATTCCACATCGCTGACCAAATATTTCCTTGACTATCTATTGTCAAACCATCTGGATGGAAAGATTCATGAGTTAAATCAACAAAAATCCGGCGATTAGTAATATTGCCTGTTACTGAATTAAAGTCATAAGCATATATTTTTTGTTTAGGAGAATCAGTTAAGTAAAATGTCTTTCCATCGGGACTCCAACCCAAGCCATTAGAAATAGTTAATCCTGTTTCCATCAGATGTAATGAACTATCAGCATCATAACGATAGAGGTTAGCGTCGGGTTTTTCGATAGTAGACATTGAGCCAAACCAAAAGCGACCTTGGGGGTCACATTTGCCATCGTTAATCCGATTATTTGGCATGTTTGCTTCAACTTCCAAAATTGGATTAACTTCACCTGTTTGGGTGTTGAGGAATGCCAGGTGATGGCGCAGCGTAATAATTAATCTATCTGTACCTGCTGGTGCGATCGCCCCTAGCACATCTCCCACATCAAAAAAGCGATTTTTCCCGGTTGTTGGTTCAAATTGATGCACTCGATGATTAAAAATATCTATCCAGAAAAGCAGCTTTTTAGTAGAGTCCCAAATTGGCCCTTCACCCAAACGCGCACGTGCTTCTAAAACATTGTGGAGTGGATATTGCAAAACCTGGCTCATTTTCTTAACCAACAATACTATTTACAGAAATGAATTTCAGCAACTTTGACGGCAATTACCAAAAAATCTTCCTGACTAACAGGAAAATTTTTTATTACTGTTCTAGTAAAAACTAAACACGCAATTTATCGCGTCTTCCTTAGGTGGAATAAAATATTTTTCTTTACCTCAGCCAAACCTTTGCCGCAATCCGTTAACTTAAAGTTATACCAATTTTAAAATTGACTGTTGCACAAGGATTATAAAACCTAAACATACTAAAACGATTCCTAATCCAAAATCCGTCTTGAAAAGTTTGAGCGCCGGAAGCCGGCGCTCAAACTTTTCGCAAAATCTAAAATCAAAAATGGTATTAGTCGCTCAGGATTCCCCTTATGTACCAAACAGACCCTCCGCGCCCTCCAAAAGAAATGCTACCCACAATGTACGATCTTCCCAGTGAATACCCTGGAGACCCTGGTTTGCCTGACGAATTTCACCTTTTTCAACCACAACTTCTACGCGAAACCTTCTTTCCACCCAACTATCCAGCAGATGAGGTATTTGTTGGCACTGATTTAAATCTTTACTATGACCTGCGGCATACACTATGGTACAAACGCCCGGACTGGTTTGCGGTTGTGGGAGTTTCGCGCCTGTACGAACAACAAAACTTGCGCCTAAGTTATGTCATCTGGCAAGAAGGGGTTGCTCCTTTTGTAGTGATAGAATTGCTTTCTCCTAGCACTGGAAAAGAAGACTTAGGACAAACTCTGCGGGAAATTAACCAACCGCCAACCAAATGGGAAGTTTATGAGCGGATTTTGCGAGTTCCTTACTACATCGTATTTGACCGCTATACTGATAAACTCCAAGCATTCCAATTAGTTGCAGATAGCTATCAAGAAATAGATGTAACTACTTCTAGAGTCTGGATGCCAGGAATACAATTAGGTTTGGGGCTTTGGCAAGGCACTTACGAAGGTATCGATCGCTTATGGTTACGTTGGTACGATGAAACAGGAAATTGGATTTCTACGCAACTAGAACAAGAAAGACGACGAGCCGAACAAGAAAGACAACGAGCCGAACACGAAAGCCGACGAGCCGAACAAGAAAAGCAACGTGCTGAGAAGTTAGCTGCGAAATTACGAGAATTGGGCATTAACCCTGATGAAGAGTAATTGGTTGACTGTTGAGAACCAGTTGCTAGCCTACGCGTTCGGCGTTAGCGTACAACTTTTGGAACCCCCAAGGGCGCACTGGCTCCTGTTGAGTGTCAGCAGTCAACTAATTTCGCAATTAAACAGCTTTTAAAATCTCTTCATCTACGGAAAAATCTACTTCAGCTTTATCTCGGCCAGAAGCGAGATAATCATTTTCCAAAGAATCTTGCAATCCAGAAATCAAATCATATTCGGGATGCCAGTTTAATTCTGTTTGCGCTTTATTCACCGAAGCAAAGAAATGTTGCACCCGCATGGGAAAAGCTTTGCGCTTGCCAAAATCAAACTTCTTCGGGTCATAATGGACGATTTTGATAGCATCGGGTGATTTACCAGCCGCTACGGCGCTAGCACGGGCTAAACCATCAAAAGTGACAAAGCGATCGCCAGAAATGTTATAAATCTGTCCTACTGCTTGTTGATTGCCCAAAACTTGAGTCATTGCCTTTGCTAAATCTTTGACATGACCTAATTGGGTGATATGCAACCCATTTCCGGGGATAGGAATGGGGCGATCGCGGACGATTCTATCAAAAAACCAACTTTCTAAGTCATTATAATTACGCGGCCCGTAAATATAAGTGGGGCGAATCGAAGTAAAGGGCAATCCCGATTTACTCAGGTAAGCTTCGGTTTCATGTTTACCCAGGTGGCGGCTTTTTGGGTCTACTGCATCGCCTTCGACATGGGGAAGTTGGTCAGATTTGAGATACACCCCCGCCGAACTCATGTATACAAAATGTTGCACCCGACCTTGAAAAATCTCTGCAAGTGGTTGAGTATCACCGAGTTCTCGTCCATTATTGTCAAAAATGGCATCAAAATTTTCCTGTGACAATTTTGCTTTTAATTGGGCAGCATCGGTGCGATCGCCTATAATTTGTCCTACTCCCTGTAAAGAAGGTGCTGGTCGATTTCCACGGTTAAACAGCACCACCTCATGTCCTTGTTCCACCAATAGTTGAGTCAAGTAGACACCAATGAACCGAGTACCACCCATAATTAGAATTCGCATACCTTTCCCATTCCTACATCAGTTTTCTTTAAGGGAGTGGTGGCTGGGAACTGGGGACTAGGGACTGGGTACTATGAATTGGTAATTAGGGAATTTTCCCACTACCCAATACCTAGTACCCAATACCCAGTAACCAATCCCCTGTTTGCCCCAATCTGAGGTTATCAGGTTGCAGCATCCATCTGGAACCTGTAAGGGAAAGATTGCGTCTGTGGCTTTAATCTGGGGCGCTTCCCATTAGTCGATCGCAAAGGGAAACTTTTCAGTTAACCTCATAAGTTGCCTAACAATTTTCCATCCATTACAAGTTAGCTGTGCCCTTGAAATATGCTCTGGTTCATGAGTGGTTGACACCCAAAGCCACAGGTGGTTCAGAACTCGTTGTACGGGAAATTTTGAATCACATTGATGCTGATTTGTATGCCCTCATCGATTTTGAATCCATCAACCCTGAAAGTTATTTATACAAACGTCAAATTGGTAAGACGTTTCTTCAACACCTTCCCTATGCCCGTAACGGTATACAAAAGTACTTGCCTTTGTGGCCTTTGGCGATTGAACAAATGGATTTGCGGCACTATGACGTAATTCTGTCTTCATCCCACGCTGTTGCCAAGGGAATCCTTACCACTCCAGATCAGTTGCATATTTGCTACTGTCACAGCCCTATGCGCTACGCCTGGGACTTGACCTTTGATTATCTGCGCCAAAGCAAGGTGGGTAATGGTCTACCTGGGTGGGTGACCCGATATTTATTACATCGTTTGCGCCAGTGGGATGTATTGAGCGCCAATCGTGTTGATTACTTTATCGCTAACTCGCAGCATACAGCTAAGCGCATTTGGCGTTGCTATCGGCGAGAAGCAGAAGTGATTTACCCACCGGTGAATATTGACGAATTTTCATGTTATCAGGAAAAAGACGATTTTTACCTAACAGTTTCTCGGCTAGTAAGTTACAAGCAAGTATCGTTGATTGTCAAAGCTTTTAATCAACTAAAACGACCATTAGTAGTAATTGGTACAGGAGATGAAATGAAAAAGATTCGTGAGATGGCAAACTCAAATATACAAATACTGGGATGGCAACCCGATAATGTGGTAAAAAAATATATGGCTAGCGCTAAGGCCTTTGTGTACGCAGCTTGTGAAGATTTTGGTATTGCCCTAGTAGAGGCACAAGCCTGTGGTACGCCAGTAATTGCCTACGGTGCTGGGGGTGCTCTAGAAACAGTGCGAGATATTCGCTCTGGTGCAGATACAGGGACAGGTATATTCTTCAGGACACAAACAGAGGCAGCTTTAGTGGAGGCAGTAGAAAAATTTGAAGTATATCAGGGTTCGTTCAATTGTGAGTATATGCGATCGCACGCTGCGCAGTTTTCGCCGCAAGTCTTTGCAGATCGTTATCTAGATTTTGTAAACAAGTGCAACGAAAAAAGACCTTTTTAGAATAATGGTCTTGGTTAATTGGACTTATTTTTTTAGGCTTTTGGCAATTTATCCCCAGAAGCATCTCATTTTGGCTTTAAGATTGGGACTATGTGTGGTGTGGATTATTAAGGAGTATGATGACTGCCCAGAGCTCACTCCTCTCCGGCAAGCGAGGTATACGGCAAGACACTAGAACGTCTTGGCGTACTCTCCTAAAACGCGGTCAAAAAACAAAGACACCTAGAGTTAAACCGAAAGGTTTATCTTTTCAGGGTTTAAACGGAGAGTTTGCCAAGCGACTATTCGATATAGTGTTTTCGCTGTCAGTGTTGATTTTATTCTTTCCTGTCTACTTAATCTTGGCCTTGTTGATTGCTCTAAGTTCAGAAGGCCCGATTTTTTATGTTCAGGAACGGGTGGGGAAAAATTATAAAGCTTTTAACTGTATTAAATTCCGAACAATGGTGAGCAACGCGGACGAAATCCTCGTGCAAATGATGGAAACATCGCCCCAGTTGCGACAAGAATTTGAGAGCAGTTTTAAGCTCAAGCAAGACCCACGGATTACTAAAATTGGTCGATTTTTGCGAATTACTAGCTTAGATGAATTTCCCCAGTTTTGGAACGTTTTAAAAGGGGATATGAGTGTAGTCGGCCCTCGTCCATTAGTAGCAGAAGAACTTCCAAAATACGGTAGTTACATTGATGAGATTTTAACGATCCGTCCAGGAATTACTGGTTTGTGGCAGGTGTCTGGGCGTAATGACATTCCCTACCCCCGGCGAGTCCAAATCGACCTGCATTACGTAAAATTCAGGAATTTCTGGCTTGATTTATGGATCATCTTAAAAACTGTTGATGTGGTCATTTTGCCTAAAAATAACGGGGCATACTGAGTAATTGCTTAGGGCTGATTCTGGGGGCAGCCATGCCCCTAAGTACTAATTTTTAGCGTCAAATAAACGGCTACACAAAACTGGCTAAATAATCCTGCAAAAATCTTTGCAACAAATGAATTAGCTGTAAGGACATATACTTGTAAGCCATACCTATACATCTGTCGCTTTCTTGTTACAAATTAGTAGTAAAAGTTTTCTCCGCTTTTTTTAATTAAATAATTTTGTATAAAGGTTTACTATAGGATATTGCGTTATCGTATTTTCTAAACATCAGAAGGCTAGCAAGCAAAAGCTCATCGAACTCAAGTAACTTTATTAACTCTTCACAAAAATCAGCTACTTTATAAAATTTTTATAAATCAAAGATGGTAACATAGCTACAAATAATTATTAAAAAATTTTGAACTTAGGAAGTTAAGTCTTTATTCTTAAGTCACTTGTTCTTAAGTAAATTTATTTACTTAAAAGTTACACTATCCGTTAGAACTAGTAGGTTCACTATTAGGCAATTCAGCAATTACTTGCTAGGTTGTATCAGATCGGCTGTAACATTTTAATCAAAGAGAATAAGGGATAGTTGAGCATGACGCAAAACAAACGAGCGTTAATTACTGGTATTACCGGTCAAGATGGTTCATATTTGAGCGAATACTTGCTAGAACAAGGCTATGAAGTTCATGGAATAATTCGCCGGACATCCACCTTCAACACAGATCGCATCGATCACATCTACGAAGACCCACACAAAGAAGGAGTGCAGTTATTTCTTCATTACGGAGATTTAACTGATGGAACGACACTGCGACGCATCTTAGAAGAAGTACAGCCAGTAGAAATTTACAACCTCGGCGCTCAATCCCATGTCAGAGTCAGCTTTGACTCACCAGAATACACCGTAGATTCAGTGGGAATGGGGACACTGCGTTTATTAGAAGCAATTCGAGACTACCAACACCGTACCGGAATCCAAGTGCGATTTTACCAAGCGGGTTCCTCAGAAATGTACGGATTAGTACAAGCAATCCCCCAAAGCGAAACCACGCCATTTTATCCCCGCAGCCCTTATGCTTGCGCTAAAGTATACGCTCACTGGCAAACAGTCAACTATCGTGAATCTTACAACTTGTTTGCTTGTAACGGCATACTTTTTAACCACGAATCACCCCGCCGTGGTGAAACCTTCGTCACCCGTAAAATCACGATGGCAGTAGCCAACATCGTAGCCAAAAAGCAGAAAAAGCTTTACATGGGAAATCTCGACGCCAAGCGAGATTGGGGTTATGCCAAAGATTACGTTAAAGCAATGTGGTTGATGTTGCAGAAAGACCAACCAGACGACTACGTGATTGCCACTGGCGAAACTCACTCAGTGCGCGAATTTCTCGAATTGGCATTTAATTACGTCAATCTCAATTGGCAAGATTATGTCGAATTTGACGAACGTTATCTGCGTCCTGCGGAAGTAGAATTGTTGATTGGTGATTCGAGCAAAGCACGGCAGAAGTTAGGTTGGACACCATCAGTAACCTTTGAACAACTAGTTTCCTTAATGGTAGAAGCAGACCTGCAAGCCTTGGGTTATACTTCACCCAACGGCAATGGTTCGCAATTTCCCCATGACGTTGCTACTCTTCGTCAAGAACTTGGCGCTTTGCACTTCTGATTGAGACCACAGAGGATAAAAATATGACCGCCTTAGAACTCAAAAATAAACGCATTCTTGTCACTGGTGGGTCAGGGTTTCTCGGTCGTCAGGTGATAGATCAACTGTCTCAAGCAGGTGCTGATAGTGAGAAGATTGCAGTAGCGCGATCGCGTGATTGCGATCTGCGAGTTTGGGAAAATTGCCAACGTGCAGTTGACCAACAAGACATCGTTATCCATTTAGCAGCTCATGTTGGTGGTATCGGTCTCAACCAGCAAAAACCCGCAGAGTTGTTCTACGATAACTTGATTATGGGCAGCCAGCTAATTCACGCTGCATATCAAGCGGGAGTAGAAAAATTCGTTTGTGTTGGTACTATCTGCGCCTATCCAAAATTTACTCCGGTGCCATTCAAAGAAGATGACTTGTGGAATGGCTACCCAGAGGAAACTAATGCTCCTTACGGAATTGCCAAAAAAGCACTTTTGGTACAATTGCAGGCTTACCGCCAGCAGTATGGCTTTAATGGTATTTACCTACTGCCTGTGAATTTGTATGGCCCGGAAGATAATTTCGATCCGGGAAGTTCTCATGTAATTCCAGCCTTAATTCGCAAGGTTCACGAAGCCCAAATTCAAGGAGACAAGCAACTTTTTGTTTGGGGTGATGGTAGTCCGACTCGCGAGTTTCTCTATTCTGTGGATGCGGCGCGGGGAATTGTCATGGGCACTCAATTCTACAACGAACCAGATCCAGTAAATCTGGGAACAGGTGATGAAATTTCGATTCTTGATTTAGTAACTCTGATTTGTCAATTAATGGAGTTTAAGGGTGAAATTGTTTGGCAAACTGATAAGCCCAATGGTCAGCCGAGACGCCGTTTAGATACTGAACGCGCCAAGCTTACTTTTAATTTCACTGCTGGTGTTAGCTTTGAGCAAGGGCTAAAAAATACCATTGAGTGGTATCGTCAACACGCTGCATAATCTTACATTAGGGTGGGCAGTGCCCACCTGAGATTTTTTGATGAGCAAAAATTAGTGGTATTGCAGGGAACAGGCAATAGGCAACAGACAACAGGCTCAAAGTTTTTAAATGTGGACAGAGTTAATTATCAACTAAATAAAGCACAATTACGCCGTACTTTACTCAAAAAACGTCAATCAATGTCCGTTGGGGAGTGGAGAGAAAAAAGCGATCGCATTTGCTTTCATTTACAAAACTCTACTTTGTTTAACCAAGCAAAAACAATACTCGCTTATTTTAGCTTTCGCCAAGAACCCGACCTCAGTCCATTATTTACAAACACCAAATACCGTTGGGGATTTCCTCGCTGCGTTAATCAATCCCTCTCTTGGCATATTTGGCAGACTGATGATTGTGTGCAAAGTGGGGCTTATGGCATTGCCGAACCTCATCCCGATGCGCCAACTTTAGACCCAAAAGAAGTCGATTTAATTCTCACCCCCAGTGTAGCTTGCGATTATCAAGGATATCGCCTGGGTTATGGCGGAGGATATTACGATCGCCTACTCAATTCGCCAGAGTGGTTGACAAAGCCCACTATCGGAATTGTATTTGATTTTGCCTATTTACCCCAACTACCTATCGAACCTTGGGATAAACCGTTAAAAAATATCTTAACTGAAACTGGGTTGACTCCCCAAGACTAAAGGTTGAGGATGATGAAGAAACATCATCAAATATTTTTCATGAGTAATTCAGTATCATCTACCACTGACCAAGAAGCCACGATCGACGAGATTGTAGCAACTAGCCTACAAGCTCAACAACAAACAGGCCCAGATCTGCGCCAAATTCATAGCAAAAGTCATGGACTGCTTTGGGGAGAGTTTATTATTGAACCCAACCTTCCCGAACATCTGAGAGTAGGTTTGTTCAAAACACCCCAAACCTATCCTGCTTGGATTCGTTTCTCTAATGGTGGTGCGCCCGAAAAACGTGGGAAATTTCGCTCCGACACCCAACCTGATGTTCGCGGTATCGCCATCAAGGTGATGAATGTAGAGGGGCAAAAAATACTTGATGATGAAGAAAAAACTCAAGATTTTATACTCAACAGTTATCCTACTTTCTTTACCAAAGACGTTCGCGATTACGCTGATATCTTTAAAGCAGGTAGCGGACAACTTACTCCAGAACGGTTAGAGGAACTTGGTTATGCCTTTGCTTTGTTACAAAAAATAGGTAGCCAAAAGATAGGCAATCCACTTTTGATTCAGTATTGGAGTATGGCTCCGTTTAAGTTTGGCGATAAAATTGTCAAATTGTCTGTAAAATCTCAACAAATTGAACAACCCCCAGAAACACTTCCCGAATCTGAAAACTACCTCAGGGAAGCAATAGTCAACCATTTGGCTGTTGGAGAAGCATATTTTGACTTTCTGATTCAGTTTTATATAGATGATGAAAAAACGCCAATTGAAGACCATGTTAAAGAATGGCAAGAAGCAGATTCACCATTTATTAAAGTTGCAACTATCCGCATTCCCAGTCAGAAATTTGACTTTGAAGAACGCAAACGTTTAGATGAGGGTACAATGTTTAGCCCTTGGCATACACTCCTAGAACATGAGCCTGTTGGTAGTGTGAATCTTTCTCGCAAGAAGCTTTATAGCGAACTTGCAAAGCATCGGCGAGAACACATTGCCAAACGCCTACGGGAACCACAACCTTATGCAGAGGTTGGAGATTCACCACTGTAATTTGATTTAAAACTTTAGAATGATATAGCAGAATTCAGAATTGTAGATTGGCCTGGCAAGGCTACAATCTTGCATTAGTGTAGAAACCCAACATCGATCGGAGTATTGGGTTTCACTTAGTACTCTGCGGGGTCTTACTACAACCCAACCTACGTTTATTACATCATTTTAGCTTTGCCACGTCATTGACTACATTTACTGAATTCTATATTTTTATGCATTCAGATTTTTGATGAGAAATTACGATAAAATTAATCAAAATCATAATTAAAACTATGTCTGACTCAATTCAATATGTTACTAATTCACAGGGAGAGAAAGTTGGTGTAGTGTTAGATTTAGAAACTTACCAACAGCTAGCAAACTTATCTATAGATCCTGAATTATTGATTGGTTTAAGCGTAGATGAATTGCAAGCTTTAGCGGAAAGTTCTTTATTTCCTAAAACTCAGATACAGTTACAAGAGTTATTAAATAAAAATACTGAAAATCATTTATCAAACGAAGAAAGTGAGATTTTAGATAAATTATTGGCACAAGTTGACCAATTAAATATTCTGAAAACTAGAGCTAGATATACATTAAATATTTTTCAAAATAAATAGCAACTATTGTGAGTGTTTACATTCCTGTTGAACTAAAAAGAGAAATTCGTAATTATTTTGCTGATTGTTGTGCTTACTGTCGCACTGCTGAGGCTTTAACAGTTACTAATTTTGAATTTGAGCATATCATCCCCTTGTTTGCTGGTGGGAAAACTGTATTTGAAAATCTCTGCTTAGCTTGCCCATCTTGTAATCGTTATAAAGCAACTCGTCAAACAGCAATTGACCCGAATACTCAGGATGAGGTTAAATTATTTAATCTACAACAGCAATTATGGGCGGATAATTTTGCTTGGAGTGAAGATGCTACAGAAATTATAGGGCTTACAAGCATTGGGAGAGCAACAATTTCTGCTTTAAAAATGAATCGTCTGCAATTAACTCGTGTGCGTAAAATGTGGGTGAAAATGGGCGAACATCCACCAAATATTTGAGCAAGTGCAAAATATTGAAAAATTATAAAACTTATTAATCAAATGCTGAATTCCAATAAATCACGATCGCAGATTCTATTAATGTATACGCTATTGGGAGCGATCGCACTGGTGATGCTCTTTCCTTTGTTGTGGCTAATTAGTACAGCCTTAAAATCACCTACAGAAAATATTTTACAGTCGCCGCCACAGTTGTTGCCTGCATCGCCTACACTGGATAACTTTTCTCGTGTTTGGCTATCTTTACCTTTTGGACAATATTTATACAACAGCACCTTGGTGTCAGTGCTGACTGTGGGCTTAAATCTACTGTTTTGCGCTTTAGCTGCCTATCCCTTGGCAAGGTTATCATTTGTGGGGCGAGACTGGATTTTTGTTGCCGTGGTCTCTACAATTATGATTCCTTTCCAGATTGTGATGATTCCTCTTTATATTTTGACAGTCCAGTTGGGTTTGAGAAATACTTATTTAGGGATGATTTTTCCGAGCCTAGCTTCTGCATTTGGGATTTTTTTGTTGCGCCAAGCTTTTATCAGCGTTCCCAAAGAAATAGAAGAAGCTGCTCGTATGGATGGCAGCTCGGAGTTGGGTTTGTGGTGGTATGTGATGTTACCAGCAATTCGCCCAGCATTAGTAACTTTAGCAATTTTTGTATTTATTGGTGCTTGGAGTGACTTTTTGTGGCCTTTAATTATCATCCAAGATGAAAATTTATACACCCTTCCCTTGGGAGTTGCCAAGCTAGCTGGTACATTTTCCCTTGATTGGCGGTTGGTAGCGGCTGGTTCTGTAATTGCGATCGCCCCAGTATTATTACTATTTCTATTTCTACAACGTTACATTGTGCCCACGGAAACTGGTAGCGGGGTCAAAGGGTGAAGAGAAATGGGGAGATAGGGAGAAATGACAAATGACAAATGACCAATGACTAAATTTAATAAGCACCAGTCTTTTTCAAAACTACCCAGATTGTTTTCATAATTAGACTCAAGTCATAAGTTACAGACCACTTACGTTGATAATCTATATCCATCTTGACGATGGTTTCAAAATCTGTAATGCTCGAACGACCATTAGCTTGCCATTCTCCAGTAATGCCTGGTTTTACTCGCAATCTATCCCAATGGTGTGGGTCGTAATTCTGGACTTCATCAAGGGTGGGTGGACGAGTGCCAACTAAACTCATGTCGCCTAGCAAAACATTCCAAAACTGTGGGAATTCGTCTAAGCTAGTACGCCGCAAAAATTTGCCCACAGGAGTAATTCGAGGATCGTCAACAGATTTAAAAATGTGACCTTTGGCTTGGTTATCAACTAAATGCTTGAGTTTATCGGCATCCATAACCATAGACCGGAATTTCCATATCCGGAAGGGTTTTCCATTCAAACCGCACCGAATTTGAGAATAAAATATTGGATTTGGATCGTAAATCAAAGTAACAATTGCTACAGGAATCGCGACCAAAAATGTAACTATCAGCCCGATAATGGCTCCAAGAATATCAATTAATCGTTTTGCAAAGCTTACAGTTGAGGGATGTGAAGGCTGTTGCGAGCAATCAAGGGAATAAGAATAAATCACAATAGCTAAATTATCTACAACAGGAATTTTTGCATCAGTAGCGTAGGCATAGACATAATTTTTATAGGAGTTTTAATGTTTTTGTCTTTGCTACTGAGTAGTAATATACACAAAAGCACAATTAGAAAAAAACTGAAGACCTAAAATTTACAAAATCTTTCTATTAACTACCCAGATTGTAAATTTATAGTATCCTCCTGTAAAGCCCCAAAAAAATTTGTATAATTACCAGGTATATTTTTTGCGCTTAAAAAATAGTTTTACTCGCAAGCTGACTGCTCTTGAGAAATATGGGAGTGGGGAGGTTCTTGAGGCAGGGGAAAAGGTTAAAGGGAAAAGGGAAAAGGAATAAATTTAATCTTTCCCCTTACTCCCTTCCCTTTCCCCATGCCCCATGCCCCATACCCCATACCCTATGCCTAATGACTATGAAGCTCCAAAGCAAAATTTACTATATATGGTTCCTCTAGTGATTGCTGATTACTAGCCTTGATAGCATTGAGATAGCGGCGCAAAGCCAAAAGTTGTTGGGAATTGGGGCGGTAGGTGAGACTGCCTTGTTTTTCAAAAAGTGGTGCAGTGGCGATCGCTTGATAGTCAGGATTTTCTTGAGAACTGTGGGTGAGCCAAGTTGAATCTGTAAATGAAGGTATCAAACCCGAAGGTAATTCACCCTCCAAAAAAGCTAACAGGCGTTGCTGACAAGTGCGGGTGTTGATACCGCGACCTTCAAATAACTGGATAACTTCACCAAAAGATAAGGGTCTGTCTGGTAGCAGGCGCAGCAATTCTGTAAATAGGAAATAATCAGTGTATTGTTGTCTTGGTGTATCTAATACCTGGGGATGCAAAGGTAGCATCGCCAAACCATAAGCAACTCGACTGCAATTAGGAGCGCCGTTTTCGCCGAGATATAAATCTTGGATAATTTTAGCGCTGGGGAGTTTTTGTCGTAGCCAACGATTTACCGTCCCTACACATGCCACGCCACCAGTCAAGATAGCTTGATTAATGGCTTCTGTGGGAATACCACGAGCTACCAATAATTTGTTGAGTTCGCGGTTCAAGCGGCGGACAAAAGGGATAAATACTTGACTTTCTAAGTCTCGTCGGCGTAAAGTCCACTGCCGATCGGCTAATTCCAAGGTAAAAGAGTCTTGGTGTTGTAAAATCAGCTTCAGAGCGAGTGCTGCATCTAATATCGCCTGTCCCAACAAAGAACTTTCTAGACGCTGCTGGAGACGAATCCGAGCAGTGATATCTGGTTCGCCGACTCTAGGTAGTTGTAATTCTTCTAACCCTAAACTCTGCCAATGCATTTGGTCTAAACCGGGAATCGACGGTTGCCATTGCCAGGGATTAGTGGTAGGTATTTTACTCTCGCTTTGGGTTTCTAAACGCGATCGCCGAGATTTGGGCGGCAAAAGCAGCTGACAAATAATGTCTTGTTCAATTCCTTTGCCAGCATAAGCAAAACTGTGGAGCATGAAATCATTGTATGTCAATTGGGCCAGAGTTTCTGGCACATCGACTAGTAACATTTCTGTGGCAGCTGCCCCGATATTAATGACAAGGGTGTTGCCTACAAGGGAATTTTCGCTGGTTTTTGCAGGATGAGAATCTCGATCTTTGTTTAATTTTAATTTTATTTGCTCGCCGTTAGCAGTATCGAGTTCTGGAAGTATACTAGCGATCGCTTCTTCGACAAAAAAGACCTGCTGGGGATGTTGAACAAGTTTGCTAGTGAGTACAGCTTCTCTGACATTGAAGCGATATTGTTCTGACCAACTAGATGGACAAGTGCAAATTACACCAGCAATATTATTAATAATTTGAGAAAAGTTTTGTTCGTTGATGCCAACAGCGGCAGCAATTAAACTAGGGGTGGTACTACCTCGATCGCATTTGAGAGTTAATAGTAGTTTTGAGAGCGATCGTACAACCCAAATTAAAGGCCCTGCCGAAAATTCATTTAATTGCAAAACAGGCTCCCATTTTTGCCGTTCGCTTTTGTAGGGAATAGCTACTTGTAAATAAGGCTTGAGTTGTGCTGAGTAAAGATTGTTTGTTGCATCCGATGTCGCTGGCGTAGGATTCTTATCTTGGGCGACAGCCGCAGGTGCTGTCTGTTCCTGTGTTTCAATACCGTCATTTTCACTTTGGGGTACAGAAGCTGCGGGCAGATAAACCTCTGTGGGTAAACGAAACGATTGCTGAAAAGAAGTTGTTCTGGGTGAGTTTTCTGCCGACCAATAAATAGGATGTACAACCAAAGAGGAACTATTTAATAAAGCCGCAGAAATTCCTGTTGTACCCAAATCAATTCCTAAATACCAGACTGATTGGAGAACGTTGGTTGAAACTTCTGTATTGTTTATCGAGTCGGAATTTGGAGGTAAAGCGCTTTCTGATACGGAAGTTGTCTCTTGCTTTTTTTTTTCAGTTTTTGTGTCTAAATCTAAGTTAGTTTCTACTTCGGTAACTGCGAAATCGTTTGTTACTATTTGAAAATATTCTGGTTGTTGCTCAGGCACAACTGTGGGAATTATCTCTTGAATTTTAGCAACAGATTCCTGAGAAATTTCTAGATTTGTAGCTGGTTGCAAATCAGAATTTAGCTGGCGATCGAAATTAGCCAAATCCAGGTCTAATTGTTGCAACTGTTCTTCATCTAAGGAAATATCGGGGATCGCTGGAGTCTGATTTGACTCTAGAGAAAGTAGGTTTTCTTGTGGCGAAGCTGGAATATAGTTATCTAAAGAAAGTTCTTGGCGATCGCTTGTAGTCTCTGTGGCGATAACTTCGCTGGGTGCTAACTCAATTTCTGGTATTTCTGGAGTGGCTGCCGCTGTAGTTGTAGCTTGAATCACAGGCGATGGCAGTTCCAGAAGTTGCTCCTCAGTACTTGCCTCAGGCAGTAAATCAGTTAAAGTGCTAATTGTATCGGCAACTTCTGGCTGAGCGCTAAGTTCTAGAAACAAACTGTCTTCTGGCGAAATTTCTGGTGGCGAGGGGAGGTTAGTATCCTCTGCAAAAAATAGTTCTTCCCCTGAATTTGTGGTTTCTACCGTAGCCTGAGCATTGCTCAGATCGAAAAAATCTGTGTCTGGTGCAAACGATGTATTGGATGCCACAATCTCAGAATCCACAGTTGGAGGAACAACAGGTGTTTCCTCAGGGATATTCAAAGCTGATGAAGAAGCTGCAACAGAGGTTGGTGAATCATTAACGGTACCAAACAAACTTGCATAAAGTTGGTCTACTTCATCGGCAATTAACGTAGAAATCTCTTCTGGTAATTCATTTGGACTTTCAGAAGATTGCGACGAATCGAAGCCAAGCTGCAAAAGTACTGCATCTAAATCTTCTGTGAGGGTAGTAGGCTGTGGCTCAAAATTAATTGGTGAAGTTTCTGGCTGTGTTAGCTCTAAAAGCGGAAGTGCAAATTCTTCAGCATTGATGTCGTTTTGCTGAGTTGGTGATGCAGGTGGTGTCTGGGTTTCTATCTCCAGAAAAGATGACTCGGTACTAGGGGATTGTTGCTGCAAATACTCCGTCAAATTGTTGAGAAAGCTGGCTATCAACTGTTCGCCTTGGATTCCCTTGCTATGCATTCTTGCTAGTGCTTGGGATAAAGACTCGTAATAAGTATTAATGTTACGTTGTAGTGCCTCAAAGACAACATTCACAGTCCCATCTAGTGATAATAGGCGCTGGTCTAAGTCCTGAGCCAGTCGTGTTAACTGCTCTACACGCTCTGGGGATTCTAACAAAGGTTGAGTTGCCAAAGATACTGGTTCTGAATTTGGGCGATCGCTTCCTGCTGAAGAAATGGAGGAATTGACCAAACTTTGTGCTAGCAATGGTGTTAAATTTGGCACAAGCCGACTGATGAGTAACTGTAAAAAGTCGTTAATCATCTGTTCTTGGTTTGTCAACTGCTGCGCCAAGGAGTAGTTTTGCAATCGCTTTTGTTCTAGCTGCCGAATTTCTTGGACGAGAGTTGCTCTTTCTTGCAAGAGCAATTCTAATTCCGCCCGTAATGGCTGCATCAATCTGGAAAATTCAGTTTTTAATTCTCCTGCTTCACCACCAGTGTATTCTTGAGTGGGTTGGGACGGTGGCAGTAAAAGCTCATTATCACCTCGATCGATAAATTTTGTTAACAAGGGCGATGGCTCCGCCAACGCCAAGGGCGAACGCGGTTCTGTCAGAGATTGATTTTGAGCGCTACTGTCTAATGCTTCTTTTTCTCGTAGCTTCACCAAAAAGTCCCGAATTCGTTCTAAAACCTCTTTAGGTTCTTGCCCCTGACTAGGTAAAAATCGAGACAAGCGCTTGCCACCACTAGCAAGTAAATTGTCAATGTCTGCAATCAGCTTTTGAATTTCATCTGCACTGGAAGTCACTTTCAGTTACCTTAGCTACAACAATATGTCAATTAATATGACAATTAGTTTACAGTCATTGAAGTTTTGAGTGACAACAGCTGCCACTTTGACTTGTGACTGTCATTATGTTATGGATTACTGGAAGGAGTGGCAATCTTCAGTCAGCGTTTGTTTAACAAGCTTAGCTTGATTGTTCAAAACCGCTAAAATATCTGAGCAATAATTAACCTTTAACAGCAAGAAGGCTCACACTATACCAGCAACGAGACGAACAAATCTCTAGAACGATTTATATGGTCTGATATAATACACATGGTCGTTGACCTACCCGACTGCATGGAACACAAAGGCTAACTTCAAACTAGTCAGACTTGCCGCAGACACATGACTAGCTCCGGTTTAGTCACGTAATGGCGAATGAAGCCGGAAGCTTATACTGTACCGTAAGGTCAGTGCAGGTACTTCACTAGCTTGAGTATGATGAATGTTGTTGGCCTATATTTTTAAGTAATCAAGAGTAATCAAGTTTGCACTACATTTAACCCTTAAGTAATACTTCAGCAAGCTATAAACTAGTTTTTGGAAAATTTTTGCCATATTTAAACCTATAGGTAAAAATTACTTAGAAAACCCCTCTTCTCACTTTCTTGCGTAGTATAGGTTATTTTTATTGTTAAAAGGTGGCTGTGCTTTGATAGCTAGGCTTAAAAAATGCTCTTGTATGTCGTGTGTATATAGCAGCTTAAATCAAAATGTCCTAATGGAAGACCGATATGTGCCCTTATTTTTTCAGAGTTTGCCAGATGCTGTTGTGGAAACAGCCCTTACCCATCTTGTAACCCGCACTCATCCAGCTAATCAAACGATCGTACTAGAAAATGACTGGGGTGGTGCTGTGTATTTTATCAGAGAAGGATGGGTAAAAATTCGTACTTATAATTTAGAAGGGAAAGAGGTAACACTCAACATTCTTGGCAAAGAGGAATTGTTTGGTGAAATGGCGGTTCTAAGTGAAAAACGCCGAACTACTGATGTGATTACCCTGACCCCAACGGTAATTGGCAGTATGCCAGCTTCAGATTTTAGCAATTTACTGAAAATAGAACCCTTGGCAGGGCTGAGATTAGCAAAACTGATGGCAGAGCGTTTACAGCAAGTGAATCGGCGATTACGCTTGCGGGAATCTCATAGTCAGTCACGGGTGGCAGATACATTGCTGTTTTTGGCAGAAGGACAGGGAAAAAAAGGGCAAACAGGAACCGAAATCCCAAATTTACCTCATCGCGAATTAAGTAGTTTGAGCGGATTGGCACGGGAAACGGTGACACGAGTGTTGACAAGGCTGGAAAGAAGAGGCTTGATTAAACGGGATCAAGACATTATCTGTATTCCTGATATGTCAGCCTTGGAAAGAATGATAGTTTAACAACTCGTCAAAATATGAGCATTTTAAATTCTCTGCCAGATGAGCCAGAGGAAGATCCATCGCCGGAATCTCACACTCCTGTCAATCGTTGGGTAGAAAAACAAGAGTTAACCCGTCCTCAACTTAAAGCTGATACGCCCTTGAGGATGGTGGAAACAGCCTTTTTAGCCAGTACTGCTAGCCTAATTTGGTTTATTAATTTTTACTTTCCTTTAGGGCCAGTTTTGCGGATATTTTTTCCAGTGCCGATCGCTCTAGTTTATCTCCGTTGGGACAAACGAGCAGCATGGATGGCAGCACTCACTTCTGGGTTATTGCTGACGGTGCTCATGGGGCCAGCCCGCAGTTTGCTATTTGTCATGCCCTACGGCTTTATGGGCGTGCTTTTGGGTGCGGCGTGGTATCGTCGTCGCGTTCCTTGGATGGTTTCCATCACCTTGGGTACCCTGTTGGGTACTTTAGGAGTCTTTTTTCGGTTGTGGTTATTGTCTGTGCTATCAGGTGAAGACCTTTGGATTTATGTTATTACCCAGGTGACTGAGTTTATCGAGTGGGTATTCCTGAAGCTGAGTCTATTGGCGACTCCCAGCGTGTTTTTGATTCAAATAGGCGCGATCGCCTTAATCATACTCAACAACTTTATCTACCTTTTTGTTGTACACCTAGCAGCATGGCTGCTTTTTGATCGCCTGGGCAACCCCATTCCCCGCCCACCACATTGGGTGCAAGTCCTTATGGATTATGAAGGTTAGTCATTGGGAGTGTTGACTGAAGATTTATTCCCCTTGTCCCCATGCCCCATGCCCAATTCCCAAATTCGCATTTATACCAAAAAAGAACAGGGTGAAGAATGGCTGCGACGGTATCGTGGTTGCCTACCTGTATTTGCCTGTGTTTTAGGATTTACTGAAACTGCTTTGATCCCAGGAATTTCAGCAGCCGGGCGCACTCCAGAAGATCGGAAATATACCGCTTGTGCCGATGCCGAATTTTTGTACTACGGCGCGGAACATAAACCCCAATATCCCTTACCACCATTGGCGGCTGGGGCTTCGCCTGTGTTAATTTCTCGTGCTGTCTGTGAGTCGCTAAAAATACCAGTGCATTTGTTTAATGCTGGCTTACCCCAGGCTCCTGCTGTGCCAGTAATTGATTTAGGTGGCACTCCTGCCAGATGTTTAAGTGGAGGGGATGCTATGGAAATCACAACTGTACGCCACTTACTCGAACAAGGGCTAGTTTGGGGAGAACGCCTTGCTGCCAATATCCAACAAGGATATTTGATTATCGGTGAGTGCGTCGTTGGAGGCACCACAACTGCTCAGGCAATTTTAACTGGTTTAGGCATAGAAGCTGCCGGAAAAGTCAATAGTAGTCATCCTGTTTGTAACCATGCCCAAAAGTGGGCGCTAGTGCAAGCTGGACTGGAGAGAATGAGGGAAGGGGGAGACACGGAGACACGGAGACACGGAGACACGGAGAGTTATTTCCCCGCGTCCCCGCGTCCCCTACCCCTAGTCCCCGCGTCCCTATCCGATCCCCTAAAACTTGTCGCTGCGGTGGGCGATCCTATGCAAGTAGTGGTGGCTGGAATGGCGATCGCTGCTAGTCGTAGTTGTGGTGTTCTGCTGGCTGGAGGGACGCAAATGCTAGCGGTTTATGCGCTAATGAGTGCGATCGCTCAAGCTTACGCTTTATCATGGCAACCGACAGAAGTAGTTGTGGGTACAACGCGCTGGGTGGCAGAAGATTCTACTGGCGCTACTGTTGACTTAGCCCTGAGTTTAAGTAAAGGCAGTTCAACTGAGATTGCAGCAACTCCTACCCTATTAGCAACTGCTCTCAACTTTAATAATTCTCGTTATCCACAATTGAGAGCTTACGAGCAAGGCTTTGTCAAAGAAGGTATGGGTGCTGGAGCAGCTTGTATAGCTGCTCATCTTAGCCAAGATTGGCAACAACACCAACTTTTAACAGCGATTGAAGCCCAACTAGAACGGCTGAGCTTGGTCAATTACTAATAACAAAACCGGAAACTTATAAAGTTCCGGTTTATATTTGAACTCATCAATATTAGCTAAATTAGCAATAAAGAATTCAGAAATCACCAGTCATAAAAAGAAATTAAATTGGAGTACGACTGGTGAATCTAGGCTGCTTCGTTCTAAGAGTACAAACACTAAAGCACCACACCAAATTTTAAATTTCGTGGTACTTATAGCTGGTGGGTATAAGCCCGCAACTTCAAGCATTACTGAATTCTCAATTGGTGAATTCTGACTTCTTTTTTTAATGAATTCTTTCTCTAAGTAATTGCTCTTCCAAGGCAGCAATGCGATTGTATGCTGCTGTTAATTGCGCTGTTAGTCGTTGTATTTGAATTTCTGGTGTTAAGTTATTATCTCCACCTTGACGATGCATATCTATATAAATGCCATCTGTTAATACATCCTTGTGTTCCATTTCTGAATTTGAACTGATACGTCCTTTTAACTGGTTCCCTCCAGTACCGCTATTTTCCTGATAATTGTCCCTTGCTTGTGTATTCGCTAAGGAACACTCTGAAAAAGCTTGAGCTACTTTAATGTCAAGCTGCTCAATTACTTGGCAGAGGGCATCCAGTTTTTGGCTCAGAATCAGGATTTGCTTTTGTAATGGCTCCATTCAATACCCTCATCGGCACATTAATTTCTATGTTATTCAATTTACTGATAATCTTAACTATACTTATGAATTATTTAAGTATTCACATTTTTTGTGGCAATGTGACATTTAAATCATTACTTCTAAACATTAAGCAAAGATTTAGCATAAGTACAACTCAGGAAAATTATTGAGAAAGATTAATCTTGACGTAGTGATTTGCATAAAAGCTAGGCAATTTGAGTCAAATGTTCAAATTTATCGATATTACCAACAAAAAATGCTGAAAATTTTAGAACTCTACTTTTGAGACAGTCAGTCTCTGTAAATCTCTGCTAAATATAGGTATAATCAAAAATCTCAAATCCAAAATCAATGGATCGACGGTCTTTTTTACTAGGTATAAGTACGCTGACGATTTCACAACTGCTTTTTGGCTGTAGCGGAAACAAGCAGACTCAATTAAAAGTACAGTTATTAAAAGGTTCCATACCAGGCCAGGTAGTTAATGAATTTCACAAAGGTTTGCAGCAGCAGGTAGAACTCAAGTTTGCTCCTGTGGAGCAGATACAGGATTTATTCAACCAATTACAAAATTGGCAGCAGAAACCAATAGCCAATGATGAGCAGGGATGGAGACGATTCATACCCTTTAGGCAAGCTGAAAGAACTCCTCCATCTGATTTAGTAACATTGGGAGATTATTGGCTAAAAGCAGCTATCGAGCAAAAATTGATTCAACCACTGCAACAGTTACAAGGAAACCAATTAAAACAATGGTCTGCTTTAGATGAAAAGTGGAAAAAACTCGTAACGCGCAACGATGGAGGCAACCTGGACGCTCAAGGAAAAGTGTGGGGTGCGCCTTATCGCTGGGGTAGTACAGCCATAGTTTATAACCGTGACAAGTTACAAGAATTAGGATGGACGCCCACAGATTGGAGTGATTTGTGGCGCGATGAGTTGAAGGGGCGTATTTCCCTACTCAATCAACCACGAGAAGTTATTGGTTTGACTTTAAAGAAACTAGGAAAATCTTACAACACAGAAAATCTTGACCAAGTACCAGACTTGGAAAAAGAATTACAGATATTAAACCAACAGGTGAAGTTCTACAGTTCTGTTAATTACTTAGAACCTCTAATTATGGGAGATACTTGGCTGGCAGTTGGTTGGTCAACCGATATACTACCAATTCTGGGACGTTACCCGGAACTTGTGGCGGTTATTCCTCAGTCAGGAACCGCAATTTGGGCAGATTTGTGGGTACGCCCGGTAGGTATTACTACAACTACATTATCAGATCGATGGATTGATTTTTGTTGGCAACCAAGCACTGCTAAGCAAATTGCTCTACTAACCAAAACCAATTCGCCAATTTCTACAAATATTATGGCTTCTGATATTCAGAAACCTTTAAAGAGTTTATTACAAACCAATCGCTCAGTTTTAGAGAAAAGCGAATTTCTACTTCCTTTATCTCCCTCAGCAACCAAAGAATACGAATCTTTGTTTGCCAAAATTAAGGTTTAGGGCATGGGGTATGGGTAAGTGAATTCTGAATTCTGAAAATGATTATTTTATTCTGACAAATCCAGCCTTTTCAATCAGTTCTTGACCTTGAGATGTCAGCAGCCAGTTTGCATAACTTTCTCCAGCTTGTCGATCTGTTTGATTATTCTGTTTAACGATGACAAATAAATTGCGAGTAATGGCATATTCACCACTACGAAATGCCTGACTATTTAGTTGATTGCGTTTATTAGGACACTCAGATAGAGCGACAAAAGGTTCTTGATAGGGAGCCACAAATTGATTACTTGTGCGTGCTATTGGTAGCGACTTAATCGTGCACTGGGGTACAATTTCTGGAGCAGAACCATAGTAGATTCCTCCAGGAGTTGCAGCTAATTTTCGGAGCGCTTCAGTAGTAGTGCCAATATAATTAATATTGACACCAAAATCATCTTTGTTGAGAACATTTTCCACAAAAAACTCCACTGTACCGCCAGCTTCTTTACTACGAGAGTAGACTGTAATTGGTAAATTTGTTCCGCCCACTTCTTGCCAGTTAGTAATTTTACCTGTGTAAATGTCCTTGAGTTGGGCGACAGTTAAACCAGGAATATTCAGATTCTGATTAACTGCGATCGCAATCCCATCAATTGCTACTGGAATTTCTTTTAAAGTAAATCCTTTTTGTTGAGCTTCTGTATTTTCTTGGGCTTTAAGCGAACGAGAAGATTGAGAAAAAGCTAATTGATTAGCTATTAACATCTGAATCCCAGTTCCAGATCCTGGTTTTTCATTAATCGGTTGAGTATAACGTAAACTAAATTGAGGACACAGGCTTTGCAATACGGAGTCTACGTTTTTACGAATAGGTGCCCAGGTTGTGCTACCACCGTAGTTAAATGTCCCCTGTGGTAGGTTTGGTACGTCACATTTACGATTGCTGGTTTCTGTGGAATTAGGAACAGGAATAACATCCCTAGAATTATTATTTACCGATTGATTAGCAATAGGTTTATTTAATTGCGCCCACCGTTCCATAAAAAACCATAAGCCACCAAAAATTAAGCCAATGGTGATGATAATGGCTAATAAAAGAGTAACCGTTTCATTTTTCTGAGACATAAGTTAGGCGTTAGCACCAATTTTTTAAAGTATGAGAGATAGTAATTTATAAATAAGCCGAAATACAGCTGTTAGGGAAATGGCAACTAAACTAGCTGCAACTGCTAAAAGAACTACTGACTGAATATCAAGACCACCTTGTAAAAAGGGTAGAAAAAAAATAATAGCAAAAGTAATTGCCGGAATAATTAATAAATCAAACTTTTCGATCCATCGCCTGGTTTGGGCAAATATCAGCAACCCCAAAATGATGGATGCAACAATTAAAGTGATAATTGGTGATTTTACTAAACTGAAGAGGGCGATCGCTATTAATGCGCCCTCAAATCCGCTAAAAGCTGCCCCACCTAATAATTCCAATGTCGAAAACATCGGTTGAGTTACTGGAGTACGGGGAACAGGAGGGTTAGGGCTTTGAGGTGATTGGGGCGTTACAGAGGGTGAATTAATTTGTTTTGAGGCTAAAGACGGTGATTTTAGCGCGTCTAGGACTTCTTGAGCTGATTGGAAGCGTTGATTGGCAGCAGGTAGAAGCATCTTGTCTAAAACATTACTAAGGCTAGGGTTGACATTCACTTGCCCTCGCCATTTCCATTGATTGCTATAGACATCAAAAAGTTGAGTTGCTTCTTTATCTGTCAACAACGTAATGGCAGTAACAGCCAAGGCGTATAAATCCGTAGATGGGAATACTTGGCCCCCAGTCATTTGTTCTGGTGGTGCAAATCCCAAGGAATAAATTCCTGTGGAAGACGCTGCGCCTGATGCTACATTTGCTACTTGCTTGACTGCACCAAAATCTAGCAAGAAGAGTTTTCCATCACGACGACGCATGATGTTAGAAGGTTTTATGTCTCTGTGGATAATGCCTCTCTCATGAACAAACTTAAGTATCTTCAGAATTTCTTGCAATACTTCTAAGACTTTTTGTTCAGAAAATTGCCCCTGTTGAGTTAATTCTTCTTCTAAGTTTTGCCCATCAATATATTCTTGTACTAAGTAAAAAAATTGGTCTTGCTGTCCTGGTTGCAAGCCATTAACTATCACTGGAAAAAAGGCAAATAAATCGGGAATTTGCTCGTGTTCGTTGCCTATTTGCGCTAAAACTTCTGCTTCTCTCTCAAACATCAGTTGTGCCTGTTGCAGTTGAGTCGAGGTTAAATTTCCTGCTGGTTGAAACTGCTTAACAACGCATTGACGCATTCCAGGAATTCGGCGATCGCGTGCCAAAAATGCTGCTCCAAATCCACCTCTTCCCAATAACTTCACGGTCACATATCGACCATCAAGTAACAGCGGCATACCACAACTAATACAGTACTTCTGCTGCGTTGTTTTCAGCGTTGTAATATCATCTAAATCAGCAAAATAGTTTTGTGGGCGTGGGCAACGTGGGCGAGTACAGTAAACTTCCATTTTCGTGATTAGTCATTAGTCAAAATAATTCGTAATTGATAATTCGTAATTCCTAACTAGTTCAGGTTACACAGAAACTAAATTTCTTTATCAAGAACAGGAAAATTTTTCTTTATGCCAAATCCCTAGCTTGTCTACAGCACTTGGGGTAATGATTACGAATTACGAATTACGAATTACTTGGTCATTGACAAAAAACAAATGATGTGGACGCTGGAAGGGCGGCTTTTCGTACTCCTGGTTCGAAGCAAGCTACGCCTTCGCACAGCGTTTCGCAAATAAGCGTCCTATAGGTAAAGGTAAGGACTAATGACCAGATTTTAGTCTTCGCCAAGGGAGGTGGGCGTTGCTATATCCAATGTAGTTAGAACTATGTTTTTTTGTGTCAATGTTAACACATCTTGGTTCCATCCAGGGTTAGCGAATTGGGGCAGAATTTCTTGGCTAAAGGCTTCTGCCGCTTTGGATCTATAACGGTTGGGATTAAAAATCAGCCATAAGGTTCGTTTGACAACGACGTTTTCAATGTTGCCGCAGTGAAGAACGCCCATTTGCAGTTCCTTAGCGATGGCGCTAGTGGAGACAAATGCAGCTCCTAAACCAGATTGCACAGCATTTTTAATGGCTTCAATGGAATTGAGTTCCATTTCAACTTTAAAACGCCTGGTATCAATTTCACAACGTGCTAGCACTTGGTCAATTACTTTGCGGATTGTTGATTGGGAATCTAAAGCAATGAATTGTAATTTATATAGGTCTTCTTTTTGGATTTTTTCAAGTTTGGCTAGGGGATGAAAGACGGGTAAAATCAGCGCTAGTTCGTCTTCAGCGTAAGGAATAACTTCCAAAGATTCTGCTAGTTCGCCGGGAATCTCACCACCAATGATGGCGAGATCGACTTGTCCGTTAGCGACACTCCAAGCAGTCCGCCGAGTAGAGTGGACGTGCAATTGCACTGCTACATCTGGATATCTTTGGCGGAACATACCGATCATTCTCGGCAAAAGATAAGTGCCAGTGGTTTGAGAAGCACCGACAATTAAAGTACCGCCTTGGAGATTTTGCAAATCCTCAATGGCGCGGCAAGTTTCCTGGCACAGACTGAGGATTTTTTCGCCGTAACTTAAGAGTAGATGCCCAGCTTCGGTTAACTGGGCGCGTCGTCCTCCACGGTCGAATAAAGGGACATCGAGCTGCCGTTCGAGGTTTTGCACTTGCAAACTGACGGCAGGTTGGGAGACATAGAGACTATCAGCAGCGCGCTTGAAGCTCCCTTCTACAGCGATCGCTTTGAGAATACGTAACTGATCTAAAGTGAAAGGAAGGTCAGACATAAGGCTCAACCCACAAACTTTGAAAGGAGCGGATGGGAGCAACTTTTCACCTTTGCCAGCAATTGGCCGGGCGTGATTTGTTGCATCTTAAACTTGACGGCTTGACTCGAAAAAGACAGTAGCACAACATGTTGACTAAAGTCCCCTTTTGAATACTTTGTGGTATTGGTTGTACTGAATTCAGTTTTCTTTAAATTACTTCACCCGTGTATTATGATGCCGATTTCTTGGTTGACACCCAGTCATTTTGTCATACTGGGGTTAGAAATAGTTTTTGCGATCGCTCACAGTGGAGGCGCTGCTTTGCGCCCTTGGGCAGAAAAATACATTGGGCCGAGGCTTTATCGTATTCTTTTTGCATTAGTCAGCCTACCATTGGCTGCGATCTTAATTATTTACTTTTTTCGGCATCGCTATGATGGTTTGCAACTTTGGCAGGTACAGGGTGTGCCGGGAGTCAGAGAAGTTGTTTGGCTGCTGTCAGCAATCTCATTTTTGTTTTTGTATCCCGCTACCTTCAATCTACTAGAAATTGCAGCGATTCAAAAGCCTGAAGTTCATCTCTACGAAACAGGAATTATTCGGGTTACTCGTCACCCCCAGATGGTAGGACAAATAATTTGGTGTATTGCCCATACTCTCTGGCTGGGTACTACTTTTACCCTTGTGACCTCCATTGGCTTGGTATTGCATCACTTGTTTGGGGTTTGGCATGGCGATCGCCGTTTGGGCTTGCGCTATGGGTCAGCCTTTGAAATGGCCAAACAGCGAACTTCAATTATTCCCTTTAAAGCAATTCTTGACGGCCGTCAATCTATCAAATGGCACGAATTTATCCGCCCTGCCTATTTAGGAGTTGCGATTTTTGTGGCTTTGCTTTGGTGGTCGCACCCTCTATTGCTGGAAGCAACTAGTACGATAAAATGGGAATTTTAATCGATCCCCAGTGTCAACATAAAATTCCAAGTCGATGAAAATTTCAGCTTATCAATTGCCCCCGAATCAATGTACGATAAATTCAAACATTTATTCAGTGGGGGTACATTCAGTAAAGTTGAAATTTGATATCGGTAGGTATCCGACGGTTGCCAATCCGGGAAGTAAATGACCGATTGAGTCTCAATTACCAAACAGCAAAGGCAATGGATAATTGAACATCCAAAAAAGCCACCTTAAAAGTTGTGCCAACTTTTCGATCGCAGACACACAAATCTACTAAGTTATATCTAAATCACTCTATGTCTTAGAATTTGTGTCCTTACAGCAGCGATGCCTACAGCGGCCTTTGCCAAGGCAATCTATCGTTTTGATAATCTTCACTGAACCTGCCCTAAGCAATGAATATTAAATACTGTGTCAAAAAAATCACAATATTATTCATTGCTTGGCAAGTAGTTCCCAGCCCCCACTTGAGTCGCAAACAAAAACAATTTAGTATGGAATTCCACTCAGCAACGCCACTGGCTCCACATTTGGAGACCAAATAACCGCAGTGGCTCCTCAGGACTCGAAATCCAGCACTACTGAATTCATTGCAAATAGCTAGTTTGATATAAAAACCCTATAATCCAAGAGGCGTCATGGTGTTGTCGGTTAGTGAGCGGACATTTACTCAAGAAGTTTTAGAATCTCCAATTCCTGTTTTAGTTAATTTTGAAGCCCCTTGGTGTGGGTTGTGTCGGATTATCCACCCACTTTTATTGCAATTTCAAGCCCAATGCGGTGAGGAAATTAAATTGGTGGTGGTTAACGCCGATCAAAATTTTAAATTGTCTACAACTTATAGGCTCAAGTCACTGCCGACTTTACTTTTGATTGAAAATGGCAGCATTCGACACCGTTTAGAAGCTTTTCGCGGCCGAGAAGATTTACGTCTGGCGTTAGAAGAAATCAAAGTCAGCTATACTAGTTGCCCTAAAATCTACAAGGGTTCTAAAACCGCCGACTTAGAGTACTGGTCAGCTTGAAAAGCATGGGGAATGGGGAATAGTGAGTAGGGAAACGAGGAGACGCTCTTACGCGGGGAATAACTTCTCAGTCAACACTCAACAGCCAACACTTCCAATGCCCTATGCCCAATGCCCTATGCCCGCACCCTATGTGCAAATCTAAAACCATGCTTAATACCCCACCCAATAAGCCTTGGGTGGGTTATTTTATCCTAAAGGGTGTGTGTCACAATTGTTAACAGTTCCGACACGCTAGTCAAGAATTCTAAAAGTAGGCGTCAGTGATGGAAGTAATCTATCAGTATGCCTGGCTGATTCCGGTATTACCTCTTTTCGGGGCAATGCTGGTCGGTCTAGGGTTAATATCGTTGAATCAGGTGACAAACGGCCTGCGGCAGTTAAACGCTGTAGTAATTATCTCCCTAATGGGAGCAGCTATGGCGCTGTCGTTTGCTTTGTTGTGGAGTCAAGTTCAAGGACATCCGGCTTATACCCATACCCTGGAATGGGCGGCCGCAGGCAATTTTCACCTGACTATGGGCTACACTGTTGACCACCTGACAGCCCTAATGCTGGTTATCGTGACAACAGTTGCCTTCTTAGTCATGGTTTACACTGATGGCTACATGGCTCACGATCCCGGTTACGTGCGGTTTTATGCTTATCTCAGTTTATTTGGCTCTTCAATGTTAGGTTTGGTGCTTAGCCCCAACCTAGTACAGATTTATATATTCTGGGAACTTGTCGGGATGTGTTCCTACTTGCTGGTCGGCTTTTGGTACGATCGCAAGTCAGCCGCAGATGCCGCACAAAAAGCATTTGTAACCAACCGCGTGGGCGACTTTGGTCTTTTGTTAGGGATTTTAGGGCTGTTCTGGGCAACTGGAAGCTTTGATTTTAATATTATGGGCGATCGCCTCGCCCAACTCGTCGAAACAGGTTCCATCAGCAATTTTCTCGCTGTCCTGTTTGCGATTTTAGTTTTCCTGGGCCCGGTGGCGAAATCTGCCCAATTTCCTCTGCACGTCTGGCTACCAGATGCAATGGAAGGCCCCACCCCCATTTCTGCCTTGATTCATGCAGCAACAATGGTGGCAGCGGGTGTTTTCCTCGTAGCCCGGATGTACCCGGTATTTGAACATGTCCCAGCAGCAATGAACGTTATTGCCTTTACTGGGGCATTTACGGCGTTTTTGGGGGCAAGCATCGCCATTACCCAAAACGACATCAAAAAAGGCTTGGCTTATTCCACCATTTCCCAACTCGGTTACATGGTGATGGCAATGGGAGTGGGTTCCTACAGTGCTGGACTATTTCACCTGATGACCCATGCCTATTTCAAAGCGATGCTGTTCTTGGGTTCAGGTTCAGTAATTCACGGTATGGAAGGTGTCGTCGGCCACGACCCAGCTTTAGCCCAAGATATGCGGGTGATGGGCGGATTGCGGAAGTATATGCCAGTTACAGCAACTACCTTTTTGATTGGTTGCTTGGCAATTTCTGGTATTCCTCCCTTTGCTGGATTCTGGTCAAAAGATGAAATTTTGGGGCAAGCTTTTCAAGCTAACCCATTCCTCTGGTTGATTGGCTGGCTAACCGCCGGCATTACTGCTTTCTACATGTTCAGAATGTATTTCATGACATTTGAAGGCAAATTCCGGGGAACTGACGAGAAAATCAAGGAAAAACTCAAGAAGGCGGCGACAATCGTCCTAGAGTTAGAGTCAGAAGAACCAGTTCCAAATTTTGGCCCTGGGGCAATGAAAAAAGGAGAATTGGCGGCAACTGGCGATCGCCATCACTCCCATGACTCCCACGGACATCACAGCGATTCTCCCCACGAATCGCCGTGGACAATGACTCTGCCATTAGCGGTTTTGGCAGTGCCTTCGATTTTGATTGGTTTGCTAGGAACTCCCTTTGCCAATTACTTCGAGGAGTTCATCTTTCCACCAAGCGAAACCCTCTCGGAAGTTCTAGAAAAAGCTGCCGAGTTCGACCCGACAGAGTTTTATATTATGGCGGGTGCTTCAGTGGCAATTTCCTTGGTTGGTATTACCTTGGCTGTGTTAATGTACTTGCGGGGTAAAATTAACCCTGCGGCGATCGCTGCTAAAATCAAACCACTCTACGAATTATCCCTCAATAAGTGGTACTTTGATGACATTTACCATCGCGTTTTTGTCATCGGCTTGCGTCGCGTAGCCAGACAAGTTATGGAAGTTGACTTCCGCGTTGTCGATGGTGCAGTTAACCTCACAGGTTTCTTCACCCTTGTCAGTGGCGAAGGTTTGAAATATTTAGAAAACGGTCGCGCTCAATTCTATGCCTTGATTGTGTTTGGGGCTGTTTTGGGTTTAGCGATCGTTTTTGGTGTGACTTGATTTGAATAGGGGTGGGCGGCTGTCCGCCCCTACATTATTTTTTGATTTCCTGGTTTGGTTGTCAGATGCTCGCATTACGCAATAATTTATTTTATAGATTAGTATTATTAACTTTTATTTCTACAACATCCAAACTCCTTTATGGAGCTAGTGACAAATTAGTTTTAAGCATGACGTTTTGAGTTATCAAATATTATTAGTTTTTGCTCATAAATCTTACCCACCAACTCCTACTTTGGCATCCTTACACAGTCATCTGTAATGAACTCGCTGGGATTAGTTACACAGGGAGGTAAACCAGGAGCCACTACAGGTAAATTTTTTGTTTCTCGTTCTGCCACTGCTTTATTTAACTCTAATAAAAACTGTAATGGATCTTCTTTAGCTTTTCACCCCGCTTTTTCATTTCCAGCAGTAACCGAGGCCGCCATAGCAAATCAGCAAACTTGGTGGATTTTCCTTTTGCCTTTACACGATATTCTAGTTCTGCCACTGCTTCTTTATAGCTTTGATGATTGAATGCTTGAAAAAGGCGATCGCAAAATACTTGTGCTTCCCCTTTTTCATCTCCCCTCAAAGTACGGACATATTCAATAAAACTTCTGATTTTGCTGGGTGTGTCTGTCATTTCAATACACAACCGGAATGAAAAAGTAATATCAATACATTATATAAAAAAGACTTATAGAAAAAGCGCAGAGAAGTTTAGTTGGTTTTTCAACTAGGAGACAAAGATGATGAAATGCGTAATTTGTCAGCATGGAGAAACTAAACCAGGTTTAGTAACTGTGTGACATTAGAAAGAGATGAATGTATTATTATATTCAAAAAGTTCTGGCAGAAATTTTTCATAACTGCGGTGAATATTATTTAAGTGATGCAGTTAAGGAACAGGTTTTAGAAAAAGCAGAGTTAGCTGTTAATAATGGAGCATAATTGGAGATTATTAGATATGCAGTTTAGTGTTCTTATTTATGTTTCTGCTTTAGCGATGGGTTATTCAAAATATGCAATTTTATTATAAGTGGTAAATTAAATAGCGATCGTGTTATGAAAAAAAGCTTTCATAATCGTCATGACTACCTATCCAGAACCATGTAACCGTGTCACCCTCCAAAACCCCAACTGCTCGATAATTGCGAGTTATTCTGACAGACCAAATATTCTCCTCGTTATTTATACATTTGAAATGCAAAGACGGATGAAAAGGATTTTCTCTCCATAACTCATAAGCTTTTCTCGCACTTTCTCTAACTTGCTTTTCAAGAGACTTATATTTATCCCAAAAAGAAGGAAGAGTTGCAGATTTCATAAATTTTTATAGTTCATTGGTTTTGCAAGTCCTTCTGCAATTTCTCTTTTAGCAGATTGGGCAGATGCAATCAATTGTTGTTGAGTTTGATTAAATGATTTATCCCATTTCAATTCATCTTGCAAATCTTCCAGGTACTCTCGGAGATGCTCTGCAACTCTTTCTTGCATATCTTCAGATAAAGATTCCATCATCTTAATTACAGTAGCGATCGCTGGAGATGACATAATCAAATTTCCCTTATCAATCCCTGTCTATTTTACTAAAAAAATTCAATCAAATCGCCTGCTGTAGTCCCAAAGCTGTGAAACTGCGAAAGTTTCTCCTGCTGCTGCTTGTCGCACAGACTCTTGCAGATCAGCTAATATTTGTGTTTTTGGCTCTTTTTCATCAATCCAAGCTAAACTACTGGCGTTATCAGAATTTATCGAACTTATAAGCTGTTAGCAAAGTTCTATAGGGACAAGTACATCTGTTGTTTGTCCATTTGCGTTGGTAACATAACGAATTTGATTTTCAATTTGTGCCATTATCATAGGGTTGTTTCTCATCTCATGCTTTGTTGCACCAAATCGCTTTTTTGACAACCACCAAACAGCATAGTGTATTTTTAGCGATCGCCAGATTTTACTACGCGAGCGCATCCCTAAAACCGTAGTTTAGCGGCTTTTTTCGGGTAAATTTTTCACTTGACTTGGAGTATTCTACCTACATTCCGCACTTCCAAGTGTCAAAAAAGACTCCCAAGAGAAAAATCGAGGATAGGCTATTTAATTAAATCAACCTAACGAGTAAGACCAAATCCCCAAAAAGCTGTTAGTTAATAACTAGTGACTTTTTGCCAAACATGATTTTGATAGCAGACGAATTGCGATGAATACAGCTAATTTCCCGTGGCTGACGACGATTATTCTGTTTCCGATAGCGGCGTCACTACTAATTCCCATCATCCCAGATAAAGACGGCAAAACAGTGCGCTGGTACTCCCTGATTGTCGGGCTGATAGATTTTGCACTGATTGTTTACGCTTTTTATACTGGGTATGATTTCTCCAATCCAGATTTGCAGTTGGCGGAAAGTTACGCCTGGGTACCACAACTCGATTTGAAATGGTCGGTAGGGGCTGATGGCTTGTCCATGCCTCTAATTATTTTGACTGGATTCATTACCACCCTAGCGACTCTAGCAGCTTGGCCTGTGACCTTCAAGCCCAAGCTATTTTACTTTTTGCTGTTGGCGATGTATGGCGGTCAAATTGCCGTCTTCGCCGTCCAGGATATGCTGCTGTTTTTCCTAGTGTGGGAATTGGAGTTGATTCCGGTTTACCTGCTGCTGGCAATTTGGGGAGGCAAAAAGCGACAATATGCAGCGACCAAGTTTATTTTGTACACTGCTGGCGGTTCGCTGTTTATTTTGGTCGGTGCTTTGACAATGGCCTTTTATGGCGATACAGTCACTTTTGACATGCGATCGCTCGGCCTCAAAGATTACGCCCTCAATTTCCAACTTTTGGTTTACGCTGGCTTCCTAATTGCCTACGCGGTCAAATTGCCGATTATTCCCTTTCACACCTGGCTACCTGATGCCCACGGTGAAGCTACAGCCCCCGTACACATGCTATTGGCAGGTATTCTCCTGAAAATGGGCGGTTACGCTCTGATTCGGATGAATGCCCAAATGTTGCCCGATGCCCACGCTTATTTTGCGCCGGTATTGGTGGTTTTGGGGGTAGTAAATATCATCTACGCCGCCCTGACATCCTTTGCCCAGCGCAACCTGAAGCGAAAAATCGCTTACTCCTCAATTTCTCACATGGGCTTTGTGACCATTGGGATTGCTTCCTTTACCGATTTGGGGTTAAGTGGAGCAGTATTGCAAATGGTTTCCCACGGATTAATTGGGGCGAGTTTGTTCTTTCTCGTAGGCGCAACTTATGACCGGACACACACCCTGATGTTGGATGAAATGGGCGGTGTCGGTAAGAGAATGCAGAAAATTTTCGCTATGTTCACTACTTGTTCTATGGCATCTTTGGCATTGCCAGGAATGAGTGGTTTTGTAGCAGAATTAATGGTATTTGTGGGCTTTGCTACTAGCGATGCTTATAGCTCTACCTTCAAAGTTATTGTAGTTTTCTTGATGGCAGTTGGGGTGATTTTAACTCCGATTTATCTGCTGTCAATGTTGCGAGAAATTTTCTACGGTCAAGAAAACGAAGAATTAGTTTCTCACCAAGCTTTGATAGATGCTGAACCCCGTGAAGTATTTATCATTGCTTGCTTGTTAGTGCCAATTATTGGTATTGGTTTCTATCCGAAATTGCTCACTCAAATGTACGACTCCACAACTGTACAATTGACAGCAAGATTGCGTAATTCAGTGCCGACATTAGCACAACAAAAACCAGAAGCGCCAAAAGTTTCTTTGAGTGCGCCAGAAATTCCTAATTAGATAGCGATCGCTAATTTCAATTAATATTGTTTTTAGGGCGGGTTTTGTACCTGCCTTTTTTGTAACTAGTCATTAGTCATCGATCGTTAGACCTCTTGCATAAATCAAAATGTTAGCCCAAATGTCAAGTTGCCTAAAGGAATATAAGACATAAATTGCTTGTAAAATCCTTACACACAAAAACTTTTTTTGCCTGTTGTCTATTGTTGCTATATTACTTGAGATTTATTTAAGTTTATCTGTGAGGCAATCAAGACACATCATCTTCTAGTTCCTCGATTTGCTGTAATGTTTGCCAGCCAGCTTGCCACTGGGAATTATCTTGTAATAATTTGGCATTTATCCAGAAACGAACTTTAGGATCGCAAGCAGCCACCATTTCAGCGTACACCCACTTACCCTGATTTTTACGGTTAACAACTTGGAAGTGCCTCCATCCGTCTACTTTTTGTTGTGCTGTCCACTTAGAACCGAGTAAGTAAGGAAATTTTTGTTTTTTAGTCATTGGTCATTAGTCATTAGTTATTAGTCATTGGGCAAACAGGGCATGGGGAAGGGAAGGGGGAAGGGGAAAAGGGGAAAGATTAAATTTATTCCTTTTCCCTTTAACCTTTAACCTTTTCCCCTGCCTCCCCTGCCTCCCCTACTTCCCCTGCCTCCCCTACCACTTTGCCTCATATCCTAACTTTCTCTACTTAAGGAGTTACCAAATTACCGTTGCAGGTCTAACTCACCACTCCCTCAGTGAAATTCTCTAAAACTGGCTTGTCGTTCTTTATATAACCTTTATACTGTAATTAAGGGTATAGTGACCGAGCAATTCGTAATTCGCAGTACCCCAAAGCAGGAAGCAACGCAATTCTCAATTTGCAGACGTAATTGTAAATTGATTAATTTAAGCTTGCAAAGCAACTAATTTCAATTATAAAAAAACAAAACAGTATAATTGTGAATTGATAATTGCGAATTGGTTTGACCACCTTTTTAGATGCCAATTAACACTTATGGCGTTTAATGTACCGAGAATTCCCAACTGTGTAAAAATAGTTATCACTTTTATTGCGTCTTTACCGCTTGCAGTTTTTACTAGTATTATTACCAGCCAAGTAAATAAAGCTTTTCCAGAAAAGTTTTTGCATTTAATTAATAACACAGTAACAATCCCAGTATGGATTTTGGTTGTAACTTTATTAATTACTCTCTTGCCGCTTTTATTGACTGCAAGGCATTATCACAAGGCACATCAAATCGCTATCAAGCTTAACGAATTAGATGACTCGTTACTATTACTTTTACCTGAATTGGATGTAAATCCAAATATTCATGAATCATTGAAGCGATTATTAGAACAATTTATTGAAAAAACACATAATATCATGCCACTTCTGGATGGGTGTGGTATTGCGATTTATGCACCAGACCCTAGTAATCCAGAGTTTTTAACTACTTGGTGTCAATCACAATCACCAAATGAATACGGAAATAAAGTACGTTTCTATGTTGGTCAAGACCCTAATCAAAATCGGGGATGCGCGGGTTGTACTTTCGTTGATGGCAAACGAAGGATTGTACATCTATCGCGAATAAATAATATGTGGCAGGCTGACGATTCGCAATACATTTTTAGCAAGGATAGAAATCGCCGTATTTTAGATTACATGACATTCATTACTATACCTATTATCGGTGGTACAGATAGTTTAGGAGTTTTATGTCTCTACAGTAAAGATGTAACAACTTTTGATTCTAAAGCTACCCAAGAGTTATTATTTGTAATTGCAAATCGTTTAGCAGCAGTAATGTTAATAGCGCGTAATTACCAACTACAACATTGTATTACTAATTAAAATTACCAAGTCCTTGGTTAGGGAGCAGAAAACAGAATAACTTTCTGGCCTAATTATATGATACAACGGCTAGGGAACCGATGAAGTAATAAAGTCCTGGCCCAATCATGCGGTAAAACGATCGAGGAACAGAGAATATAGCAATTCTCAAGCACATGAAGTACACCCCACCCGCGCTGTCGCGCACCCTCCCCGATGCCTTGGGGAGGGTTGGGGAGGGGTAATTGTGTACCTCACCAGAATAGGAAAGGCTATAATAAATCGGCAAAAGAAGTAATAAAATCCTCGTTTAATTATCTGGTACAAACCCTTTAATTTCTTAATAAAGAAGAAAAAAGATTTAAAAAAACGTTTTCCGGCAATATTTTAATACGTCCTTATTCAAACTTCCTAATTTGAATTATCAGATATCAAACTGTTGCCGTTGCCAATTACCCGTTCCGTTTTAAAATTTCACCGTATAGATAGATGCTATCTGATTTGAATAGGTATTTATCTTTAATCTTGCCACCAGTTTGATGCTAGAAAACGCCATAGCTTTGGTAGGAGTTTATCTTTGCTAGCTAATTCCAGGGTAACTGAACCATAATCTGTACCATACTTGCGCTCAGCCTCTTGAAATTGCCTGAGGCTTTTATTGCCACGCATATATTCTTTAGATTCTTTAATTAATAAAAACTGGCGTTCTTCGGCTGTTAAACCTGTTATTGGAAAATCTTTCACCTTTTTCATCACTATTAAATAACGATAAATAAATTTACTGGTTTATTTACAAATTTTATGCTGCTAATAAAAATTTCAGAGGTAAAGCTTTTATTATATCTTTATTGTACTCAAGCTATCAATAGAAGTAACTATGGCTCTGAAAAAATGGGAGTGGGGAAGACTGTTTCTTTGATTTATGCAGTGTGTCGATCGCCACTCCTCTCAAGAGACTTAGTTATATTCATTCTCTTAGCAATCAGTTAACAGAAATTTACTAATATCAGCGATCGGTTAATTTAAATTAAATCTACAGTGGAGAATGTAATATGCTCAGAGCGATCGCCTTGGTGTCGAGAAAAATGTTCCCACGTTAAGCAACAGAAGGCAAAAAACCATCAAAGGCGGTAATACTACTACTCTTGGAAGACGTGAAGACCGATCCAACTAGGTGCTTACCTATTTTTACAATGTTTTTATCAGAGAATATTGCTCTGTATGCCTTGTGCCCTCAAGTGGTTTATCGAATAGCTTATGCAACCTACCGATCCTAACCAATTTACCGAAAAAGCCTGGGAAGCGATCGCCCATACGCCGGATATTGTTAAACAATATCAACAACAGCAGATTGAAAGCGAACATTTGATGAAAGCACTGCTAGAACAAGATGGACTAACCAGCAGTGTCTTAACGAAAGCTAGTGTTAACTTGCAAAAACTCCGCGATCGCACCGAGCAATTTATTCAACGTCAGCCGAAAGTCTCTGGTACTAGCACCTCCGTGTACTTAGGACGCAGCTTGGATACACTCCTAGACCGCGCCAACGGATATCGCCAAGAATTTCAAGACGAATATATTTCAATTGAACATTTATTGCTGGCTTATGCTAAAGATGACCGCTTTGGCAAAGCTTTATTTCAAGAATTCGCTTTAAATGAAAGCAAACTAAAAAATATTATTAAACAAATTCGTGGGAGCCAAAAAGTGACCGACCAAAATCCAGAAGGCAAATACGAAGCGCTGGAAAAATACGGGCGTGACCTCACAGAAGCAGCCCGAAAAGGTCAACTCGATCCAGTGATTGGGCGAGATGATGAAATTCGTCGGACTGTGCAAATTCTCTCTCGCCGGACAAAAAATAACCCAGTATTAATCGGCGAACCAGGTGTTGGTAAAACTGCGATCGCCGAAGGATTAGCACAGCGTATTGTTGCTGGTGATGTTCCCCAATCCTTGAAAGACCGCAAGTTAATTGCCTTAGATATGGGTGCTTTAATTGCGGGAGCCAAATTCCGGGGTGAATTTGAAGAACGTCTAAAAGCAGTATTAAAAGAAGTCACAGAATCTGGCGGTAATATTGTTTTATTTATTGATGAAATTCACACCGTTGTCGGTGCTGGCGCTACCCAAGGAGCGATGGATGCTGGTAACTTATTAAAACCAATGTTGGCGCGGGGTGAATTGCGCTGTATTGGGGCGACAACTTTGGATGAATATCGCAAATATATCGAAAAAGATGCCGCCCTTGAAAGACGTTTCCAACAAGTTTATGTCGATCAGCCGAGTGTCGAAGACGCAATTTCGATTTTGCGCGGTTTGAGAGAACGCTATGAAAACCACCACGGGGTGAAGATTTCCGATAGCGCTTTAGTTGCAGCGGCCATATTATCGAGTCGTTATATTAGCGATCGCTTTTTACCAGATAAAGCCATTGACTTAGTAGATGAAGCCGCCGCTAGGTTAAAAATGGAGATTACCTCCAAACCAGAAGAACTCGACGAAATTGACCGCAAGATTTTGCAATTGGAAATGGAGAAGTTATCACTCCAAAAAGAAAGTGATGCCGCTTCTCGCGAACGTTTAGAAAGACTAGAAAAAGAAATTGCCGACCTCAAAGAAGAACAAAGTACTCTGAATGCTCAATGGCAATCTGAAAAAGATATCATTAATAAAATTCAGTCCGTTAAAAAAGAAATTGAACGGGTGAATTTGGAGATTCAGCAAGCAGAACGCGATTACGATCTAAACAGGGCTGCTGAATTGAAGTATGGTAAATTAACAGATTTACATCGCAAATTAGAAGCAGCAGAAAGCGAATTATCCAACGCCCAAAAAACCGGAAAATCTCTGTTGCGCGAAGAAGTAACCGAAGGTGATATTGCCGAAGTTATTTCTAAATGGACAGGAATTCCCATTAGCAAGTTGGTGGAATCAGAAAAAGAAAAACTGCTGCATTTAGAAGATGAATTGCACCGCCGCGTGATTGGACAAGAAGAAGCAGTCACAGCTGTGGCCGATGCAATTCAGCGATCGCGTGCTGGATTAGCCGATCCAAATCGTCCCATTGCTAGTTTTATTTTCCTGGGGCCCACGGGTGTTGGTAAAACCGAGTTGGCAAAAGCCTTGGCGGCTTACATGTTCGACACCGAAGAGGCACTAGTGCGAATCGATATGTCGGAATATATGGAGAAACACGCTGTCTCCAGGCTTATCGGTGCGCCTCCAGGATACGTAGGTTATGAAGAAGGCGGACAATTAACTGAAGCGATTCGGCGTCGTCCTTATGCGGTGATTCTCTTCGACGAAATCGAAAAAGCACACCCCGATGTATTCAATATCTTTTTGCAAATTCTCGATGATGGTCGCGTTACCGATGCCCAAGGTCATACAGTGGACTTCAAGAACGCTATTATCATCATGACTAGCAACATCGGTTCTCAGTATATTCTCGATATTGCTGGCGATAACGCACACTATGACGAAATGCGTCGTCGGGTGATGGAGGCGATGCGAAATAGCTTCCGCCCAGAATTTCTGAACCGGATTGATGAAATCATCATCTTCCACGGTTTGAACAAGCGAGAATTACGTCAAATTGTGCAATTGCAAGTGGAAAGATTGCGGCAAAGACTAGCCGATCGCAAAATTTCTCTCAAACTCTCCGATTCTGCTCTTGACTTTTTAGCAGAAGTTGGCTACGACCCAGTGTTTGGGGCGCGTCCACTGAAGCGGGCGATTCAGCGCGAGTTAGAAACGCAAATTGCCAAAGCCATCTTGCGCGGCGAATTTAACGACGGTGACACCATTTTTGTCGATGTGCAAAATGAACGTCTTTCCTTTAGCCGTTTACCAGTTGAGATCTTTAGCAGTTGATCCGATTTTGCACTTTAGGAGCAAAGATGTAGAGACGTTGCATTGCAACGTCTCTATAGATTTTGGATTGTCAAAGAGTGTACATTACAAAAACGCAAAGTTAAGCTAAAGCTTCTTTGCGTTTTTTTGTGAAATATTTTTTTAGTACGTCGCTTGAAGGGTTTGCCGATTTTGTGTATGAAAACCATTGTACGGGATATCAAAATTCCTTGTAGAGACGTTGCATTGCAACGTCTCTACATCTTTGCCCGTTGCGTATTGCCTACTGACCTTTACAAATTACTTGTCGCATTTTCCGCATATTCGCTGGCAATTCAAAGTTCATTGCTTGTTGAATGAAAATTGATGGAATCGGGATATTAGGTGTAGCTTGCACAGTATAAGCGAGTAAAGTGCCATTACCGCAATCTTTTAGTTCTAAATGAGCGTCAAAATCCTCAAAAGTTCCTTTTTCCATGCGAAATTGGATTTGTTGCCCCAGTACTTCTACAACATTGAGGTAAATTTCCACTTGAGCCGTGAAAAATAGAAAGGCTTTTTGTGCTGCTTGGTACAGACGCTTGGCTTCACCTTTATGTATTACTTCGCTTTTGGTGATATCGGGAAAATACTGTACCCAGCGTGGGTAATCAGTTAATTGCTGCCAGACTTGCGATCGCACCATCGGCAAATACATCCAAGCTGTGACAGCGCCACCCCACGCCTTGTGCGATCGGGTTTCTACTAAAATTTCGCCCTGCACCAGTAAGCTTTGCTTGTCTTGACTCCAAGCCATATCTGAACCTGCAATAATTGAGCTTAAAATATGAGACGCAGACATAATGATTTCCGTAACTCCTCAGATCGTCCACCTAAAAATATTGAAACTACAAGCCATCAAAACTTGATTCAACTATAACCACTCAATTTTAGTTCCAGTTTAATACTTGTTCTTTCCGGAAACTCTCATTTTTTGGTAATTATTTCAGTTAGTTTACTAGGAAAACTGTATTTCTGAACACAATTAACACAATCTACACTTAAGTAAAAATTTATCAAAGCAATACTCATAAATAAAAAATCAACTTTTTAACAGCTAAAATGGCACAAACACGAACTAATATCAAGGGTCAAGACTAAGACCAATTCTAAAAGTTTTCACGGTAGAAACTTCCGCCCATCTTTACCAATTTTTAGTAATTAGCGCCTGCTAAATTTTACGTGTTATTTCTGATTAAACTGAAACTTCACCGGATCTTCATACTTGAATGTCAATACTAAATTTAATGTCTGTCGAGTTGAGAGGAAAACTTAAGTGAGTCAATCATCTTTAAATCGTAGATTAATTCAGATTTTCGGAATCCTGCTTGGTGTCAGTTTAGCGGTCTGGATACTCCGAGGCTTTGGTATTCTGACTTTTATTCCGGGCGGAATTATTTGGCTCTTGTTACTGGGGGCGATCGCGATCGGGATTATTAGTTATGCTCAAAGAACTTGGTGGCGTTTTTAATTATTGGGCATGGGGCATTGGGTATGGGGCAGAAGAGGCAAAGAGGCAGAGGGGCGCAGGAGAAAGAACTTGTACAAAAACTCTCCTCTTCTCCCATGCTCCTCTGCTCCCCATCCCCCATCTCCCCATCTCCCCATGCCCCATACCCTATCCCCATTTAATTAACTTAGTACCTGCTGATGGAAGCTTCCGAGCTGTTAGAAACAATTACACTCCTGATTCATCAAGCCCAGCAGGGGGAAATTGACCCTTGGGATGTGCAAGTAATTGAGGTGATTGACCGTTACTTAGAACTGATGGCCCCAGAGGCAATAAGGAAAGGCTATGAAACAGACTTGTCTCAATCTGGGCAAGCGTTTTTATCAGCATCAATGCTGGTATTGTTCAAAGCTAATACTTTAATGCAATTGTCAACAGTAGAAGATGCACAAGATGGTGTATTAGATGATGCTCTATTGACAGATGAAGACGGTGCATTCCATCATGGGCCTCGGCTACCATTAGAACGGCAATTGCGTCGTCGTCCAGCAGCAATGCCACCGCCAAAACGCCGGGTAACTCTGCAAGAGTTAATTGAGCAATTACAAATTATGGCGAACCAGCTCAAACTCGTAGAGAAAACCAGCAAACCTATCCGTCCCAAGCGTCAGCCTAGCATCCAAAGTATGCGGCAGGCTCTAGAGTTGGCTCACCAGGAAAATCTGACAGAGGTGGCAAAAGAACTAGAGCAGGTGTTGAAATTATCGGCAAAAGAACTATGTTTAGAACAAAATTGGTTGAATCTAGAACAACTTATCGAGTTGTGGACTCAGACTAAGCAATCATCTCAAAATGGGTCTGGACACGATTCTGAACATAGTCATCTAGTTAGCGTTTTTTGGGCACTATTACTACTCTCGGCTCAATCCAAAGTAGAGCTATCTCAAGAGGAATTTTACGATGAAATTAAAGTTCGCTTACTCGCAGACTCAGCTAACAATTCCCCAGCTTGCGAGCAGCCAATTAACTCAGCAAGCCAAAACTAGCTTTACAGATAGTTGAGACAGTTTTGCGTCAGCTTCCAAATCCGAGTAAATTGAAAAGATAAGCGATCGCTTGTCATCTAAGTGTACCTATGGTTGCAATAACCACTAAATTATTGTTATCCCTGTTTGGAGGGATAACTTACAGCAGAAATAAAAACTGATGATTAAGTATCACTCTAATGAAAGTAAACTGGCTTGTGGTTGAGGAATAAACTTTTATGAAAGCGATGATTCTCGCGGCTGGCAAGGGTACTCGCGTGCGTCCAATTACGTACACTATGCCCAAACCGATGATGCCCATCCTGCAAAAGCCAGTGATGGAGTTTTTGCTGGAACTGCTACGCCAACATGGATTTGACCAGATTCTGGTCAACGTGAGTCATTTGGCTGAGGAAATAGAAAACTATTTCCGTGACGGTCAGCGGTTTGGCGTACAAATTGCCTATTCTTTTGAAGGGAAAATAGACGACGACGGTAAACTAGTAGGTGAAGCCATTGGTTCGGCTGGAGGAATGCGGCGCATTCAAGACTTTTCACCGTTTTTTGATGACACCTTTATCGTGTTGTGCGGTGATGCTTTGATTGACCTGGATTTAACTGCCGCAGTTAAATGGCATAGAGCTCAAGGATCGATCGCTACTATTATTACGAAATCTGTCCCCAAAGAAGAAGTTTCTAGCTACGGTGTAGTTGTTACCGACGAAGATGGTCGGGTTAAAGCTTTCCAAGAAAAACCTTCAACCGAAGAAGCCCTCAGCACCAACATCAACACCGGTATTTATATCTTTGAACCAGAGGTATTTAACTATATCCCCTCTGGCGTCGAATACGACATTGGTAGCCAATTGTTCCCCAAACTAGTGGAAATCAAAGCTCCTTTTTATGCCATTCCTATGGACTTTGAATGGGTAGATATTGGTAAAGTACCAGACTATTGGCGGGCGATTCGCGGTGTGCTGTTGGGTGAAATCAAAAATGTGCAAATTCCTGGTCATGAAGTCGCCCCTGGTATCTACACTGGCTTAAATGTTGCCGTCAATTGGGACAAAGTAGATATTACAGGCCCAGTTTACATTGGTGGGATGACAAGAATAGAAGACGGAGCTAAAATCGTCGGCCCAGCGATGATTGGCCCCAATTGTTGGATATGTAGTGGCGCAACTGTAGAAAACAGCGTGATTTTTGAATGGTCGCGCCTCGGGCCGGGCGTCCGCTTGGTGGATAAGCTGGTGTTTGGACGTTATTGCGTTGATAAAACCGGCGCTTCAATAGATGTTCAGGCCGCAGCTTTAGACTGGCTGATTACCGATGCTCGTCAGACAGTACCATCCCATACTCCTCTTGAACGCCAAGCAATAGAGGAATTATTGGGAACGAGCGCGAATTAAAATTAGGAGTTAGGAGTTAGGAATTAGGAGTTAGGAGTTAGGAGTTAGGAGTTAGGAGTTAACACTTTTGACTCTTAACTCCTAACTTTTTAAAAATGAGGAGTTAGGAGTTAGGAATTATGATTGTTATTCTTAACTCTTAACTCTTAACTCTTAACTCCTAACTTTTAACTCTTATCTTCATTCCTCAATCCTAACTATTTAGATAAGTGTATCTTCTGAGGCTCTGTTCGTAGGTTTGTAGGAGTCGCTGAGATTCTGCTAGAGTGATGCGCTTTTCCTCTAAAGCTTTCTCGCAACGCTGGCGGATATTTTCCACCATATCTTCCGAGTCGTATTGAACGTAGCTCACCACTTCACTCATGGTGTCGCCTTTAACTACGTGTTCGATTTGGTAGCCTTTGGGCGTTAATTGGATGTGAACGGCGTTGGTATCGCCAAATAAGTTGTGCAAGTTACCCATGATTTCCTGATAAGCCCCATTGAGGAACATACCCAAGTAATAAGGTTCTCCAGCTTTGTAGGGGTGGAGTTCTAGAACCGATTTGACATCGCGCAAGTCAATAAAGCGGTCTATTTTACCATCGCTGTCACAGGTGAGGTCTGCTAAAATTCCCCGCCGCGTTGGTTCTTCATCCAAGCGGTGGATTGGCATGATGGGAAATAACTGGTCGATCGCCCAACAATCTGGTGCTGATTGAAACACTGACATGTTGACGTAATAAATGGAAGCCATGATTTTTTCTAGGTCTTCCAGTTCGTCTGGTACGTATTCTTGCTGTCTAGTAATGTCTAAAATCTTTTGACAACAAGCCCAGTAGAGCCGTTCGGCTTTGGCTCGTTCTCTGAGGCGTAAAATTCCCAAGTTAAAGCGGCTGATGGCTTCTTCTTTAAATTGTGCCGCGTCGTGGTACAGTTCTTGGTAATTTTCCTTGTTGATGGATTGGTAGCTTTCCCAGAGGTAATTAATGATTGGGGATTCTCCCTCTTGGGGCGGTTCTGGCGAATCGAGGGGGACATCACTGGTACTGAGAACATCAAAAATCAATACCGACTGATGAGAAGCGATCGCTCGTCCGCTTTCACTAATCAGTGTTGGTACTGCAATTTGTCGTTCAGCACAAGTATCTTTTAACTCTGCCACAATATCATTGGCATAGTTCTGCATATTGTAATTTTTCGATGCGTAGAAGTTGGTTTGGGAACCGTCGTAGTCTACACCCAAGCCACCACCGACATCGAGGTATTTCATGTCTGCACCCAGCATCGCCAATTCTACATAGATGCGGCTGGCTTCTTGGATGGCATCTTTAATCACATTGATGGCAGAAATTTGCGAACCGATATGGAAGTGCATCAACTGTAAAGAATCCAGTAAATTAGCTTCCCGTAATTTATCAACTGCCTCAATGACCTCAGGCATAGTCAAACCAAATTTAGCGCGATCGCCACTCGAGGTTCCCCAACGCCCCATACCTTGGGTGCTGAGTTTCGCTCGGACGCCCAAAATCGGCTTAATACCTAACTGGCGATTGGCAGCAATCACCAAATCCACCTCTTCAATCTGTTCTAAGACAATTATTGGTGTTTGCCCTAGTCTTTGGGCTAACATTGCCGTTTCAATGTATTCCTGGTCTTTGTAGCCATTGCAAACTAACAATGCTCCTGGCGTATCCAGAATAGCCAGAGCAATCATTAATTCTGGCTTGGAACCGGCTTCTAAACCAAATTGATGGGGCTTGCCGAATTTGACTAGATCCTCAATTAAATGCCGTTCTTGGTTGCACTTGACAGGAAACACGCCACGGTAGACACCAGGGTAGTTATAACGGGCGATCGCTTTAGCAAAACAAGCGTTCAACCGCTCAATCCGATCTTCTAAAATATCGGAAAAGCGAATCAGCATGGGGAGTCCCAAATTGCGCTGCTTCAAGGCGTTGACTAATTCAAACAAATCTAGAGAACCCCCGCGATCGCCTTTGGGGGCAACGGTAACGTGACCAGCAGCATTAATGGAAAAATAAGGTTGTCCCCAACCTTCGATGCGATATAGTGTTTCGCTATCCTCAATTTTCCAGGAGCGAGGTAAATCTCCTGTGGTAGTACTTGGTGGTAACAGCTTTTTGTGTTGATTTTTTTTCACTTCAGATTTGTGTCCATTGGACGGTAGTAGTACCACCTCGTCAGATGTAGCAGTTGACTCAACACCCATTTCTTCCTAACCTCTGTGTTTCACCCACGAATTAACAATTTAGCGCATTCGTTTCAGAACCGATATGCACCCAAGGTTAATTTCTGAGATAAACTCTGATTGGTCAAGAGTCATTAGTCATTTGTCATTAGTCATTGGTCATTTGTCAGAAGTGCAAAAGGCTTGAACAATGGACAATGGACAATGGACAATTGACTAGATAAAAACTTTATTAAGTTTTGGGAGATAGCTTTGGAGCGCACATTCTTAGCAATTAAGCCAGACGGCGTACAGCGCAAACTAGTAGGTGAAATTATCCGTCGCTTTGAAACTAAAGGTTTTACCCTAGTTGGCTTGAAGTTCCTGAAAGTCAGTCGGGAATTAGCCGAACAACATTATGATGTTCACAAGGAACGTCCCTTTTTTGGCAGCTTAGTCGAATTTATAACTTCTGCACCCGTTGTAGCGATGGTGTGGGAAGGAGATGGCGTCGTTGCAGCTGCCAGAAAAATCATTGGTGCAACGAACCCCTTAACAGCTGAACCAGGAACAATTCGCGGCGATTTTGGCATTAATATTGGTCGCAACTTGATTCACGGTTCGGATGCTCAAGAAACCGCCCAACGAGAAATAGCTCTCTGGTTTAAGGATGAAGAATTAGTCAATTGGCAACCGCATTTAACATCCTGGTTGCGCGAGTGATGGAGAGTTAGGAGTTAGGAGTTGGGAGTTAGGAGTTGGGAGTTAAAAATTCATAACTAATAACTCCTCACTCTTCACTCCTCACTCCTAACTTACTTAGGTACTTCAGTCTTTTCCGGTTCTACTTGGGGTAATTCGGTGTCAACGCGTTTGGAAAATCCCCAGCCTAAGATGAGGAAGATGGCTGTAATCATTGCCCATTCTGGTGGGACTAAACTATCGTTCACTACTTTTAATAACAGTCGCAATCCTACTAAAGCTACAGTTATATAGCCTGCATCTTCTAGATTTTCATATTCGTCTAGCCAACGGATAAACAATCCTGCCATGAATCGCAGCGTGATAATACCGATTGTGGCACCTGTCAGTACCAGCCACCTTTCTTGAGAAACTGCGATCGCAGTGGTGACGCTATCCAAGGAAAATGCCAAATCTGTAAATGCAATCACAGGGATCGCTTGCAATAAGGAATTAAAACGCGGCCCGTGATGATGATCGTCCTTGCCTTCTTCGGAGGTAAAGTGTTGGAATACCAGCCACAGCAAGTAGGCAGCGCCCAATAATTCAAATTGCCAGAATTGTTGCACCCAAGTAGCAGTAAGAATTAAGCTGATTCGCAGCACATAGGCTACAACTAAACCAAAGTTTAAAGCTTTACGCTCAAGTTCTTTGTCTTCTAGTCCTTGGGCGATGGCAGCAAGAGCGATCGCATTGTCAGCAGATAGCACCGCCTCTAAAAATATTAGTATCAGCAAGACTATCGGGGCTTCAACGCTGAAATGAAAGTGGAGGTAATCAAAAATTCGGTCTAGCATTCCAATTTTCTCAAGCAGGAAAAAGTTAAAATTTGACTCTAACAGAGATTTTTTTATTCAAGAGCGCAGCAAATTGCCACTTTGATCCAGCTTAACGTGGTTGTGGTGCATTCTGAAGAGGGTCGAATTGGTGCGATCGCCCTACTACTGGGGTATTTGGCGTGTAAGTCAATACACCAAAAGTTTTAATATTCGTTTTTGAGAGGTTTTAAGGCGATCGCTTAGAAAAACTCATCTGTTAACGAAGGCAGGAGGCAGGAGGCCGTTTTTGTAACGAGGATTTATACCCCGTTCCAAAAACTTTTCGCCTTAAAAGGCGTTCTCGTAGCGTCTCGCAGAGAGGTTTTAGACCCGATTGTTTCGATAAATGTATATGTTTATGATTGGGTAACTTTTTTGGATAATTAACAGTATGAATGACACACTTCTACAACGCATTACTCATAATCCAGATATCTGCCACGGCAAACCCTGTATTCGAGGACTTCGTTATCCAGTTGAGTTGATTTTAGAACTGCTTAGTTCTGGTATCACTAGTGAGGAAATATTGGCAGATTATGACGACTTAGAATCTGAAGATATTTTCGCTGTCTTGTTGTTTGCTGCTCGACTCACTCAAGTCAAAAGCATTCATCGAATTGCCTCATGAAGTTTCTTGTTGATGCTCAGTTACCAGTTCGTCTGGCTCGTTTTCTTCAAGCTTCGGGTTACGATACAATCCACACTAGAGACTTACCAGACCAAAATGCTACACCAGATAATGAGATTAATGCCGTATCAATTCAACAAAATCGGATTTTAATTACTAAAGATGTGGATTTTGTCAACTCTTTTTTAACAGTTCAGTAACCCTATAAACTACTTTTAATTACGACAGGCAACATTAAAAACTCAGAATTGGAAACACTATTTATAGCTAACTTACAATCTGTAGTTGAATTGTTTAAGCAGCATTCCTATATTGAAATAAATCGAGATGCCATTATTGTGCATCAGTAGCGATCGTAGTAATCCTATTTAATTTGTGTAAACAGCCTCTGTCTTTTTAGAAGATAGGTTTGGAGAAAGGCAGAATACTAAGTTGTACATTACGTACAGATACTATTTCTAATATTACACATAGGCTCCAATACTTGTCGGTTAAGGGGAAAACAATACTTGTCGGTTAAGGGGAAAAGGGGAAGGGGAAAGGGGAAAGAAAAAACCTTTAACCTTTACCCTTTAACCCTTTCCCCAAACCCAATGCCGAGTTAAAAATCGTTAACCGAGCAGTATTGACATAGGCTCTAGCTTCCCATTCCAGATATTCAATTTCTCTTTTCCACCGCTCAAGTTTGTTTTCTCGCTCTTGCAATTCAGATGCTGTCGGGTTTGTGTAAGGTTCAGTACCTGAGTTTGGGTTAACTCCCTTATTTGCAAGCCATTGACGACAATCGCATGAGTTCAAACAGCCTGGGAGATCCCCAACTTATTGAAGAACTCAGGTAGCTGACCTTCTCCATAACAAAGACGCGATAAATCGCCGTGTCTACAAGGGATTTATTGCGTCTCGTGCTGTGAATTCAAAATTTTACAAAATGTCTGCTAACTTTACCAAGAGACTATTAGCCAAATCTACTAAGCTGATATCATCTTTATCAATATTATTTTCACCACCAGCTAATAGATTTTCCACAGCCGTTAATCTATCATCTACTTTAGGACTTTTCCAATATTCTTCTAAACTTACTGCAAAATCAAAGAGCGATCGCTCTTCTAAATACTGTCTTACTCTTACAGCTACATTATCATCACTTACCAAAAATTCTTTAATAGCATCTAATCGAGAGTTACCTAAGATTTCATCATTTCCCCAGGTTTCTAACCAGTCTCCATTGACATCTTCAACATAAAAATTCACAAAATCAACGCCGTAAGTTAACCAGTTCTGTTGCATTTGTCTAGCTGTCGCTAAAGCTTCGGCAAAATTATTTACATTGTTGCAGGTGTGAGTTTTTCTTTTGTGAGCCATAAAAGCTGTAATGAGCAGGTAAGTATGTAGGCTAGAATACAAATCTTGTACATCAAAATCCAGAAACAATCAGGAAAATTTTAAATATTTCCCACCAGAGAGGTAATCACTGTTATACAGCGCCACGTTAACTAACTGGTTAACAAAATTAGCATCCTTGGGATTGTAACTTAGGAACAATCCTCTCTCTATTTCCCACGATCGCAGTGTATTTTGCCAAGCTTGGTACTTTTGTTGATTGAGTTCTTCACTGACACTGGTAACTTGAATGCAAAGTGGTTGATTATTACGACTACTAACAATTAGATCCGTTGCCATTGATAGGTCGGCAATATAACGCTGCCAAAAACTACCTTCTCGCTGAACAACATCTTGGGCTATATTTCTAATAATATCATCATCACCGCGATCGAACTCACCTGCCATTAATTTTTGCTTCCAAATATAAAACTTGGAATCATTTGCATTAATCCATTTCGGAAAAAGGTAACTATACCAATATCTTTCAATTGGTGTCATTTGCTCAAATTTTGCTCTTTGTTCTTCTTGTGAAGGTGAGGATTTGATTATTAACCAAATTGTCGAATCGGTAATTACTTCTAAGAGAAAAGCAAGTACAAAAGGTTTAGCCGTCAGGGAACCCGGTTTGATATTTTTTACCCAACGGTTGATTTCATCTAATCTTCTCGCTAAATTAGGATCTATCGAGGAAGCTTGCTCGATGAGGGATTTCAATTTATCCTTAATCTCTTTTGCTTGCAAACGAGGCCCTACTTTTAGATACTAACGCTTTTTTAACAATAAAGAATAAAGGCGTCAGTCGTCAGAATTTCATTCTGTATGCCTGGGGTATGAATAAATTGATTCTGAATTCTGAAGTCTCTATTCTTCTCCAATTTTACCTGTAAAGTGTCTATGTAAATTTGCTCATCTCATCAAATATTCTCAGGGTTAATCCCCTGTGTACGCAAAAGTTCGCGCAGTCTAGCAATTTCTTGTTCTGCTTGTTGGGCGCGTTCTTCTGCTTGTTGGGCGCGTAAACTTTCCTGTTGGGCTAGTTCTTCAGATGATGGTATCAATTGATTTTCAGTAGTAAAGAATCTTAATTTACCTTCATAAACTCCCAAATAAAGTTCTAACTGTTGACTCCATAAACCTCCATCAGTGGTGGCTTGAATTTCTTGATACTTTCCATCTACTAAGTGAAATCCCTGTAATTCCATTGTTATGGGATTAAAAAGGAAATAATCGGGTGTGCGGAAAGTATCTTGGTAAATTTGTTTTTTAAAGCCTTTGTCAACTGCTGCTGTGGAATTCGACAAAATCTCCACAATCACATTTGGATATTTGCCGTCTTCATGCCAAACTACCCAACTTTTACGGTCTTTTTTCTCGGTTCCCAAAACTACAAAAAAGTCTGGCCCCCGGAAGTATTCTGATTTTTTCTGGTTGGGACTGTAGTAAATTGTCAAATTTCCAGAAGCATAAAAATCCTGCCTTTCTCGCCACCACGATTTTAGTAGGCGAATCAGCAGATCGATTTGGTCTCGGTGTAGGTCACTTTCCAAGGGTGGTTCGTCACTCAGTATATCGCCAGGAGGAAAAATAACTTCATCTTCTGAGGTGTCATCAGAGATAAATTCTAAAGTAGCAGGTTCAGACATAAGCGATCGCCCCGCAATTTTTTTACTGAAAATTTAGTAACTTACAAATGGCTTTGAAAACTTGTAATAACTCAATTGCATCTGGAGATTGACTCAAATTTAATAATGGCATTAACTCATAAGTCGACTGATTATCGCGTCTTAGATAAACAAATTGATAAAGCTGTCCATTGGTTACCAAACCCCAAACTGATGACTGCTGCTCTAAACTCTTAAAAGCATAAGTGAGTAATTGAGGTAAACCCTCAATCACATTGATTGAACTGTTTTTTGTCTCAATTACTAGAACCCAAAAAAGCGGCGCAATATTACTTTGAAAACTGTTGATTGCTAAAATATCCATCCGTCCGGTGATTTTTTTGTCTTCATCTTCCACAGCGATCGCAACGCTATCTTCCATTGTCAACCGAATCGGCACATCGTAGAATCCTGCGAGCCGCATTAAAGGTGCAATTGTTAAAAATTTAACTAAACCTTCAGAAATTTTACCTGCGCTTAAGTAACGATCGAAATCGTTTCTGATTCGCAATAAATCTTGCTGTTCAAACTCAGAGAGTGGTTCTAGACTTAAGAAGTCTGTGAATGAAGCATTTAAAAGCTTTTCGAGTTTGAGAAAGTGATGAACATCGTTGAGAGATAGGGTACTGGCTTCAACAATGAGAGGCATAGTTTCAGGCGTTGTTTGTTAAGACTACTTGTATTTTGCAACATTCGTCTTAGATAAGTTGTAATCTAACGTCTTTACATTTTTTGAACGCTTGCTTTGGGTAGATGAAAATGAATGTAAGCTAAATAACTCGGCAATTTCCACCCAGCTTAACGAAAATCTAAACACCGTCTAGCATAACTGGGCTAAGAATAGTTTTTAGTAACAATACCAATCGCGCTCATAAACTATGTCTCAACCAACCATAGAATCAATCCTACAAGAGAATCGTCTCTTTCACCCTAGCTCTGAATTCTCACAAAACGCCCATATCAAAAGCTTGGAAGACTATCAGCGCCTTTACAATAAAGCCAAAGCCGATCCGCAGCAATTTTGGGCAGATTTGGCAACAACAGAATTAGCATGGTTCCAAAAATGGGATACCGTACTAGATTGGCAACCGCCTTTTGCTCAGTGGTTTGTTGGCGGTAAGATAAACATTTCTTACAACTGTCTTGACAGACACCTCACCACTTGGCGCAAAAATAAAGCTGCATTGATTTGGGAAGGAGAACCAGGAGACTCGCGTACCCTCACTTATGCCCAACTGCACCGGGAAGTTTGCCAGTTTGCCAATGTGTTGAAGCAGCTAGGCGTACAAAAAGGCGATCGCGTTGGTATTTACATGCCAATGATTCCCGAAGCTGCCATCGCCATGTTAGCCTGTGCGAGAATTGGCGCACCTCACAGTGTGGTATTTGGTGGTTTTAGTGCCGAAGCTTTACGCGATCGCTTAATTGATGCTAAAGCCAAATTGGTAATTACTGCTGATGGTGGCTGGCGCAAAGATGCGATCGTTCCTCTTAAACAACAGGTAGATAAAGCCTTAACTGATGGTGCTGTTCCCAGTGTAGAAAATGTCCTGGTTGTTAAGCGTACCGGACAAGAAACTTATATGCAGTTGGGGGGACGCGACCATTGGTGGCACGATCTACAAAAAAATGCGTCTGCTGATTGTCCCGCCGAACCGATGGACAGCGAAGATATGCTGTTTGTCCTCTACACTTCCGGCAGTACGGGCAAACCAAAGGGTGTGGTGCATACAACTGCTGGCTACAATTTGTATACCCATATAACCACCAAGTGGATCTTCGATCTGCAAGACACGGATGTATATTGGTGTACCGCAGATGTGGGTTGGATTACTGGACACAGCTACATTGTCTACGGCCCGCTTTCCAACGGTGCAACAACGATTATGTATGAAGGTGCGCCCCGTGGTTCTAACCCAGGGTGTTTCTGGGATGTAATTGAAAAATACGGCGTCAACATTTTTTATACCGCACCTACGGCAATTCGGGCATTTATTAAAATGGGCGAACAACATCCCAACGCGCGAAACTTGTCTTCGTTGCGATTGCTGGGAACCGTCGGCGAACCGATTAACCCCGAAGCTTGGATGTGGTATCACAAAGTAATTGGTGGAGGCCGCTGTCCAATTGTCGATACCTGGTGGCAAACCGAAACTGGCGGTATCATGATTACACCCCTACCAGGGGCAATTCCCACGAAACCCGGTTCTGCAACTCTTCCCTTCCCTGGAATTTTTGCAGACATTGTGAATTTAGAAGGAAATTCCGTACCCAAGAACGAAGGTGGTTATCTAGCAGTACGCCATCCCTGGCCGGGAATGATGCGGACAGTCTATGGCGATCCGGAACGCTTCCGCCGCACCTATTGGGAACACATCCCTCCCAAAGATGGGAACTATACTTATTTTGCTGGTGATGGCGCAAGACGCGATGAAGATGGTTACTTCTGGGTAATGGGTCGCGTTGATGACGTATTGAATGTATCAGGACACAGACTCGGTACAATGGAAGTTGAATCAGCCTTAGTTTCCCATCCAGCAGTTGCAGAAGCAGCGGTAGTGGGTAAGCCGGATGAACTCAAAGGAGAAGAGGTAGTTGCTTTTGTGACATTAGAAGGCACTTACCAGGGAAGTGAGGAATTGAGTAAAGAACTCAAGCAACACGTTGTCAAAGAAATCGGTGCCATCGCCCGTCCCGGAGAAATTCGCTTTACCGACGCTTTGCCGAAAACGCGATCGGGTAAGATTATGCGGCGATTATTACGAAATCTGGCTGCGGGAGTTGAAGTATCTGGAGATACTTCAACCCTAGAAGATAGAAGCGTGTTAGATAAATTGCGGGAAGGGACGTAACAAGTTTAGATAAATCCTGGGGCGTTACACGGTAACGCACCCGCAATTTATCATAAGTATTAGAACACTATTGAGGCATTCAGGGCGATGAAACTGAACAGCAAACTGAAATCAGCATTTGTTCAACCTTTTAGCTGCATAGCACTAACTACGATCGCTGCCATTGGCCTATCACCATCAGTATTAGCAGTTTCTTTACATTCGCCTCAACAGTATCCCCAAAGACAAGTACAGAAACTAGCGCAATTTTCAGACCAAGGGCCGTCAGAGCGATCGCAGATTCTCCAAGAAGCCAATGCTTTGTACAATCAAGGAGACATGAGAGGTGCAGAGGAAAATTTACGCAAATTCGTTAAACAATTTCCTAAAGATGCCTTTGGACACTTTCAACTGGGTAACGTACTTTTTCGGCAAAAGAAATCAGAAGAAGCAATTACCGCTTACCGTGAAGCCATTCGCCTCCAATCAAAATATGCTCTAGCTTACAATGCGATCGGTATGGTCTACGCTAGCGAAAATCGCTGGCAAGAAGCTATTACCGAATATCAGAAAGCTTTAGAAATTAATCCCAATTATGCTGAAGCAATGACCAATTTTGCTCTAGCAATGTGGCAAACTAATAAACAAGATGAGGCTATATCTTATTTAGAAAAAGCTTTAAATATCTTTAAAGAACAGAATAGAAAAGAAAAAGTTAATCAAGTTCAAAAAATCTTGGAAGAAATTAAAAAAGCAGACGATCCTAGTATTTCTTGAAAGTCAAATTTATCAGGATAGGAAAGTTAACAAGATTTACTTTCGGGATGCTTAGCTAAACATGCGATCGCTGTAGATGATTATGCGGCGATCGTCGTATAATCTAGTTTCTAGACAACAAACTGATGAACACAAGCCAAGAGAACAGTATATGCAAGTAAGACAAGAAATTTTTGATACCTATTGGCGATTTGCTGCAATGCGCCAGGAAGTATTTTTCAACAAAATTAACAATCTCCCACCGCCTTGGACGAGCGATCCTATTATTAATACTTATAAATTTTGTAACGCGTATCGAGCAAGCGATCGCGTTTCCCAATATCTGATTAAAAACGTAATTTACGATGGGAATAGAAGCAAAAATGAAGAAGAAGTAATTTTCAGAATTTTACTATTTAAAATCTTTAATAAAATAGAAACCTGGGAATATTTAGAGAAACAGCTAGGCGAGTATATTAGATTATCTAATTTTGATTTTAATGTATATTCAAACATTTTACAAGAAGCGATGAATCTTAGGTATGTTATTTATACTAGTGCCTATATGTCTTGTGCAAGTAAAGAGTTCGGTTATGATAAAAAACATCAAAACCATTTGGCATTAATTGATAAAATGGTTGTCCAAGATAGGGTAGTAAATAGTATAATCAAAGCTAAAAGTTTTGAAGCTATTTTTCAAATAATTCAAGAATATCCATTATTGGGTAAGTTTATGGCTTACCAATTAGCGACAGATATTAACTATAGTGAAATTATCAACTTTGACGAGAATAGTTTTACTATAGCAGGCCCAGGAGCCGAACGTGGTATTAACAAGTGTTTTATTGATACAGCAGGTAAAACATACACAGATATTATTCATTGGATGACTGAAAATCAAGAGAAAGAATTTCAGCGTTTAGGGTTAAATTTTCAGTCACTTTGGGGTCGTCCGCTACAGGCTATAGATTGTCAAAATTTATTTTGTGAAACTGATAAATACTGCCGAGCAGCATTTCCAGATTTGAAAAGTAATCGCAAAAAGATAAAATCTAAATTTACTCCAACGTCTGAACAAATTGATTATTTTTATCCACCTAAATGGCGAATTAACGATCGAGTTAATAACACTTTAGCACATAAATTGCCACAATTAGAAACTTATAATCTGCCATTATTTAATAATAGTGATTGTCAACAATTGACATTGAATTTTGATTCTGTGGTAAAAACAACATCTAAAATATCAGATAATTCATCAAAACAGCATAAAAAATATAACCAAGAGACTCAAAGAAAAAAAATCAAGTCTTTGGAAAATTCAGAAATAGAAAAATCTCATCAGTTGTGTCTGTTTTAATGTTTTCTACTATTTATTAATCAACCGTGATTCAGTATAAAAAACATGGAAATTGAAGGATATGCCGAGTTCGATAGCACTAAAAGGTATCGCTACTTACTAGGGCGTAGATGGGATAGAAATTTGCCACAAGTTACTTTTGTGATGCTCAACCCAAGTACGGCTGATGACCAGAAGAACGATCCCACTCTCACTAGATGTATTAACTTTGCCAAGTCTTGGAACAAATATGGTTCTCTGGAAGTAGTTAATCTATTCGCTTATCGTGCTACAAAACCCCGTGAACTTCGCCAAGTAGACGATCCTGTGGGTTCAGAAAATAACTTTTATATTCAAGTAGCAGCAAAACGCGCTGCCTTAATTATTTTGGCATGGGGTACGGGTAAGTATCCTAGAATTCAAAATCGTGACAAAGAAGTTTTAAGACTAATTTATGATCGGCAACCTTTTTACTGCTTAGTTTTAACAAAGTATGGACACCCACACCATCCGATACGTCTTCCAAAGAATATAGAACCAGTTATTTTTCCTAATCCTTACTTATAAACATAACTCAGTTCAAAAATATAATGATGATACTTCTTACTAATCAGTAAATTTGTATTTAGTTTCAATGAAAATCACCCTAATCAAAAAATTTCAAATTGGAGTTTCATTATGAATTTTTCTGATTATCAAACACAAGCACTTAGTACAAACCAGATTCCTGCTGTGGAAGGTACTGAATTAATTATACCGCTATTAGGTTTAGTAGGTGAAGTTGGCTCATTGATGACTGAGTATAAAAAACATTTACGCGATGGCGATGCACACAAATTATTTAAAGAAGGAATAGCGGAAGAATTGGGAGATATGCTTTGGTATATTTCCAACTTGGCAAGCAAATTTAACCTTAATTTGGAAGAAATTGCGGAAGATAATCTAAGAAAGTGCCGTGACCGTTGGGGATGGAGAGATTCAGCGCAGATTGATGATAAAGCTACAACCTACATATTCGATAATGACTTTCCCGAAAATGAAAGCTTACCACGACAGTTTGAAGTAGAAATTACCGAGGTAAGCAAAGATAACTCAATCAAAATGAAGGCATTTATCAACGAACAACAAATTGGAAATGACCTCACCGATAATTCCTATACAAGCGATGGCTATCGCTTTCACGATGTATTTCATTTTTCCTATACCGCAGTTTTAGGTTGGTCGGCAGTCACTCGTAGTATTCTTAAATGTAAGCGCAAAAGTAATCCGAAAATTGATGAAGTTGAAGACGGTGGCCGTGCAATAGCTATTGAGGAAGGTATATCTGCACTTGCATTTGCTTATGCTAAAGATCACGGATTCTTAGAAGGCGTTAGAGTGATAGATTATCAACTATTGAAGACTATCAAAAATATGACATCCCATTTAGAAGTTTCTCAATGTTCGCTGGGTGATTGGGAGAAGGCGATTCTGATGGGCTATGATGTCTGGCGACAGGTAGATAAATATCGAGGAGGAACGGTAGTTGTTGACCTTGATGCACGCTTAATAACTTATAAAATGGGAGTAACCTAACAGCAAAGTCAAAGTAACAATAGAATAATTCAACGCATAATAAACAAAATATAAATATAATCTCGGTTAAAGCCTATGACTTCCTTCTCGGCATTAACTTTACCTGACCACACCCAGTTACCAGATTCAGATGGTAAATTCGTGAAAAATCCTCAGGAACATCCGCAAAGTATTTTAATTACAGATTCAATTAAACCTGTTTTAGAAAAACACCATCCTGATGGACAATATTTTGTTGGACAAAATTTAGATATCTACTGGGGATTAACAGATCCTCCTGAGAAGGGTGTCTCAGCACCAGATTGGTTTTATCTACTCAATGTATCACCAACTCTTGAAGGTAAAACACGGGGTTCTTATGTGTTGTGGCAAGAATCTCTCGCACCGTTAATTGTGTTGGAATTTGTCTTTGGAGATGGTTCAGAAGAACGAGATAAGACACCGCCATCACAAGCAGAAAGTGGAAATGTTGGTAAATTTTGGGTTTATGAGCAGGCAATTCGAGTGCCTTATTATGGGATTTATGAAGTAGCAAAAGCGCAGGTAGAGGTATATCACCTCATCGATTTTACTTATCAACTAATGAAACCCAATGAACGAGGACATTACCCAATTGCTCCTTTAGGGGTAGAGTTGGGAATATGGCAGGGTTTGTATCAGAATGCAGAGTTACCTTGGTTGCGGTGGTGGGATACACAAGGAAATTTACTGCTAACAGGTGAAGAACGCGCTGAAGTTGAGCGACAAAAGCGGCTATTAATTACAGAGAAATTGCGTAATCTTTCTGTGGAACAACTAAGTGCTTTAGGAATTGACCCAGAAATGTTGGATTAAAAATTATTATCCTGTAGTAATGTTACATCTTCATATATTTCTGCGATCGCACAACGAAAATCAACGCTAGCTAAATATACTTCTTCTCCTTTTTCATAAGGATAAAGTACCCAATGTCCTTCTTCATTACGACGGAAGCATTCCACACTCATTCTATCTGGCGAAATTAGCACATATTCTTGTAGCGATTCTAAGTGTCTGTAACTAGCAAATTTCTTACCTCTGTCATAGCCTTCTGTTGACTCAGAAAGGACTTCCACAACTAAGCAAGGATAGCACTTAAAATATTCAAATTCTCGATCTCGTGTATCGCAAGTCACCATTACATCAGGATAAAAATAGCGATTTATCACATCAATTTGTGCTTTCATATCTAACATGTAGACACGACAACCACTACCCCGGAGATGGTTTCGCAGCAACATAGATACATTCATGCTAACTGTAACATGACCATCACTCGCCCCTGCCATTGCGTAGACTTGCCCATCAATATACTCGTGTTTAATTTCGCTTACTTTCTCGCTTTCTAGATATTCTTCTGGGGAGATATAGTACTCATTTTGGCTAATGACCATCTTAGTACCTGAGTAGTTTTATCAAATATTTTAACCCATAGAACAAATTTAATGAGCCACAGCACTACCACTTGCTTTCACTTTTTTAAAGAATAAAATGGCAATTCCACTCACTAATAAAGCAATACCAATAAAGTAGAAACAATCGTTAAAAGCCATCACAAATGCTTCCCGACGGACAATATTTGATATAGATGCGATCGCCTGATTTTGTGCTGTACTCAAATCGGCTCCTCTGCTGATAAAATATTGTGTCATCTGGTCAATTCGCTGTTGAGTTGTTGGGTCATATAAAGATATTGCATCCCCCAATCTATTAGAGTGAAATTGTTCTCTATTAGTTAATAAAGTTGCTAAACAAGCAATTCCGATAGAACCGCCCATATTCCGCATCATATTAAATAAACCACTGGCTGAACCTGCTTCTTTTGGACTTAAGCCACCAGTGGCAATAGAACTAAGCGGTATCATAACTAGGGGTTGTCCCATTGCACGCACAAATTGTGACCATCGTAATTGATCTAATCCTGTTTCATTAGTCATTCCAGAATTCATAAATGCACTTATAGCAAATAATGTCACACCAACAGCCACCATAAAGCGCACATCAAAACGTTGCATCAATCTGGGTATAAAAGGAATAATAAATAGTTGGGGAATCCCAGCCCACATCAATACTTCGCCAATTTGCAGCGCATTATATTTTTGAATTTGGGCAAGATATAACGGTAAAATATAAATTGAGCCATACAATCCGACTCCCAAAGATACATTCACAATACTGGCTAAACCAAAGTTACGCCTAAACAACAGCCGCAAATTAATGAATGGTTGTTTACGAGTTAATTCTATAAAGAAAAATACTGCTAAAAAAATTACTGCAATTACAGTTAAGCGCACAATTAACGCCGAACCAAACCAATCTTTGCGGCTACCTTCTTCTAAAACAACTTGCAGGGAACCTAATCCGATGGCCATTGCAATAATTCCCCACCAGTCACCTTGTTTTAATAAACTAATTTGGGATGCTTCTTGCTTAATTCCGTACCAAACACCAGCTAGCATTAATGCACCTGGAATGATATTGATATAAAAGTTGTATTCCCAACCAAAATTTTCAGTTAACCAACCTCCTAATGTCGGGCCAATCGATGGGGCGAAAACTGCACTAAAACCAAAAGCCGCCAACCCAACCGATTGTTTGGACGGCGGTAAGGTCGTTAAAACAATTGTCATAGCAGTGGGAATTAATACTCCTCCGCTAAAACCTTGTAAGGCACGGAAGACAATCATGGAATTCAAATTCCATGCCCAAGCACAGCATATAGAAAATAAAATAAATAGTGTAGTATTTACTAACAGATAGCGTCTCAGAGAAAAGACTCTCGATAACCATCCTGTTAGAGGAATTACTACAATTTCTGCAACGAGATAGGCCGTAGAAATCCAAGAACCTTCTTCTAAAGTTGCCCCTAAACTTGCTTGAATATCTTGTAGCGAAGCATTAGTTATTTGAATATCTAATACCGCCATGAATGCACCAAGCATACTTGCCAATACACCAATCCAAGTCCTTAGCGGTACGCGATCTGGTGGTGCTGGATTGTGCCCTGACTGACGAATTACACCTGTATTAGCCATAGTGTTGTTTCAACTCAAGGTTAAAGAGCAAAAAAATTTTACAATCGGATTTTATACATTTATGCACGTTTTTTATCCTAAGTTTTATTAATTATTAAAAATACCCTTTTGCTCATAAATTGGACGCATTATTTGTCTTAAAGCCGGCAACTGTCTGCTAAAAATAATAGAGCAGATAATACAAGCTATACCATCAAAAATTAAAGTGTTGGTAGCACCAATACGATTTGCTAATACACCTCCTAATAAATTACCCACCGGAATCATTCCCAAAAAGGACATTGTGTATAAGCTCATCAATCTTCCGCGTTTATCTTCTTCAACAATTGTTTGTAAAAATGTATTGCTGGCAGCAATTTGGAGAATTGTTCCTAAGCCCACAAATAACATGCTGAATAAAGAAAGCGGTAGAAATCGGGACAAAGAAAAGCTAAGTAGACCAATTCCTAGAATTGCTGGAGCTAAAGCAATCAATTTACCAATTCCCAAAATTGTTTGCCGTGTAGCAAGATAAATACCACCTGATAAAGCTCCAACTCCAGACGCCGCCATCAAAAAACCTAGAATTTCTGCGCCGCCTTTGAGAACTTCTTCTGCAATAACTGGAACAAGAATAGTATTTTGTAATCCGAGAAGGCTAACTAAAGCTGATAGCAAAAGAACCGCTCGAATCGGTGGAAAGCTAAAGGCATATACAAATCCTTCTTTAACTTTTTGTAAGGGATTACCATCACTTACCGAATTTTTCCAAGGTTTAACTTTCATCGCCAATAAAGCAGCGATGACAGCAATATAGCTCAAACCATCTATTAAAAAACAATAGCCAGCCCCAACGCCAGCAATTAGTAAACCGCCGATCGCAGGGCCAATTAGTCGCGCACCATTCACCATTGTCGAGTTAATGGCGATCGCATTGGCTAAATCTTCTCTGCGTTCAACCAATTCAGGCACAAATGCTTGCCGTGCTGGTGCATCTAAGGCGTTAATAAATCCTTGAAACAAACTCAAGGCAATGATTTGCCATACCTGGATCGCACCAGTCAGCGCCAAGGCTGCTAATGCTAACGACTGAATCATTGCCAAAATTTGCGTACCAATTAAGGTACGATATCGAGAAAAGCGATCTACAAATACTCCGCCAAAGGGAGCTAAAAAAAAGTTCGGGATTTGGCTAGAAAATCCGACGACTCCTAACATTAAAGGGGAGTTAGTTAAGTCATAAACTAGCCAAATCGTGGCAAGTTGCGTCATCCATGTGCCAATCAGGGAAATACCTTGTCCGGCAAAAAACAGTTGGTAGTTTTTTGACCTTAATGCAGGTAGCAGCGGTTTTTTCATGTCAGTTGTTTTTATACCAATCTGCTTTCATAGATATCATCTCACTTCATCTTTATACGCCTCTCCATAGATGTATGAAAAGTGATAGTTAGAAAGAGGTTTTTCATCTATTTGCAGAGACTTTGGTATTACTTGACTTCCACAGCAACTTCCGCAGACATCCCTGGTGTAATCCGCGATTCGTATCCTTGAATACTCTTTTGGTCAAAAACTATTTTGACTGGAATGCGCTGTACGATTTTGGTAAAGTTGCCTGTAGCATTATCTGGTGGCAATAAAGCAAATTGAGCGCCGGAAGCTGGCGAAATACTATCAACACGACCGACAAAGCTGTGATGAGGAAAAGCATCCAGTTTGATTTCTACTGTTTCTCCTGGCCGCATGTTTTCTAATTGGGTTTCTTTGAAGTTTGCAACTATCCAATTTTGATTGTCCACGATCGCCATTAACAATGTTCCCGCTGCAACTCGGTTACCAACTTCCACATTTTTCCTGCCTATTCTTCCGGCACTAGGAGCAGTAATATTAACGTAGGATAGTTGCAATTGAGCGTCTTTGAGCGATGCTTCTGATTGAGCGATCGCTGCTTTTGCTGCTTCGTATTGACTGCGTTTTGCTGTTGTATCTTGTCCGCCAGCCGTCGCTTGTTGCAATCCTCCCTTGGATGCACCCAATTTTGCTTGGGCGCCGACTACACTTTCTTGGGCTTGTGCTAGCTGAGATTGGGCTTTGGCGACGCCAACTTTAGCCGAGGCTAATCTAGCTTGGGCTTGTTCTACTCCCTGAACAGCAGCATTTTTCTGCGCTACACCTACATCATACGCCGCTTTGGCTGTGTCTAACTGCTGACGAGCGATCGCACCCGATCGATATAATTCGTTGTAACGATTGTAATCTGCTTGGGCTTTTTCCAAGTTGGCATTTGCTTGGGCTACTTGCGCTTGGGCTGCGGGAATCCCTGCTTGGGCTAATTTCACTTCCGCTTGCGCCGCCGGTATCCCAGCCTGCGCTTCTTGGACTGCTGCTTGTGCAGTGGAAATTGCTGCCACAGCGTTGCTGACATCGCCTTGTGCTTGAGTTGTCTTACCAGTGGTGGTTTGTGAAGCCAAGGCGATATTTGCTTGGGCCGCTTGCGCCTGACCGCGTGCATTTTCTAACGCTGCTTGTGCTTGTTGGACTTTACTTTCATAGTCCTTCGGATCTAACTTCACTAACAACTGTCCCGGTTGCACCAGTTGATTATCATCCACCAGCACTTGAGTGACAGTTCCGGGAATGCGGCTACTAATTTGGTGAATATTTCCCTCAACGTTGGCGTTATCTGTTTCCTGGTGGGTAGAGGAATATTGCCAGTAGTTATAACCAAAAGTACCTGCGGCGATCGCACCTACACCTAATCCTGCCAAAATCAAACCAATGGGTTTTTTACGCTTCGCCGGAACTTCCTTCTCTGTATTGGGAGTGACAACAGGTGCTTCTGCTGCCTCTGTGGTCATAGCTTCTAAAGTCTCTGAATCTTTAATCAATTCTGGTTCTAAAACTGGAGTTTTGTTATCTTTGCGTCCGTTTAAAGTATTAGCGCCCATAATTTGCATCTCCTCGCAGAATGATTTAATTAACTCTCGTTTATTTAGAATACGTAATATTGGCTTACGAGCCTTTATCTAGCTTTTATTTAGTATGCGTAATATTATCTCAAAATAAATCTTAATGTTGCCTCCCCCGCTTGGGTGATTGTGGGAGTATGTTTAAGAGAGGTTAGCGATCGCCCGATTCAAAATCTGAGAAAAGAATTCTCTGTCAGCATGGGAAATACCATCCATTACTTCATCACGCATTGCTGCGGCGATTGGAGGTAGGACAGTTTGTAGTTCCTTACCTGCATCCGTTAGCCAGATTCGCCAGATGCGGCGATCTTGAGTATCGCGTTCTCGACGTACCAAGCCGCGTTCTTCCATACGGTCTAATACCCCAGTTAAAGTACCGCCCACTTGTTTGAGTTTGTCCCCAATACTAGAAGTAGGTAAACCATCTTCTTGCCAAAGACAGCACAACACTAACCAGTGAAATGGCGTCAATCCAAAGGGTTCTAGTTTTTCAGTAAACTTGCGGCTAAGTAGTTGCGAGAGTAATTTGATTCTGTAGCCTAAATTGTAAGGTGCCAGATTTTGCTGCCACGATTCTAAAGTTGGGGATTGATTGGATGTAGAAATCATCTGCTCAAATACTTAGCATACGTACTATTTATATGCTATCTAATTTTTAGGATTTTGACAATAGCTCTTTTTTGGGGCTGGGGAGATGGGAAGTGTGGAGAGTGTGGGAAGAGAGAGGCGAAAGATTTCTTCACCATCCTCCCACACCTACTGCTTGGCCAATGCACTATGCCCTTTGTCCGATACCCATTAATTAAGTACTTGAATAAACTGATATTCTTTGATATTACCGAGAATGCGGTGAGGTCTGGATAATTTAGGGGATTGATTTTTATCAGTCCAAGCATAGCTAAAAGCTGGTACTTGAGAAAATGAGACTACTCGTTTGTCGTCAATAGCAATATAGAAATCGAGCAGTACTTGGACTTTATCATCTATTTGCACAAAGTATATCGGATTTGTTTTCAAAATAGAAGCGATCGCACTTTGTTGCAGAAAAACTCTTAAAGCCGGATTATAGTCACTTAACAGGCCTGTGGTACCCATTGCAGCTAAAGCCAACCAACAGGGAATTAACCAACCTGCAATCCAGTAACGAGTTGTGAGAAACTTTTTGCCAAAGCGATAACGACCAATCCACACTCCAGGTAAAATTAACCAACCCAATCCCATAGCCAAGCCAATAATTGCATAGTCGCGGATATTAGAAATACCCAAAGCAAAAATCACAATACTCGCAACGATAAGTAAAACACCGAATCCGCCAAAGCCATAACTGAGGTTTCGGGGAAGATTCTGCTTGGCAAAAAAGTTTAATATACTTTTTTTACCTTTTTGAAGATTGGATTGAGAGGGAATTCCTAACTGGTAAATTTTGCCTACCCAGCTTAAACCCACAGAAGCAAACAAAGCAACGAAGGGATAGAGGAAAAGACTATAGTGAGAGAAACGAGTCGTAAAAAGACTAATTTCAATAAATAAGATAACTGGAAATCCAGCTAATAACAATTGGTAGCGAAAGGGGCGACGGATAGCCAAAAAGAGTCCTAAAATTCCGAAAAAAGCCCAAGGGAATGCTTTGAGAGCAATATTCCATACATAAAATAGAAAATTCGTATGATAATTGTCATTTCCATTACTACTTTGATAGATCAGAAATTTGTACAACTCTTCAAAAGTTTGATTTCCATAATGTAACCAACTAAGCCATAGCCAAACAAAAGTAGGAATTAAACCGACGCAAACCCCTAAATATAAAATGGGATTACTCAAATGACGATGACGCTTACTATCCCAAATTAAATAAGGCAATAAAGCTATGATTGGTATAAAAATCATAAAGCTTCTCATTAAGAAACCTAAACCTAAACTTAACCCAGCAATAAAACTCCAAAAGTAGCGTCTTGCAGGATTTAATTCCGCTTTGAGAAAAGACCAAATAGCTAAAAGCACTAATAAAACTAGAGGTACATCAGGTGTACTTAAACGAGAATATTGCAGCCAGAGGAATTCCACACTTAAAATTGCAGCGGCTAGCCAAGCTAATTTTTTACCCAGGATAATTTTGCCGATTTCATATACAAGCCATAAACACAAAATTCCTGCGATCGTACTAGGAAGACGCGCACTAATATCATTGATGCCAAACAGCTGATAGGAACTGGCAATTAACCAATAAGGGCCAGGAGTTTTGTGATGTGCCTTTTCCCAAGGAGCTATCCAATTACCAGAATCGAACATCAAACGCGCGCGTGAAGCATAAAGCGCTTCATCATGTGCTATCAGGCTGTTATAACCAGAAGTGAATATTAATAAAGGTAGTATCCAAGCTAATAAACTAAAATAGGGTGATGCTGCCAAAAGCAGGATTTTCCGCCAAATATACTGTAATAAATGTAATTTATACATTGAAATTTATAAAAAATAGATGCTGCAATCTGGATTTATGGATGATAGATTTTCCAATTTTCTGTAAGATTCAGAATTAATAAAGCTTAGATACTCAAACTTGATAATTTGATAAAAATCAAATAAATATATAATTATTGATTTTTCAACTATTCTAAACAGCAGTTTCTCATAATATAAACCCTCAAAACCACACTACCTCCTACTAACTCCTAACTCCTGAATTCTTACCACAAACTAGCCCTAAAAGCCAGACATAAAACTTGTTTTACTTCTGATACCGGTTCTTTGTGAAGCTGCGCCAAACTCTCTCAAACTCTTACCTTGGCGCTCTTGGCGGTTCGTTAAAAAAATTAAATGCATCTTCCTTCATACAGAATTGGTATGAGTTCTGTTAGCGCAGCGGGGCGTAGCCCATTCTGAGTCCTGAATTCAGAATTCTGAATTCTAACTTCTGCCGTATGCTTCTTACTATTATTAAAATATGTTACAGAGTGCTTGTTTAAAAATAGCTGAAATTGCCGCAATTTTGGAAAAAAGTTATCAACACGAGAGACTTATGCAGTTAAGACCGAATCAACGCTTAAAATTAGACGACACAGACGATCGCTTATTTTATGCTTCTCCTCGCTTTGTCACCCATGTAGATGAAGGATTTATTCAGCAGTTAACGGATTTATATCGCGATCGCCTCAAACCCAACACCCGCATCTTTGATATGATGAGCAGCTGGGTATCTCATCTGCCAGAAGAGATTCAATTTTCCCATATAGAGGGACACGGACTCAACGCCGAAGAACTAGCACGCAATCCCCGCTTCGATCGTTACTTTGTGCAAAATATCAACGAAAATCCCCAGCTTCCTTTGCCAAATGAAGATTTTGATGCGGTTCTCAATTGCGTATCTGTGCAATATATCCAATATCCAGAAGCAATATTTTCCGAAATTCACCGCATCCTCAAACCCGGTGGTGTCGCCATTATCAGCTTTTCTAACCGGATGTTCTTTCAAAAAGCAATTCAAGCTTGGCGTGACGCTTCAGAGCCACAACGAGTGGAATTAGTCAAGAGCTACTTCGCCGCAGTACCAGGATTTACCACCCCAGAAGTTATCGTCCATAAATCAACATTACCGAATTTTTTACAGTGGCTGGGCGCACCTGGAGGAGATCCTTTTTATGCTGTTATTGCTTACTGCAGGTAAAGAAGGCAGGGGGAAGGGGGGCAGGAGGCAGGAGGCAAAAGGCAGGAGGCAGGAGGCAGGGGAGATATATTTGGGAAGTAAGAATGAGTGTTTGATACTCATTAATGAACCTCAGAACTCCATTAATGAGTCTTTGATACTCATTAATGAGCCTCAGAACTCCGTTAATGAGTCTTTGATACTTATTAATGAACTTCAGAACATCACTCTCCTGCCCCCCCTGCCTCCCCTACCCCCGCCTCCTAACCTTTTTTCTAAGTAAATACCCAGCAATAATTATCAAAAAGTAAATTTTCTGGTCAAAATTACTAGCAGCGCAGATAATTGCCTCAAAGCTCAAGTATCAGGAGAATCTAAAAATGGTTTTACACCGTGGGCGTACAGTTTTGGCTGCGTTATTGCTCTCAGTAATATTACTAACAACGTCTTGTACTGCAAAAACACCGGGACGTTTTGACCAAGCGCAGCAAGATAGCAGTAAGCAAAAAAGCGGTCAAGCAGTGGCTAAAACTGCGACTCAAGGTAGCGAATTTAACAAATTTTTCCCAGATGCTAGTGATGGTTACCAGCGCGTCTATACGCAAGAGAAAAAAGGTTTTGCTGAAGCGAAGTTGAAAAAAGGTGGTAAAGATATCGCCTTGCTGTCTGTTTCGGATACCAGTAGCGTACCAGCAACAGCAGCAAAGTTCTCGAAAAGCACCAAAAAAATTGGGGGTTATCCCGCAGTAGAACTAGGTAACACGCAAACTGCAATTTTAGTGGGCAAATACCAAGTAAAAGTACTTTCCCGCGATCCGTCATTTAAAGCTAGCGATCGCGCAGATTGGATAGAAAAGTTTAATCTCAAAGGTCTAGCAAAACTCAATTGAGATGCATTGCCAATGTCAAAATAATTCGTAATTCGTAATACTCGCCAAGGCGTGAGAAGCAAGCTATGTAATTCATAATTGTTATCCCACTACTAAAGTCGGGAGCCAAGAAATTAGGAATTATCTTTTTTATCTCCATCAATGAATTGATTGATGAGCCACTGCGGTGGACGGGTTTCCCGGCTTGTAGACGCTTTGCGGCTTCCCGCAGGGTGGCAACTGTCTTCAAGCGGCGTGAGCTTGTACCATTAATTACGAATTATGAATTATCCGGTTAACATAATAAACCTGAAATAAGGAGATTTTTGTGAGCAAATCGATTGTTCAGTTGGTTGATGAATTGCCAACCAGAGGCTTAACTGTTTCTCTGTTAAATTCCCTCGATTTTGTTGCTCCTGGCCAGTGGCAAAATACCGTCGGTTTTGTCAACACTATTAAAACAGTTACTCTTGAAAGTGACGAAGATTTAATTCAACAAATTGGCGAACGAGCTATTTATCTATTCAACGATAAATCCCAAGGATATCAAACAGCTTTGTGGCTATATCAAACGGTTGATAATACAGATAAAGCCCTTGGTGCAGCAGCTTTAGCTAACAAAGTCGGTGAGAAAATTCCGCTATTAGGTTTTTTAAACTCAGTCACTCCCAAACCTGACAAAGCCCAAACTATCGATTTGACTTTAAAATTAGTCGCTGAATTGATAGCTTTCTGCCAAATTAACGGCATTCCCGGAGACAGCATTGGAGATTTTGTCGCCTCTTTGGGAGAATATAGCGGTGAATCACTCATCCGCATGGTCGCTTTAGTTTGTGTTGATGGTTTGATACCTCTAGGCCCAGACTTCATCAGCAAAGCAATATCTGGATTGAATCAAACAAATCCAAAAGAGTTAGAGCAAAACTCAACTTTCCAAAACATCAAAGATGTAATTCCAGGTAACAATGATGGCAGTAAACTCAACTTTATCGGCGAAAGCTTTGATTCAGTTAAAGGCTGGATGAATGGGTTAGTTAACGCCAATAATTTAACGCCACAAAAAGTTGTCCACAACTTGCAAAATTTTGTGGATGTTGCCGATGACAAATTAGACTACCTAGCCGCGTTCCTGGATGTATCGACCAATTATTACGAACACACGGGTACGCAAACTTTGGCTCGTCGCTTAATTGAACGCGCTGTGGCTGAGATTTAATTTGATGGGGACTGGGTATTCGGTACTGAGAAAACTCTTCCTTTCCCAATCCCCAATTTCTATTGCGGTAAACGCAAATCTGCGGCGATCGCGTATAAATAAGGTTGAAAAATAGCTAAATGTTCCAGTTTTTCAAACTTACCTGTTTGCGTACCTGAATCGAAGGCAGTCGTAATTACGTAAAGTCTAGTGCCGTCAAAAGCAACATGACCGATATGTTCCTCTTGTACTCCACCTTGTTGGTTAAGTCCAGCAAAGCCATAGCGGATTCCTTGAAGCTTCCCAACTGGTACTGGTTGCGTTGGGTAGTCTGAGAAAATAATCTCCCTTCCATACTGAACTTGACGGTCTTTGGCAAAAGCAGTATATTTGTCTGCCACCCAAGCTTTGAGTGCTGTCAATAGCTGAGTTTGGTATTTAGAACTTTGGTAGTCAACTTGCGAACCACTTGGAATACCCGCAGCTACGAGTTTCTTTTGAAAATCCGGAATCTTTTCTAGTGGGTAAATGCTAATCTCAACTGTACCCAAAACTTTTCCCTTAGAGGAAACGCACAACAAAGGCGCATTTCCATTACAAACAGCAACTTGCCAGTTAGTTGGAGCAGTAGTATTTCCAAGAATTTTCTGCCAGATATTTCCCTCACTAGGGTTGGCAAGTTTTGATACGGTGGGAGGATTTGGCGGTTTTTTTGGAGAAAAGCGCGGCAGAACAAATTTTGCTACTACTGGTATTAATAGCACCAAAATAAAACCTAGTATTAAATGATAAAGTCTCAACATTTTCCTGAAAATCCATAGTCAAGGATTGCGAAGTAACGAAATAATCTGCAATTCGTCATTAATTTAGATTCATTTAGGTTCTATGATTCACAATCCATTGATGGACAAAAACAATTTATATTCTTGATTTCAAACCCCTAGTTTTACCTATAGGTTAATAATTATGAGTTATCGCGATCGTATATATAATACTTTATCTGAAACTCTTATTTCTTTGTGACGGCAATCGCTCACAGGAGAAACCCCCAAGATTGCGCTGCGTCTCCTTTGTCTTGAAAAGTATGATCGGAGGTTTCCTCCCAATACTTGTCGGTTAAGGGGAAAAGGGGAAGGGGAAAGGGGAAAGAAAAAACCTTTAACCTTTACCCTTTAACCCTTTCCCCAAACCCAATGCCGAGTTAAAAATCGTTAACCGAGCAGTATTGGGTTTCCTCCGATCGTACTTTTCCCTGCGTCCTTTGCGGTAGCCTGCGGCAAGCCGCTTTGCGTCTACGTTTTTTCAGAATTTTGTGTAAGTCCTGCGTTTTACACCCAATTTCAACAGACAACCTTTATACCTACCAGCAGCTAAAAGTTCAAACCTATGGCTTGCTCAAGACATTGTTAATAGCGTGTAATAATTCATGGAAAGTGTAGGGCTTACGCAAGAATAGATTGATGCCAGCCTCAGTAATTTCCGTAAGCTGGCTGTTTGAAGTCATGCCACTGATGCCAACAACCCGAACTTGTGCATTCATTTGTTGCAGGATGCGGATAGTAGTTAAGCCATCCATTGATGGCATCATCATATCCATCAACACAACATTAATCGCATTTTTGTGTTCTGCGTACAATGAGACCGCCTCAATGCCATTACTAGCTGTCAAAGTTTTGTAGTTATGGTCTTCTAGCGAAGTTTTAGTAATTTCCAAGATGGCAGTTTCATCATCCACAATCAGAATCAACTCTCCTTTGCCGTTGAGCAATTCTGATTTCTCTGCTTGCTGCGTTGTTCTTTCTTTAATAGCTGGTAAGTAAACCTGAAATTGAGTACCCTTACCTACCTCACTCTGGACACTTACAAAACCACCATGTTTTTCGACAATGCCAATCACAGTAGGCAAACCTAGTCCTGTACCTTTACCTAATTCTTTAGTTGTAAAAAAAGGCTCAAAAATTCGGTCTAAAATCAGCGACGGAATCCCAAATCCTGTGTCTTTGATAGTTATAACTACATATGGGCCGACACGAGCATCCAAATTCATTTTGGCAAAGTTTTGATCGACGAAAAGATTTTCTGCACAAATATATAGCGTGCCACCCTTGGGCATTGCATCACGAGCATTGACGCACAGATTCATTAATACTTGATGTATTTGAGTATGATCTGCCAAGATTGTCCAAAGGTTTTCTTTGGGTAAATTCTTGCTAATTTTAATAGATTTGGGAAAGGTACTATTAATTATTTGTTCAATTTCTAGCAGCAGATATTCAATTTGCAAACAAATCCCTTTACTTTCAAATCCTCCGCGTGCAAACGTCAGAATTTGCTTGACTAAATCAGCTGCTCGTTTAGAGTTATCTTCCAAAAGCTTGAGGAGTTGCTGATTGCGTGCATCAAGATTGGGAAGTTTAAGCGCCAACATTTGAGACGAAGACATAATTGGCGTCAATATATTGTTGAGGTCATGGGCGATACCACTAGCCAGGGTACCAAGGCTCTCCAATCGCTGGGCGCGGAGAAATTGAGCTTGGAGTTGTTTTTTTTCAGTAATATCGGTGTCAACAGTGAGGATGGATTTAGGTTGCGCCGCTTCATCAAGCATCAGTGTCCAGCGGCTTTCTGTGATAATTTCTTTACCAGATTTCGTAACTTTATTTAACTCACCGTGCCATGAACCAGACTCTATCACATTTTGGAGAGCTATTTTTAGCTGTGGTGAAGTTTTTTTGTATAAAATTTTCTCAGTTTTTTTACCTATAACTTCATCAGTTTGCCAACCGTAGAGACGCTCTGCGCCTTGATTCCAGAATAAGATTTGAAATTGGAAATCTTGAACTAAAATCGCGTCGGTAGCAATATCTAGTAAAGCTGCTTGTTCGGAGATTTTCTGTTCCGCCTGCTTGCGTTGAGTGACATCTCTTGCTACTCCCTGAGTTTCAGTCACCTGTCCTTGATCGTCTGTAATTGCGGTAACATTCCATTGAAACCACCGAATACCTTGAACTGTTAATGCGCGTTGCTCATAAACCCTTAGGCAATATGGTGGAGATGCTAAACTTGCCATGTTTTCCAGCGATTGAGCTAAATCATCTGGATGGAAAAAATTAAATAATGACTGACCAAGCAACTCATCCAACTTTGAGCCAAATGTTTGGCACGCAACAGCGTTAGCAAAAGTTAGTTTTCCTTGCAAATTTGTCCGTACAATCACGTCAGTTTGACTTTCAACCAACTGACGATAGAGCTTCTCGCTTTGCTGCAATGCTTCTTCGGCCCGTTGCCGTTCGCGGATTTCCTGTTGCAAAAGAGCATTTGCACGGGAAAGCTCAGCGGTGCGTTCCTCTACTCGTATTTCTAAATCTTCCTGAGCTTGACGTAGCAACCTATCTATCTGCTGACGTTGCATAACATCATGTTGTAATTCTTGGTTGGTTTTGCTTTATTGGGCGGTTTGCTTTTTTACCTATTGCTGCGATCGCACCAGACAATTGCAAATGGTTAGACAGGATTAAAAAAGTTGTCTAAGTCAATATAGCAGTTCCTTTTCCTCCCTCGCTATAACCAATCCTTACTGTTTCAATTTTAATACCTGAGAAGTTGTTTTACTTAGATTATGGGAATACTAAAGTCTTAAGAAGTATGCTCATTGAATATCTGTTTCACTCATTGCAGCATAAACCATGTTTCGTTACAAGTTGAGAAAACTGCAAAAATATCAAGTTAGCATTAGTAAAAGCTTGAAAATATCGCTCAGACAAAAATTTTTCACTTGTTTTGTTAATTAAATGTAAAATTATTAGGATTTAAGTAAAAACATTAACTACTTTTCCGAGATTGCACCCAGGGCTTAGACATCAATGTGAATTATTGAGACCAGTTGTAGCAAGGCTAGAAAAAAAACAGAAAATACAGTATATCTGAGTAAGGATAAATCTTATATTCTACCTCTTATATCCTTTGATAGCAGTCTTTTCGCTCTATCGTAACTTTCTTCGATATCTGCTTTTTTTGGCAATTTTTAGAGTATTTTGAGACTGAGTAAAGTGTACTAATACAGAAGTTAATAGATAATTTTATACAAAATTAATAAATAGTTTTATAAAATAAAGATTTGGTCAACAGAGATTTTTATTCTTGCGTATAAAAAAGATTAATATTAATATTTAATTCAGGAATAAAACCGAACTTATACTGAAATTGCCTTGTTAGGGGCGTAGCAAATTGCTCGGTAAGGCTAACCATACAGTTTAGTTAGCCAAAAATTTGGATTTTTGGGAAGTATAAAGTTTGAGATTTACGCCCAATTACGGCGAAGTAATGTCAATATTAATACTTGCCAAAAATCTAAAGACTCTAATTTTTTGTCAATATTTGCAAATAAAGTCGAAAGCATAGTTAGAAAATATATGCATTTTTTTACTATGCAAACTGCGCGATTAATTATTCCTGATTTGCAAATTAGACAATTCAGTAGCAACAATAACCCACAGTTCAGCAAAAGAGATGACAACAATTCTTTCTTTAGACACTCAAATATCCAAGCAACTCCACCAAGTTTTATTAGATATAACAACTACACAGGATTTATCTCTGCATCCCTTTGTGCAGCGCTTTGCTAAAGGAGAATTTTCACAAGGCGCAATCCGCCAGTTTGCTATGAAAATGCTACCTGGCTCAAATAGATTCAATATGGCTTTTCTCAAAGTTGCGTCAAAAATGGATAGTTACTATGCTAGAACTATTATGCTAGAAAATGCGTTTACAGAGCATGGACAACTCAAGCCAGACCTTGCTCATGTGGCACTTTTTATGCGTTTTATGGAAGGTATTGGTTGTCCTAAAATTGATGTGAATGCAGACGATGGAGCATTTCTCATTCCAGCGTTACGCTTTAAGAAATTTGAGTTTTGCGATGATGAACCTGTAGTGCGTTCCTTGGGAAGATTTGCTGCAATTGAGCAAGTTTTACCTACAATCTTCACTAAATATATTGAAGGACTTCGCAAAATATTTAAGGGAATTGACGATCGTACAATTGAATATTTTCATATCCATTGCCACTTAGATCCAGAACATACAGATGAATTGATTCAAGTAACGCAACTCTACACCAAGTCAGAGAAAGATATTGAACTCTTCCGTGATGGAGTTGAAGATATGGTTAAATCAATTGCTGATATGTTTTCTTGGATGGATGAAAACCTAGAAAAAGAAGCTTTAGCTTTACAAAGCTAAAAGGGATAGGGTGTGGGGGATTGGGTATTGGAAGAGGATGGGGGGACATCAGGGGAAAGACTTACTCTAACTTCCCCTCACCCCTTTGCCCGTCTGCTCCCTCATCCACCTATCTCCCTAATCCTGATGATAGTATCTGGTTTTTTGAGATTTTCCCAGTATAATTGCTGATTGACAAACGCAATGGTATCTTAGCGTGTTACTGATGTAATAATCCTAGAACTTGATTTGCGTTTTTTACTAATGAGATTCAGCGAAATCCTACACCAATTCGGCGACGCAGCTACAGCTAACAGCTTGAGTGTCAACCCAAACCATGACCCAGAGATTACCGGAGTAGCGGCTATTGATGAGGCTAATAACGGTAATCTCAGCTACGTGGAGGGAGCAAAATTTGGATCTTCCATCGCTAAGACCAATGCTAGTGCTTTAATTTTGCCCCAGGATGAAAAGTTACAGGCGATGACCCAAGAACGTGGTATCGTCTGGCTAACCACTCCAGAACCGCGGCTGTTGTTTGCTAAAGCGATCGCAATTTTTTACCAACCATATCGCCCAGTCCCAGAAATTCATAAGAGTGCTGTAATTCACCCTACGGCCAAAATTGGTAGTGATGTTTATATTGGCCCTCACGTTGCCATCGAACAAGGGGTAGAAGTTGGTAATGGCGTAATTATCCATCCTAATGTGGCGATCTATCCAGATGTCAAAATAGGCGATCGCACTATCTTACACGCCAATTGTACTATTCACGAACGGACACACATCGGCGCAGATTGCGTAATTCATAGTGGCGCCGTCATCGGTGCAGAAGGTTTTGGTTTTGTTCCTACCCGCACTGGTTGGTTCAAAATGGAACAATCCGGCTATACAGTGTTAGAAGATGGTGTGGTAGTTGGCTGCAACAGCGCCATTGACCGTCCAGCCGTGGGAGAAACACGAGTAGGGCGCAATACAGTAATTGACAACTTAGTGCAAATCGGTCATGGTTGCCAAATAGGTGCTGGTTGTGCGATCGCAGGTCAAGTCGGCATGGCTGGGGGTGTCAAACTGGGAAATCGCGTAATCATAGCTGGACAAGTGGGAATTGTCAATCAAGTGAAGATGGGAGATGGGGCGATCGCATCTGCTCAAGCTGGAATTCATAGCGATGTAGCACCAGGAGAAATTGTCTCTGGAACTCCCGCAGTTTCCCACAAAGTATATCTCAAGGCATCTGCCATTTATAATCGCTTGCCAGATATTTATCAATCGTTAAAACAATTGCAACGTAAATTCAACAATAAGTAGAACGGCGTAAATATTTGTAGTTGGGATGAGGCAGGAAGTAGGAGGCAGAAGGCAGGGGGCAGGAGGCAGGAGACAAGAGGGTTGTAGCTTTATTATTTTTCTTCTTAACACAGTTGTGTTTTTTCCCACCGACTTACTTAGTTAGTAAAAGTCATTAGTCATTAATTCTTGGTCTTTTGCTAATGACAAATGACAAATGACAAATGACTAATGACTAATGACAATTAAAAAAAGCCCAATTTCTCTAACACTGGCTTTGTAGAAACAATGTGACGTTCTAAACCCAGTTCTTTTGGACTGACTCCAACAGCCAAAGCAATCAACTGGGGTAAATGTAACACTGGTAAACCTAGCCTTTGTTCGATTACCTTTTCTACCTCTGGCTGGCGGGAATCTAAATTTAAATGGCACAGAGGACAAGGTGTAACCATACAGTCAGCACCTAAAGCTAAGGCTTCCTGAATATGCATCCCCGCCATCTTAAAAGATTGGGTAGTGGCATAACTAGAAAGCGGCCAACCACAACATTGTGTGCGACCTCGGTAATAAATTGGTGTTGCACCCACCGCCCGAAAAACATTTTCCATCGCTTCTGGTTGGAAAGGATCGTCATAAGGCATGGATTTTTGAGCGCGGAGGAGATAACAGCCATAAAAAGCCGCGCATTTTAATCCAGTTAATTTCCGAGTCACACGTTTGGTAATTTCTTCTAAACCGTAATCTGTTACTAAGGCGTAGAGGAGATGTTTAACATCAGTGCTGCCGCGATAAGGCGAACAGCCTTCTTTGTGCAGCAAGCTATTAACCTGTTCAACATAGTTAGGGTTAGTAGTTTGGCATTCCTTCAGATGTTCGTTGACATGACCGATAACACCTTGACAAGTGCTGCAATGGGTAAGCAACGGCAGATTTAATTCTTCTGCTAGGGCAATATTTCTGGCGTTGACTGTATCTTCCAGTAGTTGGGAATCTTCTTTAAAAGTACCGGAACCACAGCAAGCAGCTTTTTTAAGTTCGATTAGTTGAATGCCCAGTGCTTGAGTGAGGGCTTGAGTTGACTGATAAAGTTCCCGACATGCTCCTTGGGCAACACAACCAGGAAAGTAAGCGTATTTCAGTGTCTGAGATAGCATATAACTATAGTTTGGGTTAGAGCGATCGCTCTAGACAATAATCAATCGGAAAACAAAAGCATTTACATAGTGTCGGCGATGGCGTACCGCGCCCTACTGTTCAACTGGTCAAATAAAACCCAGCGATTCTTTTGACTCTGGGCAAGAGTTTTCTAACAGAAAAATCGTTGGCAGTGTGCGGGCGATCGCGCTTGACGATAAGATGTATATGCTCAAAAAAATGTCTCCTATAATGAGCAGATTCTAGCAATTAGTTGAGGACTTGATATCTATGAGCCAAACGGAACTTTTTGACAAAGTTAAAAAAATCGTCGCCGAACAACTGAGCGTTGACGATGCTGCCACAATCAAACCAGAATCCACATTTATGGAAGATTTAGGCGCTGATTCCTTAGATACCGTTGAATTAGTAATGGCTTTGGAAGAAGAATTTGATATTGAAATTCCTGACGAAGCTGCCGAAGGAATTTTAACAGTTCAAGACGCTGTAAATTACATTAGCAACAAAGTTACCACATCAGCTTAATCGATCGGGGATTGGGGATTGGGGACTCTTGAAGATTTTTCTCTTGTACCTAGTCACCAGTACCTAGTCGCTAATCTCAAATTTTTTGCCTGCTTCGTCTTAAAAAGTGACGTTACGCACAGTCGCTAACGCTGCACTAACAATTCGCCCTTGGCGTTGCCGCAGGCAGACGCTCGCAAGCACGGCGAATCGCTACTCCATCGCCAAAAGCCGGCGCACCGACTTTTCGCTTTTTCGCCACCTTTAACTGAATCATGACAGATCTTACACGTAAACGCGTTGTTGTAACTGGTGTTGGCGCGATTACACCTATTGGTAACACAGCAACAGAATATTGGGATGGATTATTAAGTGGACGCAATGGCATTGACTACATCACATTTTTTGATGCGTCTCGCCATGATTGCCGCATTGCTGGTGAAGTGAAAAACTTCGATCCACATGATTACTTGGATCGCAAAGAAGCCAAGCGGATGGATCGATTTGCCCAATTTGGGGTTGCAGGAGCAAAACAAGCTATATCTGACGCGCAGTTAGTTATCAATGACTTAAACGCGGAACAGGTGGGTGTCACGATCGGTTCTGGCGTCGGTGGCATCAAAGTATTAGAAGATCAGCAAACTGTCTACCTCAACCGCGGGCCCGATCGCTGTAGTCCATTCATGATACCCATGATGATTGCCAATATGGCAGCAGGACTAACAGCAATTCACACAGGTGCTAAAGGGCCAAACTCTTGCGCTGTCACAGCCTGTGCTGCTGGCTCGAATGCCATTGGAGATGCTTTTCGCTTAATTCAAGGGGGATACGCTCAAGCAATGATTTGTGGTGGCACAGAAGCGGCTGTCACACCATTGTCTGTGGCTGGATTTGCTGCCTGCAAGGCGCTTTCTTTTCGGAATGACGACCCAGCACATGCTTGCCGCCCCTTCGACCGCGATCGCGACGGATTTGTTTTGGGTGAAGGTGCAGGAATTTTAATTCTAGAAGAACTGCAACACGCCATCGCTCGCGGCGCTCGCATTTATGCCGAAATGATCGGTTATGGTATGACCTGCGACGCTTACCACATGACTTCCCCGGTACCTGGTGGGTTAGGCGCAGCCAGAGCCATAGAACTGGCTCTCAAGGATGCAGGGTTAACTCCCGACCAAATCAGCTACATCAATGCTCACGGCACTAGCACTCCAGCTAACGATTCTACCGAAACTTCAGCCATCAAAAAAGCCTTGGGAGAACATGCCTATAAAGTGGCAATTAGTTCCACCAAATCGATGACAGGTCATCTATTGGGCGGTTCTGGAGGTATCGAAGCAGTAGCAACAGTACTGGCGATCGCTAACGACCAAATTCCCCCAACAATCAACCTTGAAAATCCCGATCCAGAATGTGACTTAGATTACGTGCCAAACTCTAGCCGCGCTCAAAAAGTTGAAGTGGCACTATCCAATTCTTTTGGGTTTGGCGGTCATAATGTCACATTAGCCTTTAAGAAATACCTTTAAAACAAGTCAAGGGTCAGGAGCTAGAATTCAGGAGATACTCCGCCAAGGCCTGAGAATTTAGGAGTCAGAACTAAGAGGAAAACCTTTCTATTTCCTCTTCTGCTCTGTGCCCCTCTGTCCCCTGTCTCCTGCTCCATTCTCTCGCTAAAATGACAGTGCCAAAAGTACCATAGATATCATTCTGATATGGGCCAAGCGTTCAACATGACCCAATTATCAGCTTGATTTATCACCAGAAACTCAGGACATCCCGCTTGTCCATCGACAATCGGGAATGGGATGATGAGGATACTGTGGGAATTTTAATCGGTGCCAGTTATCAATGAACAGTTACCACGCTTATATGGGAAACTCAAACCATAATCAATAAAACTGTTAACTGTTAACTGTTAACTGTTAACTCTTGAAAAATAACCCAGTAAGAGTGAGAAGCTCAAAGAGTGCTAACCCGTCGTTAAAAACAATCATATTATGGCTGTTGCAACCCAATCCCTCGAAGAACTTTGTATTAACTCGATCCGCTTCTTGGCTATTGACGCCGTAGAAAAGGCAAAATCGGGACACCCAGGGCTGCCGATGGGCGCGGCTCCCATGGCCTTTGTACTGTGGGATCGCTATTTGCGGTTTAACCCCAAAAATCCCAAATGGTTTAACCGCGATCGCTTTGTCTTGTCCGCCGGACATGGCTCGATGTTGCAGTATGCCCTGCTCTACCTAGCAGGCTTCGACAGCGTATCGATTGAAGATATCAAGCAATTCCGTCAATGGGAATCGAAAACTCCCGGACACCCAGAAAACTTCATGACCGCAGGCGTGGAAGTCACCACTGGCCCTCTAGGTCAAGGAATTGCCAACGGAGTCGGTTTGGCGATCGCAGAAGCACACCTCGCCGCTAAATACAACAAACCCGATGCCAAGATTGTTGACCATCACACCTACGTAATTTTGGGTGACGGTTGCAACATGGAAGGCATTTCCGGTGAAGCTTGTTCTTTCGCAGGACACTTGGGATTAGGCAAACTCATCGCTCTGTACGACGACAACCACATTTCCATCGACGGTTCCACAGATGTGGCATTCACTGAAGATGTTTCCAAGCGGTTTGAAGCTTACGGTTGGCACGTCCAACACGTCAAAGAAGGTAACACTGACCTCGATGGAATTGCCGATGCGATTGAAGCAGCCAAAGCTGTCACCGATAAACCTTCTTTTATTAAGGTAACAACCACCATCGGTTACGGTTCCCCCAATAAAGCAAACACCGCTGGTGTTCACGGTGCTGCTTTGGGTGGAGACGAAATAGCATTGACTCGTAAAAATTTGGGTTGGGAACACGAGCCATTTGTAATTCCCCAAGACGTTCTCGATCATACACGCAAAGCTGTAGAACGCGGCACAGGCTACGAAGACGAGTGGAACAAAGCTTATGCTGACTACAAAGCTAAGTATCCTCAAGAAGCAGCTGAATTTGAACGCTACGTAAGCAGCAAATTGCCTGATGGTTGGGATAAAGTACTACCCACCTACACCGCAGAAGACAAAGCAGCACCTACCCGCAAACACTCGGAAACCTGCCTCAACAAACTAGCAGCAGTTTTACCTGAGTTAATCGGTGGTTCTGCTGACTTGACTCACTCCAACCTAACTGAAATCAAGGGCCAAGGTGACTTCCAAAAAGGGCAATACCAAAACCCCAACATTCACTTTGGTGTCCGAGAACACGCTATGGGCGCTATTTGTAATGGTATAGCGTTGCACAGTTCGGGATTAATTCCCTACGGCGCTACCTTCTTAATCTTCACAGACTACATGCGTGCTGCCATCCGCTTATCTGCCCTATCTCAAGCTGGGGTGATTTGGGTGATGACTCACGATTCCATTGGACAAGGTGAAGATGGCCCGACCCACCAACCCATTGAAACCCTGGCTTCTCTGCGGGCTATTCCTAACCTGACGGTGATTCGTCCCGCAGACGGAACAGAAACCTCTGGTGCTTATAAGGTGGCGATCGAAAGAGCAAAGCAAAATGCTCCCACTTTGTTAGCATTCACCCGTCAAAACGTCCCCAACTTGGCAGGCACTTCCATTGAAGGCGTCACCAAGGGTGGTTACACGCTGGTGGATTCCGACGGTACACCAGAGTTAATCATAATTGCCACTGGTTCAGAAGTGAACCTCGCCGTCACCGCAGCTGAGAAACTCACAGCCGAAGGCAAAAAAGTCCGCGTTGTTTCCCTACCTGCGTGGGATTTGTTTGAGGCACAGGACGCAGCTTACAAAGAGTCTGTATTGCCGAAAGCTGTTACCAAGCGCTTAGCTGTAGAAGCTGGCTCTAGCTTCGGTTGGCACAAGTACGTAGGTACTGAAGGCGACATCGTTAGTATCGATCGCTTTGGTGCTTCCGCTCCCGGTGGTGTTTGTCTAGAGAAGTTTGGTTTTAGCGTTGATAATGTGTTAGCTAAAGCTAAGCAATTGTTGGGTTAATAGCAACAGAATATTCTCTTATTCTTTGGGGTGGGCATTTTGCCCGCCTTTTTTGTTTTTTCAACGCAGAGGGTTCGCTGAGGATGATTGTTTATAATTGGAGTAATTTAGTAAATCTTGGGAGGAAGTTATGCAGGAAATTTCAAGCCAAAGAGATGCTTTAGCTGCCCGAATATTACCAATTGTAGAAAAGTTGTTTCAAGATAATAATTTATATCAATTGAAATTAGACAAACAACAAATGATAGAAATGCTAGTAAATATGTTTGGCCAGTTTACACCAGAAGAAATGAAAGCTATTACTGAACATGAACTGACACGTAGAATTGATAAGATTCTTGTCGTAGAAGCTGTTTCTGGTACGTTAAATGATTTGACGCCAGAGCAAATCAAAATGTACGATGAAGCAGTAAGGCGAAAATAAATCTAGTGACTTATTTATTAGATACAAATATTGTTAGTTACATTTTAAGGAGAAATGCAACTGTTGGTAGGAAACTACGAGATGCTAATCGTTCAGGGCAAGAAGTGTTCATTAGCTGCATAACTTATTATGAAGTTAAAAGAGGACTTTTGTATGCAAATGCTACAAGACAGCTAGCGGAATTTCATGAATTTTCTAGAAAATATGAAGTTTTATTTATAGATAATATAGAAATTCTTGAAAAAGCCTGTGAGATTCATGTGGATTTACAACGCAGGGGTTTTAAGATACAAGAACAAGATATCTTGATTGCCGCTACAGCAATTACACGCGGTTTAATTCTGGTTTCCAATGATTCCGATTTGCTGAGAGTACTGGGGTTAAATTTAGAAAATTGGGTGTAAATAACAAAAATATAATATCTTTATTTCAAACTTAGGCTGATGAAGGAAAGATTTGATTTATAAAGTAAAAATAAAATTATTGTAGGGTGTGTTAGGCACATATTTCGAGATGAATTATCACGAAAAATATGAAGTGACCGCCTAACGCACCATCTTAATATAGCTGTGCGTTAGGCTCTAGTCGTAACGCATCCTACTTAAGATTTGCTATTTCAGATAGCATCACATTCCATAAAATAATCATATGCCTCTGTATTCAACTTCAAATTAAAAGTCTGCTCAACGTAATTTTCTTGTTCAAAAGAGTCAATTGGATAACATTCGTACATGGGATTGTCTAATCCAATTCTAAATAAATGTTGTAGGTTCTGAAGGTTTACATTATGCAAAACTTTCTCGCCTACAAAGTCGCTACCATCTTTGGCATACCAGCGTAGAACTCTTTGAACTAATGGTTTATGTGCTGTAATACTCATTACACAATTCACTATATAAATCTAATTTTTAGAGAACAGGGGCACAAAGCCCCTGATTTTTTTAACTTAATCTACGACGAGAAGCAACTTTAGAGCTAATTTGTTCTCCTGTTTTAGGATCAAACTCGCCTATATGATTGCCCCTTCTATCATATTTTTTAACTAAACCATGTCTAGAGTCCCACTCATATATATATTCTTGATCTTCCCATCTTTTTCTTAATCCTCCTCCTCCTTGTAGGGGTATTTTAGGTTTAACTTGTTTAGCTTCTGGAAAGGCTTCAAGAGTTTTTGGTGCGGGATGATAATTCATAATAATTTCTTCAGTATGTCTTTAGTATAATTAAATCCCCAATACTTCTCTTGAAAGAGCGTATTGAAGGAAGTAAGTTTTGGTGACACATGAGAAATTAGTAGACTTCTTTAAAAATCTACTAAGCGCAATTATGGCATAAATTCTAACATGGTCAACTTTGTGCCTCGCTTGTTGAAACTCAAGTTGAAACAGAACTTCAGGTAAAGTACAAATTTAATCAATTAGAGGCAATTGAAGTGCCACACCCCCAAGCCCTACAAAAATGCCATATTATTAAATACTCCCCACTCCAAGGAGGTTGCCATGACCTCAGCACAAAAACCACTCGGCATTGAATCAACTCTACCAGACCATACGCAGCTACCAGAATCCGATGGAACTTTCGTGAAAAACCTGCAAGAACATCCTCAAAGCATATTGCTAACAGATTCAATTGAACCAATCTTGCAGAAATTACATCCCGATGGACAATATTGCATTGGTCAAGATAACGGTATTTATTGGCGAATTACTGAACCGCCAGAAAAAGGTGCCGAAGCACCGGACTGGTTTTATGTGCCAAATGTCCCACCGACTTTAAATGGTCAAGTACGCCGTTCTTACGTATTGTGGCAAGAATATGTAGCGCCGCTGATTGTGTTGGAATTTGTCTCTGGTAATGGTGACGAAGAACGAGACAAAACACCAATTACAGGTAAGTTTTGGGTTTATGAACGAGCAATTAGAGTTCCCTTTTATGGCATTTATGAAGTGAAAAAAGCCAGTGTCGAGGTTTATCAATTGCTTAGAGGTGAATATCAGTTAGTACATGCGAACGATCGCGGACATTATCCCATTGAACCGATGGCTGTAGAATTGGGAATCTGGCAAGGCCGCTATCAAAATCTAGAGTTACCTTGGTTGCGGTGGTGGGATAATCGAGGTAACTTGCTACAAACAGGGTGGGAGCGTTCAGAACGCTTGGCTGCGAAGCTCAGAGAATTAAATATTAACCCCGACGAGTTAGTCTAACTATTTTGACCGCTATCTTTAGATAGGTACGGTAAACACTACTCGGTTTAGCATCACAAATCAAACTTTCATCTCTGAAAACCCCATTAAATACATATTTAAGTTATTTTGTCAATGGGTAGTCACCAGAATTACCTACTAAATAGGCAAGGCCTTCTCTAGACTGATTCTAACTTCATGCTTTTAGTAGAAGTAATTATGACTTTGTAAATGTCATTATGTATATGTTCTCAAACAATAAATAGTTGCTGTTGTCCAAACTAAAAAATCAGATTTTGTCTGACTCAGTAACTTTGAACTTTATTCAATTGTTTGATGTTTTGAGAAGGTTAAGATAATGAATACAATCCTAAAGCGCACACTTTTACCCAGCCTCATGGCTGCAAGTTTAGCTGGTGTTACTTTAGTACCCGCTCAACAAGCTTCTGCCGACGATCGCGTACTACGTGATATCGGTATCGGGGCTGCTACCAATGTGGTAACCGGAGCTATTAGGGGAAATGGTGATTTCTTAGGTAATGCTGTTAAGGGTGGTGCTACTGGTGCAGCCGTGAATGGTGCAAATGGACTCAGAGGCGATCGCCGTCACCGCAATGCCGCTCAAGACGTGGGTGTCGGTGCAGGTGCTAGCGCATTGACTGGTGTAATTACTGGCGATCGCAAAGATACCCTCGGCAATGCGATCGACGGTGCTGCTGTAGGTGGAGCAATCCATCTCCTTACCAGATAAATATTAGGAACTTATCGCTTCCCTAATTTCTCTCCTTTTAGGATGAGTAGAACTAACCCCCCTTTCCTAGTAGGAAAGGGGGGTTGGGGGTTTAGATTTATATTAAGATATACAGCAGATTTCAAAGAAAGTGAAGTATATAAACTTACTCTCAAACGAACTTAGAAACTCTGTTTTAATTCCAAATTCTACTGTATATCACCTTATACTTCAGATAACTTAATAATAAAATCTAACCCTTTAATGCTTTTCTAAAGTTTCGGCGATAGGATTGATTAGTAATAAACAAAGCTGGCCATAGCAGAGATAAACCAATGCGATTGGTCAAAGTTGGATTAAAATTAGTCCGTCCAAATCCATTCCAAAATTTCCAGACGCCTCCTGCATAAACCACTGCTAACACAAAAAGTATAAAGTTCATTCTCATTAACTCCGTTAGTCACTGACAGAATTTAAATTAAGTTTTACCACGCAAGGTAAGTACTTCATAACCAATACCGAGAAGGTATCACTAAACTCCTTAGTCTCTGAAATCTAAGCCAATTAACGACACATTCTCTTATTCCAGTGTAAAGTAGGCTCACCCATCACAGCTACCGATCGCAGCGGTAATACCGATTCAAAAAATGTTTGCGACAGATACCCCACCTAACGGCACGCTCCCCGATGCCTTAAGGTTAGATCGAAGGGATTGGTAAGGTCGAAGAGAGTATTCCAGGAACAAAGCACTATAGAGTTAATAGTGGAAGTAGATGTGGTATCTGAGTTATGGAAAGGAAGGAAATTACCGTTGAAGAACTGCTGCAACGTTATGCTGCTGGGGAGAGAGATTTTAGTGTTGTTTGTTTGGATGATGCAGACTTGAGCGGAGCTAACTTGGCTGGAATCGACTTTAGTCATGCCAGATTGCGTTGGGCTAATTTGAGCGGAGCCATTCTCTGTGGGGCTAATTTGAGCGATACTGATTTGCAACGAGCTAATTTGACTGGGGCTAACTTGGAGGCTGCTAATATTATTAACACTTGTATTGCTGGAGCCAATTTGGAAAATACCAATCTGAGGGGAGCTATTGGTTTTTTCGGTGAGGCTAACGGGACTTTCTTGCACAATACCGTTTGGCCCGACGGCGAGATTGTAGTTGGTCCCGAATGGATTGATGCTTGAAAATATTTCTGCTTCCGTATCAGCCAAAAGAGAACTATTTGGATAGGGGTTACGATATCTCTTGGTCTTTAGCTTGTATTTGTTAACTATTTCAGTTGGAATAAGCAAGCATATTATCAGCAAGGTTTAAGGGCTATGAAGCTTATACAACAAGCACTTGAACTCGCTTGTCGCCTCTTGAAGTCGCATTCTTTTTTCAAATTGGTATAAGCTAGTCAAAGGATGCAAAAGTTTGAATTTCGGGTGTTTGGCGATACATTCTGGTTTCAGAAAAATCAAGCCTTTTGTTTCTAAAACAGAGCAATGCTGTAAAACGCTGTAAAACGCCCCAAAACAGAAGGATTAGTTACTTACTGTAGCTTTAATGAAATATCTTTTGCTCTAGACTACCATAATCTGGCTCAGAACTCCGAAACTATGTGGTTTATATCCTTTCATTCTTATAGTTTATCTACCCAATAAAGATAATATCGTTCGCTATCGATCCAGTTTTTCTCAAAATCTTTAATCGGAACAATGTTTAATTCATTGCGGTTGACATTCAGTTTTTTATTTAAAATTAACAAAATTTTATTTCGTTCGCCTTGATTTTTGAGTAGAGAACTAATTTGGTTTAATATATCAGCTTGCTCAACATCTTGACGAGCTTTGTTAAATAAGGTGAAGCTTCCCATTTGTTTAAGCTCTGGATAGTAAAGCTTTCGATTAAGATAACCGGATAAAGGAGCCATATTCGCATCTCGGCTAGCAACAATAAATTCACGATCTAACCCAGATTTTTGAAGGTATTGAGCTGTTTGACGGCTTGCAGAAAATGGTAAAACTAAATCTCTTGAAAAACTATAAATACCTCCCAAAAAGTGGACGTAAAGAATTAACATCAAAGCAATATGATGCCATTTATGAACAAATGTAATTGAATTTTGACGAACAGAAAATTTATTGACTAAAACTAGAGATTCTTGATAATAATTTCCCAGCCATAAAGCCGCTATCAGAATTAAATAGAAATGTCCAAAATGCCTCGGCATACCTGTAAATCTCAAGTAGGTAAAGGCAAGTAGTACAAAATTTCCTGTAATGTATAAGAATAAAGTAACTGGCTTTTTAGATAATTTAATCGAGGTCAAGGTTGCAACGAATAAAGCAATTAGCGTACAAATTATTAAATCCAACCATTTTTTATGTTGAGGAATAATTAAGAAATAACTGCCAAATATTCTACCTATACTTCTTAAAAAATGTCGTAAATCTAGTTGTATTACCCAACCATTATTTAACCCACCATAAAGATAACTATCTGTTGGTGGAGTAATAATATAAATAGATGCAATAAAAGAAAATATTATAATTAAAATACTTAATAATAGATCGTATTTTTGACTTTGGCTAAAATACTGTTTCCGATGTTCGCTATCAAAACAAAATTCAGCTAGCAAAGTCAATGCTAAAGAAAATGATACCAATAAACCATAAGCACTACTATTTGCTAGTAAACCCAATAAAATTGCTAAATAAATATAAGTTATTTTTCTCGATGAAAAAATTGTGCAAAAGGCAAAAACAAATAACATACTAAAGGCATAGTTTCGAGAAATTAAAAGATATTCGTAAAAAGTAAAGTAACCAAACGAAAACAAAAATTTTTGTCGATAATTAAAAGGGCTATATAACCAAAAAATAGTAACTGAGGCGACAGTAATTCCCCAATGAAAAATTTGCATAATCAAAGGATTATCAACTATTCTTCTCAGAAGTGCCAGAGAAAAATACCATAGAACGGGATGGCCTTCATAACGAATATTTCCAATTAAATCTCCGAAAGATTCACTATCTCTGACAATAAGCCAGGGATTTAGTTCATCTCGCCACATGGAATGGTTGAGAATACCTATTAAACCAAGCACAGAAAAAATAAATATAATAAACCAAGGAGAATAAAAAGGTAATCTGGAAGTATATTTGATGATTTTATTGTTTAACATTGTTATTACAAAATGAAATTTATTTGTTCGAGATTTTTGTATGCAATTAATTTGCCTTGGTGCATGAAGTTTTTTATTCTTCTTTTTAAGAATATAGGCATAATTAAATGTATGGCAGCGAACAACAATAGGTTTGAAAAATTTTTATTTTCTCGATTTGACGTTTAGCTTACATCCTAAACTATGCTTCAAATCCTATAAAATGTTAACCAGTGAAACGATGTGACTGAGCAGCTTTTACCTTCTACCTTCTGACTTTTGAACTCTTGATTTCTACTGATAATTTTCTGGCATACTTACTGGTGACAAACCAGCGATCGCTCGTAAATTTTGGCAACGAATCAATTCGCTAAAATTTAGACTGGAACGTCCTTCAATTTTGGCTACCGCTTCAATTGCAGATAACAGGTGTTGTGCTGCTTCAACTTCTGAATAACCGCGCCGTTGTGCTACCCTAATTGCTGCGGCATCAGCGTTTAACTCTGACTCTTGAGATTTGTTAGTCCGCCAGATCCGAACAGAAGCGATCGCACTTAATCCTCCAGCCACCGCTACACCCACCACATCTGATTGTGCTGCTTCCAATAATCCACCCAACACCCCCGCCAGCACTACACCTTGATAAATATCGGGTTTAAACCACCTCACCCCTGTCAACCAGCTAACCACCTGCAACAGCAGCAAGTCTCTTTGTGGCTTTGTTAGGCTACGCCACAAATCAAAATTAATGTATATTGGTCGCGCCTGATTCCAGGGTTGCGGAAAGGAGGCGTCAATCACTTTTGCTTGCTCTGGCTTGCTAACAATTTTTGTCGTCATCCGGCCAGAAGCAGGCATCACATCTAATAAACGGCGAATCTCAGCATTTGGCTCCATAATTTTAATTATTAGCCATAATGTCCACGCTGACTAGTTCCGAAAATATCAAGTTTCTCTAATTTGAGAGCAATGGGACGAACAAGATGTCTATCCTACAAGAAATATCTAGATTTTTTCTGTGGTGGGCGTCTCGCCCGTCCCCTTTGAAGCTCCTTGTCTGGTAAGATGTACCAATGGAAAATCTGAAAAAGAGAAACTTTTTGTGTTAGCCTTTGATTTGTAATATCTTTGAAAAAGTAAATATTTTATTGGTATAAATTTCTCTTAATTAAGATTTATCAATAGAATAGGCAAATTCTTAAGAATATTGATTTGCTAATTATGACAGTGTTTTCAATTAATTGAACTACACTACTCGCCACTCTGTACCCCCTACTTTCTGTCCTAATCATGGACGCTTTTGCTCCCCTCCCACCTGAATGGACAAATAAGGCGATACATGCCTACGAGTTTTGTTGCCCTAGCTGTTCCTCAAGTAGCCTCGAAGCTGAAAAAGTTTGGTTAAATCGCCGATCGCCTGTACTAACAGAAGACCGTCGTCGTAAATGGCAAGAATTCTATTCTTGTCAATGTGGTTGTGTGTGGTGGGCTTGGAGTAGCGATCGCCGCCCAAAAGATCTATCAAATCAGCCAGACTTTAATCCTACATAACCATTTTTCTTTCTAAACAAAACCCCACCTCAAGGTGGGGTTTTATTTATCTAATTCACGATTTTAGAAGGTGAAAGTAGTACGCAGAGTACCTACATAAATGGTGTTGTTAGCATCGTTGTGTTCTGGATTGAAGATTACCAACAAGCCAGGGGTGATTTGCAGATTATCAGAGACCTTAAACTTGTAAAGACCTTCTAAGTGATAAGAGGTATCGTCGTCTAAGTCAACATTGGTAGCAACATCTTTGATGCTACCACCAGTAATTCTAGGTGGTTGACCAAAGATAACACCTAAGACGTTACCTTCTCCACCGAAGTCTTTTAAAGCAAGGGAGCCAGCCCACCACCAAGAATCTGCATCTGTGCCCGCATTCACGCCAGTTTTCGCATCAGCTGTTGCATAACCACCCCAACCGCTAAGAGCTATGCTAGGACTAAATTGGAAAGTCGCTTGTACGCCATAGTTGTTGGATTCAACACGACTACCAGCTCCAAAGGGGTTGTTAGCAAAAGCGCTACCTGTACCTTGGAAAAGGTTATTAGCAACAGTATCTGTTTGATAAGTACGGGCGTAGCTCAGACCAATATTAAAGGCTTTGGTAGGTTGGAAAGATAACTGACCAAAGATAACGCTATCACCATTAAACAGACCATTATTAATGGTGGGGTCGTTAGCAGTTCTAGCTAGATAAGCCCCACTCAAACTGATCGCACCTTTAGGATTGAAAGTAACAGTCACACCAGCACCGCCTTGACCTTGGCGATAGATGGGGCTGAAACGTCCATAACGAGATAGCGCACCTCTACCGGAGCTAGCAAAGTCAGGGTTAAAGGTGTTGACATTTTCGTATAATTCGGCACCAGCCGCATCAACTTTCACCCGCACTGCATCACCGAAATTGAATGCATAGTTGACTTTATCGATGAAAACGGCGTTCGTGGTATTACTTACGTCATAGCCCAAGCGCGTCATGTTAGTACCAGTAACAGTGGCGTTGGAAATGATGTTGCCAGCATTCAAACGGATTTGCAACTGGTCTGTACCGTAGAAACTGCTGTACAAGTTCAAACGAACGCGCTCATCAAAAACCGTATTGGCATCTAGGTCTTGAGTTGGATCGCCAGTTGGAACTGCTCTTGTGTCGCCAAAAGCTTGAGATACGTTGAAAATTGCTTCTCCAACCAATTTGGTGGTAGTGGAGAATTGATTGGCTTCTAATTCAGCAGTACGGGCTTCTAAGGCATCTACACGACCGCGCAGGGTAGCTAATTCCGCAGAAAACTCTTCTTGTAAGCGCTGTAGGGTAGCCAAGTCTTGTTTGCTTACCAAATCAGCGGTAGCTGTAGCGATTAGTTCGTTAACTCGGTCTAAACAAGCATTCAAACCTGCGGCAAATTCGTAACGGGTCAAAGCACGGTTACCGCGATAGGTGCTGTTGGGATAACCTGCAATACAACCGTAGCGCTCAACTAGAGATTGCAAAGCTTGGAATGCCCAATCTGTAGGTTGGACATCGGAAAACTGAGAAACTGATGTTACCTGATCGATACTGTTAGATTCTTGAGCTTCAGATAACTGAGCAACATTTGTTATTTCGTCGTTAACTTCATCAGCAAAGGCGGCATTTGCTGTGCAAAATGTAGCGGCGACAACAATTGGACTAAGCTTAATAAGATTCCAGAATTGTTTTGTCATGTTTTTACTTTCACTCACACCTAACTATTCCAAGAATGGTAAAATGCTTAAAACATTTTACTTTTGGGTTATTTCACACAAAATTACAGCACCGATTATACCTTATGTCCTTTAATTAATACAAGCAAATTAATACACTGCTGAATTCAAACTACTAATTAATATTTTTTCGTAACTGCAAAATAATGCGGCGTTTGTGACGTAAAATTGCTCCCTCTTCCTCGAATTGCTGTAGTAAACGTGTAATTGTTACTCGCGTAGTATTTAAAACTTCTGCAATATCCTGATGGGTAATATTCAGATCTATCAGCTTGCCTTTGTCTGTGTCACGTCCAAATTTTTCACTTAACCATAGTAAAAACTGCCATAAGCGTAAGGAAATTGGTTTACGATGCACTATACTCAGTAAATCTTCTGCTTGTTGGATGTGAGACAATAAAGCATCAACATCTTGATGCCACAGATGAGCGGGGACAATACTAACCTCCACACCTGTCAGACATTCAATTTGATATGGTTTAATTCTGGACAAAGGATAGCCAATTAGATCTCCTAGTCCCCAATAACCGAGAGTAATGAATGTTCCATCTTCACTCCAGGTTAGGGTACGAACTGCGCCGTGTTCGATGCGCCAAAGCACATCCTGTCGAGGCGGAATTACCTCTCGACGCGTAAATATGTATTGTGATACCTGCCCTTCTACAGCAGAGTTTTTTGACAACCCATAAGGATTTGGAGTGGAAATTGTGGAATACATCATGAACCGTAGCCACACAAACTATTAGGGGATATTGCTGCTTTTATTAAAAAAATCTAATATTTTTTTATATATTTTATATATAGTATTTATCTATGCTTAAACTTCAACCACTAGTAGCTAAATCAAAACTTTCTCATCAGAATAGCTTTTGGTTCAAGCCATCTATATAGTGAGAAGAAAATGAGTTGTTTAGCTGTTCACCCGTTACTTTAATTGTGCAAGTTTAAGAAAAGGTAAGCTTTTTGTAAAATATTTAGTTAACTTAATTTTCTGATATCTGATTCCAACTTGTACCATTGAGAAAAATCTATGCAGGAAGGCTTTGTTTGAATTAACCTGCGCCTTTGTTTTTAACTAGGGTTCGCTCTTTTCTATCATTCTGCGGAGAAAAAAATAAATCTAGCTTGGGTTGAACAGAGTGAAACCAAACAATAACAAGCCATTTGTGTATTGGCTTATACCATTTCACAAATAGCTTGATATAAATGATTAGTCTCTAATTCTCTCCCCCCTGCTCCCTGCCGTTTATTTGTATTAGTTTTCAAGGGAAACGGTATTACTCTTGGGGATCTTGCTATATTCCTCACATACCAGTTAATATAACGGCGAGCCAGTATTCTCTTGGGTTTTCCCATATGAGCAGCTGTCATGGTAATCACCGCTACACATTAGCTCCTCAACCTCAGCTTAATTTGCTAAAAGCCTTGATAAATAAGGTTTTAAATTTTTATTTAGTGAGACTTATTCAACAGGGTAATTAGGAGCGTTGACCAGTGACGATATATGCTACCCTTTGACCGATATTGGTGGCGTGATCTGCCATACGCTCCAGACAACGAATCGCCAGCGCCAACAGTACAATTGGCTCAACGACGCCTGGTACATCCCGTTGTTGGGCTAAAGTCTGATAAACGCGATCGTAGGCATCGTCTACGGTATCGTCTAAGTGTTTTAAACCCCGACCGCCGACTTCATCAAACTCTGCCAAAGCTACTAAGCTAGTTGCTAGCATTGCCTGAGCGTGACGGGACATGACTTCAATATCTGGTAAAGACGTATGAGGCGCATAGGGAAAGATTTTAATAGCAATCTCCGCTAAATCCTTAGCATAATCGCCAATGCGCTCTAAGTCTCGTACAAGCTGCATAAAAGCACTCAAGCAACGCAAATCTTGTGCCGTAGGTGATTGCAGCGTCATAATCGCTGTACAATCTGATTCGATTTGTCTGTAAAAGCGATCGATTTTTTTATCTAATCGGGGAAGTTCCTCAGCTGCTGCTAGGTTACGAGCAAATAACGCTTGGTGGCTGAGGCGAAATGATTGTTCCACCAAAGCTCCCATGCGTAATACATCCCGTTCTAAACGCCTAATACCGCGTGCCAGTTGGGGTCTCTGAGAATTGGGACTGTAACGGACAGCTTTCACACTTGTAATCTCAAACGTGAAGATATTTTTAACTATAGTCTTGGCTTAGGGAGTTTGCCATCGCTTCTGGGAGTAGAATTTGCATCCACGCCCCACCAGTTTCTGGATCGTTCATCGCTTTGATGGAACCACCATGAGCCAGAAGGATTTGTTGAACGATCGCTAAGCCTAAGCCATTGCCAACAATCGCCCCTATGGAATTATTATCCTGTGGGGAATGGGATCTAGCTTTATCTCCTCGATAAAATCGCTCAAAAACGTGGGGTAAATCTGCTTGGGAGAAGCCTACTCCAGAATCAATAAGATTTATTTCGAGGTACGAGGAATCAGAATTGCCTCCATTATTATTCCCTGATAGGATTTTCGCTTGGATGCGAATGGAAGTAGAAGGAAGACTATATTTAATGCTGTTGTCCAGCAAGTTGAGAAAAACCTGGTGAATACGGGCTGGATCTGCCTTAATCCACAGATTTTCTGGCCCCGAATAACTCAAAGACAGATGTTGTCGCTGTGCTAAAGGTTCTAGATTTTCCCAAACAGATGCAATTAGCGATCGCAATTCTACAGGTTCGGTTTGCAATTGCATCTTGGGGTTTGTTTCCATTTGGGTGAGTTCTAACCAGCTTTGCACCAAGCTAATCAAGCGGTCAACTTCTTGCATCAGGCGGTTAACCCAGCGATTTAAAGGTGGTTCCAAACGGTTTTGTAAAGTTTCCACAACCAAGCGAATCGAAGTCAAAGGCGTTCTGAGTTCGTGTGCTAGATCGGAAAAAGAGCGATCGCGTGCTTGATTTATATCCAATAGGGGTTGACGATTTTCTAAAAATACTCCAACTTGTCCGTTGGGTAAAGGCAAGCTAGATGCACGCAAAGTCAAAGATTTTATTTTCGGTATTTCTGCGGCATTGTCACAAGACGGGTGAAATACCCACTCCTTCGTCTGTGGTTTTTGCCAATCGCGAGTTTGCTCGATTAAGCGATCGAGTTCGTAAGACCTTACCAACTCCAACAACAACCTTACTTCCCCTGGTTGCCACCTTTGCAGATATAAAATATCTTGCGCCTGCTGATTGCACCACAACAGTTGATTTTCTTCATCCACCTGCAAATATCCCACTGGTGCAAATTCCAGCACATCTTGGTAACTTTGCAGCGCTTGTTGCAAATCTTGTCGCTGCTGCCTCAAGAGCATAATTTCTTGCCGTAACCCAGGAATCAGCGGCAGTCCCACTTTGTAAGAATGCGGGGTTAACGGTTGGAGTACGCGTCTTAGGTAGCGGTTAAGTTGAACCTGTTGCCAAACCCAAAACCCAATGCCTACCGCTAAACCCAGAAAAAATCCCAATAAGAGCATTTGAGTCATTAGTTTTTTGGTGATTACTCAAAACTAACAACTATCGAAACTAATTATCCAAACCTATAGCCAAAACCTCGTACAGTCACAATATATTCCGGATGGCTGGGGTCTTGCTCTAATTTTTCACGCAACCAACGGATGTGAACGTCCACAGTTTTGCTATCACCCACAAAATCCGGCCCCCAAACCTGGTCTAGCAATTGTTCCCGCGACCACACCCGACGGGCATAGCTCATAAATAGTTCCAGCAGGCGAAACTCTTTAGGAGAAAGACTCACCTCCTGACCGCGAACCAGCACGCGACATTCTTGAGGATTTAAGGTCACATCCTTGAATTTTAATACTGGTAGTTGTGGCAAAGTACTTAAGCGCTGACGCCGCAGTAAAGCCCGACAACGAGCCACTAATTCCCGCATACTAAAGGGTTTAGTGAGGTAGTCATCTGCTCCCACTTCCAAACCCAAAACGCGGTCAGTTTCGCTACCCTTGGCACTGAGCATTAAAATCGGTACTGGGTTTCCTTGATGACGTAGCAAACGGCAAATATCTAAACCGTTGATCTGAGGTAGCATCAAATCAAGAACGATCAAGTCAAAGGGAAGTTCCCCTGAGTTGGTTTCAAAACTTTTGAGATACTCTACAGCAGACCGCCCATCAGGGGCCGTTATCACCCCAAAACCCTCCTCTTCCAGGGCTACAGCTAGCATTTCCTGGATTAGTTCTTCATCTTCTACTACTAGAATCCGGCTGGTTTGTCCAATGTCCGTTCTTGCAGAATACTTGGTCGATTCACTGGTATACATTGATATCACAAAAGTCTATGACTGTGCTTGTATCAATTAGGATGATTACATCTATTATCTAACCTGAGTGCAACCGCGCTTCTACTAGGGTTAATTCTTTTAGATTTCCTTTACAAAAAGTTACATATGCCACAGCGCCTTAATTATGATTATAAAACGCTGCGGCTGGAAGCTGCCAATAGTCTTTTTAGTCAAATAGCTTCAATTTTTCTCTTGACAAGGGCAAATTGCCTTGGGTATATTTGTTAGTACAAAAATACTATAAGCCCCAAAGAGAAAAATATACTGAGAAAAACACAAAGACAATACTGTGGATAACTCTTAGGGGATCTCAGTGTCAGATGTTGATTATTTCAGTGTTTACACTGCGTTAAAAATACTATGTAAAGGCTACTCTGATGTCTGCATAGGGTAGTCATTGGTATGGCTTGCTACCCGACAAATTATTGCTTATTGAACGGAGTTGGAATATGACTACAGTTGGAGTCAAGGACAGCAAACAACAACTAATGCAAGCATTTCAACAAATTCTGATCCAAAGGAAAAAGCTGGAATTTAAAATAGCAACTAAACAAGAGGAAGCAGAAAAAGCAAAAAGTCAAGAAATTCTGCAAGCAGCTTCGGTATATACAGTTGATAGTATTGTCAAAGGATTAGCTGATTTACAACTAGAGTTTGGCAGCATTCTCAATGGATTATCTGAAAAATTAGCTCAGGAAAATTCTAAATTAGATGAATTAAACCAAGCAATAGAGATTGAAACTCAACGCCTACAAGAGCTTCAGCAAATTAGAGTTGTTGCTGATACTCTAGATATTTTAAGCCAAGAACACCAAGAAAAACTCAAAATCCTAGAACAAGATAGTATTAGTAAAAAGGAAACTCTAGAGAAAGAAATTGCTCTCAGGCGGAAAGAATGGCAGAAAGAACAAGCAGAGTATGAAGAAAAACTGCAAGTGTATAATGATTTATTAACCAAAGATCGCCAGCAAGAAGAAGAAGAATATCAATATAAATTAGAAACAACTCGTAAACTTAATACAGATAGCTACGAGGCAATCAAGCGTCAACAAGAAAGAGAAATACAAGAAAATTCTCAAAAGAAAGAGAAAGACTGGAACGAACGAGAAAAAATACTCACCCAACAGCAGCCGCTATTTGCAGATTATCAACAAAAAGTAGCTACATTCCCCAACGAACTCGAAGAAGCCGTTAAGAAAGCTAGAGAAGAAGCAATTAAAGAAACAAATCAAAAAGCGAAAATAGAGGCTGATTTATTTGAAAAAGAATGGGAATCTAACAAACAGAGTTACGAATTAAAAATTCAATCTTTGGAAGAAACAATCAAGAAACAAACTGAGCAGATAGAAGGTATTTCTGCCCAATTGCAAACTGCATTAAAACAAGCACAAGACTTAGCTATGAGGGCTTTTGGTAGTTCTAGTACTAAATAGCTTGAGCTTGTAGCGTCTTAGTCATTTTGAATTTTGAATTCCTGAAGAGGAGGTTTGTTGTAGTGGTGAAAAAACCGACTGAAAAGAATACTAAAGTAGAAATTCTTCAGGCGTATGAGGAGTTAGCTAAAGAACAAGCAGCGTTAAAATCGCAACTTGAGCAAGTTACTAAAGAAAGCAAGTCTATAATTAAAGAACAGCCTAAAACTGAGCAAAAAACACCTATGAATCAGCTTTCTAGCGTGCAACAGAAGATGAATAATACAATTGAAAGCTTAGCAAAAATTCAATTAGGTTTTGGTAGCGCTGCTAATGAATTATCGGAACAATTAACAACTAAAGCTTCTAAATTAGAAGAAATCAGACGAACTTTAGAAGATGAAATTCAACAATTAAAGCAGTTACATAATTTAGAAATTTCTGACGAGATATTGGATACTCTTATCCAAGCCTATGAAGATAATTCTAAAGCTTATCAGGAAGAATATACCCAACGTGCTGATGTGTTATTACAAGAAATAGCAGATGAAAGAAATACTTGGGGAAAAGAGCAAGAAGAACATCAACGGGCGATAAAAGAACGGAATGAAAATCTCAATAAAACTCGCCAACGCGATGTAGCAGAGTATAAGTATAATTTAGAACTGCAACGACAGCTAGACAATGACGAATACGAACAGCGTCAAAAAGCATTATATAAACAGCTAGAGGAATTACTTCAAGAAACAGAAAAACAGTGGGCCGAACGGGAAAAAGCAATTTTTGAAAGAGAAAAACAATTTGAAGAATTGAAAGCTAAAGTAGAGGTTTTTCCGAAAGAAAAAGAAGCAGCTATCAAAAAAGCTACAGAAGAAGGCAAAGGTATTGCCCATTACCAAGCTAAGGTTAAATCAGATTTATATTCTAAGGAAGTAGAAGGGCAAAAGCGCTTTTACGAACAAAGACTGCAATCTCTAGAACAGACTATTACTAATCAAGAAACACGCATTCAAAACCTTTCTAAACAACTTGAATCTGCCCTCAAACAAGTTCAGGATTTGGCAGTTAAAGCTATTGAAGGTACTTCTAACGTGAATTCGTATCAGGCAATGAAAGAAATAGCTTTAGAACAGGCAAAGAGTCAAGTGAAAAATAAATAAGAATTCAGAAGAATTTGAGTAAATTTCAGAAGCTTCGTGAAAAGTTAGATCCCCGACTTTTTTGAGAAATCGGGGATCTGAACATCTGTTGATTTTATAGTCACATTATATATGTAGAAGCTTAATTAGATTTAAGTCTCTACAACAAAGTCTAACAGCTTTTATTCCGTTTTCTTTGGTTTTTTGATGTCTGGAGGAGGTTGTAGTTTCTTCTTGTTCTTTGTTCCACTAGCTTGTGTTTGATTAAATGCTTGATGGGAATTTTTATCTTGACTAGGCATAATATTAAGTTTTAAAGTCTACTACAATTTTATCTACATTACGGGTATTGTCGATTACAGAAATATCTCATAAAAAAATTAAACAAATAAACTTATAAATTTTTAACTAAACGTAATATTACTATGTTATTGCTTTACGTTTAGCTAGAACAAATAGCCGGACTAGTTAAGAGAGACACCACTGTACTCGGCAAGGACGAGTCAGTGTGTGTAGTTTGTCAAGCAAAACTAGAAAAACCGAAATCGGGTGGAATATCCTGAATCCGTCCAGGCCCGATCGCTTGTAATGCTTCTTTGAGTAAAATATCCCCAGTATATAAAGCACGTCCGACAATTACACCAGTCACGCCTTGTGGTTCTAATGCCAGCAAACTCAACAAATCGGTAACGGAACTAACTCCACCGGAAGCGATTACTGGTATGGAAATTGTACTAGCAAGTTCTCGCAAAGCTTCTAAATTAGGCCCCGTAAGAGTACCATCACGATGTATATCAGTATAAATAATTGCTGCTGCGCCCAATTCTTGCATTGTGACAGCCAGTTGGGTTGCTAAAACTTGTGAGGTTTCTAACCAACCGCGAGTAGCTACGCGGCCATTACGAGCATCAATACCGATAATAATTTGTTCGGGAAATTCTTGGCAGATTTCTTGCACTAACTGGGGTTCTTCTACAGCGATGGTACCGAGAATTGCCCACTGTACGCCCAGATTAAAGACTTGTTCTACGCTAGTGCGATCGCGTAATCCTCCGCCAATTTCAATGGGCACCGATATCGCTTGAGCGATCGCTTCAATTGCCCGGAGATTTACTACTTTACCTGCTTTTGCACCATCTAGATCGACTACGTGCAATCTTGTCGCGCCCTGTTCCACCCACTGTTTAGCAACATCAGCCGGGTTTTCGCTAAAAACTTGCGAGCGATCGTAGTCTCCCTGATACAGTCGCACGCAACGACCTTCTAGTAAATCTATTGCTGGAATTACATCCATTTACTTCTTCCTCTCAATGCAGTTTGGAAATGGGCATGGGGCATTGGGTATGAGGCATGGGGAAAGGGAAAGGGGTAAGGGGAAAAGGGGAAAGATTAAATTTATTCCTTTTCCCTTTTCCCTTTAACCTTTCCCCCTGCTCCCCCTGCTCCCTACTCTTTATTTTTCAATTCCTTGACTGCTTGCCGAAAACCCAACACAATCAAGATGTTCGTAAGGGTCAAAAATACTTCTGCACCACCGTGTAACCAATCTACATTGGCTAGAGACTTGCCATAATGCAGTACGGCATAAATTCCTGCGGGAATGGTGACGAAAACAAATACAAGAGTACCGTAAAATCCATATAGCGCTAAACGCGGCATTTGTGAACTGCGGCTGATAAACCACAAGAAACCCAAATAGGGAAACAATGAAAGCGCGAACAGGGTTTCTTTAGACATCATTGCTTTGATTTAATAGGTTGGGGTGCAACAGTGTTAGTAGACTTTGTGGAACGCCAAATCAAAAATGCTGCGGCCCAGAGTGTAATGTTACCAACTAAGGTCATGGTAGCCTGAAGCGTTACCAGCCATTCGAGAGATTCGGCGTTGTCGAAATAATGCCAGGTACAAGCACACATGGCACTAACCAAAGCTGGTAACATGGCAAGGGACAATGCCCACCAATTACGGTTACGAGTGAGTTCGCCATAAGTCCAAATTAACCAAATGGCAATAATCCACTCAATAACGCTAGAAATATGGATAATCCAGGTGGGAATAGAAAGAACGTGCATAGAAGTGGGGAGTTAGGAGTTAGGAGTTAGGAGTTCTGAGTTCTGAATTCTCAATAAAGTTGATATAAAATCCAAAATCCAAAATCTAAAATGGCAAAGATGCGGGCGTTATTGTCTGGATATTACGGTAAAGGTAATGGTGGTGACGAAGCTTTGTTGGCAACGCTTTTGCAAATGTTACCACCTGATGTGACGCCTGTGGTGCTTTCGGGTAATCCAGAGGAAACGCGCGATCGCTACAATGTAGAAACTCACAATCGCATGGCTATTTTACCTGTTCTTCAAGCTTTGCGCTCTTGCGATGCGTTGATTTGGGGTGGTGGAAGTCTAATTCAAGACGTTACCAGTATTATTAGCCCATTTTATTATGGGGGACTGATGTCATTGGCACAGAATTTCGGTTTGAAAACTGTAGCTTGGGCGCAGGGTATCGGCCCTTTAGTACGTCCCCAAACTCGCTTCTTAGCAAGGCAAACTTTTAGAAATTGTACCAAAGTCAGTGTCCGCGATCGCGCCAGTGCTGCTTTATTAGCTGATTGGCAAATTCCTTGTATCATAGCTCCTGACCCGGTTTGGGCATTAGAATCTAAACCAGTACCAGGACTTTGGGATTTACCTGCGCCGAGAGTTGCGGTAACGTTGCGATCGCATCCCCAACTTACAGAAACACGTTTGGCTAACTTGACTCGTGCTTTAGTAGATTTTCAAAAAGCCACCCAAGCATTTATCTTACTGCTGCCATTCCAAAAAAGTGAAGATTTAAGTATTGCCCAAGCTATTCAACCCCATCTAAAAGATGTCAGCAAAATTTTGTGTCTAGAAGATCCGCAACTTTTAAAAGGCGTGTTTCGCGGTGTGGAAATGGCAATTGGAATGCGTTTGCACAGTTTAATTATGGCTGCTGCTGAAGGCTGCCGCTGTTTTGCTCTGAGTTACGATCCTAAGGTAAATCGCCTGATGGAAGAATTGGCGATACCTGGCTGGGATTTAGCAACTTTACCAGATGACACCAATTTGATTGGTAAAACTTGGATGGAACATTATGCTAATGGCGATCCATTATCACCTGACCAAATACAATCTTTAGTTGATAGAGCATTAATGCACCGTGAAGTTTTGTATGAAGCATTAAATTGATTGAGAATCAACCAATTTTAGATTTGAGATTTGCGATATAAGTCCACACAAAGGCATACGTTTTATTGATATGACACAGGTATCCCAGCCACGACGCACCCGCATTTTACAAGCATCATTAGCACCTGAAGAAGTGCATCACCGTCAGGAGCAACGTGATGCTCTTGCTTTGCAGTGTCGTACCATTTTCGAGAGCTTACGTCCAACTCTGATTGAAACACATTACAACTGGCATATTGCCATTGACCCTGAAACAGAACAGTACCTAATTGACCCAACTTTCTTGGGGATAATGCAAAAAATCCACGAAGCTTATGGCAATATTAACGAAGTCAAACTTACTATATTCCGACTCAACGACACGGGAACCTGCGGCAGGTTATGATTGCAGATTCATTTGGTGATAACGGCGAGCTATTATTTGAGATTCAGCTTGTTGCTGCTAATAATGAACTATTTGCTGTTGAAGCTTTACTCGATACTGGGTTTACAGATGGGTGGTTAGCTATTAATAACTCAAGACTTGGAAGTATTAGGGTGGCCATTGATGACCGCACAAATTGAAATGCGAACAGCAAGAGGGGAAGCACGATTCGATATTTATGAAGGCAAACTAATTATTGATGGAACTAAAGTTATAATTCCTGTTCATGTTGGAGATGAAATTCCAGATACCATAATAGGCTCATTGTGGCTCGACACTATGCAGCTAGTGGTTAATAAACCGAAAGGAATATTAACCCTTGAAATGGTAGATGGTATTAATACTATTGTGTGATGAAAATATAGGCTACTGACTCACTTTACCGCTGACAATTCCTGACCACTGGACTTTTTTCTCTTGTTCGCGGCGGTAAGAAAAGAAATGTTCTGGAGTTTGGAAAGTACAATAAGGAGCGATCGCAATTTGTTCTCCACTAATTCCCAAACTTTCCAGCTGTAAAACATTTACTCGCCGCACATCAAGTTTTACCTTTCCAGGATTGGGGTCTTCTAGTAAAGGTGAATTCGGCAAATTTTGTAATGCTTGGACAATTTTTTGTTCGTCATTATATGGTAAAATGCTGACTCCGACTTGGGCAGCTACCTCAAGAGAAACTTGGTAAACTTCACCTGCGATCGCCGGCCCCATTGCAATACGTAAATTATCGAGTTTGCTGCCTTGGGATTTTAATCGGGCGATCGCTTGGGGGACAATCTTCTTGGCAGTACCCCGCCATCCGGCGTGTATTGCTGCCACTTGCCCGGTTTTCACATCGCCAATCAGCAGGGGTGTACAATCTGCACTAGCGACCCAGACAGCTTGTAGAGGCTGTTCGCTAACTAGAGCATCTGCCGAGGCTAAACCATCCTCAAGAGTGCTAGTAGCAATTTCTTGGGGGGTGAGAACACTATTACCATGTACCTGCTTTAAGCGATAAACTGATGCCTCTGGTTGCAGTATGAGTGTGAGATCTTGTGGCGATCGCGGCCAAAACTGGTGAGTAAAAAAACCGTGATGCCAATTTTCCAAAATACTGCAAGTTAAATAGGGCAGTCCTTCCCAATTGCGCCAGTGCCAAGTGTGCATCATCAACCAAACCTAAAGACAAAATCACTCATCAGCCAATTAATGCTAACTTGAACAAGGCCATTTAGGTTACTGCTGTGGAATTTAATCTGCAAAATTTAGAAGTAGCCTTGAGAGCAGGGCGAAAGTATCGGTATTTACCATTTTCTGTGCACTTTTTTGAAAGTGTCTCCTCAACAAATCAAATTCTCTGCGACATGCTCAAGCAAGGAGCGACTTCAGGAACAGTAGTAATTGCCACTTCACAGACTGCGGGGCGGGGACAATGGGGACGCCAATGGATTTCTCCAGTTGGAGGATTGTATCTTTCGCTGGCGATTTCTTGCGATCGCAATATAGAAGCTACCGACAGCTACCAGCTAACTTTCGCTAGTGCTTGGGGAATTGCGTCTCAATTGCGCCAGCACAACGTGAATGTTGGGATAAAATGGCCCAATGATTTAGTTTTAAATGGTCGCAAGCTAGGCGGCATTTTGACAGAAACCAAAGTAAACAAAGGACAAGTTACACAAGCAGTAATTGGCGTTGGTATTAACTGGATAAATCCAGTACCAAAAACAGGAATTAATCTGGAATCGTGGCAAGCTTCCCAAAATTCCAGAGCAATTTCTTGTTTGGAAATGCTCGCCTCTACGGTTTTACTAGGAATAGAATCCGGTATGCAGTGCCTCTTTCAAGAAGGAATAAACATACTCTTATCTCGCTATTTAGATTTGCTTACAAATATGGGTGAGAAGGTGTACGTCAATAATCTTTCAGGTACTGTAGTCGGTGTAACTCCTCAAGGAAATTTACGAGTTGATTTAGAAAATTATGGGACAAAAGAACTAATTACACCGGAAATTTATATTGAACCCGGTACAATCAGTTTGGGATACCATAAATCTTCGGTTTAAATTTCAGGTTTGTTCAAAATTTCGCTCTTTCGGCAAGGCAAACCACTAGCATCATCTCTTTAGGCTAATTACACACAACACCAGAGAACAAATGACGCAGCGCAAAAATTCTGCTCATCATCGTTTGCACTACTTATGGCAGCGAGGTGTAACAAAAAAACGTTTTGCCTCGACGCTACCAGCACAGAGTCTCTGTTGGCTAAGCAGCGTCAGTCTCCTAAGCGGCGGCTTCGTGTCTGCCCAAACGGAAACACAAATAGACAACATCGTTCCCACTGTTGAAAGTTCCCAGCCAGCAGTGGTGTTTACAAACCCAGTGAAAAAACAGACTGTTGCACCCGAAACAGCTCAAACGCAACCAGACTTTGCTCAACGGCGAACCAGACTCAAACAGAGACTACGCAAGCCAGAAGTGGCTCAATCAAAACAGCCAATTAGGCAGTCTCAGCCCAAAATCGAAGCCGCTGAACCTGTTGTTATTATCAGACAGTCTCAGCCCAAACCAGAAACTTCGCAGATTGCTCCTGCAAGGGTACGACAAGAAAAACCTAATACTGCTCCTCGTCCCTTACCTGAAAAACTCCCACAAGTTGCTCAACCAGCAAACAACTCGAATAGCGCTGTCAGGGCAGCCATAGAGAAGGCCAAGGATTATAATAACGCCTATATTGACCCCAATAGTTATGATACCGGCGCAACGGGCACTTATCAAGCACCGAGTTCCGTAATCCTCACAGAACGTTCTAGTGGTTGCCGAGCCACTTTGCCTTCAGGGCAAAGCGTATCTGGTGGGGTTTGTGCTAAAGCACCCCAAACTGGGCGTGTAGGCAATTCTAATGGAAAATCAGCACCTAATTGGCTTAGAAGAAGTGAAAACGCTCAATTGCCAGTAGTTCCACCAGTGCGACAGGTGGCAAGCGCTGGTAACAATGGCAGATGGCGTGCTGTTCAAAGTGTTTCTAGTGGTGACAATAAGACTGGATTCCGTCAGAATCGATTTATTCCTAGTCCCAGCGATTTTGGCCCCACGAAGGTTAGTGCGACTCCCATTGCCCCCAGTGGCGGTACTTTACCAGCACCAATGGCAGATGGTAATATTGCACCCCGCCCCAGCACTGTAAGTTACGACTTCTCGCTAGCATCAGTATTGCCGCAAATTCCCTACAGTCCCAGAATCGCCTATGGTGGTACGGGAATGATGTATCCGTTGTCAATTCCCGCTTCCATTACTTCTGTGTTTGGTTGGCGAATTCATCCCATTACAGGTAACCAACGCTTTCATGCTGGTACAGACTTGGGTGCGCCTACGGGAACACCAGTTTTGGCTGCTGCTGGCGGAAGTGTGGAAACTGCTAACTGGCTGGGTGGTTATGGTTTAGCTGTTATTATCAATCACAAATCTGCTGAACAAACTCTCTACGGTCACATGTCAGAAATCTTTGTTCAGCCCGGTCAATGGGTAGAACCTGGAACTGTGATTGGCCGAGTCGGCAGCACGGGTAACTCCACAGGCCCTCACCTGCACTTTGAAGTCCGTCACCTCACGCCAAATGGCTGGGTTGCAACTGACCCAGGCGTGGAATTACAAGGCGGACTAGCTCAGTTACTTCAATCCCTGCGAACTGCTCAGGTAAGTCAACAACCAGGGAGTTAAAAAAGTTAAGAGTGAGGAGTGAAGAGTTATGAGTTTTTAATTTAGAACTCCTAACTCTTAACTCCTAACTCCTAACTCCCAACTCCTAACTTTTAAATTACAAATACCCGTGTTCTGCTAAGAATGCGGGCGTAATGTCGTTTATACTATTATTATCAGGGTCTGTGGTGTGTGGTTTGCCAGAATAAAGGAATTTTTCCACGTATTTGCCAAGAATATCTCCTTCTAGATTGACTAAACTACCAGGAGTCAAGTAGTGAAGATTTGTCTCGGCATAGGTGAGAGGAATCACCGCCACCTTGAATTGGGAAAATTCTGGCTCATATGTGGCTACTGTGAGACTGATGCCATTGACGGTAATGCTACCTTTGGGGACAATGTAGCGTGCGATCGCCTCTGATGCACTAAAGGTCATTTCCCAAGAAGTAGCGGTTTGTTCTGCCACTAGCAATCGTCCGATGCCATCTACATGACCCATCACAAAATGACCGCCGACTTTGCTGCCAACTCTGAGCGACGCTTCTAAATTCACATATCTCTGTTGCGTTTGCTCGCCTCCCAAAGTCGTGCGGCGTAGGGTTTCTGGTGAAGCTGTGGCGATAAATCCATCTTTTAAAACTTTTTCCACAGTCAAACAAACGCCGTCCACCGCAACACTGTCACCATAAGCCAAATCTTGCATAATTACTTCACCCGACTGGCTCACACAAGTAATTTGCCAAGAATCGCCCCCTAAGGGTTTCATTGTTCCTAATGCTTGGATTAATCCTGTAAACACCGCTTTTTTGCCAAACTAACTCTATTTATTGCCTATTTATGGCAGAAATTAATTAGTAATTGTCACAGAAATTGAAAATATCTGAGTATATTTTCTGACTTTTTTTTCTATGAGAAATATTAACACATTATCATCCTTCACAAGGCATACTTGGGTAAGAAGCTTATTGTTTAAGCAGACCCGTTTGAATTACTCTGGTGTACACCACAAGTTCGGAGTTTAATAGAAGCAATTATAGAGAACGAATGCTTATGTTTATTACTGTCGCCAAACCGCCTGGACAAGAGTACTATTTGTTACACACCATCCAAGGCTCTCAAAAAATTGTAGAGGCTTAGCCAATGATTGAAATGAAAGTCGCTGGCATAGCATTAGATGCCATCACCCGCAGCCCAATCGTACTTTTGAAAGATTCGTCAGATCGGCGGGCTTTGCCAATTTACATCGGTCAAGAACAAGCTAGGGCAATTATGGGCGCGCTGGAAAATCAGAAGCCTCCCAGACCCTTAACCCACGATTTGATGGTGAATCTTTTAGAGACCTGGAACATGACTCTAGAGAAGGTGATTATTCATTCCTTGCAAAAGGATACCTTTTATGCTGCCTTAATTGTCCAGCAAGGCGAAGTCAAAAAGGAAATCGACGCCCGTCCTAGCGATGCGATCGCCATTGCCCTCCGCACAAATACTCCGATTTGGGTAATGGAAGAAGTCATCGCCGATGCCTCTATCCCAGTTGACCGCGATGCAGATGAAGCCGAACAGCAAGCCTTCCGTGAATTTGTTTCTAATCTCCGTCCAGAGGATTTGATCAAGCGCTTTGGTAATGGCGACAGCTAGAAAAGTTATGAGTTAAGAGTTAAGAGTTAGGAGTTATCAATTACATTATTCAATTCCTAACTCCTCACTCCTAACTGTTAACTTCTAACTCTCTTAACGATGCAATACCGACGCTTTGGAAAAACAAATTTGCGCCTCTCAGTTTTTTCCTTGGGAACAATGCGCTACCTGGCTGATTTTGAAAATGCCCAACAGACAATCGAACAAGCCTTAGCCTTAGGAATTAATCATCTAGAAACTGCCAAAGGTTACGGCAAAAGTCAGGAATATCTTGGTAAAGCACTAAAAGCTGGTTTGTCTGTTCCCCGAACGAGGCTGCACCTCACTACCAAAATCCCACCTACACCAGATTGCGACACCATGCGTCGGTGCATCGACGAATCCTTAGAACAATTACAAATAGATTATCTAGATTGCTTAGGCATTCATGGCTTAAATACTTGGCAACATTTGGAATGGGTACAAGCCAAAAATGGCTGTATGCAAGCTGTCGAAGAAGCTGTTGCTGATGGGCGAGTGCGACACATTGGTTTTTCGACCCACGGGACATTAGAGTTAATTCAGGCAGCAATTGATACAGACTTTTTTGAATTTGTTAATTTGCATTATTACTATTTTTTCCAACGCCATGCCCCAGCGATTCAACTAGCAGCCGAAAAAGATATGGGGATTTTCATCATTTCCCCTGCTGATAAGGGAGGACGCCTCTACACGCCACCCCAAACCCTTAAAGACCTGTGTCAGCCGTATTCACCCCTAGAATTAAACTATCGATTTTTACTTGCAGACAACCGTATTACTACTTTGAGTGTAGGGCCAGCCAAGCCAGATGAATTAATCGAACCTCTGCGAGTTGCTGACCGAGATAATGAACTTACACAAGAAGAAATTTTTGCATTTCAGCGATTAGAAAATCACCAAAAAATTGCTTTGGGAATTGATAAATGTAGTCAGTGTTATGCTTGCTTGCCTTGCCCAGAAAACATTAATATTCCAGAGGTATTGCGACTACGAAACCTCGCAGTAGCTTATGACATGAAAGACTATGGTCAATATCGTTATGGAATGTTTGAAAATGCTGGTCATTGGTTCCCTGGAATGAAAGCTAATCGCTGTACAGAATGCGGTGACTGTTTGCCGCAATGTCCTGAAAATTTAGATATTCCAACTTTATTGGAAGATGCTCACCAGAAATTAAATGGCAAAGCAGGTAGGAGATTGTGGGGATAAAAATGTAAATAGAAGTGAGAACTCAGAATATTTGTTCACCTAAGTATAAAAGTCACCACTCAGTTAGGCACTTGTCATTCTCGCTCCTGAATTATGAGTTCTTTTTTGGTACAATTTATAAAGATTAAATAAAGTTAGGAAGATCCGCTGCACCTGGGGTATCTCGCGGCAAGTAAAAATGAAGATTAAAAAAAAAGAAATATTCTACGCCAATCACTGACGGTTTTCCGGTACAGTGGACGCGCTGTAAGCTTAGTATGGACTACTAGCCGATCGCTTACTATTTTCCTGGCTAGCTTAACTTTAGTGGCTGGTATTTTCCCAGCAGCGATATCTTACATAAGTAAGTTAATTGTTGATGCAGTGGTATTTGCCTCTCAGATTAACTCAGACAGCAATAGTTTTGTTAATATTTATACTCCTCTATTGTATGTAGGATTAGAAGCGATCGCTGTAATTTTACTAGCAGGTAGCCAACGGGGAATCATTATTTGTCAATCCTTATTGCGGGCGCTACTGGGTCAGCGAGTAAATGTACTCATCTTAGAAAAGGCGCTGACACTGGATCTTAGGCAGTTTGAAGACTCAGAATTTTATGACAAATTGACCAATGCCCGACGAGAAGCATCAGTTCGTCCCCTTTCCTTAGTAAACCGCACCTTTGGGTTAGTGCAAAATGCCCTTTCTCTGTTCACCTACGGGATTTTGCTAGTTAATTTCTCAGTGTGGGCAGTACTAATGCTGATTTTGGCTGCCATACCCGTATTTATTGCCGAAACAAAGTTTGCTGGAGAAGCCTTTCGCTTGTTTAGTTGGCGTGCATCAGAAACCCGTCAACAGCACTACTTAGAAAATCTGCTAGCAAGAGAAGATTTTGTTACAGAAGTCAAACTCTACCAGCTAGGAGAGATGTTGCTAGGACGTTACCGCAACCTGTTCTATACACTTTATGGCGAAGACCGCGATTTGACTCTCCGCCGAGGATTGTGGGGATATCTCCTGAGTTTAGTCAGTACTGGCGCTTTTTACGTAGCTTATGCTTGGATTGTGCTGGAAACAGTGCTAGGTAAGATTTCCTTGGGAGACATGACAATGTATCTGACTGTGTTTCGCCAAGGACAGTCTACTTTCTCCAATGCCCTGACTTCTATTGGAGGGATGTATGAGGACAACCTATATCTATCAAATCTCTATGATTTTCTGGAAGAGAAAGTACCAAAGTCTTGGGGTAAGGCAAGTGTTGGTTTAAATCCCCAAGATGGTATCCGTTTTGAGAACGTATCGTTTACTTATCCGGGCAGTTCCAAGCCAGCGTTGAGAAACATTTCGCTGCACTTGAAACCGAGAGAGAAACTGGCAATTGTAGGTGAAAACGGTTCCGGTAAGACTACTTTAATTAAACTACTTACCCGACTTTACACCCCTGACTCTGGGCGAATTTTCTTAGATGGTTTGGACTTGCAAGAATGGGATGTGGATGTGTTGCGGCGTCGCATTGGTGTGATTTTTCAGAACTTTGTCCGCTATCAATTTACTGTGGGTGAGAATATTGGCGTCGGCGATGTAGAACATCTCGAAAATACAACTCGTTGGGAAACAGCTGCCCAAAAAGGCATGGCGCAATCTTTTATCGACCAATTACCCCAAAGCTTCCAGACTCAACTCGGCCGTTGGTTTAAGGGAGGACAGGAACTTTCTGGGGGACAATGGCAGAAAATTGCTCTGTCTCGTGCTTTTATGCGATCGCAAGCAGATATCTTGGTGTTAGATGAACCAACATCAGCTATAGATGCCCAAGCTGAGTTTGAGATTTTCAATCATTTCCGCGCTATTACTCAAAATCAGATGGTACTTTTAATTTCCCATCGCTTCTCTACGGTACGCATGGCTGACAAAATTCTAGTAATAGAAAATGGGGAAGTTATAGAACAGGGAACTCACGAAGAACTGTTACAGCTAGGGGGACGTTATGCCAAATTGTTTCTGTTGCAAGCTGCCGGTTATCAATAGGAAAGGGGTTAACAGACTTTATTAGAAGTTGTTTATGAAGTGATTCAGGCAGTACAGTCTTGCATAAACTCATAATGTTTTTAAACGCAGAGTGACGCAAAGTAAACGCAAAGTAACGCAGAGTTTTGCCTAATTTATTTCACTAGGAATTAATAAAATATTGTACTTAGTGAATTCAGATAGCGAACATAAAACCTCTATCAAACCTGTTAACCTGTTCGGTAAACATGGATAAAATATCTTTAGTGCCTAGACGCTCGATATCGTTAAACATTGTTACCCCATAGAGCTATGCAAATAACACAACAGCGATACTATACTCCAGAGGAATATTTAGAGCTAGAAGAAGCTGCTGACTACAAAAGTGAATATATTGACGGGCAAATAATTCCTATGGCGGGTGGAACAATAAATCACAATCAAATAGCACTTAACTTAAGCACTGAGTTGAATTTTGCTTTTAAAAAGCAGAACTACAGGGTTTTCATGAGTGATGTTCGTCTGTGGATACCTCAAAAGCATACCTACACCTATCCAGATGTGATGATTCTGGCGGGTGAACCGGAGTATTGCAACAACCGGACGGATATAATTGTTAACCCACAGGTCATTGTTGAGGTTTTATCAAAATCGACTAAAGGCTACGATCGCCAAGATAAATTTGAAGCTTACCGAACTATTTCTACCTTCCAAGAATATCTATTAATTGACCAAACTCGAATTCGTGTAGAGCAATTTTCTAAAATTGGGAAAAAGCAATGGACGCTTCGTGAATATGATGAAGAAGATGAAGCGATCGCACTTACAACTGTGCCCTTTGAGATTTCATTGCAGGATTTATATAACAAAGTAAATTTTGAGCTTGTTGAGTCAGAAGTTGATGCAGAAGAATTAGAGTGAAGAGAGCGATCGCTCATTTGTCATTTCTGTATATCTAAATTATTTAAACCATTAAGTTTAGGAAAATTTTCTAACTCAAACTCATTTTTTATAAGCTGAGAAATATTATTTATTGTTTCAGGCAGAGCTAAACCCATAAGAGTACTTAGTGTACTTTTTCCAATTCCTCCAGTCTGAGGTTCTGGATGACCTATGTTTCGCAGAATATCAGAAAGTTTTATTAAGGAACGAGAGTGAACATTGAAAGTTAATCTGTCTTCATTTGCAAAACGGATGTACCAATCGTAGTCTGCCATAGTATTTAGCTTAATATCTTGGTTCCCACCTATGAATTCAATATGTTCAATGTTGGGTTTAAATATTTCTCTTAATTCTTGCATTCCGTCATCCCAAGTTACTTCCTCTACTGAAAAAATCACTTCAGAGTCTAGTTGTGTCTGTAAATTATATCCCTTACAAAGACTATGATTCAATAAAGCATACTGGTAAAGTATTTCTGGCATTTCTACTCCGAGAGTATATAAACTGCGTCCCTCGCAAAATGCACGAGCCTCATCACGCAGTTGATTTATTAGTAGGCTAATATCTTTACTAGCAAAAGTTTTGTAATCTCTTCCTTTAGCTTCAAAGGCATCAGCTTTTGCTCTGACACTAAAGGCAAGAGCTACCATTAGTGGTAATCTTTCCGGTTTACCTATATCAATGCGATTTAGTTGAGTTCTTAGCCAAGCTTCTAAATCTTCGGCTCTTTCAATAAGCTGATCTGCTTCAAGTAATTCAGGCAGTATATAGCTAAATCGTTCATAAGCTTTGAGTAGTTTAAAGGTTCTAGTCTCAAACTCTTCTCTACGTCTACGTGCTTCTAAGTCTTTCACTTCTTCTACAACATTTTGAAAACCTGTACGCATCTCCTCACGGAGAATATTCATTTGCTGTGTTAAGTTGCACTGATTACAAACTAATAATTCAAGAGTTCGGTGTTGAACAGCAAGGGCATTTTGAATACTGTTAAAACATGACTGAATCCCCTCATGATTTCGGTCTAATTTTTCTGATAATACTTGAACTTGTTTATGATTTCGGTCTAACTTGTCAACACATGATTGAATCTGCTCATGATTTCGGTCTAATTTATTTTGAGCCTTGTGAAGTTGGGCAGCATTATAAATGCCTATACCAAGATTGAGTATATTTATTCCGAGATTAGCAATATTAAACATATCAAAATTAGCTGGTTGAACAGATTGAATTGTCTTTCCACTCGCGCTATGACGGGTACACCAAGTACCTGCTTTACCTATAAACACTTCGTAATCTGATGCGTCTCCCCCCTCAAATAGATATGGTTCGGGTTTCTGAGTGAAAGGATTAACCATATTTGTTTATCAAAATATACTTAATCTTCAGTATTCCCAGAAGTATTTTTGCCATATCACTTTTTCTTGATAAAAAACCATCGCTCCCACCATCCCCCACCAACTTAGATAGAATCGCTATGGTGCTACTGAACCCTAAGTAAACATGAAAAGCGATCGCTCCCCTTCCTCCCCTTCTCTTCAACGTCCCGAACTACTTGCACCAGCAGGTAATTGGGAATGTGCTAAAGCTGCTGTAGAAAATGGGGCGGATGCAATTTACTTCGGTTTAGATCGCTTTAACGCCAGAATGCGGGCGCAAAATTTCACAGAAGCAGACTTACCGAGTTTGATGAAATTTCTGCATCGTCGGGGCGTGAAGGGTTATGTCACGGTAAATACACTCATATTTCCTAAAGAATTAGCAGAAGCACAACAATATCTCCGAACTATTATTGCAGCGGATGTGGATGCGGTAATTGTTCAAGATATTGGTATTTGTCGTCTCATCCGTCACCTCTCGCCTGATTTTCCCATCCATGCTTCTACGCAAATGACCATTACTAGTGCAGCTGGGGTGGAATTTGCCAAATCCCTTGGTTGTCAATTAGTCGTGCTGGCGCGTGAATGTTCTCTCAAAGAAATCAATAAAATTCAGCAGCAGATTGCCCAACAGCAGACATCGCTACCTTTGGAAGTTTTTGTTCACGGTGCTTTGTGCGTGGCCTATTCCGGCCAGTGTTTGACTAGTGAAGCTTTAGGGGGACGTTCTGCCAATCGAGGTGAATGCGCCCAAGCTTGCCGGATGCCTTATGATTTAATCGCTGATGGGGAATTTGTAGATTTAGGCGATCGCAAATATTTACTCAGCCCTCAAGACCTCGCAGGGTTAGATGTTTTGCCCGATTTGGTGAAATCCGGGGTAACTTCTCTGAAAATCGAAGGCCGCCTGAAAGCCCCAGAGTATGTTGCTAATGTCACCCATGTGTATCGGCAAGCTTTGGATCGGGTGATGGAGGAGATCCCCCCTAGCCCCCCTTCAAAAGGGGGGAACATAGCCCCCCTTGTTAAGGGGGGTTGGGGGGATCTTCCGCTTAATCAACAACGGTCAACAGATCGAGAACACTACAATTTAGAGATGGCATTTTCTCGCGGACTCTACACGGGTTGGTTTGGCGGAATTAATAATCAGGAATTAGTTCATGCACGTTTTGGTAAAAAACGTGGCGTTTATTTAGGTGAAGTTACTCGCATCCACAACGAACAGATAGCAATCAAATTGGAAGCGCCTGTGAAACCAGGAGATGGAATTGTGTTTGACTGCGGTCACCCAGAAGCCAAGGAAGAAGGTGGGCGGGTGTATGGAGTAGCGTCCAAAGGTAAAGAAACTCTGTTGACCTTTGGTAGAAGCGATTTGAACTTACGTCGGGTGCATGTCGGCGATAAGGTTTGGAAAACCAGCGACCCGGAACTTGATAAGCAGCTGCGTCAAAGTTTTGCAGGCGAGAACCCACAATTTCAGCGTCCAATTGACTTGGAAATTTATGGAGAAGTTGGTCAGAAATTAGTGGCGATCGCCCGCGATCGACTTGGTAATATTGTCCAAGTGGAGTCTGCAATTTCACTAGTAGAAGCGCACACTAAACCCCTAGATACAGCCCGTATAAAAGAACAATTCGGTCGTCTTGGCAACACCCCCTTCTATTTGGGAACCCTAACCAACCACCTCAGCGATGCCATCATGCTACCCGTAAGCGAATTAAACCGGATGCGACGGGAAATTGTGATACAGATGGAAGAATTGCGAAGTCAACCCAAACGCTGGCAATTACGTCCTAATGTCTCCTTCCAAGACTTACTCCCCTCCTTATCTCACTCATCCCCATCATCTCCCTCTCTTATCGTTTTGGTGCGAAACCTCAAGCAATTGCAAGCCGCACTACAAGCTGGTGTTGAAACACTGTACTGTGAATTTGAAGACCCCCGCGCCTACCGAGAAGCGGTACAATTGGTACGCCAACAAGCGCAAACAGACAACGAAAACAAAGAAAAATTTCTCTCCCATCTTCCCACCATTTGGGTTGCACCACCCCGAATTACCAAACCTGGGGAAAATTGGATTTTACAGCAAGTACGCGCCTGTAAAGCAGATGGTTATCTAGTGCGGAACTATGACCAACTGCAATTTTTTGCCCAAGACCGTTGTATCGGAGATTTTTCGCTCAACGTTGCTAATCCTTTAACAGCAGATTACTTTCAGCAGCATTTTGCTTTGGAAAGATTGACTGCATCCTATGATTTGAATATTACTCAACTGGAAGACCTGCTTACAAGTTGTCCGCCCCAGTGGTTTGAAGTGACAATCCATCAACATATGCCAATGTTCCACATGGAACACTGTGTATTTTGTGCTTTCCTCTCTCAAGGAACGGATTACACCAACTGTGGACGACCTTGCGAAAAGCATGAAGTGAAATTAAAAGACCGCGTTGGTAGCGAACATATCCTCAAAGCTGATATAGGTTGCCGCAACACTGTATTTAATGGTACTGCTCAAACTGGAGCCGAGTACGTGCAGCGTCTCATAGAATTTGGTTTAACTCACTTCCGCATAGAATTTGTTAATGAAACACCAGAGCAAGTGAGTAAAACAATACATTGCTACAGTCAATTATTGCAAGGTGAAATTACAGGTTCCCAACTTTGGCGAGAGTTGAAGCTGCAAAACCAGTTAGGTGTGACTCGTGGCCCTATGGGAGTGTCTGGATTACGGTAACCATTGTTACAAGCCGCTACATTCAACACTGGTGAGCAACTTGTCTAACTATTTCCACAAGCCTCTGCACTATTGGGGATGTCTCGTTTTTTCGCCAAATCATCGCAATGCCTACTTTTGGGGTAGATACTTGTATACTTTTATAAACTACCCCAGTCCGTTGGAGATTTTGCAAAGATGCAGGCACGATCGCCACACCCATTTCGGCTGCTACTAAACTGACAATTGTTTGCATCTGGATGGCTTCCTGGGCAACATTGGGGCTAAAGCCTGCTTGCTGGCAAAGACTGATAATTAAGTCGTAGAGTCCTGGTGCTAATATTCTGGGAAATAAAATAAATGGTTCCCTAGCAAGGGATTTCAAGCACACATCAGATTGATTGGCAAGCAAATGTGCTTCAGGTAATGCCACCATCAGCGACTCTTGAAAAATTATTTCCCAAGTAAATCTATTTTCTTCAACAGGTGGACGCACGAATCCTACATCCATTCGACCTTCTCGCAACCATTCTAACTGTTGGTCTGTAGTTAATTCGTGTAACTCTAAGCTCACACCAGGAACCAAATTACGAAAGGTTCGCAGAATACTTGGCAAAATACTATACGCGGCAGAACTGACAAAGCCAACCACTAACTGTCCAATTTCGCCCCGACTGGTTTGCCGCCCAACTTGGATTGCCTGTTGTAATTGCCTCATAATTTGCTGGACTTCACCCAGAAAAACTTGTCCCGCTTGAGTTAACTGCACATTTCGTTTCGTGCGGTGAAACAGTTTAAAACCTAACTCCCCTTCTAGCTGCCGAATTTGTTGACTCAAGGGAGGTTGGGCAATATGCAAGCGTTCTGCTGCCCGCCCAAAGTGCAGTTCCTCTGCCAAGATGACAAAGTAGCGCAAGTGCCGTAATTCCATATGGTATCTTCACTCATATCTTTTAAATATTAGTTAAGGTCAAAATATATATTGGACATCATTAAAAATTTTTTTTACTCTAATAATTAGACAATCAAACAATTTTAGATTTTAGATTGATACCATACTTTTCCCTTGAGCGTTCCCGCTCTTTAGGGAAGAGCTTGAAGAAAGAATTTTCAATCCAAAATCCATCTTGAAAAGCTTTGAGCGCCAAAAGCCGGCGATCGAACTTTTCGCAAAATTTAAAATCTAAAATTCCATCTTGAACCTCAAGCTGATGATTGAGGTTTAGCGAATCAACACATTGTATTTCAGGATTTATGAATAATATTTCAACACTCAATAATAATTGGGATACTTCCCTTTACGAAGATGGGCACGCCTTTGTTTGGCAGTATGGCGAAGACTTGTTGCAGTTACTCAATCCCCAGCCAGGAGAATTGATTTTAGATATCGGCTGTGGCACTGGACAACTCACAGAAAAAATTGCCCAAGCTGGTGCCCAAGTGTGGGGAATTGATAGCGCACCTGCAATGATTGAAAAGGCAAGAGAAAACTATCCTCATATTCGCTTTGATGTTGCTGATGCGGCAAATTTTCAAGTTGAACAGCCTTTTGATGCTGTGTTTTCCAATGCTGTGTTGCATTGGGTAAAACAAGCAGATAGCGCGATCGCTTCCATACATCAAGCTCTAAAACCCGGAGGGCGTTTCGTCGCCGAATTTGGTGGTAAGGGGAATGTGCAAGCGATCGCCACAGCTTTATCCAATGCCTTAGAAGCAATTAATGTACCCGCACAAGGTATAAATCCTTGGTATTTTCCTAGTATTGGTGAATACGCCACCCTATTAGAACAGCAAGGCTTCGATGTCATCTATAGTACCCTATTTCCTCGTCCAACTCCTTTATCACAAGGAGAGGCAGGTATGGCAAACTGGATTCGGATGTTCGCTAGCAGTTTTTTAACAGGACTTTCTGATGAGCAACAAATACAAGTAATTCGCGTCGTGGAGGAATATCTTAAGCCAATACTGTATCAACAAGGAAATTGGTTAGCAGACTATCGAAGAATTCGCATCGTTGCTATTAAGATTTAGATTGTGCGAATTTTGACTCATGCCTTAATTATGAATTAGTATCAGTTATGCATATACCTAAATTGTGCGGTCAGACATCATTTTCATTACTACTAACTATTAGCCTCGCTGCTTTAATAGTTCCTCCCTCACTAGCGCAAACGCCCCCAATACCGTCGCCTTCTAGTGCGCCTTTAGAACTAGATTTATTGACCAAGCCAACAGACTACATAATCACAGCTAACACCATTAGCCCAGCACAATTAACCGTTCCCAGTTTATGGTGGGCACAACAAAATGCTGAGAACAAGCTATTGGATAATTGGATAGCATATCCAGCTTTTGAGAAAGAACCTGCGCGAGTTGATTTGATAGTGAATCAGCAAATTTGGAGCTTATTAGACTATGTGCAGCGCTATGATTTTGTGAATCGTTTAGGTAGCACTGCGCGAAACTTTGGCTACAATATGCGGGTATTTAATTATCAAAAAGAATCTTTAGCGACCTACACTTGTAATTTTGCTACAAGTCCAGCTTTATGCAGTATCCAGATGGGTACTCAAAACAAGATAGGATTGGGGCGTTAGAATGCGATTTCCAAAGGTGCGCTAGTCATCCTCAAGGCTGGCCTTAGGTTCATGGCGACTACACAAAGATGCCCATTTTTTAGGATACAGTAAGTATTAAAACAGACCCTAGACCTCTGCGTCTTGTACCCCATGCCCATCCCCAGTTCCTAGTATTAAACGGACACGCGGGTAATTGTTATGTCCCAAAAAAATGAAATACCTATTCTTGTTTTATCTATTCTAATTACCGTTGGCTTAATAGCTGGCGGTTTTTGGTGGTTCAGTAGAAAATCTGGTCTTGACTTAAATCAAATTAATTCTCGTAGTACCAACACACCCCAATCTCCATTAGCACAACCTAGTACCAAGACTTTTACCTCAGTTCAGGATGTTCCCACTGGATTGTTTAATTACGGAGGCAGTACGTCTTGGGCACCAATTCGATTAATAGTTGACCCAGCAATTCAAGCAGCGCGAGGAGAATTTAGGCTGCGTTATGTAGAACCAAGCAATACATCTCCTGGTTCTGGTACTGGTATACAGTCGCTGATAGATGGCCAACTAGCTTTTGCCCAGTCTTCTCGACCAATTTTAGATCAAGAGTTTAGCCGCGCCCAGCAGCGTGGGTTCACTTTGAAACAAATTCCTGTCGCAATTGATGGTTTAGCAGTTGCAGTTAACCCAAACCTCAACATTCCAGGATTGACGGTAGACCAATTAAAACTAATTTACACTGGCAAAATCAATAATTGGAGCCAGTTGGGCGGTTCCAACATCCCAATTAAGCCTTATTCCCGCCGAATTGTTGATGGCGGTACGGTAGAACTTTTTGTCCAAGACATCTTGGGTGGTCAAGCTTTCAGCTCCAATGTGGAATTTATCTCCACCACCACCCAAGCCTTGCAAAAATTGGCTGATAGTCCTGGTGGCATTTACTACGCTTCTGCCCCAGAGGTGATTCCTCAATGTTCAATTAGAGCCTTGCCGTTGGGGCGCACACAAGGGCAATATATTGCTCCCTACCAAGAACCATTTGTCCTCCCGTCTGAATGTCCTGGTAAACGGAACAAGTTAAACATTGAGGCTTTTCAATCAGGAAAGTACCCCATTACCCGGAATCTGTTTGTGGTGGTCAAACAGAATGGTCAGACTGAGCAGCAAGCAGGTGTCGCTTACGCCAACTTACTGCTGACTGAGCAGGGGCAGCAACTGATTACCCAAGCTGGGTTTGTCAAAATTCGCTGAGACTGCGATGGCATTCAGGCAGAGTGGCGGAAATCGCCCCTCTGAACTGTGCTTTAGCTGGCTCTATTAATCGACTCTGCTGGTAAGCAAATGAGATTATCGCCTTGGGTAAGGATTAAGCCACGTTGACGCAGCTTGCCCATTAAGCGGGTGACGGTGACACGAGTCGAACCAATCGCGCTACCAATTTGGGCATGGGTAAGGGGGAAAGGCAGACAATAGCCGCGAATTACATCCGGGTCGGTGTCGCTCATTGCTGGCTCTCCATATTCCTCAATCAATAATGTGAGGAATCCCAAGAGTCGGTCAATTGTGCGGCGTTGTCCCAAGGCACTCAGCCACAGCAGCTTGCGCTGGTGCTGATATCTAAAGGCATCCATAACTTCCCGGCGGAAGTGAGGCCAGTTATCTAAGTCGTGCCAGTACATCCACAGCACCGCAGTTTGGTCAACATGAGCGTAAGCCTGGAGTGTGAATGGTGACTGAGCAACAATTTCAAATGGCTGTCCCGCTCCAACAAAACCCAAGAACGCTTCCTCTGGAGTTCTGTTGATTCGTCGAGACGTTAGCTGGCTGGCAGTGGCGCTAACCTGGGCGGTTCCTACCATACGGATTGCACCCCTTTGCACCAAATATAGCAATCCAGGTCGGGCTGGAATGCGCTCATCTTTGCTGAAGGTGCGGCAGCGGTAGTGTTCCTGAGCCCAGTCAAGAATCCGTTGCCAAGTTAAAAAAGGCCGTGATGCCTCAGAAAAAGAAGATGGAGATTGCATAGGTAACAAAGAGCGTTCGGCTGAAGACAAAGACGCGATCGAAAGTGCAAGGAGTGTCTTTGTGTTGGCTGATGCAGGCTTAACGCCTAACAGCGCCAGCCATCCAAAGAATAGAAAGCAAAGAATTACTCTCTACTCTTTTGTTATACTTCCTACTGTACAATGATGGTAGTAAAGTTTACTCACTATTCATCGATTATTCATCAAATTTTATCCTACTCTCATTTTTCTTCATCTAGATTAAACCTATATCCGGAGATAGGTGACACCAAATTAACAAATATACTTTACAAAGCTATTTACGTAAAATCATGTGTTTAATAAAATACAAACATTCAATTATGCGTCATTTAAACAGTTAGTGTATGAATGTTTCAACGAATATTTAAGTATTAATACTGAAAGCGTAAAAAATGAATACATAAAAAATAAAAAAATTCTTCTATACAAAGATAGAAACAATAGCAAAATTTTGTATACCTCAAGTGTGGCGTTGCAAGTGTCAAACTCTCAGAATCGAAAAGCGATGGAGTTTGCCAGTGCGATCGCCCTTCATCTATCTGCAACCTGTGGGGACGTTTTTAACGTGCAAATAGTTCCCCCTGGTTTGATACATTTTGAATTAACTGACTCAGCCTTAGCAGGTTGGTTACAAAGTCTGGTAGAGAGGAGTGGAGGAGTAGCGAAAGTAGGAGAAGCAGGAGGAGAAAGAATACCCAATACCCAATACCCCATGCCCTATGCCCTGTTTCCCATTCAACATGCCCATGCACGTTGCTGTTCGCTAGTGCTACTGGCTCACCGAGAGGGATTGATTCAACTTAAAGAACCACTTGCAAATACTAATCCAAGTTTTTGGAGTGTTATTTCTCCCAACCCCATACCTTGGCTCAACTGCGATGGAAGATTGCGGCTAAATCACCCAGATGAGCGTCGTCTAATTAGCGAGTTAGTGGGGATGGTGGACAACATCGAGTGTCCAAATGTTAAGAGTTCTATGAAATGGGAAAAGGCAGCATTGACTTTGAGCCAAGCTTTTGAAGACTTCTGGCGTAATTGCCGCATTTGGGGTGAAGTAAAAATTATGTCACCAGAGTTAGCCGAGGCTAGGCTGGGATTGCTTATGGCTACTCAGTCGGTCTTAAAATTTGTGCTAGAGGAAAAGCTGAAAATTTTTGCGCCACTGGAGTTATAAAAACTTTCATCAGAGCTATTGACTCAATGCATCACCTCGGCTACATTAGCAGGTGTGTGAGGAGCGAACCAGCAGGGGCACCGAGACGAAACACGGCCAGTCGTCGGTGTCCTTTCTGATTAATATGGGTTAGGTTGTAAAAATTACCCTCACTGGAGCAAAAACTTTTCAATTGCCACTGCTGCTCCGTCATGGTCTACACTAGGGGCTACCCACTGAGCGATCGCTTGCACTTGTGTTGGTGCGTTTCCCATAGCTATACCAATACCCGCATACTCTAGCATTTCCAGGTCGTTGAAGTTATCGCCAATAGCCATGACGTTGGCTACTTCTAACCCCAGCAATTCTTCAGCTAGGTAACGTACAGCAGTTCCCTTATTCACAGAGGCGTTAGTTGCTTCCAAGAAGGTGGCAACAGATGTTGTTAAATAAAGTTCAGCGGGTGTATATTGGCGGCGCAAATTCCCCAGTACCTCGCTGATGAAATTTGTGTCATCACACAAAGCAAGAATTTTTGTCGGTTCATTTGTTAAAACTTGGCGCAAATCGCCGACGGGAATCGGGACAATACTAGAACGCCCAGCATAAATTTCGGTTTCTTTGGTTATTTCCCGGACGTAAAGTTGGTCATTGATGTAGAAGTGGATAGATAAAAGACGCAGCAATTGAGGCTGTTCAAAATAATCGAGTAGTTGGTGGGCGAGTTCTCTCGAAAGCACTAAATGGCGAAGAATTTTTTGGGTAGTAGGGTCTTGAATCCAGGCTCCTTGATAAGCCATTAATGGTAAAGTAGAGCCGATTTCTTGGTGAAAGCGCAGCGCTGAACGATACATCCGGCCTGTAGCGATCGCCACTTGGATGCCTCGTTCTTGTGCTGCAATCAGCGCTTGTTTGACAGGTTCGCTGATGATGTTGGAGTGTCCGGCGATCGTCCCATCTATATCTACAACCAGTAGTTTAATATCTTTGGCAGATGCGTTGTACATAAATTCCTTAAATTTAAAGTTCCAGTTAGATGTTAGGTTATACCATTTTGGATTTTAGATTTTGTGAAAAGTTTGAGACAACGCTTCTTTTGCTCAAAGTTTTTGAACACAGGAAATCATGGGAAAATCAATTAAACATAAAAAAAATTTTCTTCCCTGCTACCCACTTCATAACCACAATAAAAAAACCCGATTCTCGAAAGAACCGGGAATTTACATTTAAGTTAGAAAACTTGATTGATAGGTAGAATAGAAAAGATTTACCTATTCAACTAAAGCCTATGAATTTAAGACTTTAACCAAGATTTTTTTGCGTTGTGACAACAGACAAAGCCCAGCAACTAAACCAATTCCAAGGGTAGTTGATGCTTCAGGTACAGACTTAGTTTCTTCATAGTTATAAGTTACTTTGATACCTGCTTTGGCATAGGTATCAATATAGGATCTAATGTTGCCCGATCCTGAAACTAGGGAGTCGGCTATAGCTGTGAACAAAAAGTCTACGTTGCCATTACCAATAAAAGACTGTAAAAATGTGGCATTAGTGAAAGACTGGATACTAGATTGTGTGGCGGTTAAGTTAGAAATAGTCTTTCCAGATGTACCACTATAATCAGTGACGCCATCGTATTTGCCAACTTGGTAACTGGAACTATATTGTGGATTCAGTGCCAACAAAGACTGATTATTTAGTTCTAGGCTCAATTTACTCCCAAGAGTTACTGTGGCTTGACTTGCGTTAGGACTTCTATTTTCAAAACCTGCATTGCCAAGTATATCGCCAGTAAATTCTATTGTTACACCTTGGAGTGTGCCAAGAGATGAGTCAAATTTTTGGACGCTCAAAGGTGCATCAATAATATCTGTAAAATCGTAATTAGTGGAACTAGTGTACGAGAGAGAACCAGCATTAGCTATTCCAGACGTTGCAACAATTCCTGCTAAAGTTGTGGCAGCGCCTAGAGTGTTCAATAGTTTTATTTTCATGATGGAAGATGCTTTTGAAAAGCTGAGTCATTACGGGATTACTAAATTATTTCTAACTCTTAACTTTTGCTTCTAGGCTTGATAAATACACGTAAATTTATGTGAATTTTTTATGTTCGATTTCCTTTAGCAAACATGCATTTTTGGCAAATATATGAAGTTTTGTTAAGAAAGGTATCTTAAGGTACAGGAATTTCAATAAACCAACTGATGCGGTATGTAAACAAGGAAGCTTGTGGCTAGAATAGGGCTATGTCTGAAACTACTGCTACTGCAACCCCAACACGTCCGACGTTCATCCTGGTAGATGGACACTCCCTGGCTTATCGTTCGTACTTTGCTTTTGCTAAAGGGCGAGATGGAGGACTACGTACAAAGACGGGGATTCCTACAAGTATATGTTTTGGTTTTATTAAGTGTTTGTTGGAGGTCATGGGAACGCAACAGCCCCAAGCAATGGCTGTAGCCTTTGATTTGGGTTTGCCCACCTTCCGGCATGAAACAGATGATACATATAAAGCCGATCGCAAAGAAACACCAGAAGACTTTATTCCTGACTTAGAAAATCTGCATGAGTTACTCGATGGGTTGAATTTACCAATTTACACTGCTCCTGGTTACGAGGCGGATGATGTTTTGGGAACTTTAGCACAACGAGTAACGGCTGCGGGGTATAGGGCGAAGATTTTGACTGGCGATCGCGATTTATTTCAACTGATAGATGCGGAAAAGCAAATCACTGTTCTAAATTTTAGTCCAGATGCCTTAAAGCGTTCCACAAATAGCATCACTGAATTTGAAGCAGAACAAGTTAAACAAAAGTTGGGCGTTTTACCTTCACAAATTGTCGATTACAAAGCCCTTTGTGGTGATAAATCAGATAATATTCCTGGGGTTAAGGGAATAGGAGAAAAGACAGCAGTACAGCTACTTAATACCTATGTTTCTCTTGACAATATTTATGCTGCTTTAGATGAAATTACAGGCGCAAATCAGAAGAAATTGGCAGCGGGTAAAGAAGATGCCTATAAGTCTCAATATTTGGCAAAAATTGTTTTGGATGTTCCTTTAGAACTTGATTTAGAAGATTGCAAATTAAAAGGATTTGATACGGATGTTTTATCACCAATTTTAGAAAAGCTAGAATTTAAATCGTTTTTAGCTAAAATAAACGATCTACAGCAACGTTTTGGCGGTCAAGTTGAAGAAGCACCAAAAACAGAAACAGCAAAAATAGAACCCGAATTTGAAGACCCAGATCTTTCATTTTTTAGTTTTGCAGAAACACAAGCTGCACAACAACAACAACCTGCGTCAGCAATTCAACCACGCATTATTGATACCGAAGCAAAATTGGCTAAATTATTAAAAATTTTGCAAAAATTCACTAATCCAGAAACACCCATTGCTTGGGACACGGAAACTACAGATTTAGAACCAAGAGATGCTGAGTTAGTAGGAATTGGTTGCTGCTGGGGAACGAAATTAGATGAAGTTGCTTATATTCCTGTTGGTCATAAAACTGGAGAAAATTTAAACAAAGATGTGGTGCTAGAAGCACTACGCCCAATTCTGGAAAGTGCTGATTATCCCAAAACTTTACAGAATGCTAAATTTGACCGCTTAGTTTTCAAGTGTCAAGGGATTAACTTGGATGGAGTGGTATTCGATCCGATGCTGGCAAGTTATTTGCTAAATCCAGATTCTAGTCATAATTTGATGGATTTAGCACAGCGATATTTGGGCTTAACGGCGAAAAGTTATTTAGATTTAGTTCCAAAAGGTAAAACCATCGCTGATGTAGATATTGCCGCAGTAGCAGATTACTGTGGTATGGATGTTTATTCTACATTTGGTTTAGTTACAAAACTGCGTGCGGAATTAGAGAAAATTCCAGCTTTGTCTAAGCTATTAGTGGAAGTGGAACAACCGCTAGAAGCAGTTTTAGCACAAATGGAATATATAGGCGTTCGCATTAACTCAGATTATTTACAAGAACTTTCGCAGCATTTAGAAATAGAATTAGCCAAATTAAAAGAGAAAGCAATAGAAATTGCTGGGGAAAACTTTAACTTGGGTTCTCCTAAACAATTGAGCCAAATCTTGTTTGAAAAGTTGGGATTAAGCACGAAATATTCTCGAAAAATTCAAACTGGTTATTCTACAGATGCGGCAACGCTAGAAAAACTCCAAGAAATCGATCGAACTGGATTTGTTGAGACGATAACTGAGTACCGCACTTTATCTAAATTAAAGTCTACTTATGTAGATGCCTTGCCTGCGTTGGTGCGTCCAGATACTCAACGAGTACATACTGATTTTAATCAAGCAGCAACATCAACAGGTAGGTTATCTTCTTCTAATCCAAATTTGCAAAATATTCCCATTCGTACAGCTTTTAGTCGTCAAATTCGCAAGGCATTTTTGCCAGAACCTGGTTGGTTAATGGTGGCTGCTGATTACTCACAAATTGAATTGCGAATTTTGGCTCATTTGAGTCAAGAACCTATATTAGTGCAAGCATATCAGCAAAATGAAGATGTTCACACTGTGACGGCGCGATTAGTATTTGAAAAAGAAAATATCACATCAGAAGAACGAGCAGTAGCAAAAACTATTAACTTTGGCGTGATTTACGGAATGGGTTCTCTAAGGTTTTCTCGTTCAACAGGGATAGATAAGAGTATTGCCAATGAGTTCATTAAGCGGTTTAATGAACGATATCCTCAAGTTTTTGGTTATTTGGAGCGAGTAAAAAAAGAAGCGATATCTCTTGGTTATGTAGAAACTATCCTCGGTCGTCGTCGTTATTTTGATTTTACCAACAACAGTTTACGCCACTTAAAAGGCAGCAACCCAGAAGATATTGATTTGACTAAATTGAAAAATTTGGGTGCTTATGATGCGGGTTTACTACGCTCCGCTGCCAATGCACCAATTCAAGGTTCCAACGCTGATATTATCAAAATTGCAATGGTGCGGCTGCATAAAGTTTTGCAAGAATATCAGGCGCGTTTGTTATTACAAGTTCACGATGAATTAGTATTTGAAATCCCTCCTGATGAGTGGGAAGAATTACAACCGCAAATTAAATCCGTGATGGAGAACGCAGTACACTTAAGTGTACCGTTGTTGGTGGAGGCGCGTGCGGGTGAAAATTGGATGGAAACTAAGTAAGTTGAATATTTGGATTATAAGGGACTGGAGACTGCGTAAGGGTTCTTAAATTTTAGAGCTTTAAACTCAATCATCCCCAGTCTTTTTAGTTATTCTCCTAAGTAATGCCACTTTATTCAAAGATACCAAGCTCAAAGTTAAAGCTTTGGTGAAATCTTGCTTTTTGTAGTCAGAAATACTAACATAATTAACTAATTAGTATAATAATGTTAATTATTAAGTGAATAATCACTGACACGGCTATAAATTTATAATTTAAGAAAACTTTTTAAAAAACCTTGTATAGATCCTGGGGGGTAAAACAGCCGCAAAATTCTTTAAGAATTTTGAACTGTATTTTTACTCGCCTTTTTTTATATCCGCAAGGTTAGGAAAAAGTGCGTGAAGCCAGTTTCTAGTTTTGAGTATATGCATGTTGAGAGAACTAAGAATTTTTGAGCTAACATCTGTAAATTTAAATTTTTGTCATAGAGGCTTTGTTAATTTTTTGATAAATCAATTAACATTAAATCTTAATTCTTGAAACATTAAATAGAAACTATATTTGCTATTTTTCAATATAGCTTGAGTTTGTTGTGGAATTCTTATAGCAATTCTGCATGAAGATACGCGAAACTATATGAGGAACCAAACTCACAAGGGATTTTCTGATGTATTATCGTTGGCTTTTATCTGTTTTGGCATTTTTTTTGAGTGTAACCTTAGTTGCTTGCAACACTGCTAGTACTCAACAGCTACCAACAAAAGTAACAAATACTACTGAAACAACTAACTCAAATTCGCAGCAATTACCAAAACAAACAGCAAAAAGAGTTGTTGCTCTTTCTTCTCTATCAGCTGATATTATCGCTCAACTTGACCAAACAAAAATTGTTGGGATTACTGGTAGTAAATTATTTAAAGATGACTCTCGTTTTAAAAACATTCCTCTTGTTAGCGAAGGTCAAAATCCTCCAAATTTAGAGAAAATTGTGACACTTAAACCAGATTTAGTTATTGGCGCAGAAGGTTTTTCTACTATTCCAATTCAAAAAATTAAGCAATTGGGGATTCCAACTTTGCTTACCCAGGTTAATAATTGGGAATCTCTAGAAAAGTTGACTAAAAGGCTAGCTGAATTAATCGATGCCGATCCTCAGCCTTTGCTAAATCGTTACAAAAGTTTCTTGCCAGATGGTGCTAACCAAAGTATTACGGTTTTGTTGCTGGTTAGCCGTCAGCCAATTTTAGCACCCAATAAAAATAGTTGGGCGGGAGATTTACTAACGCAATTTAAGGTGAAAAATCTGGCAGCAGAATTACAAGGAAAAAGTCCAGTTGGTGGTTATGTGACGCTTTCGGCTGAGAAAGTTTTAGAGGCAAACCCAGATGCGATAATTTTGGTGAATCCTCCACAAGCTAATTCCGAAGCAGGGCTTTTAGATGCTTTGAAAAAGGAAAGTTTTTGGAAGCAATTGCAAGCAACTCAAAAGAACCGAATTTATGTGTTTGATTATTATGGTTTAGTGAATCCAGGGAGTATAGATGCTATAGAAAAGGCTTGTCAACAGCTGAAACAAGATTTGTTTGGAGCAGAGCGTACTTAGAGTAAAAAATATAATTTAAAAATTGACATATTTTTGTCTCACGCAGAGGCGCAGAGACGCAAAGAGAGTTAAGAGATTGTTTTAATCTTTTGCAGAATTGATTTGTTTTTGAGGAGATGGAGTATTATTTTTACCTTGAAAAAAGCCTCCTCCAAGACTGCGGAAATATAGCCCGCCTATTGCGAGCAAAAACCCAATATATGCCACGGCTTGGACGAGATAAATTTTGTCGCTATAGCCAAATAAAGATTTGAGAATAATGCCAGGAAATTGTTCTTCTGGCAAAATTGTGGAAGTATTTGAGACAATTGGGCCTAAAATACAGGAGTGGATTTTAGTAAAGCGTTCGTAATAGAAACAAAGGCTTTGTGTGGCACGACTGCTAAGGGCAAAGTTAGCAACGGCGTCGTCAAAATTTTTCAAGGCTGAAACTACTAAGCCAGCGACAATTAATACTAATAAAACGCCCATTACTTGGAAAAATTGGCGGATATTAATTTTGATGCCCCATTTAAATAAAAGCACACCTATGGCGATCGCTACTGTCAAACCTGCAACTGCGCCGATGCTGGGTATTAATCCTTGTTGAAAGTTAGCAGCAATGAACAAAACAGTTTCAAAGCCTTCCCGAACAACGGCAATAAAAACTAAACTAAAAACACCCCAAGCGGCATTTGAGTTTTTTGTCAGTGCTTGTGTAACTGCTCCCTCAACTTGCGCTTTCATAAATTTGGCTTGTTGAGTCATCCAGATGAGCATCCAACTGAGCATTGCGATCGCTAATACACTAAAAACACCTTCTAGTAGTGGCTCAACTACAGAAGTATATTGAGGATTAGCAGCTCCTACTACTTGAATTATCCAGCTGAATAACACACCTATCAAGCCACTAACGGCGATACCAACACCGACACCAGCATATACCCAAGATTTCAGATTGGATTTTTTAGCTTTTTTGAGTAAAGCTAGCACAATTCCCACAACGAGGGCAGCTTCTACTCCTTCTCGGAGTGTAATTACAAAAGTAGGTAGAGCAGTACTAAAATTCATCTTTTGTCCTTTGTCATGTGTCTTTTGTCATTAGTCAATTGTCATTTGTCCTTTGCAAATGACAACTGACTAATGACTAATGACTATTAACTAAAATCACGTAACATCTTTTTCAGTTCGAGATTATGCATCTCTTCTTGCCCTATCATGCCACGAGCAAATTCTTCTAGATAAACGCTGGCATCGTTGACAGTTTCCAGGAGATTTTTATACAGATCTAATGCCTTTTTTTCATGAGATAAGCTTTCTGCCAAAATATCTTTGACTGTATGCTTGTAGGTTTCTTCCATTGGGGCAATTCTTAAGGAAGGATGCCCATCTAAACCTGTAAGAATTTCTCCTACTTGTTGGGCATGAAGTAAGGATTCGCTTGCTTGTGCTTTGAAGAAAGCCACTATAGGAATGCGGTTTGGGCCAGTTACCATTAAGGAATAATGTGTATACCGCACTACTCCTGCTAATTCAAATTCCATGATGGCATTGAGCAAATCAATGGTCTTTTTTTGGTCAAGTTCTTGCATCAGTTGTTAATTGAAGTGACTAATAGAGTCCAATTAGTTAGGAATTAGGAGTTATGAGTTGAGAGTTAGGAGTTAGGAGTTATGAGTGAGGAATTGAAAAATTATTTAATTCTTAAATTCTTAACTCCTGTACAGACACGATTAATCGCGTCTGTACTCACTCCATAACTTCTAACTCTTCACTCCTAACTCTTAACTATCTCCTAATTTTAAACACCTTATTCTCAGCTTCCCATTAAATCAAAATGTTATCGCTGTGCTTGGGAACTTGATTTATCAATCACTTTTTGAGAGTTTTCCTCAATGGTTTTCACCAATTTGGTAACATCTTCTGGAGTCTTGACTGGTTTAGCTGGTGGAATTGCGGCAGGCCAAACTTTTATGAGTTCAGCAAAACTGGTATTAATTGCTTTATCTGCTTCGGCATCTTGTTGAGCTACTTGGCTGGAAATTCCTTTGTATAATTCATTGGCGTAGATCACAAATCCACGAGAGTCTTGATACTCAATTGCTGCGGATATCTTGCCATCTGCGATCGCCGCGCCATATTCTGAGTTGGCTGCATCCAGTAATTCGTTAACTACCTGTAAGACAAATCCTGGTTTTGAACGTTCTGGTGCTGGTAACGCTGCGATCGCTCCATCAACTGCTGCCACTGAAGAAGTAAAATTAGTTTTAACTTTACTATCCTTGGGGCTAGATTTTACTAAATCTTGCAAACTCACCAAAGTTGTCTTAAATTCTTTAACTTTGCGCTCGTTAAGTTGGTCTTCTACGTCAACATAAATTTCCTCAACTGGATGCCCAATATGAGGTTCTGCCTGTTTCGGCTGATTTTGATCTAAGAGTTCTTTTGCTACTAAAAGATGTCCTTTCATTAAGCCTAATTTAGACATGTAGTCAACATCTTTTGCTTCACCTGTGAGTACTACATCTTGAACGCCAACCTGGTCTTTAATTTGGTCGAATTGCTCTTGAGTAATTACTTTTTTTGTGACTAAATCTTCTGGACTACCGTAGGGGCGATTCGCCTGAATTTTGTTAGATAAAGCTGGTACGCCGAGTTTGGCTTCAAATTTATCTAATTCTGACAATATAGCAGTATTAATGTTGATTTTTTCTTTACCACCGTGACCGCTATGACTGCTATTATTTGCTGCTGCCTCTGTAGCTTGAGGAGTAGCAGCTGGGGCTGAAGGATTTTCTGCGGTTGGTGTACTGCTACAGGAACTCAAGCTAATTATGGCCGCAGTCGCAACAGTTAAACATATATAGCGCAATTTTATCATTTTTGCTCCTCACAAAATTTAAATTTATTAATTGTTGTATTGCAAACTACTACGCGAAGGTGGTTGACGGATTGTCATAGATTGTACTTTCGCATATAATGATATTTTTTATCAACTAGTTAATTAAAATTTTTAAGAATTAATTACAAATTATTTAGCTTGTGGATACCTTTGCTAGGAATAGCTAATTCTTTTGTCAAGAATTTTTAACAGTCTTTTGAGATTTACTATCAGTAACTACTTCAAATTGACCCATACAACCGTTTTCGGCGATCGCATCTTGATGGGGATGAAACATATATTTACCTGGGTAGCGAAAAACAAATTCTAAAATGTGCCTTTCTGCTATACCCATCGTCAGCACATCAGTTTTTTCGCTAGCTGTCATACTCATGCCGTAGCGATAAACATCAAAAAAGTTAGCGTGGAGGTGAAAGGTGACTGCCGGATCGTATTCAATAATGTTGAGGACGTACAGCCGAATCAACTGATTTTGATAAATAGGAATGGGATGATGCATGTAATGATGAGGCAGGCCGTTAAAGGCGTAATAATCATTATGGCTATCATCATTCACGTCATACCCAGCCATCACTAGTACAATTTCATCAGCTGGGGGACGGGGAGTAGGAGGATCGATGATAAACATCCCGTACAGTCCCTTGGCAATGTGACGAGTAACTGGTTCAATATGACAGTGGTATAAATGAACGCCATAAGGCTCGGCATCAAATTCATAAATTGTGGCTTTGCCGTTGCTGACTGGACGAACACCATCCATTTCTGCTGGATGAACCCCATGAAAATGCAAAGAGTGAGAATGTCCGGCGTTATTGAGAAATAATATTCGCACGCGATCGCCTTGTTTGGCCCGTAGCGTTGGCCCTGGTATGCGGCCGTTTAAATCCCAGATATTGTAAGAGACAGCACTATTTAGTTGAATAATGGAAGTACCGGCAGTTAACTGAAATTCTCGGATAGTACGCCCATTTTCTTGCTTTAGCGTCCCATAGTCAAAATCCCTTAGCATCTTCATCGGGTTAGCAACGCTGTCTGATGCTTCCATATCGAATGATGGCACCTTGACTATTGACTGACTTTGTAAATTCAGCGTTTGCCAAAGTCCAGCTGCACCAGTCACTCCCACACCTGCTAAGCCCAGCTTTAGTAATTGACGACGACTCCAAAGTTTTTCCTTACCCAAAGCGAAGTTGTAAGGCATGACAGTTAACAGTTAGCACCAAAAAAGAATTGAAAATTATTTGCAATTGCTTTTGTGTATATTATATGAATTAAAAATTATTGTCAATAAATTTGAAGTGCTTCAAAACGGTTACCAAAGTTATTAAATTCACATCAAGTTAAAATCTGCCTTGAAAATAGAAAGTAGAGTATTCCTGTTTCGTTCTTCGTTGTGCGTTTTTCAATGATTAGCTGTCTTGGAAGGCTCTAGGCAAGTTTTATATATCTAACAGCATTTTTACTTAACCGAAAGTATAAATAAAATTGAAATCGAGTAATTTTTTGTATCTATTCTTGATATAGTTAATACCTTAACAGTAATTAAATTTCAAACAATGTATACCATAGTACCTGGTAACTGAACCTCAGCAAAAAACTGTTGGTAAGGTGTAGCATATTTAATTGGCTGAGATATAAAATAAATCTGATTTTAAAAAACTTTCGATATTTGGCAACATAATATTTTTAATTTTTAATTAATTTCGTGTCATCTTCGCGTTAATCAAAACCATGTGTCATTGTTTTGTTATTTGTATGGACTTTGTGTGTAGATTTCTGCGTTACCATTAGCCAATATTGAAACGATAGTATAGTATTCACTAAGGGCAAATTAGCCAAGACATTTCATACCCACTTGTCAAATAGGAACTTTATCGTATATCTTTTTGCAATCAATAGGCATTAAGCCCTTTAATTGATGAATTACCCAAATTAATTATCCGAGGTCAAAAATGAGTAGTTTTTCTCATATTTCAGTATTGCAGAAGACCGCAACTATTACCTTGTCCAAGCCAGTGCAGATAACGCTTTATATGCTGCTATCTTCTTTAATTATTTGGACAGCCTTATTCTCCACTTATCCTGCGGCGCACAACGCAGCACACTCAGCGCGACACCACACTTTAGGTGTTGCATGTCACTAAATTATCTAATTCCAAAATTTTGCTGGTGATTAGACAATTGTTTGGCAGTTAATAAAGCGATCGCAACGAAATTCAGGAGTCAGTCGTCAAAATTAATTTTAAATTTTGGCGACTAATGGCTCAAAATATAAAGTTTTTGTACTTCAATCAAATAATAGTTTGTTGCTTGTTAATTAGCATCTTCATCCTTCCTCAACTTCAGCTTTTATGAAAAAATATCGACTATTTGGAGTTATCAGTGCTGTTTGCATCACGTTGTCAATTCTTTATTCCTTAGTAGGTAATTCTCAAATTCCTACTTCTAGAGTCTTACTTTCTACCAACCCGTCTTTAGAACGTATTCTTCCCTTTGAAGCAGGAACAGAAAGACATCAATCTCCTGTTAATTTGACACTACAAGCTGTTGATGCGGCGGGTAAATCTTTAGAAAATGCCAAAATCAGCTTAGAAATTTTGACGCCGCCATCTAATCCCTGGTTGACAACAGATTTTCCGATTGTTGAGGGGACAAAACTGTTGCAAATGAATGCAGTTGCACCTGATGGTAAGCTAGAAGTTCAGCAGATGTTACCCATACGAGGAAATTATCGATTACTAGTTAAAGTGTCACCTTTGGTAGCAAATACCTTTGCTCCTTATGAGCAAAGTTTAAATCTTAATGTCCGAGAAAACCCAATTAAATATAAATATTTTGTTGTTATCGCAGCAATTTTATTAGCAGTTGGATTGTTGGGTGGTTGGGTTATTGGCGGACAACAAGAACTTCAACAAGGAGAAATTGCACCCCAATCAGTGCGCCTTTTATTAAGTAGCTTGACTGTGGTAGCAATATTAGCTTTATTATTTATTAACGTTAGTGCAGAAGTCGCCGAAGCTCATGGCAGCGGACATCACTCAAGCGGTACCGAAACCATCGCACCATCATCTCAGAAATCGCAAGGATTAGAAATCCAACTTCAGGGAGATAAAAACGCCACTGTGGGTAAACTTGCGAATTTAGGGTTACAGGTGAAGGATAGCACCACAGGACAACCCATCAAAGATGTAAGCTTGCAGGTAAGAGCGATCGCTCTTGAAGATAATTTAACAGTCTTTGCTTACAAAGGACTTACCGACCAAGAAGGTAAGTTAACATGGCAAGAGCAATTTTTTGATGGTGCGCCACATAAAGTTGAAGTGGAAGCAACTCCTAACCCAGGATCTAGCCGTCAATTTACACCAGTAAAAGTAGCACAAGAAGTTGAAGTTGAAGCGATCGCACCACCAATTTATATTCGATTGATTGGTTTATTCTACTTTACTGCTATTGTCGGTATTGGTATGGGTATTGGATTGCTAATACAGCAGCGACGAACACCACAAGCAAGGGGAAATTCGTAATATCCAGTTTTATAGTGAGAATTTCAGCCAATATAATAGTTTGCATTAAGTAAGTGTAAGTAGGCAACAATCAAACTATATTACGCAATGTCAAAATATTATATTGGCTGTTAATAAAGGCTGGAATTGTTACTCCAAACCTTTAATTATTGAACCTTAATATTATATGTTAAACAGACAATCAGTAGTTGCCAGACATTTTCCCCCAACAGCAATTACAAAATATTTTCCTCCTATTTGGCTACGATTTTTAATCGTTATTTTGTTAATATTAGGGATATTTTTTCGCTTCGCATATCTGGATCGAAAAGTCTACTCACACGATGAAGCGTATACCTCATTACGAATTTCTGGTTACACGAAGACAGAATTTGTTCGACAGGTATTTAATGGCCAAGTGTTTGCTGTTGGAGATATACAAAAATATCAACAGCCTAATTCTGAAAAAGGTTTAATTAATACAATCAACTCTTTGGCACTGGAGGATGCTCAACATCCTCCACTTTATTACGTAATGGTTAGATTATGGATGCAACTTTTTGGCAATTCAGTAGCGACTACAAGAAGCTTGTCAGCCATAATTAGCCTCCTAGCTTTTCCTTGCATTTATTGGCTATGCTTAGAATTATTTCAGTCACCCATAGCAGCATGGATAAGCGTAGCTTTTCTAACAGTCTCGCCCTTCCATCTGCTATATGCACAAGAGGCAAGAGAGTTCAGTTTGTGGATGGTGACTATTTTGCTAGAGAGTGCTGCACTGCTGCAAGCAATCAGGCTGAATAACAAGAAGTTTTGGGGGATTTATGCAGTAACAGTGGCGCTAGGATTATACACTTTTTTGTTTTCTGGGTTGCTGGCGATCGCCTACGGTATTTATGTATTTGCTATTGAACGCTTTCGATTCACTAAAATTGTTAAAGCTTATTTAATAGCAACTAGCCTCGGCTTTTTAGCTTTTATTCCTTGGATTTTAATTCTTATTAATAGCTTATCTGAAATTGAGCGCACAACAGCCAGCGCTCAAGCTAAACAATCTCTGTCAATTTTGGTTTCTGGTTGGATTAGTAATATTAGCTATTTATTTGCTGATTTTTGGCGCTACGAACCATTTTTTCCAGATTTAAATTTGCCAGTTTTGCGCTGGGGTAGATTTTTAATTCCCCTAATACTAATCTTGGTAGTATATTCATTTTTATATCTTTATAATCAGGCAGGCAAACAAGTTTGGTTATTTATTTTTCTCTTAGGTGGAGTACCTGCTTTAGCTCTCATTTTACCCGATTTAATTATTGGAGGTAAGGTCAGTCTGCGACCTAGATATGTCACTCTGTCTTATGTAAGCATTCAGCTAGCTGTTGCTTACTTACTGGCGGCTCAAATTATTTCTTCTAAATTAATAGTCCGCAAGTTTTGGCAATTAGTAATGGTAATACTAATTTCCAGTGGAGTTTTATCCTGTGCAGTCAGTTCTCAAGCCGAGACATGGTGGAATAAAAGCAGCCATACCAATCTTCAAATAGCTCGAATCATCAATCAAACTAACGAGCCACTATTAATTAGTAGTAATTATTCCTTAAATATCGGCGATTTAATGTCTTTAATTCATCTTTTAGATAACAAAGTACAGATGCAATTGGTAATTGAACCAAGCATACCAAAGATTCCTAATAATTTCAGTAAAATATTTTTGTATAATCCTTCTAAAAAATTTAGAATCGAATTGGATAAAAAATACAAATTAGTTGATGTTTTTCACAATAGTAGGCTGTGGCAACTAGAACAGAAAAGCAGCTAAATTTTTATATAGTATTTCTTTTGAATTCTCAAGAATTTAGTATACTTATTAAGTAAAATTTTATTATTAGCAAAGTTATAAAATTAAAAATTTTCAGATAAATTAAGAGAAAAATGCTGACAAAAATTTCTGTTGAAAAAATTCTTGACCGTGCCTTGATGGGGTACGATTTATCTCCCCAAGAGGGAGTGGTATTGTTACAACAAACCGAACCAGAGGCGATCGCTACAATACGCGTCACATCTGATACGCTCCGCCACGCACAAGCAGGTGATACAGTTACCTACGTAATAAATCGTAATATCAACTTTACTAATATTTGCGAGCAGCACTGTAGTTTTTGTGCCTTCCGTCGCGATGATGGCGATACAGGCGCATATTGGTTGGATTGGACGCAAATTTTGGAAAAGGCCGCAGATGCAGTGCAACGGGGTGCTACAGAAATTTGTATGCAGGGAGGATTAAATCCGCAAGCACAAATCAACGGCAAATCTTTGACCTACTACCTGAAATTAGTAGAAACCATCAAACAGGAATTTCCCCAAATACATCTACACGCTTTTTCTCCCCAGGAAGTGCAATTTATCGCCAGACTTGACGGACTGGAATACGCTGATGTCATTGCTGCTTTGCAAGATGCTGGGGTTGGTTCAATGCCAGGAACAGCAGCAGAAGTATTAGATGATACAGTCAGGCGGATACTCTGCCCAGAAAAGATTGATACAGCCACTTGGTTAGAAATTATCAGCACAGCTCACAAATTAGGCTTGCATACCACCAGTACCATGCTATCTGGGCATATTGAAAGCCACGAACAGCAAATTGGGCATTTAGAAAAACTGCGATCGCTGCAAAAAATAGCCATCGAAGGGGAATATCCAGCACGGATTACAGAGTTTATTTTATTACCCTTCGTCGGGCAAGAAGCACCCAAACCCTTACGTCGCCGCGTTGGACGCGACCAACCAATATTGCAAGATGCACTACTACTAGGCGCTGTAGCCCGGATTTACTTAGGAAATTGGATTCCCAACCATCAGCAGAGTTGGGTAAAACTGGGACTTGCCGGTGCCACAGAAGCCTTAGCTTGGGGTTGTAACGATATCGGCGGCACCTTAATGGAAGAACACATTACCACAATGGCAGGTGCCTTGGGCGGTACGTGTATGGAAGTGGAAGCATTACAAGGTGCGATCGCTTCTTTAGGACGACCTTACCAACAACGGGATACTCTTTATCAAAGAGTCATTAGTCATTAGTCATTGGTCATTAGTTTTTTCTTCCCCTGCCTCCCCTGCTTCCCCTGCCTCCCCTGCTCCCCTGCCCCTCTGCCCCCCTGCCCCCATGCCCCATTCCCCAGTAAATTGATCCCCAAGATACCAATCCAAGATACGATGGACGTTGATTTACGTATCTTTTAGTTAATGCATATGAAGCGCTATTGGTCGCGTCTGCTTGCGCTCGTTTTGGTTGTATCTATCGGCTTGATGGGTTGTTCTGGCAGTCCAGATAGTTTGACTGGCGATTATCGCCAAGACACCTTGGCTGTGGTCAATATCATGAGAGAGGCCATAAATTTATCACCAGATTCACCAAACAAAGCAGCAATTCAAGCAGAAGCGCGTCAAAAAATAAATGACTTTTCAGCTCGTTACCAACGAGCTAACTCTGTTTCTGGTCTTGGCTCCTTTACAACTATCCGAACAGCCCTCAACTCCCTAGCTGGACACTATAGTTCTTACCCTAATCGTCCCGTACCCGAAAAACTCAAAAATCGTTTAGAGAAGGAGTTACAACAGGTAGAATCAGCACTCAAGCGTGGCGGTTAACTCTTAACTATTACCTATTCGATGATTAAGAGTCAGCAGTCTCAAGTTTTGATTCTTTAATCTTGAGTGGAGCCGGAGACACCCTGCCTCCACTCTTGGCTACCTTCTCAACTTGAATCTCAGTCTGAGTTCAAAATTTAAAATTTTATACTAAAGTAATTAATACTCCCTTAGATAATGTTTCAAAGCTTCTCTCCTACTTGGAGAAAGTTTGAAAGTATATATTTTGATGTTAAAAAAAATTATTAAACGTAACTTACAGTATTTTCAAGTTCAAAAATCACATTTACTTTGCCAAATTTTCAAGAATTAGGGCAAAGTAGAGTTTATCCAATACCAAGGTAAACTTGCTTTGTATCTATATGTTTTATATTCAAGTTTATGTATTTATATGTTTACAAAAAAAATACGGCAACAGAAATAGATGTTTCTCAGTCTTGAAAAAGTAGGTTTTAAAACCCCGATCGCTCAACTATATAATTTGATACAAGTTGCTTATAACCATCTGAGTTGGAGTAATTGATTTTTGTGTCCATCTACTAGCAGGTATGTTTAATCGTCCTTTGAACGTTGCAAGATCGAGATTATTTTGGCGACGCCTATTCGCTGTTGTTTTCAGTAGTAGCTCATTACTTTCTAGCTTTGGGAGCCAACCAGCGAAGGCGCAAGTAACCCAGTATTGTCAGTTATCACCAGCGGCGGCGCGAGAAAAAGAAAACTTACGTTTGTCAGCCCTCAAAGGCAATCAAAATGCCCAGGCTCGATATCAAAAAATATTACAAGAACAGGCACAGGACTTACGCGAGTGCCGTAGTCGGACTTGGCCGCAAATCCAAGCCCTTTGGTTGCGCTTGTATCCCTGCGATATTCAGCCAGGAACAATCGATCTGGTTATGGATCGGATTGTTAACGGTGGCTACAACCAAGTTTATTTAGAAGTATTTTACGACGGGCAAGCGTTATTGCCAGCAACTGGTAACCCGACGGTTTGGCCTTCTGTGATTCGTACTCCAGGAGCAGAAAACATCGATTTGTTGTCTGTAGCAATTAAAAAAGCTCGGCAACGGGGTTTGAAGGTTTACGCGTGGATGTTTACCACAAATTTCGGCTATACTTACGCCCAGCGAAAAGATAGAGAAGCTGCGATCGCTCGCAATGGCAAAGGTCAAACAAGCTTATACGTTGTAGACAATGGCTCTCAAGTATTTATCGACCCCTACAACCCCCAAGCAAAACGCGACTATTACCAATTGGTGCAGGAAATTTTACGCCGCCGTCCAGATGGCTTGTTATTGGACTACGTGCGCTATCCCCGACAAGCAGGAAGTGATTCCATCGCCACCAAAGTCTCAGATTTATGGCTATTTAGTCCCGCAACTCAAGAAGCTTTATTTAAACGGGCACAGAATTACAAAGGACTGGATTTAATTCGCCGCTTTTTGAGCAAGGGATATGTCACTGTTGGAGATGTCGCAGAAGTTGATAAACTTTATCCTCAAGAAAACGAACCCCTTTGGCAAGGACGCATTCCCCCACCAGCCGGAAAATCAATTCAGCCTGCAACTGATAGACAACCACTTTTACAATGGGAGTTGTGGCAACTCGCCGTTGCCCACGCCATGCAAGGAATTCTAGATTTTGTCACCATCGCCAGTTATCCAGCAAAACAGCAAGGTATTCCCACAGGAGTGGTGTTTTTCCCTGACGGTAACCAAACTGTAGGACAAGGCTATGATTCCCGTTTACAACCTTGGGATAGATTTCCTACCACACTGGAATGGCATCCCATGTCTTACGCAACTTGCGGTAATGCTAGTTGTATTGTGTCGCAAGTGCAGCGGGTTTTGAGTATGGCAAAACCGGGTACAAAGATAATTCCTGCTTTAGCCGGTCAGTGGGGAAAACCCGTTAGTAATCGTCCACCGTTAGAAGTGCAAATGCAAGCACTTCGTCAATTTGCTCCCCAACTCAAGGGAGTTAGCCATTTTGCCTATTCTTGGCAATATCCTCAGAATGATAGCGATCGCAAATTTTGCCGCAATCGCTAACTAAAATTCAGGGCGTTGCTAAATTATGGGATGAAACCCGATGTATTGAAATCTTAAACTCCTTATTCTCTCTGCGCCTCTGCGCCTCTGCGTGAGATAAATCATCCCGCAATTATGCAACGCCGAATTCAGGAGTCAGAATAGTGCTTGAGCGTACTTAGCAGATATTTTTGCTAAATTTGCAATTTTCCGGTGGCATTAACTTAAGTCCAAGTCCTCTGGTGTATTACAGTTAAATAGCATTTCTGGTTCTGGTAGCGGCAAAACTTCCACAGGATATTGCCGCAACCACTCTTGAAACGATCGCCCCCCTTGGTTGATAAAATCATGGAGTTGGGGCAAACACTGACGGCGATAAAAACCACATAGAGGTTCCCAGCCTTTGGGATGATGAGCTAAAGCTGCGATCGCATCATCCCCCACACTATCAAGTCTAGTTGCCCATTCTTGCAAAACTTCAACCCGCAATTTCGGCAAATCACAAGCCAGCAACAATACCCATTGTGTTTGTACTTGGGCTAGTCCTTGGGCAAACCCAACTAAAGGGCCGTGGGCTAGAGATTCTTCAGATATCGGCGCTTCTCTGATAAAGTGACAACCTGGCAAAAGCAAGTCTTGATAGCGTTCTGGCCAGGGAGTAACTATATAAACAGTATCGGCACAGCCTTTAGCAATCCGAGAAATTCGCTCTAACAATGGCATCCCCTGGATTGAAATCAAGGCTTTGTCCTGACCCATTCGAGAACTCTTGCCGCCTGCTAAGACTATGGCAGTTAATTCGTTGCGGGTTGTCATCTTAGTTTTCTGACTCAAAAAACGTGATGCACACACCAGCTATATCAATAATTGCAAACTCTTTCATTCCCCAAGGTTGTCTTTGTAGCTGACCGTTGGGATGAATCATTTGCCCACCTTGTGCTTGAAATTCTTGATAAAGTTGCTCAATGCCATCAACTTGGATGCGAAAAGTTGTCCATTCTGCTAGGTGTCGATCGTCATTTTTTTGCAGAAAAATTTCTGCACGATCGCGTTTGATAATTGCCATAGTAACGGGATCGCCTTCTTGATAGATTTTTGTAAAACCAAGTTGTTCGTAGAAAGCGATCGCTTTTTCCATATCGCCACCAGCAGGAATAATGGGAGTTATATTTCCAAGTACGGGCGGTTTAGTCATGTTTATGCGTCCGATGCTACCAAAATTATCCCCTATTTTGACTTTGCTGGACTTGCTGCAATAACCGCTCTACACTTTCTGCTGGTGCGAGGCACTTCAAACCTTGGCAAACTAAACCAACACTTCCCTCTGGTAAATCAGATACCACAGTAAACACGGCACTCGGCAGAAAGTTGGGGATCAAAGAGTTTATTTGCTCTGTTGTGCTGCGAATCAAAGTTGAATTCCGATACCAATCCAAGGCTGTAAACAAGCTCGGACAAGCTTGGGGAGCGCGATGCATTACACTCCTAAAAGCTTTTAAACCTTGTTCTGCTAAATCTAAATAATGTAGATTATCGGTGAGTAAAGCTAAACGCACGAGGTTAGCGATCGCTACTCCATTGGCTGATGCTGTGGCGTTATCAGCATAACTCCGTTCGCGCACAATTAAATCTTGACTAGCATCGCTTGATGCGTTATAGTAACCGCCTAATTCTACGCTCCAGAGAAATTCGTTAAATTCATCTTGAATAGCGATCGCTCTTTCTAACCATTGCTTGTGTTCGGGATTGGCAGCTTGTAAATCCAAAAGAGCTTTAATAAAAAAGGCGTAGTCTTCAGACTGCGCTAAAACGGTTGCTTCTCCTTGATAGTTCAGTCGGTGAAAACGCCCATCAACAAACTGACGATCTAAAATGAAATTCGCTGCTCGTGCAGCTAACTCCAGGTATGACCCTTGTCGAAATACTCCCGCAGCCCTAGCCAGCCCTGAAATCATCAAGCTATTCCAGGCGACAATCATTTTCGTATCTGTGACTGAGGGAATGCGACCTGGCCAGTTAGTGGTTTTTGCTTCTTGGTTGTTTCGAGCAGGCGGAAAAGTCTTAAGTGACTCAGGGCTAGCGCCATAGCGAATTGTAAACAATTTGCTCAGTGCTGTTTCCAGCGTTGCACTCAGCTGCCCGGTATGGCGTCTTTGCAAAACATTCTTGCCTTCAAAGTTCCCGCTAGGAGTTACCGTAAACTGTTGTTGTAATTGTGTGAGTTCTTCAGAGGTTAACAGTTGTTGTAATTCGCTGTAACTCCAAACGTAAAAGGCTCCTTCCTCTGGCTCCACTGCTGTGGGTTCAGTGAAACTGTCGGCATCTTGAGCTGCATAGAAATAACCCTCAGGCGCGGTCATTTCGCGTTTGAGCCATTCTATGCTACCAGCGATCGCCCTTTCAAAAGCTGGCTCTTGTATTCCTCCACTCCACAAAGCAGCTAGATACTCGACAATTTGTCCGTTGTCATAGAGCATCTTTTCAAAATGGGGTACTGTCCAAGTCGGGTCAACAGTATAGCGATGAAACCCGCCAGCTACATGGTCATAAATTCCCCCCAGTGCTAAGTCTAGTCCTCGCTGGGTACAGACTTCCTTGCCATCATAGCGAGATTCAAAATTAAATCGAGTTCCCCGCAGCGTTAGTTCTGCATAGGGAATCATCGGAAAGCTATTGCCAGTTTGATTGGGAGTAATTATACCTGTGCTGGTTTCCCAACCTTGTCGAAGTAATTCGCGATCTTCAAGTTCGTTTGTTGTAGCATCTTGCAATACCGCAGACGTAAGCAGCGACTCAATAATAATCGCTTTGCGTTGCTGTAAGTCTTGTTTTTCTGTATCGTAATAACGGCGTAGTGCTTGTAAAACTTGTAAAAATCCAGGACGACCGTAACGTTGGTCTACAGGAAAATAAGTCCCAGCATAAAACGGCACTAAATCCTCAGGGGAAAGAAAGACATTTAAAGGCCAACCCCCTTGACCGCTCATCATCTGTAAAGCCTGCATGTAGATGCTATCGAGGTCTGGTCTTTCTTCTCGGTCTACCTTGATGGGAAGAAAGTTAGCATTCATGTAATTGGCGATCGCTACATCGGAAAAAGCCTCGCCTTCCATAACAGTACACCAGTGGCAACTAGAGTAACCAATGGAGAGAAAAATCGGTTTATCTTGCGCTTTTGCAGTTGCAAGTGCTTCGTCACTCCAAGGCCACCAGTCAATCGGGTTTTCGGCGTGTTTTTGCAGGTACAGGCTCTTAGCTTCAGCAAGACGATTAGTCATAATCAAATGCAAATAGTTGCCTTCTTTGCTCAGTCTACCTTGTTGCCAGGAATGTTCGCCTAGATTGGTATGTACATAACAAAGAAACCTACAAGAAGATTATTCCTTGGCTAGGAAAAAATATATTTCACTTAAGGCGATAGACAAATTAGACAAAAAATACAGTAAAACAAATCAAAAAAAACAAGCAAACTTAACCACTCAATGACTATGGGGAACAGAGAAAGGTCGAGGCGGAAGTTGCTACAGCCTGCGCGTAATACTGAAACGTAAAGGCAGAAAGTCTTGCAAGGAAGACGGAAAGTCTTGCAGGCTGCGCGTAATACTGAAACGTAAAGGCAGAAAGTCTTGCAAGGAAGACGGAAAGT
>JAVRBO020000079.1:0-96962 GCA_034531195.2 Nostoc sp. ChiSLP01
AAGGCATAGGCACGAAAATACTCATCCTGAATCGCCCTGGCAGCAGCAAGGGCTTCTGGCAATATATCTGGCAGTTTCTCAGCTAAGGCACTCAAGGCATAGGCACGAAAATACTCATCCTGAATCGCCCTGGCAGCAGCAAGGGCTTCTGGCAATATATCTGGCAGTTTGTCAGCTAAGGCACTCAAGGCTTTGGCACGAGAATACTCATCCTGAATCGCCCTGGCAGCAGCAAGGGCTTCTGGCAACAACTCTGGTGGCAGTTTCTCAGCTAAGGCACTCAAGGCATAGGCACGAAAATACTCATCCTGAATCGCCCTGGCAGCAGCAAGGGCTTTTTGCAGTGCTAATTCTTGAAGATTTGGTGTTAAATAATTGACTAGTTCTGTCAGCGAGTCAATTTTCTCTTGTGGTTCTGGTTTTTGCAGGGCATAAGCTAGTCCTTGTTCGGGAGTCAAAATTTTGTTTTTGACCAACGCTACCAGCAGATTTGCTGGTAGATTAGCTGCCAAACTATTCATTGATGCAGTAATCAAAGCATAACGACACTGCAAGCTTAGTGTTGATTCAGTCCGATTCGCTTCTGCTAGTTCCCAGGCACGAGAAATATCTGTAATGTAACCGCCAGTTTGTGCCAATTGTTCTCGCGCTTCATACCAGCCATTGCTTCCAGTTGCAGACTCTTCGCGCAATAACTGGTGAATCTCTTCTACCTGTCCAGCCTTTTCCAAATGCCAAACTAAATGCTGATGAATGTAACCATCATCGAGTAAAGTATGCCATAAACCATTCTGGGTTTTCTGCCGATACTTGTTTAAAAAAACAGCGTGAACATCAGCAAGATTTAAACCCAACCCAGCCAAATCTCCTGGGCGCTTTGGCTGTGAGGGAGCAGTTAACAAATTACAAGCTAAATCGTGGAATAAGTCATGTAAGCGATAAGTAGGCATACCATCAGCAAGCAATACTCCTGTTAATAGCAATGCTTTATTCCGTAAATATTGCAACATCTTGGCAGCATCACGCTTATCCATCTGCCACAGCGTTGCCGCCATCATCTTATTAATGTTGACATCCTCCGGCAATACCCCTAACCAAGAGAAATGCTGCTGCTTTTCTGGTGGCATTCTCTTGACACTCAAATTTAATGATGCGGTTAAACTCAGGCGTTTTAAACTAGCCTCATCAGTAATTTCTTCGGCTTCCGGTCGGTCAAAACTTGTTAATCTGGCGACTTCTTGCCGAATATCCGCCAACAGTTCATTCCAAGTCGTACCACAGGCAACTTCGGCGGCTGCGAGTTCCAATGCTAGGGGAAGATAACCAACGCCTTTGGCTAAATTTTCGGCTGAGTGACGTTCTGTGCCTGTAATCTCGCGTCTTAATTTCTTCGTCAGCAATTCCATTGCCTGGTGTGGTTTCATTATATCCAGACTGTAGCTGTTGGCTGCTAAGGCATCGGCAATGTGACCTTCACGAGTAGTTACTAAAACTTGACAACGCGCACCACCAACATTAAATGCTCGTGCATCTTCGGTATTCCAAGCATCATCAACCACCAGCAACACAGCTTTGTCATAAAGCAGAGTCCGCAAATGCGAGGAAGTTGCTTCTATACTTGTAGGTTTAAAGCTATAGTCTCCTAATGCTTGCACCCAGCCACTAAGTAAAGCCAGCACATTGGGTTGTTGACCTAATGTTGCCCAAAGAATGCCATCACAAAAACGAGATTGTATTTCTGCATTATGGGCTAAAGCCGCAGCTAAAGTAGATTTGCCCACCGAACCCAAACCGTGAATCGCAGTAATTACTAAAGTGCGACTATCAGACGACGAACCATTTAAAAGACGAGTCTTTAAATCATCGCTGTACTCTGGGCGTTCTACAAAGTGTGCGGGTAAGGGTGGCGCTTGGAAAAGAATAAGTTTAGGTTGGGGTACAGTAACGACACCCTCATCTTGGGTGAAATTGGCTGCTAATTCTTTCGATTTCTTTGGTCTACTATTTTCCCATGCTTCATCAAACCGTTTTAAGTTCTTTTCCTTATCTGTTGACCATAGCTTGAGTGTAAAGTGCCATTCGTCAACACCCTTGGTTTGAATACGATTATCATCGAGAATCTTCAAGAAATCCTTGAGCAAATTCAGCGCTTCTCGAATTTGCGCTTTAGTTAACTTGCCAGGATATTTATCTTTTTGCGTTAGTAACTCTAAAGCTACCAGCGTTGTCTCAACAGTCAGCTTGAGGTTAGTGCTGTCTTCGTCTTTCCAGTCGTATTGAATTTTAAAGCCACCGTCTTCAAATTCCCCATCAGCAAAACAAAGCAACGCCTCTAACAGACGCCTAACTCGCTTTTTAGGTTCAGGCCCGTAAGTTTGTTTCGGCATTGCATTTCAAAAATTGAACAAGAAGTTTGGGGCTACCCCAAATTGAAACTACCACCCCAAACCGATTAAATCCTGATTTTAAAGCATTCTCAGCAATATTGGGGTGTTTGCTTGAGGACACAGCCCCAAAGAGAACCTGTATCTATCAACTCTTTGGGGTACAAACAAATGCAAGGTAAGCGTCAAGATATTCTCGGTAAAACTATTGCTTTGTTGCTGGCAATGCAACTATTTTTGATTGGTTTCCAAGCTAAAATCCGAATTGATGAAGGTAATTCCAGCCTTGAGGCATTAACCTGGATGATTCAACAGTATATTCCAGTGCTGGTTAAAATTCGCAGCTTGCAGGAGAAAAGGGAGAAAAAGGATTTTCCAAAGATTAAAAGATGAAGTGGTAGTAACGCACTGCGATAGATATTTAAATGGTGCGTTGCGCTTTGCGACAACGCACCCTACTAGCCCGGTCACGCTACTACTTAAAATTATTGTTCAATACAATTTTGTTAAGAATAATCTATGCCACAATCAGGTTCAGTCAAATCTTTTTTTCTCCCCCTGCTTCCCCTGCCTTAATATGAGTCGTCCCCGAATCATTCAACCCGGTCAAAGCTATACATTCAGCAAATATTTTGAACTGCCGTTTTCTCCAGAAGATATTCTGGCTGAACTTGGCTGTTCCTATCAACGCGAACGGCTGCAATTACCAAAAACGGAATTTAACTCTGAGATAATTGCAGAATTACAGCGAGTAATTGAGCGTAATCTCCGACGCGTCAAGCTACTTAGTGAAGATGCACGCAAGCAAGCAATTATCGCACCAATATTACTAGAGGTTTGCGAGATTGCCCAAACGCAATTGAGTATTGAGTATCCGATTAGTGTTAGCGACCAACTAAAAGATAGCTTAGATTATTACATTGATAAAGGTAAAGGCTTGTTAGTCATTGAAGCTAAACAAGCAGATTTAAGTAGAGGTTTTACTCAATTAGCAGTTGAATTGATTGCACTCGACCAATGGATAAATTCAGAGATGCCAGTTCTTTGTGGGGCAGTAACTACTGGTGAAGATTGGCGATTTGCAATCTACAATCGTCAGGAAAAACAGATAACAGAAGACCTCAAATTATATCGAGTTCCTGAAGAATTAATTGAATTAACTCATATTTTAGTTGGCATTTTGAGCAATTAAATATCTAAATCGATCCCCCCTAACCCCCCTTAAAAAGGGGGGAACTGGAATCAAATCAAAGTCCCCCTTTTTAAGGGGGATTTAGGGGGATCTAGAACATTTTGCTACTCAAAAAAGGACTTTGAAAACATCCTCTAAGACTCCATCTCAGCTAATTCTAACCAGCGTTCGGTCGCAACATCGATCGCCTGTTTCAAAGATTCCACTTCTTCATACAGTTTCTGCACTTGGCTATAGTTTCCCGGTGGAACATTCGCCAGTGTTTTCTCTGCTTCTGCCTTATCAGCTTCTAACTGGGCAATTTTACCTTCTAACTGGTCAAATTCTTTTTTCTCCCAATTGGATAATCTCCGCCGCTTTTGATTCTCGACATTCTTGGGTGAAGATGCACCATTTTGGGGTTCGAGATTTTTGGGCTTTTCTTTAGTAGTAGCAGCTTGTTGCTGTGCTGCTTCTTCGGCTTTTTTATAGTCCAGGTAAACTGAGTAATTGCCTGGATATTGCCGCAGGTTTCCGCCTTCTTCAAAGGAAAAAATTGTGTCGATGGTGCGATCGAGAAAGTAGCGATCGTGAGAAACTACAATTACACACCCGACAAAATCTTCTAAATAATCTTCTAATACTGCTAATGTCTGGACATCTAAATCATTTGTCGGTTCATCTAATATTAAGACATTAGGCGCACTCATGAGAACGCGCAACAGAAATAAACGGCGTTTTTCTCCACCAGAAAGTTTATGAATTGGGGCATATTGTTGATTCCCAGGAAACAGAAATCGCTCCAACATTTGGGAAGCAGTAATTTGAGTTCCATCGGTAATTTTGACAAATTCTCCTTCTTCTTTGATGTAATCAATCACGCGCTGATTTTCGTTTAAAGCTGCGAGCAATTCTTCAGAATGCTGGTCAAAATAACCGATGTGAATTGTAGTACCAATTTCTGCACTGCCAGAATCAGGCTGAATTCGCCCTGTAATAATATCCATTAAAGTGGATTTACCCGCACCGTTAGCGCCGATAATACCAATGCGGTCTTCTGGACTAAATTCGTAGCTAAAATTATTAATCAGGGTGCGATCGTTATAGGCTTTGGAAACGTTATTTAATTCAATAACCTTTTTGCCAATGCGACGACCAACTGTCGAAATATCGACTTTACCCTGAACTTGTTTAAACTCAGTATCTCGCAGAGCGTGAGCGCGGTCAATTCTAGCTTTTTGTTTGGTACTTCTGGCTTTCGGCCCTTTTTTGAGCCATTCCAACTCGCGCCGCAATAAGCCTTGATGTTTGCGTTGAGTGCTAATAGCAGATTCTTCAGCTAAAGCTTTCTTTTCCAGGTAGTATGAATAGTTGCCTGTATAGGTGTAAATGTCGCCTCGGTCAATTTCAATTATACGATTGGTGACGCGATCTAAAAAATAGCGATCGTGGGTGATGAGAAAAAGTGCGCCGCGATAGCGATTTAAATAACTTTGTAACCATTCTACAGAAAGAGCATCGAGGTGGTTTGTTGGCTCATCCATGAGCAAAACATCTGGTTCTGCTAGTAAGGCTGTTGCTAGTGCAATGCGCTTGCGATAGCCTCCAGACAAAGTGCCGATTTTAGCCTCAAAGTCAGAAATTCCTAATTTGGTGAGGATGATTTTCGCGTTGGTTTCTAGTTCCCAAGCGTTAGTTGTATCCATCCGTTGCATCACGGTAGAAAGGCGAGACATGAGTTGAGCATCATCTGGGTAGTGAGCCAACTTATCAGAAAGTTCTTCGTATTCACGCACTAAAGTCATGTGTTCGCCGCTATCAGCAAAAATTTGCTCTAAAACTGTGCGATTTTCGTCTAAATCTGGCTGTTGAGGTAAGTAGATGATTTTGGAACCGGAGTTGATTAAAATTTGGCCGCTATCGATGGGTTCTAAACCGGCAATCATTTTTAGTAGGGTTGATTTGCCTGAACCGTTAGTACCAATTAAGCCGACTTTATCGGTGGTGTCTAGGCTAAAGCTGGCATCTTTTAAAATTTCTTTTATGCCAAAGTCTTTTGTGACTGATTGAAGGGTGATGAGAGTCATAAGATTTAGAATATAGGGGGTTTTTATTTGCACGCAGAGGCGCAGAGGCGCAAAGGAAGAGAGGAGGAAGAAAGGAGGTATAGCAGTGAAGCAGATGTTAGGAGATAAGCTAATCGTAAAATTTGCAAGCAAAGAGACTTTCAAGGCTGTTGCCTTTTGCCTTTTGCCTGTTCCCTGCTTACCTATTGATGAATTTTAAACAAATAAATCCAAGGGTAGATGTCCATACATTTCGTTGATTCCGGCTTCGTTAAAAGATTGGCAAGATACTAAGACGCCACGGTGATGTCCGGCATAGGAATCGACATAACACAAGCCATTTTTGCCATTTAATTTGATATAAACCGGCCCTTCAGGTGTAGGTAAATTGCTTGGTGGTTCATAACCAAAGGCCAAAGAATAGGTTTTCATGGCTAATATTCCTTCTTCTGCTGTATCAGCACAAATTCCTAAAATTTCATAGTCAGCAAGGTTAGCCATCAAAATTAAGGCATTACGAATTACATCTTTTTCACCTGGTTTGAGGATAGGTGCTATATCTAAACAGTTAAATTTATTCAGAATTTTTCTTGCTTCTTCGGGAGTAAGATGATGATTAGAATTCGCCATAAATTTGCTTTATTATCCTGTTGGTTGTTCTTTACTAAGTAGAAGGCAGGAGGTAGGAGGTAGGGGGCAGGAGGCAGGGGGGAAAAGGCAGTCTCGTTCGGGGTTTTAAACTTTTGTGTTTTACATTTAATTATGTATACCTACTTATTTGATTGTTGATTGTTGACTGTTGACTGTTGACTGAAGACTTATTCTCTTTGTCTCTCCAATCTCCAATCACTTTTACGGTTTATTTTCTACATTTCCAAGATTAAAAATAAAGGGTACGTTGCTTTTTGAATCACCACTCATAACAAGGACTTTTGGCATTTGAGCGCCGCCAGTTTTCCAAGCTTCAATTGCTTCTTTTTGCAGAACTAATTGCCCTCCTTGGGCTTTGAGTGTCTCTGCTAAGAGTCTTTGAGCTTCTGCTTTTCCTTTTGCTCGATTAACTTCTGCTTGTGCTTCTTGTTCAGCTTCTCGTGCTACATAAACTGCTCTTTGCGCTCGTTGTTCGGCAATTTGTTTTTCTTCGACTGCTTTAGCGAATTCTGGAGAGAATGTCAAGTCAACTACGCTAGTATCTAGGACAATTATCCCATATTTGTCTAGGCGATCGCCTAAAGCATTATCAAAGTCTTCTTTCAATTCACTTCTTTTGGTAATTGCCTCTTCTACTGTTCTTCTCGCTGCGGCAATTTTAAATGCTTCTTGGGTTTGGGGAGCAATTATTTTTGATACTATATTCTCTAAGGTTCCTTGTTTTCTCCTCACTTCAACTACCTGTATCGGATCGAGACGAAAGTTAATTGCAAATCTCGCTGATAAGTTTTGCAAATCCTTCGTAGAACTTTCCGCTGGCACTTCAAATTTTTGCACTGTCAAATCATACACATCTATTACAGAAATAAAAGGTGGTTTGAGGTGGATACCTTCCAATAAAGCGCCATCTCTGGCTTTACCCAAAATGCTAATCACTCCTGCTTGTCCTGGGTTAATAATAATAAAAGAATTTAGCCCAACGATCGCTAATATTGCTAACACAATTGCCAAAACTGTGCTTTGCCAATTGCCAAATTGTTGATTTTTCAAGTTTTTCTCTCCATGTGAGTGATGAGTATTGAGTACTAAGTCCTAAGTTAGGAGGCAGAAGGCAGGAGGCAGGAGGATGGATTCTTCATTTTGAATGCGTGAATTTTGAATTTTGAATTGCTTGTCTCCCCTCCCCATTCCTACATCTTTCCATCTCCCGATGTCGTCATTCTTCAGGTTCAAGATTCAAAACTTGATTCCGTGGTAATATCAATTGCACGCAAATGCAAAAAGCCGTGGCTACCGTACTAAAATCTCATCAAGTCTCAAGAAGGCGTAAACATTCGACGCATCCTCTCCAGCGTTTGTTTGACTATGCACATCAGTATCGTAAACAAATTTGGCTAGCGACTACTTATTCTATCCTTAATAAATTTTTTGACTTGGCGCCACCTGGCTTAATTGGTGTGGCAGTAGATGTGGTAGTCAAACAGCAGGATTCCATAATTGCACAGTTAGGGGTACGCGATGTCTTTGGACAATTTTTGATTATTTCTTTCCTCACTGTCATCATTTGGATTCTAGAATCTGTTTTTGAGTATGCCTACGATCGCCTTTGGCGTAATTTGGCACAGAATATTCAGCATAACTTACGTTTGGATGCATATAAACATCTGCAAGAGCTAGAGTTAGCTTATTTTGAAGAACGCAGCACTGGCGGTTTAATGTCCGTCCTCAGTGACGATATTAACCAATTAGAGCGATTTTTGGATGTGGGAGCAAATGATATCATCCAAGTTGCCACAACTGTACTAATTATTGGCGGTGCTTTCTTTATATTGGCTCCTAGTGTAGCGTGGATGGCTCTATCGCCGATGCCATTCATTCTCTGGGGTTCCTTTACTTATCAACGTCTACTGGCACCCCGCTATGCTGATGTGCGGGAAAAGGTAGGTTTTCTCAACTCGCGTTTGGCAAATAATATCAGTGGCATTACTACTATTAAAAGTTTTACCGCTGAAGTTTATGAAGCCTACCGTTTGGAAATAGATAGTGAAGCTTACCGTCGCAGTAATGCCAAAGCAATTGCCCTTTCTGCGGCTTTTGTACCGTTAATTCGGATGTTAATTTTGGTAGGTTTCACAGCCTTACTTTTATATGGCGGGATGGCAGCCGTTTCTGGGAAAATGTCTGTCGGCACTTACAGCGTGTTGGTGTTTTTAATCCAGCGTTTGCTGTGGCCTTTAACAAGATTAGGTCAAACTTTTGACCAATATCAACGGGCAATGGCTTCTACTAATCGAGTGATGAATTTGTTAGATACTCCCATTAATATTCATACAGGAAATACACCGCTGCCTGTGGATGAAGTGCGGGGTGAAGTGCAATTTAAAAATGTTTATTTTGCCTATAAAGATAGATTTCCAGTAATTAAAAATCTGTCTTTGGATGTTCCAGCCGGAAAAACTATTGCAATTGTAGGTTCTACTGGTTCTGGTAAAAGTACTTTAGTCAAACTTTTGTTGCGGTTATACGAAGTACAAGCCGGAAGTATTACCGTTGATGGTATTGATTTGCAAAGTTTGAATTTAAAAGATTTACGCCGCTGCATTGGTTTGGTGAGTCAAGATGTGTTTCTATTTCATGGCACCGTAGCGGAGAATATTGCTTATGGTAGCTTTAGTGCAAACGAGCAAGAAATTATCACGGCGGCGAAGATAGCCGAGGCGCACGAATTTATTATTAACTTGCCCGAAGGTTATGAGACAATTGTGGGGGAAAGAGGACAAAAGTTGTCTGGCGGACAAAGACAACGGATTGCCATCGCCCGCGCAGTCTTAAAAAATCCACCCATTTTGATTTTAGATGAGGCAACCTCAGCGGTGGATAATGAAACAGAAGCGGCTATTCAGCGATCGCTAGAACGGATTACAGTAGATAGAACTACAATTGCGATCGCTCATCGTCTTTCCACCATCCGCAATGCCGATTGCATTTATGTCATGGAACATGGGAAATTAGTAGAATCAGGAACCCATGAAGAATTGCTAGAGCAGAATGGTATCTATTCCAGTCTCTGGCGCGTACAAAGTGGCTTGAGATAAAGATCGCCCCTTCTTTGCCTTTAATTACGAACTACGAATTAATTATGATGTTTGGTAGTACCCAGCCGGAAACAGGAGATAACAAGTGGCGTCGCCAGTTGGATAAGTTTGTCAAAGCAAATCAAAAAGAATTAGCGGCGCTTTTTTGGGGATTATGGTTAGCAAATGGCGACAGCAAGGGTACTATTGGCATTGATTTGCAACCTACACCGCATTTTGTTTATTGTCCTCAAGAACAGATTGAAAAGTTAAATAATAAAGTTGAAAATCGGCTGCAAGAAATTTTGGGAATTATCGAAAATCACAAGCCGGAAATAGAAGTTGTGATGATTGGTATTGGGAAGGGTGAAATTAAGTTAATTCAGTTTGCACCGGAACCTGCACCGGCGATTTGTTTTGAGGAAGTTGGGAAGGATGTAGATGGGTTGTTGGAAGTTTTGGAAGAGAGGATGAGTGAGGAGATTGTTTTTTAACGCAAAGGGACGCCAAGGTAAGCGCAAGGAACACAGAGAGAAGACTTTAGTCCTTACTTTGCGTTCTCTTCTGGAGCGTCTTTGCGCGACGCCACTTGCTACCCTTCGGGAACGCCAAGGGCGAACAAGTCGGGGAACCCGCCCAACGCAGTGGCTCCTCTGCGTGAGAAAAAAATATTTATGCAAGAGGTCTAGTTTACAATCTCAAGTAGAGCGATCGCTGTGTTGGTTTGTTAATAAACGTTATATTATTGATGTTAAAAGTTAGGCAATAAACCTGCTTGTTTGCAAATTTCGTTGGCAGTAATTCGATCGATGGTGCGATGCCTTTTTACAGGAATAGTTTTTATGTCGTTAGTATAGATAGAATGCTTTCCTCCTTACTCTTAATAAATAAAATCCATTTTCCTCTAAGTATTTAATTAAATCTTTTCGTTTAACTGACACACTTAAACCTCTACAGGAATTTGTTCGAGTAAAGAATTACCTATAGGAATTTCTTTATTTTGTTGACGATAGGCGAGAATCATTTCTTTGGTAGCGTCTTGTAACATAGCTCGACATTCTTCTATGGTTTCTCCCTCCGTGATGACTTCTTGCCATTCAACGAGCTGTCCCATATATCCGCTATTAGTTTTTGTATATTTTGCAGTGTATGTAATTAACATCAGGTATGTGTGAATCAAATTCTATAATTTATCGTAGTTGATTTTTTTCTAGCAAGCGCGATCGCCTCCATCGGAGTAAGCAAATTGCATCCTGCACAATGATATTAATAAGCGATCGCTCATCATTCTACAATTTAAGTCGAGCGATCGCCTGAAAAACCTACGAGTGGTAAAATCTGCACAACAATTAACTTTCAAGCCTATTGTCCATTGCCATTATTGTAATCTGGCGTCTGTTTTTCTAATTTTTGGTCTTTTGGCGTTTGACTCTCAGTCGGTGAATTTTGCTTTTCCAATGTTGGTACTACTACACCAGAAGGATCTGGGGGTCTGAATTCTCGCGGCAGTGTTTCTGATGGTACGACTACAGAATTTGCAGGAGTTACAGGTTTAAGAGGAACAGAATTTTGATTAGAGGTTGGTGAGTTATTTGGTGATGTTGGCGTCGAAGTTTTGCGAGATGAGCGAATTGCCCGTAGTTTTTCCACTAGCGTCGGTGTGGGGGCAACGGTGGGCGAAGGCGAAGATGTTGATTGTTCGGAATTATTGCGTTGTGATTCTCTTGTAGAAGTGCTACCAGAAGATTCTTCCTGGGAAGAAGGACGATTGCGCCGACGCTGCCTGAAATTAGATACGGGTGCAGATTCGGTTTTTGAGGTGGTGTTAGTCTCTGAAGGTGCAGAGGAAGATGTATTGCCTTTAGGTACTTTGGCGGCTGGTTCTTGAGTAGGCTGTTGAAAAAGTGGTTTGGTGGTTGGCTGCGGCTCGGATTTGGGTAACATGTTAGTGATGGCAAATCCAGTGGTGGCGGCAACTACGGCTACACCTATACCAAGAAATATTTTAGATGACTGCTGTTTTTGAGGGTGGGAAGTTTTCTTGGCGTTGGCCCTAGCCTTGCTTTCAGGCATCGCTTTTTTGCTACTTTTGCCAATGAGAGTTTTTGGCGGTTGAACAGATAAATTAATAGTTTGCACCGCGGAAGTCGGTAAAGCTTGGGGTGTGACATTCACCCCACTCCCCGGTAGCAATTGCAGCCACTCGGCAACAGTCGCCGGACGAAAACGAGATTCTATAGCCATACCACGCATTATTGCTTGGTTGACAGCAGCACTCAAATGTGGTTGCAGTTCGCGGGGGGATGGCATTTGCTCGCGATCGCGCAATAATGCTGGCATGGGAACTTGAGCAGTTAACAGTGCATACAATGTTGCTGCTAAACCATAAACATCCGTGGCGGGTGTGCGCGGTGCTTGGGTCAGGTACTGCTCAATGGGAGAATAACCCTCAGAAACTAAACCCGTATGAGTCTGTCTGACTCCGCCATTAAATTCCCTAGCAATGCCAAAATCAATCAACACTACTTCCTGGGTTCCTTGGCGCAAGATGATATTGTCTGGTTTAATATCCCGATGCAGCAAACCGTTACTGTGTACTACCTGCAAAGCTGCGCCAATTTGCTGGATATAATGAATTGCCGTAGCTTCCGGCAAAGGTATTCCTGGTAATACAAATGCGTCGCCCAAAGTTTCCCCAGGAATGTATTCCATCACCATGTAAGGCAGTCCAGCTTCCACAAAAAAATCGCTGACTCGGACTATATTTGGGTGGATACAAGTAGCTAATCGTCTGGCTTCATCTTGGAATTGGCGCTCGAACTTGGCAAAATCAGGATGTTGCCGCAACCGTTCATTGATGGTTTTCATCACCACCTCCTGACCCAAGTAGTGATGCTTAGCTTTGTACGTAATGCCAAAGCCACCACGCCCTATTTCTTGGATTATGGTATATTTTCCATCCTGTAAAATTGTGCCTGCTAACATAGAGAGTCCTGATTCTTGAGTGAGCAGATAACTAGCGAGTCCTGAATCTTGAGGGATTGCTCAAAAATTTTCCCATATTTTTGAGATTGTAAGGTTTTTACTTGGCTATCTATGGGATGATTTCGGTTTTGGAATTCGCTGAGTGGGAAAACCTTCGCAGCGACCGCAATAGTTTTATCTTTTTCATAGGATAACGCGACAGTCAAGAGATCCTGAACTAGGAAACATACTCAAACCGTCTTCTAGCTACGTGATATCAGGGACGTGACAAGCTACTAGCTACAATGCCAGAGAACAACCCACTCTACATTACTAGAAATCACGCATCAAGTACGAAAGGTAGGGACAATTTATCGAGAAGGGGAAAAGGTAAAAACCTCGCCCTTGTAAGCGAAGAGTTTATTCTTGTTCTCCTCTTTTTGATGAATTACGCTGACTCTAAATCAAAGCTTTCGCGTCACTTTTGCGTAAGTTATGATTACTTAAAATTTTTTGCAGATAATTTAATATTCCTATATGATTATTTCTATTTCTAGAAGATTTAAATCAAAATTATCTCAGCTTACACTTGAAAGATGGTGTATCAATTAGTATTCCACGCTTTATCAAGAGTGAAACAGAGTTTTTTCTCGTGGCAGAATGGCTGGTAAATCCTAATTTATTGCTTCGAGGTATTCGCCATTTCAACATATCCCGATTTACAAGCTTTACGTTAGAAGTATTTCAGCGGTGATGGTGAGCATAGAACTCTAACTGTTGATTTGCGGCAAGCGATCGCAAAAAAACGGACGAAATAACTCACAGGCGAGACTTGCCTTGATACCATGCAGATGCACCAATCCCATCTTGTGCAACTGGTAGCCTTGCTCTGCTTCACAATTTACAGGGCTTGATTGCCTGAGGATTTCTGTAAACGATCGCAATAAATGGGGATAGCGTTGTAGGTTCCACCATTGCTGTTCTAGGTGATCTGCATAGATGGCAGCGGCGATCGCAGAATTTTCTAATAGTTGTTCCAAGGTTATTGTCTGCTGTTGTAGGTAAAAAAATGCTAACTGCAACCGATAGGGATGTCCCCCCAACAGAGCAATCAGGCGCTGAGTTTGTGACGGGGTTATCTCCTGTTGGCAACGATTTGCTAGATCCTGCACCTGAAGAGAGGTAAACTCTGGTAACTCAATCACCAGCCCAGTATTTAACACAGAGGGATCGACCGAGGCAGGCATCAGGATTTCAGTAGAATGAACCGTCACCAGTCGGAGTTTCTGCCAAAGATTAATCTCTGCATCGCCTTCTTTGGCTTGCTCCGACCAAGTTCGCAGCAGTTGGAGAAATTCCCCCGCAATGTCGGGGTAGGCAAAAAGCTGGTTGAGTTCATCGATCGCAATAATCAGGGGGCGATTCTTCCTTGGAGATAGTGCGCGATCGAGGTTAACTAAGATCGCATCCTTGAAGTAGTCGGTGGCGTTGGATTTGCTACCCAAGGAGTTATCCCAAAAATTGGCAATCGCATTTGGTAAGTCTAACTGCTTGCTGACCCTAGCACAGAACCATTGTAGAAAGGGTTCTAGGTTCTGTAAAATCTCGTTGTTGGCAAGTTGTAAGCTTACACAAACAGTGCGATCGCCAAGAGTTTCAGAGTAAGCCAGGATACGGTTCATTAGGGAGGTTTTGCCCATTTGCTTGGGGGCGCAGATGTTGAGCAGCGCACCGGGTTGCTGGATACCTTCGTAACAGAGGGATTCGATAATGGGACGGTCAATGTAGAAGACTGAATCTAGCGGCATCTGCCCTCCCGGTGCGGTTGGGGTACAAAGTTGCAGATTGTTTTGCGATCGTTTGATTTTGTGGGTTTGCCCGACATTGTTGCGAGAATTGGATGTTTTAGCCGATGACATTGAGTCAATCTCCGCAAGATCGTCTTGATGAGCTTCCAAGTAGAGATAATCATCCTTTAACAAGGTCAAATTAAAGGCATTGAAACAGCGCTCCAAGGTTCGCTTATCGACTCCCATTGAACCATTAAAGACCTTGCTCAGGGTATTGGAGGTTAAACCTGTTTTCTCACTCAGGTCTTCGAGAGTGTATCGCTTAAAGTTTTGCTGAATTTCTAACTGAGCTTTTGCCTGATTGAGTTTCCTTGAGCCTTGATTCGTCAGAGTCGCGCCCCGCCGTCGGAGATAATTTTTCGATTGTAATTGCATTTTTACTTATAAATAAAGTAGAAAAATGTGCTTACTCATCTACTTACTAAATATAGATGAATACTGTTATCACTTATGCACTTTACAAAGTTACGCAGTCTAGTTACAAATCTTATAAATGCAATTCCAAAAAGTTGATTTTGAATGCACCTCAAAGTTGGAATTTGCTCACAAAGAGGTAAACAGAAGAATAATTCTTAACTTGGGGTTTTTTCCAAAATTAAGAACGACGTTAATAAATGCTTGTGAAGCACTTAAATTTTCGGTAAATGGAACCGAGAGGGGAAAAGGCTTTGGGGATTTACTAGTTCTAAATCCGTAACTTTTTCCTTAAAATTGCAAACTTGACTGGTGTTGGCGGTAGAAATTCTGCAAGCTCAAATAATAATCTTACTTAACTAGCCTGTCGCTAACCCATCCTACCTAAATTTGAGTGCGATCGCCTCTATTGTAGTAACTGTCTTAATTCTCAAGCGATCGCCGATAAAAAAACAATCTGTGCGATCGTGTTGAGGGTTAACACAACGACAAATTGTGAAACTTTTATGAGAAAGCAAAAAATAACATAACATCAACACAAACTTCACTACTAACCACAATATTTAATTATCTGGAGAATTTTCCCTATGGCAACTGAACTCAAAACTTTTACTGGCTCTCAATTTATCGGTAAGCCTGTCTTAGCAGATATCGAATTTATTCCTCATCTCGAAAAACTTAATGACTTTGCAGCTACCAACGGACTAGAGATTTATGTTACTAGTTCAACTCGTCTCTGGGGTCTTCCTGTGGCGGGATCGGTGTTTCCTCCTGCGGAGATGTCTAATCACTTAGTTGGTCATGCTATTGATATGAACATCCAAATAGGAAGGAAACTATTTATTGATGAGGATCTTAAAAATTTTAACTCACTACCTCCAGCGATTAAAGCATTTTTTACGGATATTCGTAATCATCCTGTTTTACATTGGGGAGCAGATTTTGGCGATCCAGTGCATATTGATGACCGCTTAAATAAGAATGATCCTAATATTTGGAGACAAAAGCTTCCTATTATTCAATCAGAATTAACAGGATTAACTCAGCCTGGAATCAGAGCAGGCAATAGTCCTAGATTGCTTTTTTTAACTACTCCCTTGATGGAAGGAGATGATGTCAAGGCAGTTCAAGAAAAATTAATTGCCCTGGGTTTTGATTTGGGTACAAGTGGTGCAGATAGATTGTTTGGGCCAGCAACATCACATGCTGTTATTAAATTTCAAGAGCAAAAAGGTTTAGTACCCATTGATGGCATTGTTGGCGAGAAAACTAGAAAAGCACTTGGACTTTAAAATCTCTGATTTATTTTAGTTTCAACTTACTCTAAAAAGGAGAACAAAGAAATGCCTTTTACTGCCAAAGTTATTACAACCAAAGAATGGGGTGCAACATCCACTGGTTCCTTTGAGAAAACAGTTCCTAAATTTATAGTGATTCACAATACAGATCATCAAAATCCTCCTAATGATTTCTCAAAAAGAACAGTAGAAGGAGGGAAAAAATTAGCCCGAAATATTCAGAAAGATCACATGGATGGCAACGGCTGGAGTGATTCTGGACATAATTTTCTGAATACGACTGGAGGAATTCTTCTAGAAGGAAGACATGGAACACTTGATGCAGTCAAACAAGGAATGTGCGTTCGATCTGCCCATGCCAAACAAGACGGAAATAGACTTGCTGGTGGTAATCAATCTCCTGGAATTGAGAATGAAGGTAACTTCATGACTTTTAAAATGGGACAAAAGCAGTGGGATAGTTTAGTTGAATTATGTGTTTCTTTGTGTGAATCTTGCAATATTAATCCTAAGAATATTCGAGGACACCGAGAGTTTAGTAATACAACCTGTCCAGGCGATTGGTTATTTAGTCAATTACCTCGTTTACAACAAGAAGTTGCTAATAAATTAGGAACTACTCTTGAAGAAGATGAACCATTACTTAAACTAGGTTCAATCGGTCAAGATGTTATTGAACTTCAACAAAAACTAACAGATAAAGGCTTTTCTCCTGGAGCAATAGATGGTGATTTTGGCGACAATACAAGACAAGCTGTTATCGCTTTTCAGCGTTCTGTTGGACTAATGGATGATGGTATTGTTGGCACTGATACTCGCAAAGAATTAGGCTTATAGCGACAAACTTTTCTCAGAATGCCTCAGCACTGGCTTTGTGAATATGACATTTGCCTCAGCTATTCCTCAGATATCTGATTACTTTTCCCACACTTTCTGAGGCTACTTGATGAAAAATCCAGTTCAATTAAAAAGTTTCTTGCTTTTATTGATAGTGAGTATCGCTCTGGGCGGTTGCAGTCCAGAGAGGAGGGCGATACTGCGACTAACAGCAATGAACTTTAAAACTCAGGCGAGTGATGCGATTGAAGCTGTCAAAACTATCTACCAACTCAATCCTCTACCGCGCTCAACAGTTGAACGGCGGCAAAAACTCGTACAACAACTCTTAAGCGATCGCAGTATAGAGTTTGATGATATAGATAGAATATCGCAGACAATTGAAAGGCGACTTCAGGCAAATCCTCGATCGAGTCCTGTTAATAACGTTCTCAACGATCTCAACCAAGAATATATCGTAGCAGGCGAAACTTTTAACAACATTGAAGAAGCAGGATTATTAGGCACTGAAGCTGGTGCGGTTACTAGAGCAGCTGAACCTTCTAGGCGGTTAACTGTCAAAATGCTACTTTTAGCTGAACTGCTCGAACGAGATCCACCTTCACCCAGAAATCCAGATCGAGTTGCGATTCTTTTTCGGTTTAGCAAGCTCCGAATGCAATTTCAGAATGCTACTTCTGAGGCAGAGAAAACACAAATCTTCAATCAGACAGACCAACTTTTAGATGAGTTATTCAGCATCAATACACAAGAGAAAGAAATGATTTGTCAAGCTAGAGCTAAACTTTTGCTGACAGCCGATACAGGAGCAAAGCTTTCCCAAATAATTGAAAAATATAACGATTTAAGCTTTAACGAAGTTGTTGCTAAAATCACCACCGTTTTCGGAATAGCCTCTAGCTTTGGAGCAGATATTACTGCTGTAAATGTCAGGACTCAAGAGATTCAAACAGCAATTCAGGCAGATCCCATCTTGAACGATATCTTAAACAAGCAAAGGCAGAATATCCCTCCTGCAACTTCCAATTCTCCATCTCTCGAATGTTCATCATAAGGAAGATTGTTCAAGATGATTACTTCAATTAGTCTCAACAAGATTAAAGAACAGATAAAACAGATTATTAATAGCATTGATTCGAGAGTAAATCTGTCTCCTGATAAACCTCTCGATATACAAGGTTTTCAACAACCAGAAAAAAGTCTAAAAAACATCCTTTTTAGATTACAATTTGCCCTTTTGCAAGCAGAAGAAGAAGAGAATTGGGAACTTGTCGATATGCTCTATGAAGCTATTGAACAATGTCAAGATGCACTCAACGCACTGAGAGCGACTATGTTCACACAAATTTTGATCCGTCCAGATCGCGACCAAATTATTGCCGATCTGCGAAAGATTAAACAAGATATTGATAGTGCAATTCAAGCAGAGAAAGTATTGAATGTATTTATTAGCTTGGCTCGTGTAGTGATTAGATTTGCAGGAGCATGAGATCTGTAATTATTGAAATCAGGAAATACGCTAATTTTGTAGAGACAGTTTTAAAAATAGTGCGATCGCTCATGGATGATGATTAATGAGCGTGCAATGTCTGTGGTTGGCGTAGCCATCCCACTGGTGAGGCAGAGAAAAAATTCTGGCGTTGCATAATGGCGGTATGAATCATACCGGAACTGGAACATCCCAAAATTTGAGATAGTGAAGTAGCAAACGCCAAAATTCTCTTAAAACCGCTGCCCTATACCTAAATGTAATTGGCTTTCTCCCTGGTCATTAAAACCATAATCAGCCCGAATTAAGCCCAAGGGCGAATCGATTCGCACGCCAGCGCCATAACCAAAACCAATCCCCGGTTTGTCTCGCACACCCGCAGGATTTCCCAATACAGTATTACCGGAACCCAAGTCAGAACCGAAGTCGGCAAACAAGACACCGCCGACGATTGGTAAAACCGGGAAGCGATATTCCGCTGAAGCTAAGACATAACTGCGACCGCTACCAACTTCTCCAGAATCGTAACCGCGCACTGAGTTGGAACCGCCCAAGTTAAAGCTTTCGTAGGGCGGTAAATCACCAATGACGGTACCAGCTTGGAGATTAACTGCAAATACTTGTGGCTGTTTGCTGCTAAATAATTGAACTGGTAAATATTGGCTGTAATTGGCTTTGAGGCGATTGAGAGAAATATTACCTTGACCAATGGGCACAGATTGTTCTGTACTCAGACTCAACACCGAACCTTTAGTGGGATTGATGGAGTTGTCTCGTTGGTCTTTGGTGGCGGTGAAGGATACGGTAGTTAGGTCATCTACACCCGTACCGCTGAGAGATAAAGGATTGCCTTGAGCGTCCGTTGGGGTAATATTACCTTGGCGATCGCGGATACTAGTCCGGTTATAGTTAACTCCTAATGAGGTATTCCAGCCGTCTATTGGTTGCTGGAAAGCGATACCGCCACCAATGTGACCTTCTTGGACTTTATCGCCGTTAGCTAACCGAATGTCATCGTCAAAGGTTTCAGAAACTTCCCGATTGCGGAAAACATTTACAGTGTAACCCAAGCGATCGGGGTTAGTTATTCGGTAGGGACTGATAAATTTGGTATTAAACTGCAAGTCCCGGCTACTCACCCCAACATTCAACGCTAAAGTATCGTTACTACCGCCCACATTCCGGTCTTGATAGCTGATTGTACCTATTAATCCTTGCTCGGCGTTGTAACTACCACCCAAGTTAACGCCACGCGCCCCAGTTTCTTTAAGTTGATAAACGACATCAACTTTTGTCGCGTCTCCTTCCAAAGCAACATTTACACTCTGAAATAACCCTGTGGCATATAGCTGTTGTATGTCTTGTTTAACTACATTTTCTTGGAAAATTTGACCGGGTTTGAGCTTGAGTTGCTGTTGGAGAAAATCTGGTTTGGTGCGTCCTCCTACGGGATTACCTTTACTATCAACGGTTTTGCCATCGTCACTAACAAAGCGAAACTTAATATCACCCACCAAGCCTTCAGCAACATTCAAGGTGAGAATTCCTTGAGGGTTGGGTTTAATTGATAGCACCCGTGCCAAGTTATAACCATTGTCAGCGTACCACTTGTTAATTTGTGCCACTGCTTGTTGGAGTCCTGCGGGACTGATAGCGGTGCCAATTTGAGATTGCAAACGTTCTTGTGCAACTTGGTAAGTCAGGACTTTTGCACCAGATAATTGCAGCGATCGCACTATTACCGGTTGCACCTGATAAACTACATTCAATCCAGCAGATGTACTTTGACTATTTACAGTAGCATTACTAAATAAACCTGTATCCAAAATTGCTGCCACATCTTTTTGTAACTGACTTTGACTAGTTTCTCCACCAGCCTGAGTTTTAATCACTTTGCGAACGATTTCCTGCAATTCTTGATTAGCTCCCACTATCTGTACATTTGTTGCTGTGACTACCAAATCATTGTTAGCAGCAGGCTTTTGGGGAGAGGGAGATAAGGGAATCGGAAGTGGTGTTGCGGAGGGGTTAACCTTGTCTTTTTGGTTTTGTATTAACGTGGCTGCTGGTTTTAAGATTACCGGAGAATTTTTGTTTGCAGTTGTTGAAACTGGCAGGGGATTTTGGGAAAATTGTTGTGCAACTATAGTTTCTGGAGAAGCAATTGTTTCTACCCGTGCGGGAGTTTCTTCAATTATCGGCACTACTAAGTTATCGGGATTTGCAGTTGGTGTAACGGTTTTAGCAGATGCAGCCGTCGCTTGCTGGGTAACATTGCCAGCAGCTAAAGTCGCTAAAGTAAAAATTGCAGTCTTAGAAATTTTCATAATATCTAACTTAATTAATAAGGAGTTATACAAATTTTGAATTTGAGATTTCGGATTTTGGATTAAAAGCCTTAATTAAAAGACTGGTTCAGAAATTTCAAACAAGACATACTTGGGGAATTTAGTGTTAGCTAAAGGAAAGTAAAGAAGTCAGGATAATACTAACTTCCAATTACTTTGCTAAATTCCCTATCGATCCTCTTACCCATATAGACAGTTAATTTTGATTTTTTGTTTCACAGCAGCTTTGCTGTGTTGTCTAGGATATTATCAGTACTAAGAGAGATGGTTGAAAAATGTTGAATGTTTTTGATTTAGAAATACTTTTTAGTCTAAATTCCAGAGATGCTGAAAAAGGCGTTAACATCTAGTAACGCCTTTGCCTCTTTTTCAATGATTCTTATTGTTAAATGAATGCTGTTTGTTGTTTTTTTGGATAATTTATTTGTTGGAAGCCTTTAAGAAAAACCGCAATATGCTTAGTGTTAAGAAAGTTCCTCTGTGGAGGCAAGGGAACTTACTGTTAGATTGGCTAGGTATTAATCGGTAAATTCCAGAATCATAAAAATCAATTTTACGGCATCATATCAACATTACTTGATAGTCACAGTACTAACTAAGTAGGTAGACATAATTAAATGTAAAATACAAAAGTTTAAAACCCCGATTGAAACTGGCTTTTCCCTCCTGCCCCCTGCCTTCTGCCCCCTGCCCCCTGCCTTCTGCCTTCTGCCCCCTGCCTTCTGCCTTCTACCTTCTGCCCCCTGCCTCCTGCCTCCTGCCTTCTACTTATAAAATTCTATGAGTAATGCATCTCGATTATCCCTAGCTTCTAATTCCCAAGCTGCAAGTTCTCGTTTGCGGTTACTTGTATTAAGTAACGGACATGGGGAAGATATAATTGCAGTTCGGATTTTGCAAGAACTCCAGCAACAATTAAACCCACCAGAGATATTTGCTTTGCCTTTGGTAGGTGAAGGACGTGCTTACCAACAACTGAATATTCCTCTCATTGGTTCAGTACGCAATATGCCTTCTGGTGGATTTATTTATATGGATGGCCGCCAATTGGCGCGGGATGTACGCGGTGGTTTATTGCAACTTACCCTCAGCCAAATTAAAGCGATTCGCCGCTGGGTAAGTTCCCAAAAAAAATTAGGTAACAAGAGAGCAATTTTAGCTGTGGGAGATATTGTGCCGCTGGTGTTTGCAGCTTTGAGTGGTGCTAACTATGCTTTTGTTGGTACGGCAAAATCGGAATATCATGTGCGAGATGAAGTTGGATTGTTACCAAAAAAATCCAAAGGTATAAGTTGGGAAAACTTTTCTGGTTCAGTTTATCATCCTTGGGAACGTTGGTTGATGAGCCGTCGCCGTTGTAAGGCGGTGTTCCTCAGAGATGCGCTGACGACGGAAATATTAAAACAATGGCCAATTCCAGCTTTTAATTTAGGTAATCCGATGATGGATGGCTTAGAACCAACCTTCTCATCCGCACAATTTTATAGTCTAGCTAGCCACCAGCAGGAGACAGTTCGGCCTTTTGTGGTAACTCTTTTGCCTGGTTCCCGTCCACCAGAAGCGTACAATAACTGGGAAACAATTACGATCGCTGTGTCTGCATTGCTAACTAGTTTTCAACAACGAAATTCCATTTTCCACACTTCTGGCACGGTGGTGTTTTTAGGTGCGATCGCTCCCGGCCTAGACTGTAATATCTTATCTCAAACCGTACAATCCCAAGGCTGGCGAACTGCATCAGAATCTCCTATCCAAATTTCAGACCCAAATGTCTTGACATTTAAGCAAAGAAATGCATATTTACTGTTAACACAACAAGCTTATAATGACTGTTTGCATTTAGGAGATGTGGCGATCGCGATGGCAGGTACAGCTACAGAACAGTTTATCGGTTTAGGCAAACCTGCGATCGCTATTCCCGGAAAAGGGCCTCAATATAACCTTGGCTTCGCTCAAGCCCAAAGTCGGCTTTTAGGCTCATCTTTGATCTTAGTTGAGCAGCCAGGGGAAGTTGCAAAAACAGTACAGTCTTTATTCAGAGATCCCGATCGTTTGCAAATAATTGCCGAAAATGGTCTGCGGCGCATGGGAAAACCAGGTGCAGCACTACGCATTGCCCAATGTTTACAAGAAAGGTTGGGATGAAGGGCATTGGGCATTGGGCAAGTGTGGGAAGTGTGGGAGGTGTGGGAGGATGGGGAAGAAATCTTTCCCCCCACACTCCCCACACTTCCTTGTCTCCCCAGTCGCTTCATGCTACCAACCCAGAACGCAAAGCCCTAACAGCAGCTTGGGTACGGTCATCAGCGCAAAGTTTATTGAGAATATTCCGAACATGGGTCTTGACGGTGCCAACTGTAATGTAGAGTTTTTCGGCAATTTGCCCGTTGCTACACCCAGCGACAATTAACTCCAAAATTTCTAATTCTCTTTGAGTCAAGGGGTATGTTTCCAAAACTTGCTCGTATTCTGTGGCTAGGGCTTCGATTTTTACAGTTTTTGGTTTGTCAGAGGTTTGGCTTTCTCCAGGAATTCCTTGGCGCATCTTCCGTAATACCACATTGGCGATCGCGGGATCGATCCAAGAGTTACCGCCATAAGTTGCTTGTATAGCCTCAGTTAATTTACTGATACTTGTTTCTTTCATGTAATAAGAATCTGCCCCTGCCGCAAAAGCCGCAAGTACAGCATCCTCTGTATGATCCATTGTGAGGATGAGTATCTTGGTTGGCGGCTGTCCCCCAGTTTCAGCTTGGTAGCGTCTGAATTTACGGGTAAGCTCAATGCCATCCATATCAGGCAAGCCAATATCTACAACAGCTACATCTGGCTTTGCTGTTTCCAAAAGTTTTAATCCCTGAGTAGCGTTTGCAGCTTCGCCAATCACTTTTAATGCACTGTGAGACTGTAATGCAGCCCGTAGTCCCATTCGTGTTAAATCGTGATCTTCAATTAAGATAATGCTAATTTCACTCATCGCTACACTCACTGTTAAGCTGTTTGCATCTTTAAAAGTATTACCTTTTGTAATTACTTTTTCTGTTAAGAATTTTAGGAGTCAAAATAGTTCAAGAATCACAAGAACGTTTAATGAATCAATAATATAAATCATATTATATTCATTCTCTATTATGACTTTTGAACGGCAGCTGATACCCTGCGGAAACGCTAAGAGCTAACAAGTCAATAAAGCTTCTTGACGCACTGCCTCATCTTGAGCGCCTAATTCTTACCTATATTTTATTTTCCCAAACCAAAGATAGATGATCTTTTGACAACTCTGCATCCACCGATAGAAATAATAAATATCCTATTTTTTTATATTTAGATAGAGTACAAATCTAGCCGGAGATATATGGTGAGTTGCACAAAAAGGATGAAATATTGATACGAATACTAAATTGCTTACTTTTGCCCAAAAATCAGCTTTTAGTTTCTACGATACCTTAGTTATTTACTATTATCTTGTACAAAGGCACGAATGAGGACTGGGGAGATGGGGAACACAGAAGCAAATGTGCAGGAGGCAGGGGCGAAAATTTCTGACTCAGCACTTAGTACTCAGCAATCAACGATCGACAGCCAAGACTCTCAATAATTCAAGGAGGTTAAGATTCCTTAAAATTTATAAATTAAGTACACCTAGTACTTCTTTATTTACCTCGTCCGAGCAAACTGATGGGTAAAACTGCTCAAGCTTATGGTACATAATAATGGCGTGCAACTCTCACTAATGACTGACGACGGTTGTTAACTCACTCATTTACAATTGTTTTAAGCTCTATAAAGTATTTTATTTTACTTTATATCTACCTTGTTTGCTGTCTTCGTTTCAATATTTTTCAGTTTGTTAATTACTAATTGTTTTTGAGGTATCGATCGCCAGCTAGCAATTTAATCGCAATACTTACTAAACTAACTGGATTCAGGATAGAACAAGCTGAATTAAATCTAAGGAAACGCCTGCAACTGTGATTAGTATACTACTAATGGAGGATAAAAGAATTAATACAATGAATGTCAAGGGTACATTCATGAAAATTAATGTTTTTAACCTAGTTGACTTTACAGGTGATGAACTAGAGACAGTTAGAATTTTGCCCAGCGATCGCAACTAGCCTTGCGAACATATGCCAAATAAAACTTGCTTTTGCTGATTTTAGTGTCAGAAATTAGCATCCATTATCAGCCAGTCTGTTGCTTTGGTCAAGAGAGTGATGGCAACTGCCATTCACAACTCAGAATCGATCGCGAGTCTACGATGATTGGTATACTGATTTGGTAAATATTGTTTTGATTTTTAAATTTTTCTGATTTTTGAATTTTTAACATACTTGGATATACTACAAAAGGTCTTAGTTAATTAAGTTACAGATTTTAGATATCAGAAAATCTTAGATTCTTTAATAGGATAATCTGAAAAAAGAAATGTTAGACATCAACCTATGTTTTACGGCGAAAATAAAAACCGATGGAAGAGACGCTGAAAATTTTGGTTGTAGACGATGACGAAGTAGATCGGATGGCAGTACGTCGTGCCCTGACAAAAGCGGGCGTGCAAATGGATCTGTCTGAGGTAGGCGATGGTAATGATGCACTCTATTCCTTAAGCACCACTACCTATGATTGTGTTTTCCTTGACTATCGCTTACCAGACCAAGATGGATTAACTCTCATCCAAAACATACGCTCTTCGGATATCAAAGTTCCTCTAGTAGTCCTAACAGGCCAAGGAGATGAACAAATCGCTGTTGAATTAATGAAAGCTGGTGCTACAGACTATCTTTCTAAGTCTAGAATATCCGCAGAAATTTTGGCACGCGTTTTGCGGAATGCCATCCGGGTTTATCGTGCTGAAATGCAGGCAGCTTTAGCAAACCAACAGCTCAGAGAAAGCCACGAGCAGCTGATTCGTAAGAACCAAGAATTGGAAAGGCAACAGCAACAAATTCAAATCCAAAACTTCAAGTTATTGGAAGCATCGCGGCTAAAATCACATTTTTTAGCTACCATGTCTCACGAACTGAGAACGCCAATGAATGCAATTATTGGTTTTTCGCAAATACTTTTGCGTCCCAAGTTCGGTCAGCTAACGCACCAACAAGCAGATATGGTTGAGCGCATTTTGAATAATGGTAAGCATTTGTTAATGCTGCTCAATGAAGTTCTAGATTTCTCTAAATTGGAGGCCGGACGATTAGACTTAAAACCAGAAATATTTGATATTTCCAAAATAATAAACACCGCTGTAGGAGAAATGCGTTCTTTAGCTGAGGCTAAAAATCTCTCATTGCTAGTGCAAACAGATTTACAAAATCCTTTGGGTTTTAACGATCCATTTCGTATCAAACAAATCTTAATTAACTTGCTTTCTAACGCCATTAAGTTCACAGAATCTGGTGAAATTTGGGTTGAGGTTAAGGAACTACCCGCCAATCGAGTGGCAATTATCGTCAAAGATACAGGTATTGGTATAGCACCTAGAGATTTTAAACTTATTTTTGAAGCATTTCGCCAAGTCGATCAAAGTATCACTCGTAAATATCCAGGAACTGGTCTGGGTTTGGCAATTGTAGATTCACTGGTACACATGATGGGTGGCAAAATTATTCTAGAGAGCGAATTAGGAATCGGTTCAATGTTTAGAATTGAATTGCCACGTCAAGTAACATTACCAAGTGTAGCAGTCGATCCTCCGAGTTTACATTGGGAAAAGGACGGCGTTTTTTGCTCGGCTCAAAATCCCCATCAATCATCTGCTCCCGCGAGAAAATCATCAATAGGTTATCCTAAATTTAAACTATAAATTACTGCTAAAAAAATTGATAAAAGTTGATAAATCATGTCTGTAATTGAAAATTATAAAATCGATCGCATTCTTGCAGTTGATGATACGCGAGATAATTTAATTTTGGTACAAACAATTTTAGAAAGTGAAGGTTATGAAGTAGATCTAGCTTCAGATGGGATAATGGGTTTGCGAAAAATCGAACAATCTCCACCGGATTTAATTTTGCTAGATGTGATGATGCCGGGGATAGATGGTTATGAAGTTACGCGTCGGATTCGTAATAACCGTACAATTAGTAGCTATATCCCAATTCTGTTGATTACTGCTTTTCACGAATCCAGCGTTGTTGAGGGTTTGGATGCTGGCGCTGACGATTTTATTCGCAAACCATTTGATACCGATGAACTCTTGGCAAGAGTGCGATCGCTTTTACGTCTCAAGCACAGTCTCGACGAACAACAAAAAATGGCCCGCCAGCGAGAAGACTTTGTTTCCCGCCTGACTCACGATTTGCGAACTCCATTGGTAGCGGCCGATCGCATGTTGAATTTGTTCGAGATGGAAACATTCTGCAAAATTTCGCCGGAAATGAAACAAGCGATCGCAGTGATGATTCGCAGTAACCAAAATTTGATGCTGATGGTGAACACTTTGTTAGAAGTTTATCGCTTTGAAGCAGGTAAAAAAACTTTAAATTGGGAAGTATGCGATTTGGCTGAAATTGCTCAAGAAGTGGCGAGCGAAATCACGCCTCTGACTAATGAAAAAGGTTTGATATTGAAAGTAGATACCAGTAGATTAGACCTCAAGGATAAAAATGCTGGTATAGTTATGGGCGATCGCCTCGAACTCAGACGAGTATTATACAACTTAATTGCAAATGCCATCAAATTTACAGACACAGGAGGCATAACAGTCCGCATTTTTGAAAAATCACCTAATTCTAAACATCAAGATTGGGTAACAATTGAGGTAGAAGATACAGGATATGGAATTGCGCCTGAAGACCAAGCGACGATTTTCGAGCGATTTCGTCAAGGCAGAAACAAACGTTCGGGTAGCGGTTTAGGACTACATCTATCCCACCGAATTGTAGAAGCGCACGCAGGAACCATTCAAGTCACCTCTGAAATAGGTAAAGGCAGTTTATTCACTGTCCAATTACCCAAAAACATTGAGCATACCTCTTGAAGCATAGTTGAGCAAATAAGCTCACCATAATACCCAGACACGAAAATACTGCCAAACCTATTGCCTATTTCCCATTACCTCTTCCCTCTTGCCTGCTACATTACTAATCTTGGCAAACCTCAAAAACTGAGTGAGGACTAAATTTTCCCTCAAGCGTACGACGAATTACAGCTTCTAAATCTTCAAGCATGTAGGGTTTGCTAATGTAATCATCAAAGCCGGCTTTCAAAATACGCTCTCGATCCTCCTTAGTGGCTAAAGCTGTGACTGCAACCACTGGAATTTGGTGAGTTAGGGGTTCTTGCTTCAAATAACACGCAACATCGATACCGCTTAGACCTGGTAACAAAATATCCAACAAGATCAAGTCTGGTTGATATTCTTTAGCCACCAACACTGTTGCAGAACAATCTGTTTGACAAATGAATCTACAACCTATTGACTCTAGAGCATAGCTAATCAACAAAAGACTATCATTATTGTCTTCAACTACCAAAATCAAAGGCTGGTGAGAGTTTTGCTTTTTTTCATCACTCGTGAATGAATTTGCCAAATACATCTCTTCTCCAGAAGATTTTATTATAATTCATTGTCTTTCTTGAGATATACAGACGAGGCTTCCTCAAAAGGATAAAATGATGCTTAATGAAGTAATTGTTTTGTTTTACTTCGGCTTAGCTGATAATTCTTGCCAACGCAAAAAAAGGCTGATGAAAAAGAACCTCAAGCTTATAACATTAGCAGATACTTTTCAATCATACGCAAAATTACAAAATATTTTCTTGATTTGTTCATAATAAATTTATATAGTAAAGCTCTAGAAAGTTCAAATCATTATTTGCAATACATTGCTTAAAATATCCGTTTATAAAATTAAAAGATACTAACAGTTAAGCAGTAACACCATTAGGTGTGAAATTCCTTACTAGGTCTTAAGTAATGAATAGATTTTAACCGTTATCATTTATTCTATTCAGTTTCAGGAATTTGGTTTAACTTTTTGACAAATGTAATAGAATATATTAGTGCAGAAGCAGTACTTTAACAGACTTTCAAATTAGTAAAAAATAAACTAAGTATAAAAGCGTGTTGGCAAGCATAAGCATTTAAACATTTATGGTCTAGACTGTCCATTAGTTTACCATAAACTTGACCCAGAAATTTGTTTTTAAATGATTGCACTTATTTAACATCTTGTATGGCGGTGCGTTACGCCTTGAAGGTAACGCACACTACTTAAGATCTACTTTATCGTAACATCAAGAGTTTAAGACCCCAACCATTACACGTAGTATCAGTTTTGGGGTTTAAATCCCCAACTTTAACTGTCTTTAATGCGTGAATTTTGAATTGTTAAAAATGGTTTCTAACCCAACTTACAATTATTTCTAACTGAAACCTATTAGAAGATGTTTGAAAAGTCCTTTTCTCGGTAGCAAAACATTCTATATCTCCCTAAATACCTCTTTTTAAGTTCGACGGTTAACTCTTAAGTGTCCACAGTCAATAGGTAATACAAAAAGATGTGCTGGGTTAGATGCAAATGCAGCCTAGCAGATTTAATGATTATTCAACACATCCTAGAGGAAGATGACTATAATTAAGACCAAGTTTAAATTAATTTTGGTGTGTCGAATAACTGCTTTCTATGGAGGTTTAGCAATCAGCTAAGCCTTTTTTATTATTACTATAGGTATTTTAAAATAAATTTATAAAATATTTGTCTACCTTCTTTAGACAGATGTATTCGTCAGTTAAAATGACTAAATTCTCCTGATAGACTCTACTCTTACCCAAGGCTTGGTTAACGACCAAGCCTTTCTTTATTAATCACGTTCGCTATAAACATCCGCTTTGATTTGCACAATAGATTCCTAATGCCTTGTTAACGAACTGGTTTTATATAAATAATTCACAGATCCCAAAGGAATAATTGAGGAAACAGCTAAATAGCAAAACTTTATTATTTACGATATTCGTTTACTAAAAATTCATATAGTTTTCCATAAAAAGGCTCAGATCCCCGACTTCTTCAATAAGTCGGGGATCTTTTTGTTCGTAAGTCATTTAGGACTGCTATATCAATCAATAATTTATTCAAACTTTAATAAATTATCAACTAATTAAACACAGTACTTATTTGTATATAAAAAATATTTTTTCAGTATATAGGATTCATATTTAATTTTTGAAAATTTATATTTAGGAAAAATTATGTTTTTATGTTTTGAAAATTTTATATCAACAGATATTACAAACTTTGTAAACACACTATAGACAGATGAACTGAAATAAAAGTAATCTTAAATTAGCTAAGTATGGTAAACACTTGGTATATAAGAGGCGTGGCTTTTAGCCATGCCTTTTTCGTGACTAATTCCAAAAAAATTTATAACTAGCTAATAAGATGCTCGCTCAATCACCTTTGACGATAATTTAATCGCAATAAGAGATGAATACCAAATTGCAATCTGTTTGATACCCTACTAAAGTAATAAAATAATTTATAAAACACTGCTTTTTAGTGTTCTAAAATACTAGATAGCATAATTTAGATTTAAAATAGGCTTTATGCCTAATGAGACATAGATAACGTACTTCATGTTTCTTTAAATCTGCTGTATATAGATAGGTCATGCAGCAAAAAAGCATATATATCATATATAGAGCAGTCTTAGTATCATTCTATAGATAGTAGAAATAACTATTTTCTAGAGTTAATATTCAGCCTGTTAATGCCTGAAAAACGTGTATGTACCCTGGAATAATACCCAGGGTTTTTTTCAAATCTTAATATTAGCTCAAGACAGACTTTCAAATCTATATGTTAGAAATTACGTTTGTCTTTAGCATTGCTATAGGTATGTATCCATTAATTTGCTTTAATTCTTGAACTTATTCGTGTGGTGCAGGAAGTACAGCACCACGAAAAGCTAAGAAGAAAACGAGCAACTACCCTCAGGTGGCATTGGTCAGTAGAGGGTGGGAATCATACTTTTTAAGTTGAGACGAGCCGTTTAGAACTTAGCACTTAACCGCATAAACATTTAGTATAAAATACTTTATAGCTTAATGAAGTATTTTCATACTTAAGGTGTACGTAACTGTATATTTTTATATGTATTTGATAAAATTAAGTTAGTTTTTTTACAAAAAAACAAATATCAAATTTCACAATATTTCGACACATTCTTTAGGATGATGATCTGTAGAAAGAGTAGAACTAAATTAATTTAGTACGTTGTTAAGCACAGCAATTATTGAGGTTTGGTTTAGAGCCAAACCTTTTTTATTAAACATCCAGAAAATTGTATATCAAATTTCCGAATATTTGGACACAGCCTATAGGAAGATGAACTAAAGTAAGAGTAAGTCTAAATTAATCTTGGTGTAGTAAATGCTTGGTATATATAGAGGCTTGGTCTAGCCAAGCCTTTTATTATGGATTATTAAGTAATTGCCTAGCAGTTTTTAGAATATTTTGACACAGCCTATAGGAAGATAAACTATCTATAAACTCAGTCCAAATTAATCTGGATGTCTCTTTAAGCACTAAATATGTAAAGGCTTAGCACTGAGCTAAGCCTTTTTACTGAGTTTTTACGGCAATTGTGAAGTTGATGCAAAATCATCATGGATATAATGAGATTATTGCATAACTCTTTATGTGGTATATCCAAGTAGATGCCATTCTAGGATTAGGGAATAAAGATGGATACCCCTGGTGTTGACTTGACCAGGGGCTTTTTGATTATGTGTAAAATGTGGCGATGGGCTACGTCCAAGCAAAGGCGATCGCATCGTTATCCATGCAATAATCGTTCAGTAGAATGTTTTCACCAGACGCAAAGCGCAAAAAAACAGCGTCATTTTTTCAATGCCACACTTTTAAGTCTGGGTTTCCCTGTTCCCTTTGAACTTCTATATAATGGTGCGCCTAATAACGAGATTATACTTAGCTTAACTAATTATTAGCTTTACATAAATTTAAATAGCCATATAAGTAGAAACACTAAATTAAACTAAAAAAGAGGTTGCCGGGTTTCGACTCCGCTCAACCCTCGTCTTCTCAGGGTTCGAGCATTGAGCGACTTGCCCTGAGCGGAGTCGTTGGCGCAGCCTCTCGTAGAGAAGGGAGTCGAAATGCGTCTTCTAAATAATTGTGTCTACCTACTTATTTTATTGTCGAAGGGCTTGAATTTTACCTATGCCCATGTAATACTCCTAAAATAAACACCTTAAAGTCGGTAAATAAACAGTATTTTATAATGGGACAAGTACTGTAGAGCTAAATTATTCATATCTCCGCAATGATGATGCACAGATGCATTCTGTGAATAACGTCTGTTGTTTGGTATTTGATACAAATAAATCTTGCAAATAAAGGGGTAAAGCTAGTAAGCGCAAATCTTTCCTTTTCTCCCCATTCCCTACTCCCTTTTTCAACTTAGGTTTAATCGCAAAATTACAAATGGTATGACTTATGAGCTTAAATAGCCAAGTTCTAGACAGACCGATTGTTAAGGATTTGCCATCTGTAGAGGCTAACCTCACTTACCTGCTGCCAAGTACAGACAAGCTTTTTAGCTACGTTTATGAACCACCATCAGGTGTTCTCCGTTCCAATGGCAGCTATCAGTCATACAAAATGCCAATTTATAATGCTCGTTCGATCGCACAGAATATCTCGCTAGATCGGGAAGGCTTCGCATTTACCCAGCATCATACCAGCGTCGGTAACTTTTACGATGAAGAAGAGATACGCCAAGTTTATTACCCAGAAGCGAAACAGTTATTAAAGGAAGTGACTGGTGCAACTGAGGTCGCGATCTTCGATTACACGTTGCGTAACGCCGCACTGATGAAGCAGGACATTAACAGTGGTATTCGGGAACCTGTGAAGCGCGTACACAATGACTTTACCGCTTCCAGCGGACACAGACGCGCACGCAGGGAGTTAGCTGCACAGGGTATAGATAACATTGATAGCCTATTACAACGACGGTTTGCAATTATCAATGTTTGGCGAGGAATTGGTGACACAATTCAAGAATCGCCATTAACATTATGTGATGCCCAAAGTGTTGCACCAACAGACCTGGTAGTTAACAATCTTATATATCGCGATCGCATTGGTGAAACCTACGCCGTCACTTACAACCCAAAACATAAGTGGTACTACTTCCCACAAATGCAAAAGAACGAAGCGGTATTAATCAAGTGTTTCGACTCCGCAGAGGACGCAAGCGCCCGCTTTGCCCTCCATACAGCATTTGAAGACCCCACCAGCCCAGCGAATGCACCTCCACGGGAGAGTATCGAGTTGCGGACATTCGTGTTTTATCCTGATTAATTTAGGACTTACGCACTGTACAAATTAATCATGGTATGCATTTACGATGCATAAGTCGTTTTAGACTTTTATTAATCATTTTTTGATGGTAGATAGACCCACGCTGTAGGGGCACAGCAATGCTCATACGTGTCAACTTAAGCTCAAACGTTTATCCCACATGCGTTTTACCCCACCCCCAACCCCTCCCCTTAGTAAGGGGAGGGGCGGTTTTGGCTTTAGACAAAACCGGGGTGGGGTAACGCGGATCTTCATGGGAAGTGAATAAATCCAAGATAGAGTGTTTGACAAGGGTTTCACGTTAAGTTGACACCAATGAGCAATGCTGTGCCCTTACGACAGATGTGGTTTTTAAATCGCTCATATTTGGTCTTTCCTGTCAATGCGTAAGTCCTACTGATTAATTGATTATCACAAAATGCTAAATTTTGGGCGTTGCTGAATTGTGCTACGAATCCAGATGTAAAGACGTTGCATTGTAACGTCTCTACAAAGATTTTGATATCATACAGAATCGTTTTCATAGATTAATTACATCAACAACGCCAAATTTTGAGTACTAAATATTGATAATCTCCCGCTATAATGCCTCACATTTTAGCGGGAGATTTTTTGGTTACATTTTAAGCAGCTTTATAAACTGTGTAGTCACCATCTAATACAGCGTTGCTAGAAAGACTACAGGTGTATGAGAGTAGATAAATCGAACTTATGTTTAAAAACCGATGGCAAGTATAATTCTTTAATTATTATGTCTATTTTGCAGCAAGAATATTGGAAGGAGCGTCTGAACTGAGAATGACTTACTAGAGCAAATATAATGAAATTAGTAATGTTTGACATTGACGGGACTCTTACTGAGTCGAATAACTTGGATAATGAATCATATTTACAGGCATTGTATGAAGTATTTGGTTTTTCAGAAGTATCAAGTGATTGGACATCATACACTCATGTCACAGATGCTTGTATTTTAAAAGAAATCTTTCAAAATAAACTCGATCGCATTCCTTCATCTATAGAAGTTGAGGCATTTCAACAGCGTTTTTTAGAATTACTTGTTGATGGTGCAAAAGCAGGCGGTGGAGTAAAAGCGATACCAGGTTCATCTAATATATTGAAAAAGCTACTTGCATCTGGTGACTATCAAGTAGCCTATGCTGGAGGAGGTTGGGCAGCATCAGCGATATTCAAGTTAAAATCTGCCGATCTTCCCATTGATAATATTCCTTGTGCTTTTTCAGATGATGACGAGTCGCGCGAGGGAATAATGGCGATCGCTCACTCTAGAGCCGAAACGTATTACAATCAGCTTTTCTCGGAAGTTATTTACATTGGGGATGGTGTTTGGGATATTCGTTCTGCTCAAAAATCAGGATATTCATTCATCGGTATTGCTTCAAATAATCAAGCTAAAGCATTATTCAAGGAGGGAGCGACTGATGTTTTTCCCAACTACGATGACTACGAGAGTTTTTTACTCGCCTTAAAAAAGGCTACAGGCATAACGAAAGGAGAGACAGTCTCATAAGCTTTCGCTGCTTGCAATACTAGTAAATCTCTGTATTTGGCAGCGACAATTTGTATACCTACAGGTAGACCGTTTTTGGTGAAGCCACAAGGCACAGAAGCGGCTGGTTGTTGTGTCAGATTAAAAGGATAAGAAAAAGGCGACCAATCTCGCTGCGGCTTGTCAATATATGACTGGGGTCTGTTTTGTCCGACGGGAAAAGCTACTACGGGTAAGGTGGGAGTAATTAGCAAATCATAGTTTTGATGAAAGCGTTGCAGATGTCTTCCTAAAGCTTCACGAGCATCTTGGGCGCTGAGGTATTCTGATAGAGTAATGCGATCGCCTTCTCTAGCACTAGCCTGTAACCCTTCTTCAATTACAGCTCGTTGTTCTGGACTAAAACCGCGTAGTAGCTTGGCTGCACCGACTTGCCAGAAGGTTTGGAAAATGCCGCGGAGATTGGCAAAACCAGGATCTACTTGCTCGACAACAGCACCGAGTTTGGCAAAAACATCAACTGCGGCTCTAACTAAAGCGGTTACTTCAGGATCGACATCGGCGTATCCCAAGTTCGGACTGTAAGCAATTCGCAATCCAGTAACACCCTTGTCTAAATCCACAGTATAGTCTTGTTGCTCATTTGGTAAAGCATACCAATCACGAACATCAGGATGGGCAACAACATTTAACGTAACTGCTGCGTCGGTGACAGTGCGAACGAGAACGCCAATATGAAACAAAGTTCCAGTATGCGCTGATGGATAACCAGCCACACGCCCAAAAGTCGGTTTGAAACCAAACACCCCAGTTAACGCCGCCGGTGTTCTAGACGAGCCGCCGCCATCTGTACCCAGGTGAAGGGTACCCATCCCTAATGCAGCAGACACAGCCGCCCCGCCGCTACTACCTCCGGGAGTCAGTTCTGTATTCCAAGGATTGCGGGTAATACCAGTCAGGGGGCTATCGGTGACACCCTTCCAGCCAAATTCTGAGGTTGTGGTTTTTCCGAGTAGTACTGCTCCCTGTTCGCGCAAACGCGCCACCGCAGGTGCATCTTCTTCCCAAGGTTGATTGGCAATAATCGCTTTACTTCCGCGGCGTGTCGGTAAACCCTTGGTTAACAATAAATCTTTGGCAGTAAAAGGTATACCATCCACCAAGCCAAGGGGATTACCATTGAGCCAGCGTACTTCTGAAGCCTGGGCTTCAACAAGAGCAGTCTTTTCATCGACGATGGCAAAGGCGTTAACTGAACTATTGTAAGTATCGATTCGTTCTAGGGCGGCTTTGGTGGCTTCAACTGGTGACAACTGGCGATCGCGGTATAGTGATAACAGTTGAGATGCAGACAAATCAGCAATTTCTGACATATTTTGGTATTGAATAAGAATTAGCGATTTTTAGGTAGGTAAGTCACTACGCTTGAGCAGAGAAACCAGTGCGATCCCTTCAGCTAAGAGTTTGTCTACAGCACCTTCTTCGCGATCGATAACGCAGAGTGCGTAATCAATTTCAGCCCCAAGTTGACGAAGTTGACGAGCTGAAATAATGATTTGGCCACCAGAAGTAACCACGTCTTCTACAATTAACAATTTGCGATTATTAATCTCGGCACCTTCAGCTAAGCGAGTAGTTCCATATTTTTTCGCCTCTTTTCTCACGAAAGCAGTAGGTAAACCAGAGTAGTGCGATAAGAGTGTCACTATGGAAATACCACCAAGTTCCAAACCTGCAAGTACTTCGATATTACTTGGAATGAGAGTAACCATCTGCCTAACAATAGCATTAAGTAAAATTGGATCTGCCTCGAACTGATACTTATCAAAGTATTCGTTTGATATTCGTCCAGAACGAAGTTTAAAAGACCCAGCCAGATGTGAAACCGTATAAATTTGTTTTGCTAATTCGCTTTTAGTTATTTCGATTTCAACTTTTTTGTTGAAAGCTTCCATGTATTCAACCTTGCTTTAAAGACTTTCCTGTATCCAATTCAGCAGCTTGATATTTATCGAGTTAATAACTGTCTTCTAGCAAACCAACTGAACAATAAAGCGCTAGTTGCTTCCTAAGAACAATTTATGATAAGTTCCTATTTAAATAAAATACGGTAATTCAATCAGTTTACTGTATTTTATTTAAAAACTCAATCTCCTCACCCATGCCATACATGATTAAAGCTGTACTTTTTGACCTTGACGATACGCTTATCAATCATGACGCTGCAATTAGAAGTGCTGCTGGTGGATTGTTCAATAATTTTATATCCAATAGAGAAAATGATTGTCAGGCGTTCGTAGAACGGTGGATATCTTTAAACCGAGAATGGTATAAAAAGTTCTATGCAAAAGAAGTAACTTTTCAAGAATCGGCTAGAGGAAAACTGCGAGAAGCATTTTTCCCATACGGTTATGAGTTCTCAGATACGGTTGCTGACACTTTATTATCGGAGTATTGGGAACGGTATGTAAGCATGTGTCTGTTGTTCAATGATGTCGATGAGTGCTTTAGGCAGTTAGAACAATGGAAGGTTGGAGTATTAACAAATGGTCAAGAGAATCAGCAACTAGAAAAACTCAGACGATGTGGTATTCTCTCTGTTTTAGATGTGGTCATTACTTCAGAAGCGGTGGGATTTCCTAAACCTGCGCCTGAGATTTTTCTCCATGCTTGCAACAAAATGGGAGTACAGCCAAGAGAAATTATGTATGTTGGAGATAATCTAGAACTAGATGCGATTGCAGCTAGGAATGCTGGGTTATTCGGAGTCTGGTTTGACCGTCATCACACAGATTCTCTAGATTCTCCTGGGGATGTGAAACGAATCAATCGACTGACTGAAGTATACGAAGTTGTACAACAGAACTTGTGAAATTTTGTAGTTAAACTCGCAGCAACAACAGTCCATTTGTTAAAGCTTCATCCCACAAAGGCGATTTCTGTATTTCTGACACAGAAAGAGGTGAATTTATAGGTTCATCACCATCACTCAAGAAAGATTGCTCTGGTTGTAAAGATAATTGCCAGTAACCGACATCACGCCACTTACCAAATTTAAATCCGACTCGATGAAAGACTCCCACAGGTAAAAAACCAACAGCTTCATGTACGGCTACACTTGGTTGATTGGGTAAAGCGATCGCAGCCACAACGTTATAAAATCCTTGGAGTTGGAGTAACTTAAACAGTGCCGTATACAAGGCTTTAGCAACTCCTTTGCGGCGATGGTTCTCACCGACGTAGACAGATGATTCTACAGACCATTGGTAAGCCGCACGGGTACGATAAGGGCTAGCATAAGCGTAGCCTGCAAGTTCACCATTAATTTCGCAAACTAACCAAGGCATCTTTTGTTGATAGCTCTGAATCCGGTTTTTAAACTCCGTTTCGCTGGGTGCTTCTAACTCAAAAGAAATTGTAGTTTCCTGGATAATCGGTGCATAAATTGAGAGCATTTGTGATGCATCGTTTTCATCGGCTAGTCTGATTGTCGCTTTCACTGCAATACTTGTCTTCTGGAAAACCAATTAAATAATAAAGCTGTTCCCAATCAATACTTGTCGGTTAAGGGGAAAAGGGGAAGGGGAAAGGGGAAAGAAAAAACCTTTAACCTTTACCCTTTAACCCTTTCCCCAAACCCAATGCCGAGTTAAAAATCGTTAACCGAGCAGTATTGTGTTCCCAATCCTCAAGCACCATTGACTAATTGAGGATTGCTATGTGTATTATTGCTTTTTTAACCTGTTGACGGTTGACGGTTAACAATCATCAGTCAACAGTCAACGCGAAACGCCTTTTAAGAGGTGGGATAACCTTAATTTATCTATAAATTGGTCTGACCTGACGGTAAAGGCTTAGTAACTTTAGAAACTTGTTACCATCAAAATTAATGGGGTCAACTTTCTTACTCGAACGGTCTACTAGTTTGTGAGTAGTGATGCGATCTTCTGGAACTTGACTTTGAGCAATTAACCAAGCAAGAGAATGATATTGAGCTTCGGTATAGCCACTATGGGTTTGTGGGCTACCGCTGTCATAACTATCTGGTGGTGTTTCTAAAGAAACGTGATAAGCAAAATTATTCACAGACGGGGGCAAATTTGGATTAGTCTGGACAGTTTCCAAACCCTCTGAACCCTCAAATACTGAGTTACCTGCGCCAAAAGCTCGTTTGTCTGGCGGTACTAAATAAACCACCGTCCCATCTAACTTGATTAAAGCGTGGTAGCTTGCTTGTACATTTTCATCGCTATGAGCGACTTGAAAAAAATTAATCGCGCTGGAAGCAGAATAACCAGTTTCATGGAAAACGATAATTGGTTGGTTGTTGAGGGGTTTACCATTAACGTCTGTGGTGTAACGTTCGCCGTAGTTACTTGAGTCAACTGAGACAATTTGATAATTAGGCCTGTACTGTGCAAAAGCTTGAGTAGTTATGTACCTTGCTAGAGGCTGATTTGTCTTGATTGGAGATTTGCTAACAGCCTGAGATTTCTGCTTTGTTTCTTTGGCTGATTGGAATTGCGCCTGCGGATATTGACTCCAGGCTGTAACCTCTGGTTTTGATGTATTAGATGTAATTGTATTATTTTCTACTTGCACCCCTCGTCCAATCAGCAGCACTATAATTAGAGCGGCGAACATCAGCGAGATGAACATTACTCTAGTGGCCCAGTCTGTAAACCTCATTTTTCTTATACTCGTACAACGATAGATATTACTGATATAGCGAGAGGCAGGAGGCAGGAGGTAAAACTATTACCATTCCTAGCATTCACGCTTGTCATTATGTCGTAACCTATGTGGCTACGGCTATAGCTGAACTGAATTTTTCACGAAATTTGAAACACTTCTCTGAAAACCTTTCCATCACAAGAGCTATCTAGTAGTTTCTTTGCGAACAATCTGGAAATTCCTATGAGGTGCATGAAATTTAGACAGGCAAATTGGCTTGCCTTTGCAAGGTAGTATAGTCAGCCGTACTACCCCACCGTCTATAGTATCCAAAGAAGAATTGCTATGTACCTTGATTTTAGTGAAAAATACGTTACTAGTATATGTTGTAATCCTAAGTAATTGCTGTACAAACTTCTTATGCGTATAGAAATATTTAATACACTCAAAATCATAGTGCTGTTATTTTCGCTATTTTTCTGGGAATCCTGTAGTTGTATGCTCACTGCATTTGTCACTCCATCAGTTTAGGTAAGCATTATCTATGCAACTCATCACCTCGTTAGATATTAGAAATTCAGAATATTTATCAAAAAATCGCCTTATTAGTTACCACCATCAGTTGCGCCTAATTTTTTCTCTGGGTAATCAGGTAAAAAATGTTTTGGAAATTGGGATTTTTAACTCGCTATTAACAGACCTCTTAAAGAACAATGGATACAACGTTGCCACTGCTGATGTTGACCCAAATCTCAAGCCAGATATGATTTTGGATCTGACAACCGATTTTTCTTTGCCAAAAGATAAATTTGATGCGATCGTCTTGTTTCAAGTGCTGGAACATTTCCCCTACGAACAGTCAGAACAAGCCTTAAAAAAACTTGCACAAGCAACAAACAAATTTTTGGTGATTTCAATTCCTTATTGCACTCAATATTTGTCATTGCAAATCAAAACTTCCTTCTCAGGTAGACCAAGGCATTTATTACTGAATGTGCCAAAATTCTGGAGTACAACGCCAGTATGTGACGAGCATTACTGGGAAATGGGTCTGAAAGGATATCCCAAGAAGCGGATTTTAAACTCCGTTACGAAAGCTGGGTTAACTGTCAAACAAGAATATATCGATCCTACCTATCCATACCATTATTTTTTGGTGTTAGAAAAAAATTCTCATAGTATTTAGAGGGGAGTAGGGAAATCCGAATCATTAAATGGGGGCAAACAACGCTCAAGCAAGCAGCGATCGCTTAAGTTATGCTTTTAAAATCCTAATTGGTATCATGCTCTCATGTATTCTCCGGGTTTATCCCTGAAAGCAGAGGGCGATATCATCATTTCAGAATACTAACATCAAAGATTACTTATCATGTTAGAACAAGGCACTATCAGTATTCATACTGAGAATATTTTCCCGATCATTAAGAAGTCCCTCTACTCAGATCACCAAATCTTCTTGCGGGAACTGGTATCTAACGCTGTAGACGCCATCCAAAAGCTGAAAATGGTATCCCGCGCCGGAGATTACACGGGAGACATAAGCGAACCAGAAATCGTAATTGCCATTGACAAAAATAACAAGACCCTCTCTATCTCCGATAACGGTATCGGCATGACTGCCGATGAAGTTAAGAAATATATCAATCAAGTCGCCTTTTCTAGCGCTGAAGAATTTATTCATAAGTATCAAGGCAAATCCGATCAACCGATCATCGGTCATTTCGGTCTTGGCTTCTACTCCTCGTTCATGGTGGCGCAAAAGGTAGAAATTGATACTCTTTCTTACCAAGAAGGAGCGCAGGCGGTTCACTGGAGTTGTGATGGTTCTCCAGCATTCACTCTAGAAGATTCATCCCGGACAACTCGCGGTACCACTATTACTTTGAGTTTGCAAGGAGAAGAGGAAGAGTTTCTCGAATCAGCACGGATTCAAAATCTTGTCAAGACTTACTGCGACTTCATGCCAGTACCAATTAAGCTGGATGGGGAAGTATTAAATAGGCAAAAAGCACCTTGGCGTGAGTCTCCGAGTAACCTGACTAAGGAAGATTATTTAGAGTTTTACCGCTATCTGTATCCTTTCCAAGAAGAACCACTGTTGTGGGTACATCTCAATACTGACTATCCGTTTATCATCAACGGGATTTTGTATTTTCCCAAAATGAGACCGGATGTAGATGTAACAAAAGGACAAATCAAGCTATTTTGCAATCAAGTTTTTGTTAGCGATAACTGCGAAGAAATTATCCCGCAATTTTTGATGCCGATGCGGGGTGTGATTGATAGTACCGATATTCCGTTAAACGTATCCCGCAGTGCATTGCAAGGCGATCGCACTGTGAAGCGAATTGGCGATTACATTGCTAAAAAAGTTGGCGATCGCCTCAAAGAACTTTTCCGCGACAACCGCGAACAATACGCTAGCGTCTGGAAAGATCTCGGCACGTTTGTGAAATTCGGCGCCCTCAACGACGAGAAATTCAAAAAACAAATTGAAGACATCATCATCTTTCGCACCACTGCCAAGCTGACGGAACAACCCGCTGCCCAAACTCCAGCAGTTGAAGTGCAATCTGCTGAAGGCGATGCTTGGCAAGATGTGACTCCTGCTTCAGAAAACTCAGCATCCACCACTCCTTACACCACACTGAAAGAATACTTAGAACGCAACAAAGAACGCCACGAAAATCGGGTTTTCTACAGCACCGATGAAGCAAGCCAAGCTACATACATAGAATTACACAAAAATCAAGGCTTGGAAGTCCTGTTTATGGACTCCTTCATCGATACCCACTTCATTAATTTCCTAGAGCGGGAATACAATGATGTGAAGTTTACGCGGGTAGACTCGGACTTAGATAATACTCTGCTGGAACAAGACAAAGCACAGGAAATTGTCGATCCCAAAACCAATAAAACCCGCAGCGAAACCATCAAAGAGTTATTCGAGAAATCCCTCAATAAACCCAAAGTCAACATTCGCACCGAAGCCTTAAAATCAGACGATCCCCAAGGAACACCACCCGCGATGGTGCTTTTACCAGAAATTCTCCGCCGCTTGCGGGAAATGAACGCCATGATGGCGCAGCAGACAGTAGAATTTCCCGAAGATCATATTTTGCTGGTGAATACTGCTCATCCGCTGATTCAAAATCTGGCGCATCTTAGCCAAGGTAATATCATTCAAGGTGATGGTCAATCGCCTACAGACCAGTTAGTAAAAATGATTTGCCAACACGTCTACGATTTAGCGCTAATGTCGCAAAAAGGCTTCGACGCTGACGGAATGAAATCTTTTGTTGAGCGATCGAATGAAGTACTTACTAAGCTAACGGAACAAGCTAGTAAGTAGTTGGGCATCGGGCATCGGGCATGAGGGAAGCAGGAGGTGTGGGAGGTGTGGGAGGTGTGGGAGGATGGGGAAGAAATCTTTCCCCCCTCACTCCCCACACTTCCCCATCTCCCCTGCTCCCTGCTCCCCCTGCCTCCCCTGCCCCTCTTCTCCCCATTCCCCTCTGCACTTCTGTTGTCTAAGTCCTAAAATGGAAAGGCTGTATTAAAATAACAATCTGGAGATAGTTGCTATGTCTCGTCGCTGTGAACTGACTGGTAAGAAGGCGAATAACGCTTATTCTGTTTCCCACTCCCACCGCCGTAATAAACGCCTTCAGCACGCTAATCTACAAGTAAAGCGTGTTTGGTGGCCAAGCGGAAATCGTTGGGTGAAATTAAAGCTTTCTACTAAAGCAATTAAATCCCTAGAAACCAAAGGGATAGAAGCAATGGCAAAAGAAGCTGGTATTAACTTGAATCATTACTAATTAACGTGGATTTATAACCTGAGACTTTTGTAGAAGAGAATACAGGTGATTTGTAGGGTAGCACAGCAGTCGCTACCCTATTTTTTATATATGGCAAGGGATTAGTGTCCCATTAATTTTGCTACGTTGTGTGTGTTCAGATCCTCGACTTCTTTAAGGATATAGCTGGCGAATCAGAGATGACACCCCTCATTGAACGATTTTTCGTCATTCCACCCGATGTAGAGACGTAGCATTGCTACGTCTCTACAAACCAATTTGTGGCTCGACGAGGGGTCTGACCCTCTATTCGCCAGCTGCATCCTTTAAGAAGTCGGGGATCTATAACGTAAAACCCGGATACAAAAAGACTTTTAAACCTATTGCCTATTAGACAGTTTTTGATTCAGAGTATTCCAACTATGCTCTTGCAGAGTGCGGTAGTTAGCCTTAAAATAAAACTACGGTAAATCGATAGGTTTATAGTAGTTTATTCTACCGAAGGAGATGATTGCAAAATCTCTCAGAACTAACTCTCTTTGCTGAAAGGCTTTAGAAAACTTTACATTTAACAAATGAAAAAAGTTTTTAATAAGTCTGGTAATATATCCTTGGGCTTATTGATATAGATATTCATTAAGCTTGTTATATATTTCAGCTAATTGCAAACTTTATCAGGAGATAAGACCATGACAAGCGTGACTGCTCAAACACCAAAGTCGATTGCTTGGTGGGCAACCCTCAGGAAGACTTTGGGGCACTGATGTTGTTCATGCTGGGTTCATTGTCTTCTAGGTAAGGAGCAATGAGAGTAATGACTTTGTTTCGATCGCCAAATACGACTTTGCACAACCGATGAGCAGGGATGCCTGATTTGGCAACCTTGGGATTTGGTGTTGGTGACGTTTAGATTCGAGATTTAAAATTGAGAATTTTTCTCTGAAATATTTCGATAAATCTAGCTGTCGCGATGGTGCTTCAAATTGGAATTAGCGATCCTTGCGGAAATTATTGCGATCGCAAAACTTTATATCAGGTGTCAACATGTCGAAAAAAATAGGTCTGTTCTACGGTACTCAAACCGGTAACACTGAATCTGCTGCCGAACAAATTCGAGATGAGTTTGGTGGTGATGTTGTAACACTACATCCGATATACGAGGCGGATGCTTCTACTTTTGATGAGTACGAATTGCTGATTATTGGTTCTCCTACTTGGGATATTGGTCAACTTCAAAGCGATTGGGACAGCTTCTTCCCCGATCTCGATGAAATCGATTTTAGTGGTAAGTTGGTCGCCTATTTTGGTGATGGAGACCAATTTGGCTATGCAGATAACTTTCAAGATGCCATTGGAATTCTGGAAGAAAAAATTTCCCAACGAGGTGGGAAAACTGTTGGTTATTGGTCAACAGATGGATATGATTTTAATGAATCTAAAGCTTTGAGAAATAGCAAGTTTGTTGGGTTGGCACTTGATAACGGTAGCCAATCTGATTTAACAGAAGAGCGAATTAAAACTTGGGTCGCTCAGTTAAAGACAGAATTTGGTTTGTAGAAATTCTGGGCGTACAATTGTACGCCCAGGTAATAATTTAGAATTCTTTCTGACAAATTGATAATTGATAAATTATAGGTATTTATGTCTGATTCATTTGATGTTTTGTGGTTAAGTGCTAGTTCTGTTTTGCAGCGTTTCGATCGGCCTTTAGTTCAATATTTATCTAAGCATCTGAGAATTGCCCATTGGGAATACCAGCAAACTCAAGATGAAGGTAGTTCCATAGACCAAGCTGTAGAGTTGTTGTATGAATTTTTAGAATACAGCGATCGCTCTGTGCATTTAGCTGGACATGGTATGGGTGGTGCGGTTGCTTTAAGCTTTGCTCGGCGGTATCCCCAAAAAGTGCGATCGCTAACTCTACTCGCTGTATCATCTCAACCCGCCAACACTTGGCACGCTCACTATTACTTTCAACGACAACTTTTTAGCATCAGCCGCGAACAAATTTTGGCAAGCAGCGTTCGCAGTCTTTTTGGAAATCAACCATCCCAAACTGCTAAAAAATTAGTAGCTGCCTTAGATAAAGATTTAGAACAATCTCCCACGCCACACTCTTTATTTAAGTTAATTTATTTGCCCAAAGGTGGAGTTTCTATGCCAATGATGATATGTGGCTGCAAGACCGATCCAATTGTTAGCTCACCTGCATTGTATGACTGGTTAAATTGGCTCAAGCCAGAAGATAAACTCTGGGAATGCTCGCAAGGCTATCATTTCTTTCACTACTTTTATCCCCAAGAGGTTGCCGAACAAATTTTGAGTTTTTGGGAACGCCACGATTTGCATCTAGTGGAAGCGTCTGCACTATCTTTTAGCGCTTCTAAAAGTTAGTTTTTAAGAATAATTCAGAATCAATTCATAAGATAGTCATCTGTGCCAGTCAAACGCTAATTTCTACTAGATTCTGAGCAAAGCAACGGAAACGTCTCCGGCTCAGATTCTGAATTCATAATTATGCTGTAAATTTTCAAAAAAAGTGCTAGCAAAAACTTGTATTTCCTAGTAGTTCAGGCGTTAGTAATTAATACTATCGTCCTCTTTGTGCTGCTTAATTTTTTCTCTATTTTAATAATTAAGTTTTGTAAATAGAATTAACTAATAAGAAATATTTTCAATAAACTAAATTTGTAATCTCAATTATTGCGAATAAGTTCAATAAGATTGATGTCTGATCGCATACGATGACTTGGAAGAAGTTCTCCAAACACATTAAAAGGCTTTATTTCCAAGCTAATGGCAGATGGTTTGCTCCACTAACAGGAGATTTGACTTCTGAAATCAGAACCAAGTAATTGAGTATTATTAGCAACAACTAAGAGCAAGCTTAACAATGCAGACATACGGCAATCCCAACGTCGAATTTGATTGGTGGAACGGTAACGCCCGCTTCGCTAACCTTTCTGGCTTATTTCTCGGCGCTCATGTGGCACAAGCGGCGCTGACGACACTCTGGGCTGGGGCATTTACATGGTTTGAAATCTCTCGCTATAACCCCGATGTACCGATGGGGGAACAGGGACTAATTTTGCTACCCCACTTAGCCACTTTGGGTTTTGGTGTGGGTGCAGGTGGTCAGGTAACCGATACTTACACCTATTTTGTTATCGGCGCTTTGCATTTAATTTCTTCAGCAGTGCTTGGCGCAGGGGCACTTTTCCACACCTTCAAAGCTCCAAAAAACTTAAAAGACGCCAGCGGTAACGCTCGGAAATTTCATTTTACATGGGACGACCCAAAAAAACTTGGCATCATATTAGGACATCACCTAATTTTCTTAGGAATAGGTGCTTTACTCTTGGTAGGAAAAGCGATGTTTTGGGGAGGAATATACGACTCTACAATTCATGATGTTCGAGTTGTCACTGACCCTACTCTTAACCCCTTCGTCATCTATGGCTATCAAACCCACTTTGCCAGCGTTAACAACTTAGAAGATTTGATTGGCGGTCATATTTATGTAGGTTTGTTACTCATTGGCGGTGGTATTTGGCACATCCTCATAGAACCTTTACCTTGGGCGAAAAAGCTTTTAATCTTCTCCGGCGAAGCGATTCTTTCTTATTCTTTAGGTGGTATTGCCTTAGCGGGATTTGTTGCAGCTTATTTTTGTGCAGTGAATACCTTAGCTTATCCTGTAGAGTTTTATGGGTCTCCTTTAGAAATAAAACTCGGAGTTAGCCCTTATTTTGCTGACACAATTAAGTTACCTAACGGTGGCCACACTGCTAGAGCATGGTTAGCAAATGCCCATTTTTTCTTAGCTTTCTTCTTCCTGCAAGGCCATCTGTGGCACGCACTACGAGCAATTGGCGTTGACTTTAGCCGAATTGAAAAGGCTTTAAATACCATAGGTAGCGAGTCATAAAATTTTAGATTTTGGATTTTGGATTATGGCAATCTAAAATCAAAAATTCAAATTGACTATTGTAGAGAAATATTGACTCAGTAAATCATTCTAAATTCTGACTTTTCGTATTAATTGGCTTTCGCTCAACCCTAGCTAAGTAAACTCTTATGCCTGCGGTGCAAAGCAGTTGCGGGCATTTTTTTGGAATTTTTATGAGGATAACTAATGTTGGCTATGATTTTGTGCGCTTTTTGCACTTGGACAATTATAATTCTATTTGTTTCGAGTGTTTGGTTAACCTTGAAAAAAGGGGTAATTCATATAAAAAGTTTGCATCAAATTCCGTGTTCTGGTTGTGATTACTTCACCAATGATTACCGTCTTAAATGTACTGTAAACCCAGCAAAAGCTTGTTCTGAAGAAGCGATTGGTTGTATCGACTTTGAACCAAAAACTTCTGCCTGTAATGCTTGTCAGAAAGGACGGCGAAAGGTTTGTTAAAAAGTTTAGCAATATTTTGAGGGGGCGATCGCATTTGTGAAATTTGGTATATGATGGGGTGCGATCGCTACTTTACATTTGAAAGCGCTTTTTTTCCAAATTTATTAATAAAGTATTATTACTAAAAATTAACAATTTTAAACTTTTTTATCAAATTAACTTTTTGGTACATTTATACTATAATATTCACCAGATAAGCGTAAGTCTTCAAAACTACCGATATGGTTGAAGACAAATTTTTGGGTTATAAGATAAGTCTGACAAACTCAGAATTAATTCTACCAGCTTACTCCGTTGGTTGCTGTTTCAGCACATCAATTTTCCAGAGTAAGCCACAAAATTGAAATATTTCTAAACAGTGGTTGCATCATGACATCAGGACATTCTATTGAAGAAAACTCAAATCCATTAGCAAAATTAGATTACATTCCATTACTAGATAAAGTTTTACAGTTAATTAAAGAAAAGCCACTTTTTAAATTTTCTCCAGATAAAAATAAACTCAGAATCTCAGCTTATGATATTGCGTATGAAATTGCTACAAATCCCAATCAACGTCCACAAAGTCCTTTAACGCAGAATATAGGCATTAAAGCCGCGACTGTCAATTTTAAGTTGCAAACAGAATTTTATTCTAAAATCCAAGCCATTAGAGATGAATTGAGAAGACAACTTGTGGCTGTTTGTGGAGAAAACCAAGCTCAATCTTCCTTAGACAATCTTTGCACACCATTATCTAATTTTATTAATACTGAAGCTGGATTACCATTTAAATATCCTTTTGACAAACCTTATAGTTTTACATCTCAGCGGTTAGTTATTGAAAATAGGTTGGCTCAAGAAAGGCGCAGGGGTACAGACTCAGTAATAAAAGCTCATCACTTGAATATCAAATTTGAAGGCATATCTAATTTCAAGAGTAGGTTTTTAGATAGTCTTAAAAGCTACATAGATACTATAACTAAGCCTGATTCACAAGATTGGCAACAACTGACAGAAATTTTAGACAATATATCAGATAAAAAAGAATCTGAACTCACTGAATTTCAAAAAATAGTAGATACTGAATCTCTTCCGAGACTACTACGAGATATCAAAATAGATTATTTGGATTATTTGAGGATAGAATGTGCAAAAACTAATTTACATAAGTCCAATGCACAGGGGTTTGAATGTTTAGAAACATTAATTAATCGACTGAAATTATTAATCAATTATATCAACGATCCAAATTTAGATGACTCTCATTATGAAGTAAGTTATTCACTTGATAAGCCTCTTAATCTGCGGACAGCCTTTTCTCAAGCAAATGCCTTTGATATCTTGCCTATTATTCCTGAGTATGAAGGAATGATAGGAGAAAGCGTAGATAAAGACAGAGGTATCCAAGAATTCAACTTGGGTGTGAGGTTAAAGCTCAATGGTTCTGTAAATTCTTATCATAAAAATTCAGTCCTAAATTATTATATGACTGAACTTGACCCCAACAGTCCGCGTCATATCGACCAACTAAAAGAGCCAGTTAAAGCCAAGAACTTTAAAGAAAAAGTTTTGAAAATTGCTTGTCTTTATTATTTCGTTTTCGCTGTCGATGAAGAAGGTAATATACCTGATAAAGATTATAATCCTATTCCCAAATTTGAGACAGATGTTTTAAATAAATTGAAAGCGGGTGAAACTTCTGATGAGGAAGTAAAAAATTTATTAATCAAAATTAAAAGTTTGATATTTAATAAGGATATTGAGGATATTGAGGATGTTTGGCAAGTCGAACTAAAATTAGCAGCTTTAAGAAATCTGCTGCAAACCTTTCTTAAGAAAAAAGAAATATTGCCATCGTTTTCTAAAATAGTACAGTTATGTATTAATAAAGAAATTTTGCATAAAAGTGTCTCAAAAATTATTAATACTCGTAGTTTTTTGAAACTTGATTTAAATCAACGAAACGAATCACAGTTGAAAGCTAAAGCTAGAGAAGCCCTGGCTTTTGTGGAGGTTTTACCACCTGCTGTAAATGAACAATCTCTTAGTTCATTATCTGTCAGTTTTACTTTTGATGATGTTCGCTATTTTACAGATAGCGATAAGCAAAATTTCTCGATGCAATATGATATCACAGGTGTTAAAGCATTACCTGTCATATTTTCTCCAATAGGAGAGAAAAATGGTAAACCTATATCTATTCCACAATATAACAACTACTTTGCAAAAGAAAAAATCTTAGTTATTTATTATAAAACTAAGGAAGTAAGAGAAAAGATTTTTAAAAATACTCAATCACCAGAAGCAACTATATATCAGCAAGTCTTCACTTTATTAAGTTACTTGTGCATTAGTATTTGTCGAGAGCAAATTAGTCTAGATACCGAAAAGCAAGAAAAACTCTTTATTCCCATTTTTAGATTTCATCTCAAAAATACTCAGGAAACAACAGAAGATGAAGTTTTTCTCAATTCTTTATCAAAGGCATTAGCACATATTCTTCGTCGAGATTGTATGGCTGATGCTCAAGGACTTAATATTCTAACAATAGATAAATATAAAGTACAAAATGCCTTGTCATCGTTGTACGCTTTAATTCCTAAAACTTTTGATTTGAAAGAAGGTTATCAGGCTCAACTAGATAAATTGGCAATTATTGTTGTTTCTAGCTGGTTGAGTGATGCAGTTTGGGATGAAAAAGATAAACCTGTCAGAATTTCAAATATATATGGCGAAATTATTGCTATTAATCAGGTATCTGATACAACAGTAAAGGTTGAACCTATCAAAACATTTGCAGACAATCAACCTCATTCTAAAATATCTACAGAATCAGAGGTTGTGAGAGATGAAATTAGTAAACTTTACCAACAAGGTTATCGCCATTTTCTATACATAGCGAAAGCTCCCTATACCAGAAGTTTGGGTATAACTAAATTAGACTCAGACCCAGATTCATTATTTTTCATGTCTCAGGATGTAGTTCAGTATCTCAAAAGAGGTAAGCCAGATATCAAGCTATATCCAATATTTATGGATAACTATCCTGCTATCAACTTGGTTGAAGGGAAAGCCGATTCCTTTTATATTCCTGATATTGAAGAATTAGAGAAGTTATCTGTGGATAAAAGCCAAAAAACCAGAGTGTTTCTCAACCTCTTTACAGGTCGTTCTGTAGATAAAGAGCGGACTATATTTAATAGTGTAGTTTGTTACAGTACTTTATTAAATATTTATGACGTAGGTGATACAAAAGATATTATAGAAGGCTTATTAGATAAAGATTCGCCTTTACAAAAGACGATTTTACAATACATTGCTTTATTTCATTTTTCTCGATACGAAGTCAATCGAAATATTGCTCTCAAGCTGAACCCTTACAGCAAGCTAATTGGTGATGAAGGAATCGGTAAAATATCTACTTATACTTACTCAGAAAAGAATGTTAAGTTTAACAACTTAGCCTTTTTGACCGAAATTAGGAGTGTGCTTTATGGGAAATGATTTAGGCATTAATTTAGGTCGAGTATTTGAAATAAGTTTTAATATCGGCATTTTGACTTACTTTCAACATTCCAAGTTACAACATTCCTATGATGATGTTTATCTTGAGCCTTTAAGTAAGTTATCTTTGCATAATATCCAAAAGGCTATAGCTAGTAATTTCATAGATAAATCTCATCAGGAAATTATTGGAGACTGGGTAAAATTATTTATTCAAAAAGGATGGACTTCGGGCTACAGCTTTGTGCGAGAATTTATAGAAGCATCTGGCTGGCTAATTAAAAGCAAAATAGAAATTATCTATTTTCAGTGTGATTTCTATAATGACAATGCTTTTGGGATCAAAAATTTACAGAGATCTTCTCCTGAATGCTACAAGGAAATTTTAGAAATTCAGGGATTTGAAAACGTCGATATCATTCGTTATATGGATGGAGGGGAATTTCTCAAAGCAGATACTCTCTTATTACTGCGGTATATGGGTAGATATCGAATTTTAGTTGTAGATTTATCCACTTTTACAACTTCAGCTCTTCATTCTGTAACTGACTTAAATAACATTCAAAGTCTGATAGAATCACTAAATACTGAGTTAAATTATGTACGTTCCAAGTCTAGTTTTTGTGGACTCGGTATCGATACTGGAAATAGTAGCGACAATAAGAATAAACTTAACGAGATATATTCCAAAGAATTGACTCGCTTTTTCTGTGCTTTCAAGACTAAAGACAAGGAAGCAGTCAAGGTTATCCAAGCTTCTAGTTATGCTTGGAGTTTTTATAGATTTCTGCTTTCGTCGGGTAAAATATCACAAACTGATGCAGTGAAGTTTAATTGCTTTGGCTATAGTGACAGAATGATTAACGGCATTGCTTTGACTAAAGAAAAAGACAATGCTCAAAATAGTCTGCAAATATTAAAAAATTGTTATGAAATATATAAAAATAAGAGTGCCAAAGATATTAATGACAGCCGCAACACGTTACTTGAAGTCATTCAAGGTAATGCAGCTGTAAACTTTCAAGATGGGAGCAGATTTGTCAAAGATATAGTTGAAATAAAAAAAGATACAATAAATTATATCCACAATACTGAGGTATTTGAAGCGGGGCAAGATTTTGTTAATACCGCTGGTATTGTACCTGAATTTATTAAGCGATCGCTAGACCTCAAAGCAACAGAATTTAGAAATGCTCATGCAGAGTTGATACGACGAACCCTTGCAGATTCTAGAACATCATTGCTGTTTTTGACTGGCAATCCTGGAATAGGTAAAACTACAGCAGTTGCAAAGCAAATTATTGACAACTTACACGAGGGTTCACTCCTAATATATGTCAGTCCTCGAATTCAGGTTAACCGAGATATTATTGACAATAATTTTAAAGATGAGAGTAAGTTAAAATTAGTTTCGGATAATTTAATTTGTATTAATACCAATAAAAGAATACTTGATGATGCCAATGGAGGTTACGTTGTTGAATACTATAATAATAACCTTAGTGACGACCATCAAATAGGGCAAGTCAAATTTTTAGATGCTAGAACTTTAAAAGACGAAGTATCTGACTTTCCTAGTCGCTTGGTTAGATATGCAGATAATTTAGTACAAGTAGAAAAACCTCATGAAGTTGGAGTCCTAGCAAGTTTATGTGAAGCAATTTACACCTGTATTATTAATCCTAATTTACCTAATAATATTATTGCTACAGCCTCAATGCAGTCTTTAAAAGAAACTCGCTACGGTAATACTTTAAAACATTTGAACAGAATATTTAGTAGTGCTTATAATTCCTCCAAAAAGCCTCCCGGAATTATTCCAAAGAAAATGAAAGAAATCGCCAGTCGTATGAAAAATATTTTCATTATGATTGACGAAATTACAGGTTCTCAAGAGGGAGTTGCTTTTCTACATGGCGTTTTAGATTTTGTTGAAGAATATGATTTGTTAAATCCTGAATACGGGTTTAATCTGAAAGTGATTACTGCTGACGCATCACTGACAATACAAGACGTAGTTGAAAATCATCTTTCTCTCAATCAAATTCAGGGAGATAAAATATTTGTCAGACAAGTTTCAGATTCAATTGGTCAATGTTTATCTTTTAATGAATTTGAATTTTTGAATAAGCCTGCAACTCTGATAAATGCAAATTCTTATCCTGCTGACAAGCTGATATTTAATTATCACGTATTTATCCAGTCATTAAGCTCAGACAATATTACAAATGAAAGTTTTACTTTAGATACTAAAGTAGTTGAAAAAATTGAAGAAGATATTTTAAAGTTGCTAGATCAAAACGATGGACACATTATAGTCTATATCCAAAATAAAGATACTCTCAAGCAATTAATTACTAAAATTTCTCAATTAAGACGTAGCTTTACTCTGCATCAAGAATATTTAGAAATACATGCCAGTTTATCAGATAAGGAAGAAGCTGAAATTCAGAAATATCAAAATACAGTCAAAGTAGTTTTTATGACTGCTTCCGCATCTCGCGGCTTATCTTTTCCCAAAACAAAGCATCTTCTTGTACAGATTCCTAGCTTTCAAATTGAGCAAAATTTGATGGAAATTATACAAGTAATTTATCGTGGACGAGGTGGTGAACTAGACCGGGGTAGTAAATATCTAAATTTTTACTTGTCTGATAAAGCGATATACTATCCAAAAAAAGTAGATGATAATGGAAAAAGTTTAAGTGCTACTGAATCAGAAAAACTTACAGATATCTCATTAAAAGAAGCTTGTCTGAATGTATTAAATATTCTGATTATCCTGAAAGCATCAATTATGACTAGAATTATGGGGTCAGGAGAAATTGGTAGAAAACGATACGTTATTATTCCTATTGGTGGTAAAGCAATTAGCCAAGCAGGAGAGACATTTATTGGTACGTTGGCTACTTTATTACGGCAAATTCAGAAGGAGGTAAAAAAACAACCTGGAGATAATATATTGAAAAATATAGAGCAAAATTTATCTGAATTCCTTTCAGTTCAAAAAACTGAAATAAGTCCTTATTTTCCAAATAAATCACTTTCTGAAACTCAAGAATTATCCTATGTTTCAATAGGATTTAATTTATTATCAAAAATCGAGACTAACCTTGATAACTTGCTGAGTCTGCCACCAATTGAAAAAAACTATGTTAGAGGTAGTTTACTCATTGTACCTTTATCAGAGAAACTAGTTAAAGAAACTAATTATATTGACTTAGGAAAACTTCTCGATCGCGAGCGTAATGAAGATTTTATCAAAAAACTTAAACTTTTAGTAAAATCAGGAAAATACCCAAAACAAATTATTAGTGCTGCTTATTCCTTAATCGACTTAACTAGAACACTTTTTAGTGAATTAGAACGTTCACAAAAATTAACCCAAACTTCTCTTTCATCAGAACGTTATTATGCTTTACCTATACAGACATTTTTATCTTTTCAGGCTTTTGAAGACTATTTTCAAAATGAGAGAAGAATTGATAATCTGTCTTTACGAGATATTTTAGCTCGGTATGTTTCTACACTCGCTTTAGCATATAATATTTTACCTATTGACTCTAATTATCAAAATATTCCTTACGTAGTTTTCAATAGTGGTGCAATGGATAAACTAGGGAAAAACCTATTTAATGAAAATCAAATATTCCAGTCTAAAGAAATGAATATTCTAAATTTAATTCTTTCTCAAGAAGATTAATTTTTATCGATAATTATCTATTGATTATACTAAAATCATATATTTTAAAAATTTTTTTGTTTGTTAAATTTTTAAGATTGGCAATCAGTGAGCCTAGAAAGTCGTAAAACTCCGATAATAAAAAAGATTGACACAGCCATTTTTGGCTTCTCAATGTCATAACCTTACTCGCACTCTCGAACAATTATGCAAAATCTCACCAGAATTACTCGCAATCCTGAAGTTATGGGTGGCAAACCCTGTATTCGGGGAATGCGTATCACCGTTGGTACTATCGTTGGCTTAATGGCGTCCGGACATAGTAATAGTGAGATTATCAAAGCATATCCCTACCTCGAAGAAGCCGACATCTATGAAGCACTTGCGTATGCTGCGTGGCGGGCTGAAGAGATTGAAGTTCCTCTCACAAGTGCATGAAAATTTTGATTGATATGAACCTTTCCCCTGATTGGGTTGCTGTTTTTGAAAAATACAATATTTCTGCTGTCCATTGGTCTACTGTTGGCGATCCTCGTGAGAAAGATTCAGTAATTATGGAATGGGCAAGAACTAATGGATATATCGTCTTTACTCACGATTTAGACTTCGGTTCTCTACTAGCTGCAACAGGTGTCGATACTCCCAGTGTCATTCAAGTTCGTACTCAGGATGTTTTGCCAAACAGTATCGAAAATCTAGTCATTTCAGCCCTAAATCAGTTTGAGTCTTCACTAGAGACAGGAGCATTGGTCACTATCGATCAAACCCAATCCAGAGTTCGTATTTTACCAATTAGACGCGGATAGTTTTAAGTAAATATTGCCAACTCAGTTTCTGGGTCAAAAAAGTGAATTTTATCTGGATTTAAGGACAACCAAAGTTGTTCGCCAACTTGGACAAATCGCTCTGGTGGTATTCGCACTTGGAGATAATTATTTGTAGGGCTAGGTTGAGAACCAGGTTCAGCAATCCTAACGGACAAGAAGGAATCGTTACCTAAATTTTCTACTAAATCCACTTGTACTGGTAAATTTTTAGTAGCAGGTAAGCTCAAATTTAAGTGTTCTGGGCGAATGCCTAAAATTAGAGTTTTCCCATCATATTTTTGTAAAGCTTTTGCCCAAACTTCTGGAAGCGTTAAACGAAACTGCGAATGAGTAATCAACAGCGGGGCATGAAATTTTACAGGAATAAAATTCATCGGTGGCGAACCAATGAACTCTGCAACAAAAAGGTTTGCAGGATGATTGTAAATTTCTAATGGAGAATCGACTTGCTGAATTTTACCCTCAGACATAATCGCAATGCGATCGCCCATTGTCATCGCTTCGGTTTGGTCGTGGGTCACGTAAATCGTGGTTGTCCCCAATTGGCGCTGCAATTTGACAATTTGAGCGCGGGTTTCCGCCCGCAATTTAGCGTCCAAGTTAGAAAGCGGTTCATCCATTAAGAATACTTGGGGATTGCGGGCGATCGCCCTTCCCAGCGCAACGCGTTGCCTTTGTCCCCCCGATAGCTGCTTGGGCAAACGTTTCAGCAATGTTTCAATTTGTAAAAGTTGGGCAACACTACGCACCTGCTCATCTACAGCCCGTTCTTTGTCAGAAATATAACGCAGTCCTTTAGGTAACTTTCTTGTCGCCCCGACTAGGAGATTTTCAGCAAAGTTAGCGAGTGAGGAGTGGTTATTTTCTCCCCCTGCTCCCCCAAAACGGCGGCGTAATCCAAAGGCGATGTTGTCATACACCGTCATGTGGGGATAAAGGGCGTAATTTTGGAATACCATCGCGATGTCGCGTTCTTTGGGTGGTAAATCATTAATCAAGCGATCGCCTACCCAAATATTACCTCCAGTCATCACCTCTAACCCAGCGATTAACCGCAGCAAGGTGCTTTTGCCACAACCAGAAGGGCCTACCAGCACCATAAACTCCCCATCTGGGATGGTCAAGTTAATCCGCCGCAAAACATTGATGCTTTCTGCACGTTCCCGGCTTGCATCAGTTTTTTCCCCTCCTTTGAGTGGGGATTGAGTTTGTGAGGTCGCACTTTCCCCTTGACGCGGGGAAAAACTTTTATAAACGTTTTCTAAAATAACTTCAGACACAACTAATTATTTGATTAAGAATTGGAAATTGAGCATAGGGCATTGGGGCATTGAGCATTGGGCTAATGACTAATGACACTTTAGCGCCCATAATACACGTTCTATCTAAATACGAAAAGTTAAAAAAATAGCTTACACCATAAAAAACAAACTACCCTGAATTTTAGGGCTGTCAAAATAATTCGTAATTGATAATACTCGCCTCTGGCCAGAAGCAAGCTACGTAATTCCTAGTTCCAATTACTGGAGGCTTGTACCCATTAATTACGAATTACGAATTACGAATTAGTAATTATTTGGTCAGGAGGTGTTGTTATGACTACCCATATCCCTGCTAATTCTTCTCAAGACCCAAACGTTAACTCTGCTCATGACATTGTAGACGTACAAACTACGGATTGTTGCATTGTGGGTGGAGGCCCGGCAGGGGTGGTTTTAGCGCTGTTGTTAGCGCGTCAAGGGATTTCTGTGATGCTTTTGGAAGCACACAAAGACTTCGATCGCGATTTTCGTGGCGATACAATTCATCCATCAGTGATGGAAATTATGGAAGAATTGGGACTAAGCGATCGCTTGCTACAAATTCCCCATACCAAAATCCGCCGCCTGAGTATTCAAACTCCTGAAGATTCTGTTACTTTGGCTGATTTTAGTCATTTAAGAACCCGCTACCCTTACATTACGATGCTTCCTCAGGTGAAATTTCTGGAGTTCATCACCCAAGAAGCTGAAAAATATCCTAGTTTCCATCTAGTAATGGGTGCGAATGTCCAGGAATTAATTACGGAAAATGGCGTGATTCAAGGTGTCCGCTATCGGGGAGGCGGTGGTTGGCATGAAGTCCGGGCAATCCTCACTGTTGGGGCGGATGGTCGCCATTCCCGTTTAAGAAATCTGGGTGAATTTGAGTCCATCGAAACCTCGCCACCAATGGATGTTCTCTGGTTCCGCCTACCCCGTCAGCCAGAAGATCCAGAGGGCGGAATGGGGCGCTTTGGCCAAGGACACATAATTGCGATGCTTGACCGTGGCGATGAGTGGCAAGTTGCCTATGTTATTCCCAAAGGCGGCTATCAAAAACTACGGGCTGCGGGTTTGGAGGAATTAAAAAAATCTATTGTCGAAGTAGTGCCGGAATTCCAGCAACGCATCGCAAATTTACATGATTGGTCGCAAGTAGCCTTTCTCTCAGTAGAGTCCAGCCGCGTTAAACGCTGGTATCATCCAGGATTATTACTCATCGGCGATGCCGCACATATCATGTCTCCAGTTGGCGGAGTTGGCATTAACTATGCAATTCAAGATGCTGTAGTGGCGGCGAATGTACTGAGCAAACCACTCAAGAACCAACAAGTACAACTTAGCGACCTTGCAAAAGTACAGCATAAACGGGAGTTGCCCACACGCATCATTCAAGCATTTCAAACTTTTGTCCAAAAGCGGGTATTTGCCCCTGTTCTCACCTCAAATTACACCTTTGTACCACCTGGTTTTTTGCGCTTACCTGTCTTGCGCGACCTCCCAGGAAGATTGATTGGCTTGGGTGTTTTTCCCGTTCGCGTGAAAACTTAATTTTTGCTGAGAATTTTTGATATGTTAGGGATGGATGGTACAATCATACTACTCAAATGCAGAATTCAATGCTCATCCCAGTCAGGCGAAGGCGGCAAACAGTACCTTTAATGCTGTTCAAAGCGATCGCTTGGCTTTTATGCTAAAAATGGAATTCAGAATTAAAGTAGCTTCTGGTGAATGAATCACAGTTCAAAGACTAAACTAAATTTTCAATTTTGTGGCGCTTATAGCTGGCGATTCCCAATTTTTAACGAAGAATTATTCTGAATTCTGCATTCTTCTTCAAAACATATCTAGATATTAATTGGCACTATATAGAAAACCCCCTCTTTTTGAATAACCACTTTTTGCAGTCAGTTATTTATGGGTAAATTCCACACAAAACTCAACAACATGAATCTTCCCGACTTTGTACAGATGGGATTAATCGCGTCTCTACCCATTCCACACTCCCTATTTTTCAGACAGGAGGAAATTTAATGAACAACTGCGTTTTAATGGCGGAAATTATTAACGAGCCGCAACTGCGCTACACAGCAGATAATAATCTGGGGGTCACGGAAATGTTGGTACAATTTCCTAATTCCCAGAAACCAGAAGATCCACCAGCTACGCTGAAAGTTGTAGGTTGGGGGAATTTAGCAACAGAAATTCAGCAAAACTATCACCAAGGCGATCGCGTTATTCTCGTAGGACGTTTAACTATGAATACTGTTGAGCGTCAAGAAGGTTTTAAAGAAAAACGCGCTGAATTAACAGTACAACAAATTCAATCTGTTGGAAGTAGTTTTAATACTACATCCTTCTCCTCAAACGCAACTCCATCATTTACCGAAACTCCACCACGACAAGCACCGCCATCTCGTCCGCCAGAGACAAATTTTTCCACTTACGAGTCACAACGTCCAGCGCCTACCCCAGCACCAAGTCCCGTTGGCGTTACTCCCCCGACAAATTATGAACCCACGCCCCAACCTGCAAATTACGAGCGAACCACTTACCCAGCGGTGAAACAAGAAGAACCAGACCCAGATGATATTCCGTTCTAAAATTTGTAGCTTTGGGTGTATTTAACTTGCTAAACATACTTAGCAAAAAGTATTACGATTAAATAATTTTTACAAGTAGCCATCCTTGAGGATGTGCTATTTTTTTATCTGCGTTTGCAAAAATTCACGATAAATGACTATACCTGACGAATTAGTTACTATTTTTGACCGTATCCGTGATGGTATTCAAAACGATGGGGATATTTTGTTACTAAGGCAATGGCTAAAAAATAGCGATGACCAGCATGTTTTACAAATAGGCAAAAATATTATTAATATTGCTGATGGTAAGGATATCCATATTGGCGATCGCACTTACTATAATACAGATGCTCAAACTATCAAGGCTGTTATACAAGAAGTATTTAAAGACTTAGTTCCGAGTATTAATATAGAAAAATTACCTGAACAAAATTCTGCTCAGACTAATTTATTAGCTCGAACTAAAAATGAACATTTAGTAAAAAAAACTAACTCACAAAATCAAAAACTTCCTACTTCAAGAATCCCAGCTATCGCCAAGTTTGAGTTTGAAGTCGTAACTTTAGATATTCAAGGAATAGAAACTAAACGTTGTCTTAAACAAGCTGAGTGTTTTATAGAAAATCTTGCAGACGGCATTGTATTGGAAATGGTTTCTATTGGTGGCGGTAAATTTCAAATGGGCGCACCTCTAGATGAATCTGAATCACTCGAAGATGAACGTCCCCAACACATAGTTACTTTAAAACCCTTTTTTTTGGGTAAATATCCTATTACTCAAGCACAGTGGAGAATTATTGCAAATCTCCCCAAAATTCAACGCCGTCTTGACCTGGAGCCATCTTGTTTTAAAGGAGATAGCTTACCTGTAGAAAGAGTTTCTTGGTATGATGCACAAGAGTTTTGTGAGCGACTTTCACGAGAAACAGGAAAAAAATATTGCTTACCTACCGAAGCTGAATGGGAATACGCTTGTCGCGCCCAGACATCAACTCCATTTCATTTTGGCAAAACAATTACACCGAATTTAGCCAAATATTTAGCACAAAATAAAAATATTAATAGTATTTCTCACCAACAGACAACAGAGGTTGGCAGTTTTCTACCTAATCCCTTTGGAATATATGATATGCATGGATTAGTCTGGGAGTGGTGTGAAGACTGCGAACACGATGACTATCAAGACGCACCATCAGACGGTAGTTCTTGGGCGAATAATGGAAATTCGGAATATCGAATTTTGCGCGGAGGTTCCTGGGATTCTCCTGCTCGTTTGTGTCGCTCTGCATCTCGCTTTTCAGAAATGGCAAGCGTTACTGATAATAGATTTGCTTTTCGGGTTGTCTGTTATTCAATATAAATTTAGTCAATTATGGTGTAATTAATTGAATGATTCTTGCTTTTATATCTTCGATAGACAATGAATCAGAAACTTGTATACTTGTCTCTCGACGGATTTGAACTTTGGAATTTATCAATGACCTGCTACACTGCTTTCTATGTTGCCATACCAGCTGCGTGGCAACTATCAATTACAACTAATAAACGTTTTGCTTTAATTTGTCGTAGCGCATCGGTGAAAGTTTCTGCTGATAATGCAGAACTAGCAATTTGATTGGGCTTAATATCATGTTGTAGTAGATAATAATGTTGTGTATCTTTATCTAAAAAACCATGTCCTGAGTAGTAAACAAACACAGTAGCATTGCGATCGCTAGCTGATTTCTCTTTCAACCACTCTAATTCTTCTAAAATTGCCTTTTTTGTCGCACCTTGATTATTTAAAACTCGAATATGCTCTTGATCGTTAGGATAAGCACATAATTCGGTATCGATTAAAGCAGTATAAATTGCCTGAGTATCTTTTACGGTTACTGGCAGCGATAATGGGCTATAACGCGACTCTCCTACACCAATTAATAATGCATAACCGTGAGTAAATGTATCGCTCACTTTGATTTCACTCAATCTATATAAATTACACTTAAGTAATTATACAGACAACATTTTTATCTATCTAAATGTAACAAAGTATTAATTAACTCGGTAGCAGTTACAACATAAGCACCACCAACCTGATTACTAGGAATATCTACATCACCCTTTGTAAAGCAAAGCAGTGCAGTCACCCACCGGGCATTTTTTAAGTGTTTTACTTCTGTGGCTTGGCCTTTAACTTTGCTAATCAAATCGCCTTCGTTAAAATCAAAAGTATTTCTGCCGTAACGTTTACGCAGATGCCCATTTTCATAAACTTTAGTGCCACCGTGAGACTTGACATCAACTATGTACCATTTGCCTTGAGGGGAATGCAACACCACATCTGCATCTCCCCATCTATTAATTCGGAGGTTATACTCTATTTGCCATCCTTGATGTTGCAAGGAACGTAGTAATGTAGCTACTTCAGTTTCAGCCGTAGCCCCACGTTGAGCATCATCCCCTCTTTTCATCAGGTGTTGTCCATTACGACATAAGTAGCATGAACCTACTAATCCCCCTAGCAAAACCAACATTTTCACGAAAGAACTACTTAAGATACTTAATAACAGTGCTGTCCCCATGAAAACAACTGCTGCAAAAGCATAACTCAGCCTCGCAGACTGGCGACGCTCTTTAACCAATTTACGGATTTGCTCTCCTGGCTGTTTTGTTCGTGGTGGCAAGTGATGTAAACACTGAAACTCTGAAAACAGAGGATACCATGAGGCGATCGCAATTTGGGCAAATTCTAAGCAGTTCTACATTGCAGATGCGTGTATATTGTGGAAAGTAAGATGTCAGCAGTGGAAAAACTGACATACTCATCAAAACTACTGTTAAAATCCAAATAATTTTCAGTTAAAACTCCTACCCGACTCCTATGAGAGAAACTGTCCTAGAGGTTCGCAATCTCCAAGTTGAATTTCCCGGTGATGGCAATATCGTCAGAGCTTTGGATGGCATTTCCTTTGAATTGCGTCGAGGTGAGACTCTAGGAATAGTGGGAGAGTCGGGAAGCGGAAAATCAGTCACATCCTTAGCTGTGATGGGTTTGTTGCAGACTCCCGGTAGAGTGGCTGGGGGTGAAATTTGGTTTCGTCCTCAGGAGAACGCCAAGCCCATAGATTTAGTAAAATTGTCGCCTGAGGAAATGCAGCTACATCGTGGCGGTGACATTGCCATGATTTTTCAAGAACCGATGAGTTCCCTCAATCCAGTTTATAACATTGGGTTTCAACTCACAGAAGCAATTATGCGGCATCAAAATGTCTCAGCCGCAGAAGCAAAACAAATTGCGATCGCAGGTTTGCAAGAGGTAAAACTTTTACCCAGCGATGAAGATATCCAACAGCAGTATATCGAAACTTGGCACACTTCGGCACCTTTCGACTTCTCTACAAGACGCTACGCGAACGCTCAAGGCAAGAAGCTCAGTGACCATCAAACCAACGCCAATTCATCGAAACCAGATACGCCAAAGTTGGCACAGTTGGTTAAAGAACACAAAGAAGCCATGCTCGAACGCTACCCGCATCAACTTTCTGGGGGTCAGTTGCAACGGGTGATGATTGCAATGGCAATTTCTTGCAACCCATTAATATTAATCGCCGATGAACCAACCACAGCCTTAGACGTGACGGTGCAAGCAACAATTTTGGAGTTGTTGCGAGAATTGCAGCAAAGCCGTGACATGGCGATGATTTTCATCACCCACGACTTGGGGCTAATTTCCGAAATTGCCGACCAAGTAGCCGTAATGTATAAAGGCAAAATCGTCGAATCTGGTACTTCTGACCAAATTTTTACTAATCCCCAGCATCCATACACTAAAGGCTTGATAGCCTGTCGCCCCACCCTTGAGCGCCGTCCCCAAAAATTACTCACCGTTTCTGACTACATGAGTGTGGAAGAAACACCAACCAGACAATTAGTAATTCAGGCGAAAGAACCCGTACAACCTGCACAAGTTACCAGCCAAGAGATTGCTGCAAGATTGGCAAATTTAAACGAGAAAGAACCCCTGTTGGAAATTCGCAACTTAAAAGTTGGTTTTCCAGTACGCGGGATATTCGGTGGTACAAAACGTTACACTATGGCAGTTAATGGCGTTTCCTTTAATGTCAAACCGGGGGAAACGGTGGGATTAGTGGGAGAATCTGGTTGTGGCAAAACGACCCTTGGTAGAACCTTGCTGCGGTTAATCGAACCGATGAGCGGTCAGATTATCTTTGACAAACAAGATATTACCAACCTCAAAGGCGAACCGTTACAAAAACTGCGGCGGGAAATGCAAATAGTATTCCAAAATCCTTTTAGTTCCCTCGACCCACGGATGAAGGTTGGGGATGCAGTGATGGAACCGTTGTTAATTCACTCGGTTGGGAAGACAAAACAACAACGACGCGAACGCGTAGCCGAACTTTTAGAACGGGTGGGTTTGAGTGCAGATGCAATGAACCGCTATCCGCATCAGTTTTCTGGAGGTCAACGCCAGCGAATTTGTATAGCGCGTTCTTTGGCATTAAATCCCAAATTTATTATTTGCGATGAATCAGTTTCAGCGCTGGATGTTTCTGTACAAGCACAAGTATTAAATCTTCTTAAAGAATTGCAGTCAGATTTTCAGCTGACTTATATTTTTATTTCTCACGATTTAAGTGTAGTGAAATTCATGAGCGATCGCATTTTAGTCATGAATCGCGGTCAAATTGTCGAAGAAGGCACAGCCGAAAGCATCTACCAAGAACCCAAAGAGGAATACACACAAAAATTAATTGCTGCAATTCCTACTGGAAGTCCCGAACGCGTGCGAAATCGACAAGTAAGGACGTTATAGAAAGTATTTAGAGGATATTTTAAAAGTATTGGCTAAGTAGGTGCTGAGTATAAAACTTCAGTTACTTCATTGCTCACAGCAATTAAAACTGTCTTATTTGATTTGTAAATAAAACTCTGCACATTTTAATGTTCTATAATTCTTCTTTACAACGTGCCGAATTTTGCACTTACTTCGTCACGCTCCGGTAAGCACTGACGAGGACATTATTTTAATGCCTCAAGTGCTTCCTTAAATATAAAATGCGCTATATGCACATAAGGGATGAAGAATGACAACTATTGAAGCACATAAAAGTAGAAACAATCAAAGTCAAGCTAGTTCTAGTACTCTCAAGTGTCTTGTAACGAACTTGCTATTACGAGCAACTGCTGTTGAGGTTGCTAAACAAGAAATACTTCGACGAATGCTAGACTCTGGCTACTCTAAAACTAACTTACTTTTAAACTCAAGCTTTCTAGGTAAGAATGGTCAAAATTTCTCCGCAGACATTATTATTTTGTCTCCCGAAGCGATACTGCATACTGAACCATTACTAGTTGTTAGTATTGGCAAAAAGTCAGTGGCTTTTAGTTATGAATGGGTGAGGTCATGGCAAAGTTCAGGAGCAAGAACCCTAATTTGGTTTAACGGAGCAACACTTAAAGTTTTTTCCCTAAACTCTGAAGGAAGTTATCGTGAATTACCACCCTTTCTACCCAGTTGGGAAGAACTGATTGAACCTCAGCAACTCGGATGTTACCGCTTAAAATCAAGCTTATCTCCTGCGTATGATTTAAAACGAATTCTGGCTGACTTACACGATCATTTCTATGGTAACAGTAATATTAGAATTCCTTCTCGTTTAGGCATTGAAATTCAAAAGTTACTTTTATTAAAAAGATTTGATGAGGAACAGCCTAGTGAAAATAGTGAGTTTTATATTGCTCCACATGAATTGCCTCACGGATTGAATAGTAATAAAACAATACCTTTTGAAGCATTCTCATTAGTAGCTTATCGTCTTCAAACATTACTGAATAAATATGATTCTCTAAGAAGTGAAGACCAAAAAATATGCAATTTGGAATTAGATCCTCCATCTCTTTATTATGCTGTTTTTAATTTAGAAGGAATATCTCTACAAAAAACTCCAACTGATGTTTTAGGAGATGCTTTAGAAACCTTTAGAGCTTATACAATGAAGAGAGAAGGAGGACAGTTTTTTACTCCTCGTTATATAGTTGATTTAGCATTAAATTTAGTTGGCTTTAGAGGAAAAGAAAACCAAACTATAGCAGATATAAGTTGTGGAACTTCTGGATTTTTACATCGTGCAAGAAATTTAATAATCAACAGAGCTAAGGATATTGGTGTTATCACAGAAGAAGAACAAAATCAGCTAGTAAGCAAACTAATTCTTGGTGTAGAGATCGATCGAGACCTGGTTCAAATATCCAACACCTCGCCAGAGTTCTTCAAATTACCGAAACAGCTTGTTGAGCAACATGATAGCCTAGCACCATTTGAACAGTGGCGAAAAACTCTTGCTGCTCGTTTAGCCCCCAACTCTAGAGCATTTATGGTGGGAAATCCTCCATTTGGAACAAAAATTACAGTTAAGAATACAGAAACTTTAAGGCATTATGCCTTAGCATATACTTGGAAAAAAGAAAAAAATCATTGGAAGCAATCTCACCAAAAAATCGTTCCTAGATCGCTAGATATTTTATTTATAGAGCGAAATCTAAACCTTTTAACTCCCGGAATAGGAAAAATGGTTTTGGTCGTTCCTTATCAAATATTAAGTGGCCCCAAAGAAGGTTTTGTTCGTGAATGGCTAATGACCAATTGTAAAATAATTGCTGTTGTTGATTTACCTGAAGATACTTTTCAACCCTATACAGGAACTAAAGGATCTCTTTTGGTTGTTGAGAAACGAGCTAATCCAAATCCTGATTGGGAAGATGAATCAGATTACCCTATCTTTATGGCATGTCCTCAAAAAATTGGCCACGATAGAAGAGGAAGACCAATGTTTAAAGAGGGTACATCTGAGCAAATAGATACTGATTTACCTGAAATTGCAAAAGCTTTTGAATTTTTTAGCCAAGGGAAAGATCCAAGCCAAGTAACTCAATTAGCATTTACTATTTCCTCCAAATCAATTCAACATTCTACAGATATTCGTTTGAATGCTGCCTATTATCGTCCTTCATCGATAGATTTAAGGCATCAGTTAGTTACAATTGTTCAGCATGATTTATCTTTAACAATTACTCCCCTTGGAGAATTGGTTACAGATATATTTTATCCAGGTAGATTTAAACGTGATTATACAGAAAGCTTTGAGGATACTGTTCCTTTTCTTGGAGGATCGAATATTACACAACTTATTCCGGTAACTGAAAAACGAATTTTGAAAAATAGCTTACACTATGAAGAACTTGCCTTAAAAGCTGGATGGATTTTGGTAACACGAAGTGGTACTACTGGTATTGTTTCTACTGTCCCTGAAGACTGGGAAGGCTATGCAGCTTCAGAACACATAATTAGAATTGTTCCAAATCCTGAAAAATTACATCCAGGTTATTTGTCTGCTTATCTTAGAAGCCAGATTGGACAAAGACTACTTAGAGATGGTGTTTTTGGCTCTGTTATAGATGAAATTAGCCGCAGCTATATCGCTTCAATACCAGTTCTCCATCCCAAAGACTTGAGTCTGGTAGAGGAAATAGGTGAAAAAATTGCTCAAGCTGATATTTTGAGAGCAAAAGCATCAAGTTTAATTTCTGAAACTACTTCAAAAATTGAGAGTTTATTATTTTAAAAAAATTATATTAGTTAATCATTAGCTTTTCAACTCAATAACTATTTATTATTTTTATGCTTTTCTTGATAACCGCGGACAACTCTTTCCATCAATTCTAGTAGTTCTTCTAACGTTTGATTACCTTGGATTTGGTTGCTACGCTCTAGCATCAGGAATGTGTTCTTTGGTGTATGTCTTCCCCCACGGTCTAGTGGAATTAAATGACCTGATTGAATAGATCTTGGTGTATTGATAAGCTGAGAAAATTCAATAGGAATCAATTGGATAGGATCGAGATACATTCCAGGTTCTACACGATGGCCAACAAGCCAAATAAAACTTTCTTGTATAGAATTAACTGGTAAAGAAGGCGCTCCAGCCATTGATAATGTCTGTAAGAAATACTTGACTTCAACTAATGTTGCGTCTACCTCATTAGCATAAAATTTATGCTCAGGCGGAAAAAGCCAACGTGACTGACGATTTCCATCTTTACCATCTTGTGGTCTACCTGGTACACGACCTGATGTCGGTTTCCAAGGTGCCGATCTCCGTCCAGCGTCCCGAAATTTAGTAATCAGTGCTTTAATTTTTCTTTCTTCGTATCCAGCCGAAAGTAGATATTTCTTAAAAAAGCTTATTACTAAGGTGATAAGTATACGTACTTTCTCTTCAGAAATTTCATATTCTTTACGAGCTAATTGTTTAATATAATCTGAGTGTATTTCTATAGGAGAGCGATTCAGTTGGGCGGCTGATATATTAATAAACTCATTTTCTTTTTGTATAAGCTCATCATCTGTTTTATCTTTTGATGTGTTGAAAAGTGAAAGTTGTTTATTAATTACATCATCTGCTTCGCTTTCTTGCATGATGCCTCTACTTCTTGAAAATCAAACAGACCTACTCTTGAAAATCAAACAGATCGACATACGAAACATTGAGGACTTCCACTAATTTCTCAAGCGTATCGAATGACGGTGCATTAATGCCGCGTTCAATATTGCTAAGAAATTCAACTGAAATCCCTGTTGCTTCAGCAAGTTGCTGTTGAGTTAAGTTTTTCAATCTACGGATTTGTCTGAGCTTGCGCCCAAATTGTGTTCTTAGATTGCTTATAAATTAACCTTGTAATAATAGTTACTAAATATTACAGAAGTCAGACTTCAATGAAAACGAAGTCTGACTTCGAGTTTTGATGTATGGAGTAAGTAAGAGGTAATGTTACGGATGTAATGGGAGTTCGTTTAGGATCTATCGGTTAAAACTTAGGATAAGGCTAAAAAACAGGTACAAAAGCATTGCAGTAGTTTAGATATGAGCCAATAGGCTTGTATTAGAGGCAAAAAATTTAACCTAAAATTAACCTAAACATAAATATATTACTTTTGATTTATACCTATATATAGATTGAGAAATCGACTGTAACCATAAATAGAGTTAGAAATTTAAATTAGGAAATATTGATTTAGTGATATCACTGAATATATACCGCATCAGACAGATGATATATCTGTATTTATTCGGTAATTGTGAATAATGTTAAAAACTATTTGCTACCGTTTTTTCTCTGCTGTCAAATATTTATACGTCTAACTAATATAGAACAATCGAAAACTACGAATATCTATCACTGTTTTTGGAGTTTTGTATCGCATATCACAAATTAGTAATTATATCAAGAGAAACGGCTCGAAGACGTTGGAGGATGTTATAATTACGAAGTATCTAAAAGATACGTTTCTCTAATTAATCTTTAAGCAGCGAAAAAATGTAATCTATAATTCTGCTGGTAAAGACTATGCGTATGCAATTAATTAGACAACACAGATAAAGAATTAAAAATATCGATCGCCAAATCCAACATGATGTATTTTTGTGTAACTTTGTATTAAAAATGGAATGTATAAAATCGCTATTATGACAGTTATAAAAGTGGTTTAGCTACTTTAATGCCCCAGATGCAACAGTTTCAAACTAGCTAAAATAACATCAAAACTCTGTTTTGAGAGTAAACCTACACAACGATCCGAATAACTTCAATATTGTATGAATTCAAATAGTCCGTCTGCCAGTTCTGCCGACACATACTCACACAGGTTGGCAGACATAGTGGGAACCGCGATCGCTCTGTTGACTCTTACCTTACCCGTATTTGTCATCGGGCACTATTCTTCAAATAATGTTCAAAATAACCAGCAACCCGCGATCGAAAACCTACAACCAACTAAAGATTAACAAACAAAATGCACCACCAAACAATGGGCGCTAAAGTTTAACACTGTTTGACTCAGGCTCACTTTGTCCTAGTGTTGTATAGCAGGCAATAGGCTTGAAAGTCTGTTTGTCCTGCGATTAGCATCAGTTTATGCCCTAAATGCTTTAACTCTTACAGAGCGTATATCCATAATACCTCTTGAAAAACGCGTTGCGAACAAACTTTGCAACGCTTTTTCCATTCTTTAAGTAAATGAAGGTATGGAGGCTATTGAGGCAGGGGAAAAGGTTAAAGGGAAAAGGGAAAAGGAATAAATTTAATCTTTCCCCTTTTCCCCTTACCCTTTCCCCATGTCCTGTTTGACCCATGCCCAATGCCCAATCTCTTGGGAAGAGATCCATATTGCCCTAAAATTCTACACGGGGAGCGAAGCTGAGTGCCCCCATAATCTACCGTTATCAGAGGAGTTTTTTGTGGACTTATCTCGTATTCCTGCCCAACCAAAACCAGGCCTGATCAACGTTCTGATTGAAATTACAGGCGGCAGTAAAAATAAATACGAATATGACAAGGAACTGGAAGCTTTTGCTCTAGACCGAGTACTTTATTCGTCAGTCAAATATCCCTATGACTACGGCTTTGTACCGAATACCTTGGCTGATGATGGCGATCCCTTAGATGGCATGGTGATCGTTGATGAGCCAACCTTTCCAGGCTGTATTATTGCCGCACGGCCAGTTGGCTTTTTGGAGATGATTGACGGAGGCGATCGCGATGAAAAAATTCTTTGTGTTCCAGACAAAGACCCACGCTACGCTCAAGTCAGATCCCTCAAAGACATAGCACCACACCGTTTGGATGAAATTGCTGAATTTTTCCGTAGTTATAAAAATTTGGAAAAAAAAGTAACTGAAATTCTCGGTTGGCAAGATGTAGATAAGGTTGCAGCTTTAGTCGAAAAATCCGTCAAAGCTTATAAAGCATAATAGAAGAGTTAGGAGTTAGGAGTTAGGAGTTAATAATTAAGAGTTATGAATTTTTATTCCTCACTCATAACTCATAATTCCTCACTTCTGACTTATAACTCCTCACTTCTCACCTTTGATAACTTTCGCTTTTTAAAGCTCCCAAAACTGCCACCAACCCCAAATCAAAATGCAGCGCACTCTCCTTTTGGCAAAAATTCATAACTGCACCCTCACTGGGGCGAATATCAACTATGTAGGTAGTATCAGTATCGATCGCATCCTACTAGACAAAGCTGGCATCTTACCCTATGAGCAAGTGCAAGTGGTGAATAATGCCAATGGCGAGCGCTTTATTACTTATGCAATCCCGGCTCCAGCTCATTCAGGAGTAATTGAATTAAATGGGGCTGCGGCACGTCTAGGCATTATTGGCGATCGCTTGATTATAATGACTTACGGGCAGTTCACTCCAGAGGAGTTAAAAAGCTACTCACCTACAGTAGTCATTGTGGACGAAAACAACAGACTCTTAGAAGTGCGGCGCTATGATGACCTGCTCAGTAAGGTCTAATTTCAAAAAAAATGTCTAATTTTGAGTTGTCGGGTTCCCAAAGTTATATACCTCAAAAGTCAACTAGCTTGCTCAGTAGTCCAGCAGGTCAGTTTCTAGTAAAATTCTGGGGTGTGAGGGGTTTGATTCCCACTCCCAGCGAGAACACCAGTCGTTATGGTGGCAATACCGCTTGTGTAGAAATGCATGTAGCCGGAAAACGCTTGATTTTTGACGGCGGTACTGGCTTACGCATACTTGGTAAAACTTGGCAAGAAGTACAAGAACCACTAGAAGCCCATTTATTTTTCACTAATTCCCAATCGAACCGTATTCAAGGGTTTCCGTTTTTTGCTCCCGCATTTATTCCCGAAAATTGTTTCCATATTTACGGCACAGCTGCCTCAAATAGTGCCTCAATTAAACAATGTCTGTGCGACCAGATGCTCCAGCCGCACTTTCCATACCCTTTACAGCTAATGCAGTCGGAATTACAGTTTTACAATCTCACTCCAGACAGCGACCTAAAGCTAGATGATGTGATTATTACAACTGCATTAATCAATCAAACTCAGCGGTCAATTGGCTACCGAGTTAGTTGGCAGGAATATAGTGTTGCCTACGTCACAGATTTACACCAAAATGCAGAGCAAGCGGAACTAGAGCGGATTTTACAGTTCGTTCAAGGTGTTGACTTGTTGATTGCAAATGCCACCTACACCCCTCCAACATCTCACGACCATGACTCTGCTGATTTACTTTGGCAAGTTGCGGTCAATGTAGCTCTTAATGCTGGGGTCAGACGATTAGCTATTTCTCATCATCACCCAGATGACCATGATGATTTTCTTGACAAAGTTCAAGCCGATGTCAAATCCGCCTTTCCTGAAGCATTACTAGCTCATGAAGGTTTAGTATTGGTTGTTGGTCATTAGGTATTGGGCATTGGGCATTGAGCATTGGGCATTGGTTTTGAAATAATAACTACTTAATACATCGGATGATTCCATAAAGTCCGCGGGCTTCTACCTGTACGTAGTCGGAATTAAAGCCTGCTGTGAGTAAAATATGCCGCAGTTCGTCTACAGAAAAGAAGCGAAAAACAATGCTCGGAAATGGCTTGAGAAAAGTAGTCGCAAACAATTTGCCACCACTACGCAACACTCGGTAAATGTTGCGAATTCCTTCTTCGGCATTAGGCCAGCAATGCATTGCGGCTCCAGTATAAATCGCATCTATAGAATCTGATGCCAAGGGTAGTGCTTCAACATCGCCACGAATAATTACGATTTCAGACGTTGATATGCCATCTCGCTTCATTTGTTGTTCTAACTGTGACAGCATTGTCTCAGAATAATCTACAGCAACGATCTGCTTGCACTTGCCCAGCAGTGCTAAACGTCGTGCCATAATGCCTGTGCCACAACTAATATCTGCTACGATTCCAGGGTTTTCACCAAAAAATTCTGTACATTGGGCTAACTCTACATTAATACCGCCAAGGTTGCGTAGTCCTGCTGCCCAAATTGGCGGTAGAATGCGTTCATAGAAAAAAGAAATTACAGGAGAACGGAATAATTCTGTGCGTAAAGGTTTTGTTTTAATAGCATTGCCTTCTATCTGTTTATGTACCGCCTCAGGAGTTAAATCCATCAACGATGAAGGTGTTTTTTGGAGTTCGTTTTGAAAGTAATTTTGGCACGTATCACAGTGCTGTGGGGTTTGAGCTAAAGGTTGATGACAAAGAGGACAAGCGATCGCCTCTTTTAAAATGAACATAATTTGTTTAACTTAAATTTGATACAACAAACACGCCGCAGGGGCGCACGGCTGTGCGCCCCTACTTTAATTGAAATCGGCTATCTTAACCTTCAGAAGCGTTTTGCAATTCACCTGTGCGTACTGAAATTTGCTGTGTCCGATCGCCTCGTTGTACTTTGACTTGTAATACTTGGCCAAGGCGACTGTCTTCCACAAGATTCTGCAATTGTTCGGCGCTGGTAATTGGTTTACCATCAACTTGGACAATTACATCCCCGCGCCGGATACCGCCAGATGCGGCTGGAGAATTGGGAATAACTTGCATAACAAAAACACCATTAATTTCTGGTATCTGAATCGGAGAATTGGGATCGGTGTTATTTTGCTTGGCAAGTTCGGGTGTCAAGGTTAACATTTGCACGCCTAAATAGGGGTGAGCAACTTTGCCATCCCGTTGCAGCGCAGATGCGATCGCTTTGGCTTTATCGATGGGAATGGCAAACCCAATACCCATCGCGTCCGGGCGAATGGCTGTGTTGATACCAATTACTTCACCTTGTCCATTTAACAGCGGCCCCCCAGAGTTACCGGGGTTAATGGCGGCGTCTGTTTGAATAAAGTCTAAGCGTTTGTCACTAATACCGACTTGGGCGCTGGAACGTTTGAGGGTACTGACAATTCCCAAAGTAACGGTGTTATCAAATCCCAAAGGATTACCAACTGCGATCGCCCAGTCTCCCACCTGCACATTACTGGAAGAACCCAAGGGCGCCACTGGTAAATCGTTACCAGCGTTAATCTTAACTACTGCCAAATCTGTGACTTCATCAATCCCTTGAACTTTGCCTTCAAAGGTGCGCCCGTCTTTGAGCCGGACTGTTACCTTATCAGCTTTATCCACCACGTGAGCATTAGTCAAAACTAACCCACTCTTGTCAATAATGAAACCGGAACCTAAACCGCGCAACTGCTGTTCAGAAGGTATTTGTTGGGGAAAACCATCGCCAAAAAAGCGGCGGAAAAAGGGGTCTTGTAAAAATGGATCGATGCGGCGAGTAATTGTACGTTCAGTGTCAATACGGACGACCGCTGTGCCCACACGATTTACTGCTGCCGTGACAAAGCTACTGCTACCGATGGCGGAAGTTGCTGGTGATTGTCGTTGAGCAATGATTTGTGAACTATCCACAGCAGGCGCAATGGGCGCAGGTTCGGCTTGGGAGGGCAACACTTGTAATGTGCTAATTGTGAGTATAACTCCTAGCGCGATCGCTAATACATGAGTGCCGAACTGACGCATAGACCTGGGTAATTTGGGAAATCGCATAATCACAACCTAAATTTAGAAGCTTAATTGTTACTTAGTCGTGACAAATCTATTTACGATTATTTTTACAAATTTGACTTGGCTTTTGTTTTGCAAGTTTTGAGCCGCAATCAAGATTAGGGCATTTTGCAAGCTACTTTAATCAAATTAATGGAAAATTTACCCCAAAAGCTATTATGGGGATTTACACTTTACAAGTTCGGTTTTTACCCAAGCAGGAGGCAGGAGGCAGGAGGCAGGAAGCAGGAGGCAGGAGGCAGGAGGCAGGGATCGGGAAGTGAGATTAGATAATTTTTTTTTCCAGTTCTCTAAGAATTCAGGAGACAGAATTTTAGAATCTGCTGTCAATAACAAATAAACTAAGTAGGTAGACATAATTAAATGTAAAATACAAAAGTTTAAAACCCCGATAAAAACTGGCTTTTCCCTCTTGCCTCCAGCCATCTGCCTCCAGCCTCCTGCCTTCTGTAAAATACAAAAGTTTAAAACCCCGATAAAAACTGGCTTTTCCCTCCAGCCTCCAGCCTCCAGCCTCCTGCCTTCTATTTAACTTGGGAATAAAATTTCATTGCGAATGGCTGCGCCTAACTGGGGTAAAGAGTTGATGGCTGAGTGGGGAGTCAAAGCAGCAGGAACAGTTGGAGGTACTTGTAATTGCTGGACAACACGTTGTAAGAGTTGGTCTTGTCCAGTACGTAAACCCCAGACATTTGTACCACGGTTGATGATAGCAAACCAAACCAAACCGCGATCGCGGGTGGGCATGACTCCGGCCAAAGCGCTGACATCGCGGAGAGTGCCTGTTTTAATTACAGTAGCAGAGGGGATGTGTCTGGAGTGTAGTGTTCCTCGTCGATCGAATCCAGACATGGGAAATAAGTCAGCTAAATTCAATTGATGAGTGCTTGCTTCCCCTTGAATAGCCATGAGCATAGAACAAGCAGCTCTAGGGGAAATACGATTTTCTGGCCCCAGTCCAGAACCATTAATTAACTGAATTTCCGATTGCGGTACCCTAGCAAGATAAGCAGCAGTAGATTGTACTACAGTGGCTCCTCCCACTGACTCTGCCAGCATCTCTGCCATTTCATTGTTGCTATAAACGTTCATTTCCTTAATCAGCTGCTTCAGGGGTAAGGAACGATGGCGCACTAACAAAGTTTGTCGGGGGTTTGGTTGTGCCTGAAATTTCACAGCACCCGCAATTACGACTTTCGGCTTGGGCGTTCCCTTGGGCATGATTGAGTATATGTAATTAGCAGGCCTACCCCAAGTCGCAGAATTTAATGTTTGCTTGAGTATTAGACCAGCCAGCATCGGCTGACGTTGGAAATTCATGGCGAAATTGCCAGTAATCACCAAATTTCCCTTTACTTGCTTGATGCCCATTTTATTGAGAGTATTACCAAGGGCGATCGCTTCTTCCCAAACAAACATCGGATCGCCGCCACCAGTAATTACCAAATCACCTTGCACAACGCCATTTACTATTGGCCCGGTGACACTCACCAAAGTATCAAATTGGTGGTCTGGCCCCCAGGTTTTCAGTGCAACTAATGAAGTCGCAATTTTAGTTAAAGAGGCAGCTGGTAGAGGTGTTGTGCCTTGGTGATTTGCCATCAGCATCGGCCCTGACTGCATCCAAATTCCCTGACTTTCAGCCAGATTTTGCCCTACTACCTTGGTTGAGATCAATTCCTTGAGATATACCTGTACCGTAGTTGCCCCGGCTGGATTTGGATCGGGGGCAAGAACTAAGCCAGGGCTACTTTGCCAAGCCAATGCATCTAAAGCATCTAGAGGCTTGATGTGTACCCCAGCCATTTCTAGCCAAAGAGACACCAAACCTGAACCCAGTATTTCCAGCATATTTTATTCCTCTATGTTTGTTTAGGATGTTATGTATTATTTACTGTGCTAATATACACGCTTTTTTACGTCGATCGGGATTGAGCCATAATAAACGGTATTGTTTTCATTTGGAAGTAGGTTAAATTACCGTATTTTTGTCATGTCTTTTACCAAAAAAAGACGGACTACAAGAGTCACGTCTCTTGAGAGCCAGTATAAAGGAGACAGAGCAAATTGGATTGCCATATTGCATAATTTTTTAGGTTAATTTTGACAATAATTTCTCTATAGTTTTTTTCTAAGTGCGATCGCCAATCATTTGTGAAAATTATATATCTCTTTCTTCTTTCTTACCTTTGCGTCCTTTGCGTCCTTGGCGGTAGCCTGCGGCAAGCCGCTCCGCGTCTACGTTTTCTTATCCATATTTTTCACGACTCATTTAGGATTGCTATAGTAAGCAAATTAAACCCATTTATTCAGCTACATCTGTACATAATTGAATTGTAAAATTCTGAATTATTACTGCTAAATTTTTTGATAAAATTGTTATATCAAAATTAAAATTAATTAAATATCAGAACATTAATTGTGATTTTTTTGATAAATTAAAACAGATATGGAGGTAAGATTATGACCCAAGCCTTGCCTAAATCAGTCACATTCGATGAATTTGTCGAATGGTATCCCAATGATGGCAAACGTTATGAATTGCACAATGGAGTAATTGTTGAAATGCCGCCACCAACTGGACAACATGAAAAAGTTATTGCATTTTTGTCGCGGAAATTAACTGTCGAGTTTGATCGTCTTAATCTACCCTACGGAATTCCGAAAACCGCATTAGTAAAAACTCCTTCTGCCGAATCAGCTTATTCGCCTGATGTGTTGCTCTTAAATCTTGATAATCTCGACAATGAACCCCTTTTTCAAAAACAATCAACAGTAAGCCAAGCAGCATCGGTTCCTTTGGTGGTTGAGGTTGTTTCAACCAACTGGCGAGATGATTATTACAATAAACTTGGGGATTATGAAGAAATGGGAATTCCCGAATATTGGATTGCTGATTATGCTGCACTAGGCGCAAGAAAGTTCATCGGTAATCCCAAACAGCCTACTATTTTTGTATGCGAATTAGTTGATGGTGAATATCAAATGAATCCGTTTCAAGGCAACACCCCAATTTCATCACGTACCTTTCCCCAATTAAATTTAACTGCACAGCAGATTTTTGATGCGGCTAACTAATTTATTTCAACCTACACAAATTTATTTTTCCAACGTTAAAAATATTCGGGGTACGGGTGGATTTTTCCACCCATAAACCTTACTTTCTTTCTGGATGTGCTGCATCTTCTAGTGAAGGAGTACCCATCTGGTTAATTGCAGCAATCATCTGGTACAAGCGCCCTAAATCTCGTTGATTAAAGTACAAAATCAGCCGGGGTAGTCCAAAAGTTTCATCTTGGGCTTCTTGGGGTAACGCCTGACTTTTTTCAATCCGTCCTTGAATAATAATGTCGTTAAACTCAGCATTCAGTTGCTCGACTTGGGCATCAGATAAATCTGTCTTGAGACGAATGACTAATCGATTCGCTACGTAGCGGCTAGAATGGTAAACCTGGTAAAAACGGGTGATAGCATCGCAAGCCACATCCAAGTTGTCTGTCACCGTGTAAAGGCTGGGGTCATCAGGACTGACAAGACCTTTATTAACTAATTGCTTATCAATATATTCGCTCCAAGAGCGCCAGTAATCACCACCAGGGTGGTCAATTAAAACTAAAGGTATCGGGCCAAATTTACCAGTTTGGCTTAATGTCATACATTCAAAAGCTTCATCTTGGGTGCCAAAACCTCCTGCAAACAAAGCTACAGCATCACTTTCTTTAAGGAGAAACAGCTTGCGGGTAAAGAAATATTTGAAGTTAATTAGCTTGGGATCGCCTTCTATAAACGGGTTGGCTTCCTGTTCAAAGGGTAACTGAATGTTCAAGCCAAAAGAATTTTCTCGGCCAGCACCTTCGTGACCCGCCTGCATGATTCCACCACCACCGCCAGTCATCACCATAAATCCCAATTTAGTCACACAGCGAGCAAACTCCAGCGCCATTTGGTATTCTGGTGTCTCTGGCGCCAGACGAGCAGAACCAAAAATCGTCACTTTGCGGACGTGTCGGTAATTATAAAACAGCTGGAAACCGCGCTCCATATCTGCTAGTGCAGACGACAAGATTTTCCAATCAAGACGCTCAATTTCAGTATCAGCAAGGCGAACAATGGTAGCAAGTGCTTGCTGAATAAATTGCCGATTTTTTAATGTCGGTAAACGAACAATTAATTCAGCGATATCCGCCTGTAAAGACTCTAACGTGTCAAACGACGCAGATGAAGTCATGAGAACTTCCGGAACAATGGCACTATATTTTACGTGAACGACTCACACTCTAGCAAGCAGGATATAGCCCTATGATGTGCAGTTAGCATTCTCTGAACTAGCTTTGAGGTAGTATTGGTCATTACTCAAGCTAAGATGCCCATCTTTTGGTGTTGGAAGTAGAAAAATCAAGTTTGGAATTCAAAAGTTGCTGTTCTAAACCAAAACACTTGTGTTGTTAACCAAAACACTTGTGTTGTTAACCAAAGCACTTGTGTTGTGAACCAAAGTACTTGTGTTGTGAACCAAAGCACTTGTGTTGTTAAACAAAGCACTTGTGTTGTTAACCAAAGCACTTGCGTTGTTAACCAAAGCATTTGTGTTATGAACCAAAGCACTTGTGTTGTTAACCAAAGCACTTGTGTTGTGAACCAAAGCACTTGTGTTGTGAACTAGAAAATTCTTCTACGAGAATAACCTATTAGAAAAAACGCAAAGACTAAAAATGTCCCCGCGTCCCCGCGTCTCCCCATCCCCGCGTCCCCGTGTCTCTTTCACTTCAACCCCAACTCTTCCTTCAACGCCTCTGGTACATTAACTGCTTTCTCAAGTCCCCGCACGCTTTCCCACTGCTGCTTTTGACCCCAGGTCATTTGTTCCATGTTGGCGTCGCTGAGGTCGGCACCTCGCAAGATGGCGCTGCTGAGATTACTATGGCTGAGATTTGCACCATTGAGAAGGGCACCGCTGAGGTTACTGCCGCTGAGGTTAGCACTATTGAGGTTGGCATAGCTGAGGTCTGTGCCGAAAAGTATGGCGTCGGTGAGGTCTGCACCACTAAGGTCGGCGTCGTTGAGAATTACGCCGCTGAGGTCGGCTTGGTTGAGAGTCACTCGACTCAAGTCTACGCCACTGAGGTCAGCACCTAAGAACATGGCACCGTCGAGTCTGGCGTTGTTGAGCTTGGCGCCATTGAGTTTGGCGTAACTGAGGTCGGCGGCGATGAGGATGGCGTCCTTGAGGTTGGTACTGAAAAGAATTGTGTCGCTGAGGTTCGTACCGTTGAGGATGGCGTGACCCAAGTCAGCACCGCTGAGGTCGCCACGGCAAAGGTCGGCATGGCTAAGGTTGGTGTTGCTGAGGTTGGCGTCACTCAAATTGGCACCGAAAAGGATGGCGTTGCTGAGGTCGGCACAGTTGAGGTCGGTACTGCTGAGGTCGGCGCGGTTGAGGTCGGCGCCGCTGAGGTTGACACGACTGAGGTTAGCACTACTAAGGTCAGCGCGGCTAAGGTTGGCGTGGTTCAAATTTGCACAGCTGAGGTTGGCACCGCTAAGGTTGGCGCTGCTGAGGTCGGCACCGCTAAGGTTGACACCGCTGAGGTTAGCGCCGCTGAGGTTGGCATCACCAAGGTTAGCAGCGCTAAGGTTAGCACCGCTGAAGTTGACTCCTGTTAAGTTGGCATCGCCAAGATAAGCACGGCTGAGGTTGGCGTTGCTAAAGTCTACACCAGTCAGGTTAGCATCGCCGAGGTAAGCACCGATAAAGTTGCCGCCTTTGAGAAATTGCCCGATTATAGTGCTAAAGTTACCAATTTCCAGAGCATCGCTATAGTTCAGGATTCGCAGTAGCTGGGATGTGAAAAAATTGTCTGTGTCTGGCTGAGCAGATGGATAGAAAATGATTTTTTGTTTGAGTCGATCTCGTGCTTGGGCGTAGCGGTGTAACTCTAGCAGTAAAATCAGCACGTTAAGCCCTGTATATATATCTACCTGTCTCAGCCCGATCGCAATATTTTTTGCTGCCAACTGTAACATTTTTTTCTGAGGTAGGTTATCCTCTGGTGTGGCATCGATAAACTCTCCCTGACACCAACGATGATAAAAATCTTCTAGCCGCCAAAAAAGTACTTCTAGGTTAATTTTTTGATTTTTAACCGCGAATTCCATCAGATCGTTGACTATTTCGGGTTTCAGCGCACCGTTACCTAGTAAATCGTAAATCTCCTCGTGCATCTGGCGATCGCCCACTGCAAAACATAACCCAGTATGTTGCCTACTCAATATCTTTTCGTCTATCTTAGAATTCCAAGTGTTCCCTGTGAATGTCCATTTTTCTAAACTTTTTTGCAGTTTTTCACACAATAAGTATTCCAGCAAATTATCTTGAGTTAATTTAAGGCTTTCGTCTGGTTCTTTAATACTTTTTCTTAGAGGCAAAAGTGCTTTTGTTTGTGCGGATGTACTTTTTGACATCTCTTGGAACTTTGTACCCCTCACATAATTTGTCAGCAGCTTCCAGACTTGAGATAAATATGTTGACATTTCTGTGCCCGTTGATACATTTAATGTAATTATTTTGATAATCCCGAACTAAAATTTGTTATGTTGCTAGTTTGCTTTCCATGACCAAAAGACTCGTATAAATACTTACTATTTATGCTTGTAAATTGGCGATCGTATTTGTTAAAAGCATTGGTAGAAGGAGTTTTGAGCCTGAAACTGATACTGTTGATGTAAATAAATTGTCAAGTTAAAAATTATTGCAAAAATGACATAGTTTTGCGACGTTGGCGAATTCGTTATATTTTTTTCCCACCAGATTTAATACTCTGATGTAAAAATAATACTTACTCTTTGTGAGAGACGCAATTATTAGGAAAAATCCTACTGTAAAACAGCACAAAAAACCGGAAAAATGCCAATTAAAATTGAAGTCAAAGTTTGCTGCTTGATATAAAGCAGGTACTGAATCAACACAAGACGGGCTGCGTAGCTTTGCAAAAGTTAAAACTTAACGAAAGATTGTTATTGGGGATGAATGCAATGACCAGATTAAGCTTTTATACGATTTTGTTACAAAGTTTATTTTTAGGAATAGTAACGACTAGCACCAAGTCATTGGCTGTTAATGTAGTTAATTCATTGTCTACTAACCATCAGACAGTGTTAGTCACAGATACAAGTAAACAAAAGTCTAATAGCTCCTCAACTATAAAAACTTCTTCAACCGAAACCTCCACCTTATCGCCAAAAGAGATCGATACTCGCCCCCAACAGAGGCTAGCAGCAGGGCAAGTTTGGGTACTTAATCAAAATAAAAAAGTAGAGCCTCAATCGTTTATGTGGGTAGTAAAAGACGCGAAAAAAGCACCACAGCAACCATTTTTGCAAGTTGCTAAACCGCCACAAAAACCGAATTCCAAACCGAATTCTAGTACTAAACCAGAGGCAAAGGATGATTTAGAGGACTTTGATGAAGTAGTCAAAGATACTGTAAAGCAGGGAGGATTGTTTGCGCTTTATCGGAATAAAGAGAAGAATAAAATTTATTTAGAAATTAAACCAGAGCAACTCAATAAAAATTTTCTCGCTGCGGCAACCTTGGAATCAGGCATTGGCGAACGAGGTATTTACAGCGGTATGCCTTTGCAAGATTTTTTATTTTATTTCCGACGGGTGGATAATAATTTACAATTTGTAATTCGCAATGTCAATTTCCGGACTCGTGAGGGAGATCCGCAAGTGCGATCGCTTGCCCGTTCTTTTAGTGACTCTGTTCTCTACAATATTTCTATTAAAAGCATTCATCCGCAACGCAAAACCATTCTCATCGACTTGGGCGATTTGTTACTCACAGACTTAGCGGGATTATCTTTAAGTTTGGGAGTCCCAGGAGCCACAGACCAGTCGTATTTCGGTAATTCTAAAGCTTTTCCCCAAAATATAGAAGTTGAGTCAGTTTTAAATTTCTCCGGTGGTAGTGGTAAAGACAGCGAAGTGCCAAGCTTTGCTTCGCTAGCTGATAACCGTGGTTTTACGTTACGCGTCCACTATAGCCTCTCTCAACTTCCCGAGCGCAATTATCGCCCCCGCATTGCTGACGATCGCATCGGCTATTTTATCACCGCTTACCAAGATTTATCTAAAGACGATCGCGGCGATTCTTTTGTCCGTTACATCAACCGCTGGGACTTGGAAAAACAAGACCCAAAAGCAGCAATTTCTCGTCCCAAAAAACCGATTGTCTTTTGGATTGATAACGCTGTGCCCTTAGAATACCGCGATGCAATCCAAGAAGGCATTCTGATGTGGAACAAAGCCTTCCTCAAAGCGGGATTCAAGGATGCCATTGAAGTCCGCCAAATGCCAGATGACGCTACTTGGGATCCAGCAGATATTCGTTACAACACGATTCGCTGGATTAACACTGTAGATGGATACTTTGCAATGGGGCCATCCCGCGTTAACCCGTTGACTGGAGAAATTTTAGATGCAGACATTCTCGTCGATGCTAGTTTTGTACGGGCACTCAAGAATGAATATCGCAAAATTGTCCAACCCAACCAAGCACAAAATACACAAAAAAATACCACTACTTTATCGGCATTGATGCAAAATCGTTTACTTTGCGCCAATGGTTTAAATGCCAAAGACAAAAATACGCCACAAGCATCCCAAGGGTTTTTGAATCATTTGTCTAAAATGGCAGGCGAATACGATTTGTGTTACGGGATGGAAGCAGCGAATCAGTTTGCCTTTGGTTCCCTGGCAATGTCACTGCTGCCAGATACCACACCCAATCAAACCCAAGTGAAAGAATACATCAATCAATATTTGCGTTTAATCATCGCCCACGAAGTTGGACATACCCTTGGTTTACGCCATAACTTCCGTGGTAGTACGCTGCTAGCACCAGAAGAGATGAATAATACGGAAATTACTAAAACTAAAGGTTTGACAACTTCCGTGATGGACTATATTCCCCCAAACATTGCTCCCCAAGGTACAAAACAGGGAGATTATTTTCCCAGTATGGTGGGGGTTTATGATGAATGGGCGATTAAGTACGGCTACGTACCCATTGAAACATCAACTCCTGTAGCGGAAAAGTCAGTTTTAGAGGAGATAGCTGCACAATCTTACAAACCTGAGTTGAGTTATTCCACCGACGAAGATGTGTATGACCTCGATCCAACTGCTGACGCGTGGGATAACAGCGGCAATGTGCTGCTTTATTCTCAGTGGCAATTGAATAATTCCCGTGTGATGTGGGAACGTCTTGATAAACGTTTTCCAATTGATGGCGATAGTTACAGCGATGTCAGCGAACGTTTTAGTACGGTATTGGGTAACTATTTCCAGCAAATATACTACACCACAAAATACATCGGCGGACAGTCTTTCTACCGCGTCCACCCCAACGAAATACCGTCAGGAGTAGGGCAACGCCGATTACCATTTGAACCAGTACCAGTTGAACAACAACGTCAGGCTTTAGAAACACTGCAAAAATATCTATTTGCCGAAGATGCCCTCAGCTTTTCGCCAGAACTACTGAATAAATTAGCACCTTCCCGTTGGCGACATTGGGGTAGTTCTCCCCAAGTTGGTCGTTTGGATTATCCAATTCACGATCTGGTGTTATTGTTGCAGGGTTCGGTGTTGCGAGATTTACTCTCAGGCGATCGCCTTTCGCGTCTCAAGGATATCGAACTCAAAACCAAGCAAGAAAATGCACTGACGCTTCCAGAGCTATTTGACACATTACAGTCAGGTATTTGGACGGAAGTTATCAAACCAAAAGGTAAACCAATGAAGATTGCCAGCTTGCGGCGAGGGTTGCAGCGTCAATACTTAGACATTTTAAGCAACATGGTGTTACGGAAAGAATATGTTCCGGAAGATGCTCGAACTTTGGCATGGTATAAACTCAAACAGCTAGATGATAAACTCAAAGATGTTAATTCCGATGATGAATATACCAAAGCGCACATCCTAGAAACACGCGATCGCATTGAGAAAATCTTGAATGCGCCGTTGCAAGCGAATTAGAAAAGTTAAAACTTAGAAGTTAGGAGTAAATAGTAAAATTCCTAACTCTTATTGTTCGCCCAGCATTTTGGCAAAATATATAGCGGTTCCCAAGCAAATATTGTAGTTGGATTTCACCGCTCTATGTGCGGCAGTATACAGATTATGCTGTGAGTTAAAAGCTAGTTACTAAAATACTTAGAAAAATATCATTCGCTCTAGGTGTGTTTCACCGTTGACAAACTGTATGCGATACACATCTGGATTGCTCAATTTTTGCCATTCGGCGTAACCGATGCGATCGTCAAAATGCTTTAGAATCAGCGCCATTAAATTACCGTGGGTGACGATCGCGATTGTCTCTACTTTTTGCTGCAATGCTTCATTAATTACAGCTATTCCACGCGCCATAGCATCACGGCTTGACTCACCACCATCCAGACATAAATCGAGATTGGTAAATGATTCAGCCAATCGTTCGCGCCAGTCAGCAAGCGGTGTTGCACACAGAACGCGTTCGGCAAGTCTGTTATCAGTCTCCATTGAGAGACCCAGACGTTCAGCGAGGGGAGCAATTGACTGATATGCTCTAGTAAATGGACTGGAGATTACTCGCTCGATGCCAAATCCGAATAATAAATTACTAAGGGCGATCGCTTGTAGATAGCCTTCTGATGTCAGAGGCGCGTCAGGTTCCTGTCCAACTGCTTGGCAATGTCGCACAATATACAGGGTTTTCAACATTAAGTTTCTGTTTGAGAAATAAATACGAGGTAACTAGTAAACTCGTAATTCTTTGTAATAAGCATATTTACTCCACTTTTTGTAACTGTGCTACTCTTGGGTCAATAATTTTTTGCCCCAAACTGGCAAATTTAATCGCTACAGACATCTTGTTACCCGTTCCGAAAACATGGGTTATTTCACCTAGACCAAAAGTTTTATGTAAGACGCGATCGCCTACTTGCCAAGTATGATTTGTATCTTGCTTACCGCTATAATTAGAGGCACTTTTGGTATAAGTTTGACGACTCATGCGTTGGGTAGCTAATAATTCTTCTGGTAATTCACTGAGAAATTGCGAAGGCATAGCTGGTTCGCGGGAACCATACAAACGACGTTCGCGTGCATGTGATAAATACAGCCTTTCTTGGGCGCGAGTAATTCCCACATAACACAACCGACGTTCTTCTTCCAAAGCTGCGGGGTCACTCAGCGAACGATAACCAGGAAATAGTCCCTGTTCTAATCCCACTAAAAATACTACAGGGAATTCTAGCCCTTTGGAGGCGTGTAAAGTCATCAAAGAAACAGCTGTTTGTCCTTCTTTTAAATTATCCAAATCAGAACTGAGGGCGGTACTTTGGAGGAATGCTGTTAGCGAAATATCTTCGTTTTCTTCTTGAAATTGCAATGCGGCGTTGTAAAGTTCTTGGACGTTTTGTACTCTATCTGTGGCTTCATCTGTGCCTTGATTCATCAAGTCTTGGACGTAACCAGAATCTTCTAATATGCCTTGCAAAACTTCAGTTACAGGAAGCGTACCGATTTGTCCTTGCCAACGGCTAATCATTTCGGCAAAGCTATTTACAGCTTTTGTTGCCCTTCCAGCTAATGTATTAACTGATGTTTCATCGCTGAGTATTTCCCACAAAGTCGTCCCTAATTGTTGAGAGGCATTCACCAAAGCATCAATGGTGGTTTTGCCAATACCGCGCCGGGGAGTATTGATAACTCGTAATAAACTTACTGTATCAGATGGATTAGCGATCGCTCTTAAATAAGCAATTACATCTTTAATTTCTTTGCGATCGTAAAATTTCATTCCTCCCACAACCGTGTAAGGAATTTGATACTTAACTAATAATTCTTCAAAGGGACGAGATTGGGCATTTGTGCGATAAAGTACAGCAAAACTACCCCAGTTCAACTCTGGATTTTGCTGTTCTAAAGTGCGAATTTGATTAATCACAAATGCCGCTTCTGCTAGTTCTTCATCGGCTTTGTGACAATAAATCTGCTCGCCAGCCCCCCGCGTTGGTTTGAGAATTTTATCAATTCGTTGGGTGTTATTTTCAATTAGTTCGTTAGCCGCTTGCAGAATATTTTCACAAGAGCGATAGTTTTCTTCTAGCTTGACCATCGTGCCGGTATCATCATCTGCCAAGCCATCGCCAAAATCATTCTGAAATTCTAGCAAGATTGTGAAATCTGCCATCCGAAAACTGTAAATTGATTGGTCTGCATCGCCGACAACAAAAACTGAGCGATTTTTCCATTCCCATTCGCTCTTTTTGCTTTCGCCATTAGTCACCAATAAATGAATCAGTTGATATTGAGTCCGGTTAGTATCTTGATATTCATCTACGAGGATATGGCGAAACTTGCGATGCCAATAATCTAATACTTGTTCGTTTTGTTGAAATAATCTAGTAGGTACGAGAATTAAATCGTCAAAATCCAGAGCGTTATTTTCTGCTAACTTATCTTGATAGCGATTATAGACATCAGCAATCACCCGCCCGCGATAATTGGGTTGGTCGTTTTCAAATTCTTGGGGTGAGAAGCCTTGGTTTTTGGCGTTGCTAATAGCGTACCGAACAGAACGAGCGTCAAATTTTTTATCGTCTAAATTTAACTGTTTGGTGACAATTTCTTTGATGAGCGTTTGAACGTCAGATTCATCAAATATAGAAAAATTACGATTCCAACGGCGTCCTTTTTCGTCTTGATATTTTTCAATATCAAAACGAAGAATTCGAGAAAATAGACTGTGGAAAGTACCGCACCACAAATGTTTAATCGTGTTTTTGTAAACTTGCGATCGCAATTGCATTTGTTGGTATTCTGTCAACAAATCCAACCGCTGACCGTGTTGTTTCATTGCTTCTTCTTGGGCAAACAGCCGTTGAATCCGGTCTTTCATTTCCCGTGCGGCTTTGTTGGTAAAAGTAACCGCCAGGATATTTTCTGGATTGACATGGTGTTTGAGAATCAGATTAGCAATGCGGTAAGTTAGCGCTCGTGTTTTACCCGAACCAGCGCCAGCAACAACTAGCAACGGGCCGCAGTAATGCTCGACAGCTTGGCGTTGGCTGGGGTTAAGGTGACTGAGAAAGTCAATGGTTGTTGTCATGGATGTGAAAAAGCGATGTCTACGACGGGCTATGCCTACGCTAGGCGTCACATCAATAAAAAAGTGGCTATTGCCCAGGTTACAATATCCTAACGAAACTTGGTTAATAAAGATTGTCGGGCAATGTTGTTAACCAAAATGATACTTTATCACGATTGACGAAAGTTGACGCAGGGTTAGCTTTCTACCGATAATCCTAGAATTGTAATGAGTGCGATCGCTAACTCTTGCATATACCTATCATCTAAATGACAAAGTACCTCGCCTCCTCGTTGAAACTCTACCACTGGATTTTTTGTTTCTTGAGACGCTCTTCATAATCTTCCAAATTCCGTAAATAGTCAGAAAAATCTGATTCCACTATTTCTGCTTCTTCTGTAAACTCCGTCCAGGAGAACTAAAGATTGTTGTTATTTTTTGCCAATAGAAAATCTATGAAGTCATTCACTTGTTGAAGCAGTGGTTCAGGTAGTTGACGAATTTTAGCTATAGTTTCTTCATGTACACTCATTTGACCTCTGAATCGCAATCAACGTACCTCTTTCTTTAATAGGGTAGCTTCAAGCAGCTGTAAATTGACACATTTGTAGCAATACTAAGAGAATGTTGATTTTTTCACAGCTTTTGTATGGCTACATTATTTAGTTGGTTTGGGCAATTACTTCAATATCTGCGTACCTTGCCAGCAATAGGTATACTATGTTTACTTCTGGGCTGGTCACTTCCTGTACAAGCCGCTACCCGCATCGATTCCGAACTAGAACAGCAAGTATTACAAATTATCCGCGAACATCCAGAGGTAATTATCGAATCTGTTCAAGCATATCAGCAGGAACAACAACAGAAACTTAATCAAGTCCGGCAAGGATTTTTACAAGATTTAAAAACAAATCCTCAAACAGTAATTGGTGATTCTCCAACCACAGGTTCAAGTAATTCAAAAATTCTGCTGGTGGAATTCTCAGATTTTCAATGTCCTTACTGTGCTGAAGCGCATAAAACCTTGAAAGATTTGTTAGCAAAATATCCAAATAAGATACGATTAGTTTACAAGAATTTACCGCTTAGTTCAATTCATCCTCAAGCATTGCCAGCAGCAGCAGCAGCTTGGGCAGCACACCAGCAAGGTAAATTTTGGGAATATCATGATGCCCTATTCACTAATCAGAAGCAACTAAGTGAAACACTGTATTTAAATATTGCTAAAAATCTCAATTTGGATTTTGTCAAATTTAAACGCGACCAGACTCTTGCTACTCCGGCAATTCAAAAAGATATCCAGCTAGCAGAAAAATTAGCTGTTGCTGGCACACCTTTTTTTGTAATTAGTAGTCCAACTATTTCACGAGTCGTGCAGCTACCAGATATCGAAAATATATTGGCTAATACTAAGTAAAATTTTGTGTTTGCTGAAGGGCTAACATTGGTAAAATTAGAGACCTTGCAATGCAAGGTCTCTACAATGATATTAATATCATGCACAATGATTTTTATACATAAAATCAACAATCATATAATTCTATTTAGTCGTTGGTTGTATACAAATAATCAATAATTAATAAACAGCAATAAGCTGGATCGATATATACTGAGTAACTATCTATATTCATACTATTGGTTTGTGTATATACTTGATTTTTTTACATAAATTGCATCTTTAGTTAGAGGCTGAATCTATTAGTAACTGTTGTACTTGAAGCAAGTGTAAGGAGTAGCTTTATGAGGAGTAAGGGGAGAGATTTTCCTAACTCCTCATGTTCTTAAAGAGATGATAAGTTCACGGAGTTCTAGAAAAATTGGTACTCAAACATTGCAATAATTTACTGATATTTTACATCAAAAAATCGCGTATGAGCTGTTATTTGTTCTTATTGTCTTTATATCTACGCAACCTCACCAAAGCTCTAACTCGCCCTTTAAATAGTTCAAATTCTTCGGCGCTTAATTTAGTTTTCTGCCATGCCGGACGTTGCATCAAGCGATCGCACCACTCATATATTTCGGTGTAATTATTAAGATTAATACCTAAATTAGGTAATGAAAGTACGCCTATTCCCGCAACAATATCTGCTAAAGTTAACTGTTCGCTACCAAAAAAAGAGCCATTGCCAAGCACTTGTGTAAAAAATTGCAGTACTTTATCTATATGCTGCCTTGCTTGTGCAGCTTGTGGTGAATCTTCGCTTTCATAAATAAGTGAAACTATTTGTGGAAATAATTCATTACCAGTAACTAATTGCACCATCCTCACCGTAGCTAATGCTTGAGGTTCAGAAGGTAGCATCGCAGGTGTGGGATATTTAGTTTCTAAGTAATCCATAATTGCCAGAGATTCCACAACTCGAAAACCGTCATCCACTACAACTGGAATATGATGAAATGGGTTAGTTTCCACAAACTCTGCTTGTAATTGATCGCCATCCAACTTTATTAAAACTGGTTCAAAAGCAATCTCTTTTTCTAGTAAAGTTAGCCACACACGACGAGCATTTGGCGAGATAGGATTGTAGTAAAATTTCAGCATGTTTAATCTTCGATAAATAAAGTACAAGTAGGGTGTGTTATGCCGCAGGCTAACGCACCATCTGAGATTTTCTATTTATGTTTCACTGAATTCTCAATTCTGAATTCTTAGATTCATTCTGGATCGCTTGCTGATAATGAAAATATTTCTTCTGCAATTCTTCTGGAATTCTAATCGGACGGCCATTTTGCAAACTAACAAAAGCACCTTTTTGTGTAGCTACTGCTGCTAACTCATCGTTAGATAAAATTTCAGCTTTCACAGTCCATTTCAAGCGGCCTACATCACTCAACCATAAATGCCCAATCACGCGATCGCTAATTTTTATCGAACGTTTATATTCAATTTCCGTTCCAGCTAAAATAGGCGCGTATCCTTGCTCAAGTTGTTGGTTGAGTTGCCAATGTTCATCTAAAAATTTTAGACGTAAATCCTCTAGCCATCTAATATAAACAATATTGCTCACAATTCCCACAAAATCGATATCATAAGTCCTCACAGGAATTGCCAACACTACTTCTAATGGTCTATACAATTTCTCATCTACTAACATAATTTATCCTCAATAAAATACTTTTTCAGACCAATCGGTCTTTAAATGAGCAAAATTATCCCTTTTCGAGAATTACGGTCAATTCTTGAAGCTGAACTAATTAGGATAATTTTAAACTTCTACTTTGTAGTTTAAGACTAACTCATCACCAGGTAAACCTCTAATACCCCAGTTATGTTTAGGCGTTTCAAAAATTGTAATTTCAATATCTGTAAGAGAAATATTCAATTTTTCATGAATATTTTGAATTAAGTGACTAATTAGCTGTTTTTTAGTTTCCACCGAGCGTCCCTCAAATATACTAATTTCAATAATCAGATAATTTACCGTTCTATCAGGTGGATAATAGAAGTCTGATTCGTCAAGTGAGAAAAAACGGTGAAATTTCTTATCAGGAGTAAGCTGCAAAATCTCAATCACACAGCTATGGATAATATTTGATAGCTCAGCTTTAATCGGATTTAATTTATCTGCTAAACCATAAACCTTGATTTGCGCCATATATTTAAAGTTGAGTTTTTAAGTATTGATTGAGATGATTAATTACCCTGTGCATGTGAATTGAATCTCCATAAAGCTTGCTCATCATCACGGCTCCTTCTAGAGTTGCAATGAGGATGGTAGCGATTTCATCAGCATCCACATCAGGACGAATTTCACCTTTTGCAATTCCCGTTTGAATAATTCGACGAATCAGATTCAGCCAAGAGTTCATCGCTTGTTGAGCGCGATCGCGCAGAACTGGATGAGTATCATCACTCTCAACAGCAGTATTCAGCAATGGACATCCCCCCTTGATAGGTGGATTTTCTGCAAAGCTGCTAAAAACTCCAATTATCGCTTGCAGCCGTTCCACTGCATGGCGTTTGTTTCGCAGAGCCGATCTAGTATGCTCTTGGATGCGAGCGATCGCAAACTCAAAAGCCTGGAGCGCTAAATCATCCTTGCTTTGGAAGTGATTATAAATTCCTCCTTTCTGCAATCCAGTTACACGCATGATGTCAGACATCGATGAGCCTGCATACCCCTGCTGGTTAAACAGTTCCGCTGCTTGCTGGAGAATTCTGCTTTTTGTTTCTTCACCTTTAGACATTCAACTTTTTCAGACCATTTGGTCTGCTTTAAACTACCATTATCAAATTTAAAAGTCAACTATTTTTCAATGTAGAGTATTGGGGGTGTTGACTGTTGACTGGGAGATGAGGGTGGGGCAGGGCAGCAGGGGAGGCTCTTGAGGCAGGGGAAAAGGTTAAAGGGAAAAGGGATAAATTTAATCTTTCCCCTTTTCCCCTTACCCTTTTCCCTTTCCTCATACCCCATGCCCCATGCCCGATTCACTATACAAATCAAATACAGTAGACGTTCGATCCTAATTGCTATTAAAATACGGTAAGCTAGTCGGATTACCGGGTTTTATGTGTAAAACTGCAAACAAATTAGTCAGGAGTCGTAATTCAGTAATCGGTGAACAGTGAACAGTTATCAAGGCTTCGTTTGGGGATTTTAACCCAGCTTAGTCTCCTCACTGATAACAAGACTGCGATCGTGCGGACACTTGATAACTGATTCTTGAAATTCCCGAAGAATATGCACTATCTATTACTACCATTTTTAAGCTTCTTCGTTGGCATCATTGTTGGTTTAACAGGAATTGGCGGAGCCTCTCTCATCACGCCAATGTTGATTTTTTTCTTTCAGGTTCCGCCTTCCATTGCTGTGAGTTCTGATGTTGTGGCTGCCACATTAATGAAGATTGTCGGTAGCGTCAAGCATTGGGAACAGAAAACCCTTGACACAGAAATTATCAAATGGCTGGCATTTGGGAGTGTTCCAGGCTCACTGTTCGGTGTAGGAATTTTGCACTTCATCAAACTTACCGGCGAGTGTAACCTGGATCGGATTTTGCTTCGTTTGCTTGGGGTGATGATTCTCCTAGTCACGTTGTTAGCATTAGTACAATTGTTGCTATTGACTTTTTTCCCCAAGTTTAATTTACCTGAACTACCAAAATTAGACTTAGAAACTAACTTTGGTCGTTTCCAAACAATGACTTTGGGAGCAATTTTGGGCTGCTTGGTTGGCCTAACAAGCGTCTCCTCTGGTTCAATGTTTGCCCTAGTAATAATTGCATTTTTCCGTCTTGATGCCCGTAAGTTAGTCGGTACAGACATTTCACACGCGGCGATTTTGTTGCTGTTTACCTCCTTTGGACACCTCAGCCTTGGAACAGTTGATTGGAGTCTAGTAGTACCTATCTGGTTAGGTTCTGTTCCAGGAGTATTACTGGGTGCTAAAGTCTGCCAACTAGCTCCGCAACGCCCACTACGGTTTATTATTTATGCAATCTTGATGATGGTGAGTTGGAAATTAGTTCATCAAGTGTAGAGAGAATGGGGAATGGGGAGATGGGGAAGTGTGGGGAGGCAGGGGAAAAGGTTAAAGGTTAAAGGGAAAAGGAATAAATTTAATCTTTCCCCTTTTCCCCTTACCCCTTTCCCCATACCTAATGCCCAAATTTAAAATCCAAAATTGATGGGCAATAGGCTGAATGTGCCTCGTTCATACATAATAAATAGACCCAAGGCAATTAATACAAAAGGTACGAGAGCGTGACCATAGCGACTTAAAATATTCGCAACGCTAGGTTGACGGCTTAATAAATAAGCGATCGCACACCAAACCCCTACCATGACAAAAAATATACTCAAAATCACTGCCAAACTCGTAAAATCCTGGCCAGCAAATAAGGGGATATATATACTAATATTGTCACCACCGTTAGCGATCGTTACTGCTGCAACCTTATAAGTTTGGGGGTGTAAAACACCCAAAAGAAAAGCCAATATCGGGTTAGTAGGTGTAGATTGCCTAAAATCAGTGCTTACCGTTTGAACCGTTATAGTTTCTTCTTTTTTAGATACCAATTGCTGAACACCAATTGCTATTGGTAGCAGTCCTAATAATCCTATCCATTCTCGCTTTATCACCAAGCCACCAAAAAATCCTGGTAAGCTAGCAATGATAATTGCTGCAAAACCTAAGTATTGACCGAGTAAGATATGCCGCCGTCGAAAATTAATATCTACCTGTGAGAAAAATACTAATAAGATAATGATGTCATCAATATTGGTCGCTGTAAAGGCAATGATTCCTTCAGTGAAAGCTGTTACAAGCTTACTCATGCTCGATAAATAGGGGTGTAGGGGGGTAAGGGTGTAGGGGTGTAGAGGAGGAAGAGTTACTCGACATTGAAGGAGGCAGGAGGCAGAAGGCAGAAGGCAGGAGGTTTTTACCTCAGTTGGGGATTGGTGACCCCTCAATAGGGAGAGCCACCAAATTTTTAATTTGGTGCGGTGTTTCACCTTGTCCTGACGGTACTAGCAGGAGTTAGGGGTCAGTTTTCCTCCTGCCTTCTGCCCCCTAACTCCTGCCTTCATTGATAATTCTCTTTCAGCTATACCCCCAAACCTTTATACCCCTAAAACCCTTTCTTTCTTGCTAATAACAAACAATCTATCACTATACCAAGTTAATGTCCTGGAATAACTATGTTACTGCAATTAGTACAGGGGTAATTACATTTATTGCCACTAATATTGATGATATTGTTATTCTTTTGTTATTTTTTTCTCAAATAAATTCTAATTTTCGTCCTCGCCATATAGTTACTGGTCAATTTTTAGGTTTTACATTTTTGGTAATCCTGAGTCTTTCTGGTTTATTTAGTGGGTTAGTTTTATCAAAAAGCTGGATTGGATTACTTGGTTTGCTACCAATTGCCATAGGTATCGATAGTTTAGTCAATCGAGAAGAAGATTCATCAGAGGAAGTTTTAGAAGAAACGGAAGAATATCAAGGAACAACAATTACTAATTTGTTATCTCCTCAAATTTACAGTGTGGCAGCTGTGACAGTTGCTAATGGAAGCGATAATATTAGCGTCTATGTGCCATTATTTGCTAACAGTAACTTAGAAAGTTTTGTGGTAACTATAATAATATTTTTTATCTTGTTAGGAATTTGGTGCTACGTAGCATACAATCTAACTAAGCAGAAAATGATAGCTGATATCTTAACTCGCTACGTCAATCATGTTGTGCCTTTTGTGCTTATAGGATTAGGCACTTTTATTGTATTAAAAAGTGAAGCTTTGAGCTTAATTAAACTAGCTGCTAGTTGTTTTTGTTTGATGATTTTGGTAAAAAATAACGAAATTAAGGATGAAATTGAAGAAAATTAACCCAGGTAATAAACACAATTTTAGGTAATGATTCAGGAGACAGAATCCAGAATGATTAGTAAATCAAGGGTGATATAACTTCTTGATGATTTTAAACTTATTAAGTTTGATTATTAAAACCTTCTGACTTCTGAATTCTGAATTCTGAATTCTTACCTAAAATCCAAAATCTAAATTTCGTCTATGGAATCAAACTTTGCTCAACCATTCATTTTCCTCTGGGTCTTTAAACAGTGAGGTACTAAGGTAGCGTTCGCCGAAGCTAGGCTGCACCATAACGATGAGGCGGCCTGCATTTTCTGGTCGCTGTGCGACTTGAATAGCTGCATACAAAGCAGCGCCAGTAGAAATACCAGATAGCAATCCTTCTTCTTTTGCTAAACGACGGCTGTAGGCGATCGCTTGCTCATCTCCTACCTGAATCACTTCATCTACCAGTTCTGAACGATAAATCGCTGGGACAAATCCCGGCCCGATACCTTGGATTTTGTGAGGGCCTGCCCTACCACCAGCTAATACGGGGCTACTTGTTGGTTCAACTGCGATCGCTTGAAAACTTGGCTTGCGTTGCTTAATGACTTGGGATACCCCTGTAATCGTCCCACCAGTACCGACTCCCGCCACAAGAATATCCACTTCTCCATCGGTATCATCCCAAATTTCTTCTGCGGTGGTTTCGGCGTGAATTTTGGGGTTTGCAGGGTTGCGAAACTGCTGCAACATATAAGCATTGGAGGTTTGAGCTAAAATTTCCTCTGCACGAGCGATCGCCCCTCGCATCCCTTCTACCCCTGGCGTTAACTCTAGTTGTGCGCCGTATGCTCTGAGCATGGCTCGCCTTTCTTGGCTCATTGTGTCAGGCATCGTTAGAATAAGATGGTAACCTTTAGCGGCTGCCACCATCGCCAAGGCAATTCCTGTATTCCCAGAGGTTGGCTCCACTAAAACCGTCTTTCCAGGGTGAATCAAACCTTTTTCTTCTGCCGCTTCCACCATACTCGCGCCAATCCGGTCTTTGACAGAAGACGCTGGATTCATGCTTTCTAACTTCACCACAATTCGAGCAACCGCTCCCAAAGCTTGGGGAATCTTGTTTAATTGAACTAAAGGAGTCCGTCCGATTAATTCTGTGATATCTCTTGCGATCCGCATATAAGCACTCCTTTGTCAAACAATTTTGGATGAAAGGATTTTAGATGGACTTCATACCTGTCCCTTGCCAGTTAGCTCTTTTTAGGTAGGAGCTTGAGTAAAGAATCCTAGATTTGGGATGGGAGAATTTGTTCCACAAATAAAGCAAGCTTGTTCAAGAACCTTTCTAGATTTTAAGTTTTGAATGAACAATCAAAAATTTAAAATCTAAAATCTAAAATTCGCTGACTAAATATAATACATCGGACTTTGCTGGGCGCGAATTTCCCTTTCCTGGCACAAATCTTGGAGCGTATAGCGACCCAAAACTTCAATTGCACCAGCATTGGCTTGCTCCCAGATTTCATAAACCAGAGTCCTTTCCAGAGTGGGAGATTCAGAGGTATCTTTCTCTTTGCGCTCACCTTCAACCAAAGTCACAATTTCTAGCAGAGTGATCTGCCAAGGTTCGCGAACTAAGATGAAACCTCCTTTAGAGCCACGTTGGCTCTGCACCACACCAGCACGCCGGAGGTTGGTCAAAATTTGTTCCAGATAGCGCTCAGGTATGGGTTGTTTAGCGGCGATCTCACTCATGGTCAGAGGAACTTTTTTCCCGTGGTGGCTTGCTAGTTCTAAAAGTGCCAGCAGCGCGTATTCCACTTTGGAAGACAGATCGAGGAGAGAGTAGTTTTGGCTATTCAAGACTGTACTCAATATACTACGGTTGATCGGGGGATTTATCGCATTTTAGGCGAAATTTATTTTCTCCTAGTGTCGGATGTGATAGCATCCCACTTATAAGCCACAAAAACACTATAATCTATCGACTTACCGTAGTTTATCATTTAAGAAAATTCCCATGAATACTAGATTTTTGAGTGGGAATTTTCTGAGTTTGGGAAATCCAAAAATCAAACTAAAACTCAAAAGAATATGCTACTAACTGATTTGCGAACCATTTTTGAGCGTGACCCAGCAGCGCGTAACTGGATAGAAGTATTGTTCTGTTACCCTGGATTTCAGGCGCTACTGTTTCATCGAGTAGCACACTGGCTGTATAAAATTGGAATTCCCTTTTTACCTCGGTTTATTTCTCATATTAGTAGGTTTTTAACTGGAGTTGAAATCCATCCTGGGGCATTAATTGGCAAGGGAGTGTTTATTGACCACGGGATGGGAGTAGTGATTGGGGAGACAGCGATCGTCGGCGACCATGCCTTGATTTATCAAGGTGTTACCCTTGGTGGTACTGGCAAAGAAACTGGCAAGCGCCATCCAACTTTAGGTTCTCATGTGGTTGTGGGAGCCGGTGCCAAGGTATTGGGAAATATTCAAATTGGCGATCGCGTCCGCATTGGAGCAGGTTCAGTAGTGCTGCGAGATGTGCCCAGCAACACCACCGTTGTCGGGATTCCAGGGCGCGTGACTCGTCATAACAATTTATCTAGCAATGTTCTAGATCATGATAAAGTCCGGGACGTGGAAGCCGAAGTCATCCGAGCTTTATTTGAACGAGTCAAAGCTCTAGAAAAACAGTTAAACGAATTAGAAGATCGATCCAGCCTCTTCCCAAATGAGCTTGGCGACGAACAAACCGACAAACCCAAGTGTAATAATTCTGATGGAATGATTGAAGATTTTCTCGATGGTGCGGGAATTTAGGGAATGGGGCATTGGGCATTGGGGATTGAGAGGTGTGGGAGGTGTGGGAGGTGTGGGAGGTGTGGGAGGTGTGGGAGGTGTGGG
>JAVRBO020000080.1:0-41278 GCA_034531195.2 Nostoc sp. ChiSLP01
TCCCACACCTCCCACACCTCCCTCTCCTCCCACACCTCCCACACCTCCCACACCCCCCACACCTCATGCCCAATCACTTAACTTTCAGTGCGGATTTTCCTAGAGATTGGCAAATAACGTCATTTTGCGGTGTGTGGATACGACTGCACAGAACGTCACGGTAGTGTCGCTCTAAGGGGTTCTTTTTTAACATACCAGGATTACCAGTTAGCTCTAAGGCAATCTCTACAGCACGAATTGAGTTAGTAGTAGTTAAATATTTAACACTTTGCGCCTGTAATCCTACGTTACGTTCGTATTCACCGCGATCGCTATCTTGAGCCAAACCATAAATCAGTCTGCGGTTTGCAAATAGCAGTGCTTCCATCTCACCCACAGCGGTTTGAAAGCGTGGTAAAGTTGCTAGTGGCTCTCCTAGATTAGATGGCGATCGCTCCCAAAGATACCCGATCAGCCAGTCTCGCGCAGCACTAGCAACACCGAGATACAAGGCACCGATCGTCAAACTGCCCCAAGTGGCAATCAATGGGTCAAGAGAAGGCATAGCAGAGATAGGGCGGATATCAATGGCGTATTCTGGGGGAATTAATACATTCTCTAAGATGAGGTCATGGCTGCCGGTGGCTCTCATCCCTAAATGATCCCAAGTTTCGACAATTTGCAAGCCAGGTAAATCGCGGGGAACTAGAAAATTCCCAACTTGTGGTTCATCTTCTGTTGTCCGTGCCCAAACAACGAAGTAGCTGAGGATGGGACTACCTGTAGTGTATTGTTTGTGACCTGTCAAACGCCAGCCCTCTGTTGTCCGTTCGGCAATGGTAGCAGGCAATCCACCTCTGGCTGGGGTGCCTAATTCTGGTTCCACACGGGCAGCATTCAGCAGCGCAATACCTTCTATTGACTCACGACATACGCGTTTGTACACTTCAGAAGGCCAGCGGCGACTACGAGCTGCATGGGCATGTTGGAGATAGTGCATTGTCAGCACTAGCGCGGTGGAAGCATCGCCGTGGGCTATGCCTTCAATGACTCGGCAAATAGCCTCTAGCCCCAAATCCTGACCGCCCAGTTCGCGCGGGATGGTGAGGCTTAGCAATCCTGCCTCATGCAAAGCTGTAAAATTCTCAAAAGGAAAGGAAGCCTCTTTGTCGTGTATTCCTGCACGGGTAGCAAAATCCTTGGCCAAAGCCTCAACTCGCTGGAAAATATTTTGGGTAGTTTCTAAGCTTTTGGCTATAAAAGTGTCTGGCGGCCCTTGTTGCAACTGTGACATAATATACTCCTTGTTGAGGGTAAACTTAAATCTTCTAAAGACGACCAGACATTCGCCCTGCAAAAAAAAAAGTTGATGTTCCTGCAAACTTGGGATGCTTTCATTAGAAATTAGGCGAGTTCTTAACCTCTAACCTGAGATTTCTAGTAATTGTGATGAATATTACTAAGGTGATTTCTAGCCAAGAAAATACTAACGCTGACGAGTTTCGACTTCGATCCACTCTCGACTATGAAGTTGGTTTCGACTTCGCTCAACCAACGGCTAAGGTAAATTCATTAATCGAATTCACCTAAAACTCAGTCGGAATATTGTAATTAGTTGAATTTAATTAAGTATGACATAAACAGCTTTAACACAGCAAGGCAACTAGAGATTTGGGGGAGGTGGGGACATGGGGATAAAAATTTTGAAATTCGTTTCTGAATGCAAATAGTTATTAGATTGAGCAAAAGGCTCCCGATTTAAATTTGTTGCGTATGCTTAAGGCGGAAGTTGCTACAGGCTACGTGTAAAACGCAAACGTGAAGGCGGAAGCTCTTGCAGGGAAGGCAGAAACTCTTGCAGGGAAGGCAGAAACTCTTGCAGGGAAGACGGAAGCTCTTGCAGGGAAGGCAGAAACTCTTACAGGGAAGGCGGAAGCTCTTGCAGGGAAGACAAAAGCTGAAGCTGAATAAATGCGAGCGCATATTACTAAAATATGCTGCATTTACCGTAGTATGCTTTAATAAAGGAACTCTGTAGATTGCTTGTAACAGCAATACATAGATTATCTGGATTTTCAGGCGATCGCTTTCTTTATTTTGTAGCCATATATTTTATCGGCGCTGATTACCCAGTCCCCAATTCCATTGGTAGAAGTTGAATATTTATCTCTAAAAGTAGAGTCAAGACGTTGATTAAGTTTTCTCCAACTAGATTGCTCAGCATTGTAATAGCTGCGGTAGGCAAAACCATCGCTTTCTTTAAAAGATTCAAGCAGCAAAGGATTTACACTTTTTTCCTAATGTTTACAGTTGGACTTGGTTTAACATTAGCTGTCTTTGCTTGTTCTCCAACCACGAGCAACACTGGAACGACTCAAACAACCCAAGCACCAAGCACTACTGTCGTTCGTATTGGTTACCAGAAAGCATCAACTATTCTCTATGCACTCAAAGCACAAGGAAATTTAGAGAAAGCTTTTGCAGCCTCCGGTGCTTCAGTAACTTGGTCAGAATTTCCTGCCGGGCCTCCGATGTTGGAAGCATTAAACGCAGGTAGCATTGACTTTGGCTATACCGGAGAATCACCACCAATATTCGCCCAAGCTGGGGGTATTCCTTTAGTTTATGTTGCTTACGATCCTTGGAGTCCTAAAGCTGAAGCTATTATAGTTCCTAAAGATTCACCTATTAAAACTGTAGCTGAACTCAAAGGTAAAAGAGTTGCTTTTGCCAAAGGTTCTAATGCTAACTATTTATTAGTCAAAGCCTTAGAAAAAGCAGGACTAAAATACAGCGATATTCAACCCAAAACTTTGCCACCAGCCGATGCTCGTGCTGCTTTTGAAGGTAAGAACGTCGAAGCTTGGGCAATTTGGGACCCTTATTTAGCCGCAGCAGAAGCAGCAACAGGCGCACGTACTTTAACAGATGGAGCGGGATTAGCTCCCAATCGTGGTTATTATCTTGCGGCTAAGTCTTTTGCTGACAGTAAGCCTGATGCTTTAAAAACAATTTTAGACGAGATTAAAAAAGCCAGTGATTGGGCCAAAAGCAATCCCAGTGATGTTGCAAAACTCCTTTCCCCAGCGTTGGGTATAGATGCTCCTGTGTTGGAGATAGCTGAAAAGCGGCGCGAGTATGATGTACTTCCGCTTACTGATGAAGCAATTAGCAAACAACAAGAAATTGCAGATACGTTTTATAAAATCAAATTGATCCCCAAGGAAATTAAAGTTAAAGAAATTGTTTGGCAAAGAAATTAATTGAGAATTCTGAATTCAGAATGAAAATATTTCTTTCCCAATCACCAGTCCCCACTCCCCACTCCCTATTTTCAACCCAAGTCTAATCCCAAATCCCAAATCTAAAATCTAAAATCCAAAATTGTATGACTAACATAAATACACAGTGGATAAAAACGGATGTCCTAGTCATCGGAGGCGGTACGGCGGGGACAATGGCTGCAATTAAAGCTAAACAGGCCAATAGCGATCGCCAAGTGTTGATTTTAGAGAAAGCGAATATTCGTCGCAGTGGTGCGATCGCAATGGGAATGGATGGGGTAAATACAGCCGTCATCCCCGGACATTCCACCCCAGAACAGTACGTGCGTGAAGTCACAATTGCCAATGATGGCATTCTCCATCAAAAAGCCGTCTACCAAACAGGAAAGCTAGGTTACGAAACCATTCAAGAATTGGAAAGTTGGGGCGTTAAGTTCCAAAAAGACCCCCAAGGTAATTATGACCTCAAACAAGTGCATCGAGTGGGTAAATATGTGTTGCCCATGCCAGAAGGTAAAGACCTCAAGCAAATTTTAACCCGACAAGTAAAGCGCCATAAAGTCAACGTGACTAATCGTGTAATGGCTACGAGAGTGCTTGTTAAAAATGGTAGAGCGATCGGTGCAGTTGGGTTTGACGTGCGCGGCGGCGATTTTGTCGTCATCCAAGCAAAAGCCGTCATCCTATGTACTGGAGCCTGCGGACGCTTAGGACTACCTGCATCCGGCTATCTCTACGGAACTTACGAAAACCCTACTAACGCTGGCGATGGCTACTCGATGGCGTACCACGCAGGCGCAGAACTTAGCAACATCGAATGTTTTCAAATTAACCCGTTAATTAAAGATTATAACGGCCCAGCCTGTGCTTATGTTGCTGGGCCATTTGGAGCATATACAGCCAACGCCGAAGGACACCGCTTCATTAATTGTGATTACTGGAGCGGTCAAATGATGTTAGAAATTTGGAAAGAATTAAACTCTGGTAAAGGCCCCATTCAAATGAAAATGACTCATTTGGATGAGGATACAATTTCAGAAATTGAGTCTATTTTATGGGCAAATGAACGCCCCAGTAGAGGACGTTTTCATCAGGGTAGAGGTGAAGACTACCGCACTCACAGCGTTGAAATGAATATTTCCGAAATTGGGTTATGTAGCGGACATAGTGCATCTGGTGTTTGGGTGAATGAAAAAGCAGAAACCACAGTACCAGGACTTTATGCAGCCGGAGATATGGCCAGCGTCCCTCATAATTATATGATTGGTGCATTTGTCTTTGGCAGATTGGCGGGAGAAAATGCAATTGAATATATTCAAAATCTAGAACATCTAGAACCAGACGCTGACTTTTTAGAAGCAGAAAAATCTAAGATTTATACACCATTAAATCAGCCGAATGGCATTCCTCACACCCAGGTTGAATATAAATTGCGCCGACTGGTAAATGATTATTTGCAACCGCCAAAATCGGCTAACAAAATGGAAATTGGTTTACTAAATTTTGTCCGCTATGAAGAAACACTAGCACAAATGGGAGCGCGAGATCCTCATGAATTAATGCGCTGTATGGAAGTGCATTTTATTCGTGATTGTGCAGAAATGGCAGCACGCGCCTCTTTATATCGTCGGGAAAGCCGCTGGGGTTTATATCATTATCGTTTAGATTTTCCTGATAAGAATAATGAAGAATGGTTTTGTCATGTCAATTTGAAAAAGCATGACACAGGTGAAATGGTACTTTTTAAGCGTCCAGTAGAGCCTTACATTATTGACGTAGATTTACAAAAAGAATTTTACGATGTAGCAGTACGATAAAACCCTGCATAAAATTATGGTTAATAAACTTACTATTGATGGGCAAGTTAAAATTAGGGAACCTGAAATTCAAGATGCAGAGCAAATAGCTATTCTTTCTGAGCAACTTAACTATCCTGCTACAAAAACACAAATAGAACAGCGTTTTGTCCAAATTCAAAATAATAATTCTCACATCGTCTATGTTGCAACTTTAGCAAATGATGATTTAATTGGTTGGGTACACGGGCATATATATGACTTAATAGTAATGCCAAAACAAGTTATGATTCTTGGTTTAGTTGTAGACAAAGACTATAGAAATCATGGAATTGGCAGGATTTTAATGCAGCAAATTGAACAATGGGCTAGTTTACTTGGATGTGATGGAGTCAGGCTAAATTCTAATATTAAACGCAAAGAAGCTCATTTGTTTTATGAAAAAATTGGCTATACGAATATCAAACAATCAATGACTTTTGCTAAAAAATTGCAAAATCGATAAAAAATAATGGAAAACGAACCACAAAGGACGCAAAGTTCGCAAAGAAAGAAGAATTTGAGAGTATTTTTGCGTAAGTCATAAATCAATGCTTTTTTTGCGCCTCTGCGGTTAGCGATAGTCTTAACGTAATTGTGTTAGATCGGAAATACTTTAAATAAGTAGGTAAAAATATGGCTTTAATCACACAAAGAATAGATGTCCCAGTAATCGTAGACGAATCTAAATGTTTAGAAAAATGCGTTGCTTGCATTGAAGTTTGTCCCTTGGATGTATTAGCAAAAAATCCAGAGACGGGGAAAGCTTATATGAAATATGACGAATGTTGGTTTTGTCTCCCTTGTGAAAAAGAATGCCCAACTAATGCAATTACCGTGCAAATTCCCTTTTTGTTACGCTGAGGTTTCTCAATGACTGTAGATACAGATTCGGAATTAAATCAATGGTTGGAAATGTTGCGATCGCCTGATGTTAGCGATCGTTTAGTTGCCGTAAAATCTTTACAACACTTGGGAGAAGATGCAGCAGTTGAGGCGTTAATTCTCGCTTTGGAAGATGAAAACACAGGAGTCCAAAAAATAGCGGTATCTGCACTCTGGGAAATTGCCAATCCTGCTGCTGTTCCGGCTTTACTAAAATCTCTCAGTTCCCCCGATGCAGAAATTCGCAGCGAGGCATTATCAGCTTTAGGCGAATTAGTTACCACAGACCATTTGCTGTTATTGCTAGATGCATTACAGCAAGAAGATATCAACCTGAATCTTAACGTACTAATTTTGTTACGCAAGATTCATGATGTTCAGTCTCTACCTGCGGTATTGTCTTTTTTTGAATCAGACAATAGCCAACTCCGGGAAGCTGCTGTGACAACTGTTCGTTATTTAAATCAAGTAGAAATATGTCCACCGGTTTTGTCTTTGATGAACGATCGCGATGAAAATGTGCGGCGTGCAGCTACTTTAACTTTAGGTCATTTAGCAGATAAAGAAGCTATAGGATTACTCATTCAAGCACTGATTTCTGATGCTGATTGGCAAGTGCGAAGAAATGCGGCGAAATCTCTAGCAATTCACGGCGATCGCCAAGCAATTCCGGCTTTGAAAATTGCCTTAAAAGATGAACATTGGCAAGTGCGAAAATTTGCTATTCAAGTATTACAAAAAACACCAGATAAAAACTTGTTACCTGCATTGATTGAAGCGCTAACAGATGAATATTCTGATGTGCGAAAAGAAGCAGCGATCGCCCTTGGTTATTTAGGTAATGCCAATGCTTTGAATGCTTTAAAACAAGCACTAGATGACCCAGATCGGGATGTGTCTATTTACGCGCAACGGGCAATTGACAAGATTCAACAACAGAACTGATTTATGGCGCATAACTCTATATCATCAAATCAACAACTACAAGCTTCTCCTTCCGATCCTCTAATAATCGCCCGTCAAGAAGAAGTCGTCCAACTTCTCAAGCAAATCATCGAACCCACCCTAAAAAATGACATTGTTAGCTTGGGAATGGTGCGAAATCTGCGTATTGTTGATGACTACGTTTACCTACGCCTTTATATCGGTTCTCGCCAGCAGCAATTAGAAGCAGAAATTAAAACAGTATTATCACTTTTATCTTGGTGCAAAAAGGCTTACATTCAAATCTGCACCATTCCAGGGGTAAAAACCACCTTAGCAATTTCCAGTGGCAAAGGGGGAGTTGGTAAATCTACAACCGCAGTTAATTTAGCCGCTGCTCTAAAAGTATCTGGTGCTAAAGTTGGTTTATTAGATGCTGATGTCTACGGCCCAAATGTTCCGCAAATGCTGGGACTGGGTAAATCTGAAGTTCAAGTTATTGATACTCCTAACGGTCAGAGATTTTTACCTTTGCAGGCTTACGGCATTAAAGTTATGTCTGTGGGACTTTTAGCAGAACCGAATCGTCCTTTAGCATGGCGCGGCCCAGTCTTACACAAAATTATTACCCAGTTTATCCACGAAGTTGAATGGGGAGAACTAGATTATTTATTAATAGATCTTCCTCCCGGTACTGGTGATGCTCAAATCACAATTGTTCAAGAAAGCCCAATTTGCGGAGTAATATTAGTAACAACTCCCCAACAAGTTGCTGTATCCGATGTGCGCCGCAATATTTACATGTTTCGCCAAGTGGGGGTTCCCGTTCTCGGCATTATTGAGAATATGAGCTATTTCATCAATAGTAGTGGCGAACAAACATCGATTTTCGGTACTGGCGGCGGTCAAAAATTGGCAGATGAACTCAAAGCACCCCTTTTAGGAGAAGTTCCCATCGATCCCCGCATCTGTAAAGGAGGCGATATAGGGGAACCCCTAACACTTGCTGACCCTAACTCAACAACAAGCCAGGTATTTGTCCAAATCGCCGCAGCCTTAGATGCAACTTTTTTCTCTATGTTGAATGCCCAAATGGCAACATCTTCAGGTAATAGTATCAAAATTGGCGATCGCTAATCTGTGCATTCATGGTAGTATGTAAAATACACCGCTAAATCCGGCAACTTATAGGTATATGCAATCAACTTCGATCGCATCGCTACAAACAGTAAAATGTGGCGTTGCATAAATGCGGATAATTTTACGGTGGCGTTGCATAAATGCGGATAATTTAACAACTTCCAAAATTCTTTCCCTACCTCAAGCTCCTCCCCACTTCCTATTCCCAGGAGAAACTATGCCAGTGGAGTTTATTGGATTAATTCGGACAAAACCTGCTTCGGAATTAAATAGTACAACAAGCACTCTCGGCGATGACATTATCGATCCAGCTTATGTTCGTGAATTTGCCAAAGCCCACGAACAAGCGGACTTTGATAAAGTATTAATTGGCTATAGTTCTAATAGCCCTGATGGTTTTACTGTAGCGAGTTTTGCCGCGGCTGCAACCGAGCAATTGGGCTTTTTGATTGCCCACAGACCGGGCTTTGTGGCACCAACTCTAGCAGCCCGCAAGGCGGCTACCCTCGACCATTTTGCCAACGGTCGCATAGCAATACATATCATTACTGGTGGTAGCGATGCCGATCAACAAAAAGATGGTGACTGGTTAGACCATGATAACCGTTACCGCCGCACTGACGAATATTTAGAAATTGTTCGTCGCACTTGGACAAGTGATACTCCCTTTGATTATGAAGGCGAATTCTACCGCGTCAAGGATGCTTTCTCTGCAATCAAGCCACTACAAAAACCCCATATTCCGCTTTACTTTGGTGGCGCATCAAGTCCAGCAGTAAAAGTGGGAGCAAAACACAGTAACGTTTATGCCTTGTGGGGCGAACCAATTGCCGCAGTCAAAGAACGCATCGCTGAAGTTCGCGCCGCCTTACCCCCCGATCGCTCTATTCGCTTTAGTGTCTCCCTGCGACCGATCCTTGGGGCTACAGAACAAGAGGCTTGGGAAAAAGCCCACAGCATTTTGGCACGGATTCAGGAGTTGCGAGGAGGGGCGAAAATAGCTCCCACAGCTAGACCCCAAGCAGTAGGGTCACAACGCCTGCTGGATTTTGCAGCTAAAAAAGAGGTTTACGATAAGCGTCTATGGACACCCATCGCCGCAGCTACAGGTGCAGCCGGTAACACCACAGCATTAGTGGGTACGCCAGAACAAGTGGCAGAAGCTTTAGTTGATTACTACGATGCTGGTGTAACTACCTTGTTGATTCGGGGCTTCGATCCTTTAGAAGATGCGATCGCTTATGGTCGTGATGTCATTCCTTTAGTACGAAAAGAAGTAGCACGACGAGACCAGCAAGTAGCGGCAGCCAAAAGTTAACTTCATGAGTAATTATTGATTTACAGATAAAAATTATACCAAATTAGATAAATAGTACTGTTTGGAATTCTACCTAACCCTCTTCTGTCACTTTCCGGACAGCTAATCGCTGAAAGCTTTATCATTCGGTCAATACAGGCTTTCCTATTAGAAAAAAATAGGTCTTGTATTTTTTATGAAGAAATAATCGAGCGATCGCTTAGTAGATAAAGGCTCTAAAATTCACAAAAGGCAAATGTTTTCGGAGACTGACAGAAGAGGGCTAATACCATTTCACAAAATTATTGATACAAATATTTTTCTTGCTCCCCCTGCTCCCCCTGCTTCCCCTGCTTGCCATCTGTATCAATCTTAAGGTGAAATGGTATAACAGGTTTGTAATTAAGGCTTTTAATCCAAAATTGGTGAAATTACAGACGCCCTGAACTAGCAACTTGAGTTACAACCTGATTTTCAATCTTCAATATCCCTAACTATATACTCGCTAAACTGCTAAAACATTCTTAGTATTTGGTGAGTTTCTTTATTTTCAGAACAGGATTTACAAACTAAAGTCGAAACTATATTCTTGCTCTTACCAGAATCAAAACTAAATAATCTAAATTTTCTGTAGTTATCAGGTAAATCACAATGATTAGTGGGATTTTTGAAAATTGTGTTGGCTCAAAGGATATTGAAGCTACTCTAAAATATTGGAATGAATTCGGCTATCGAGAGGTCAAGAGGGGAGAATTTTCCGCAGAACAGGCAAAATTACTCTACGGTCATGCCTCAGATTTAACATCACTGCGACTGCAAAATGGCAACTCATCAGCTCATGGATTGGTGCGGGTAATGTGGTGGAAACAACCGCGCAATGAAGGTTTAGGCGATACCTTGCCAGTGGTGGAAGGTAGTCGATGGTTTGCTTCTTTGACTCAAGATATTTATGCGATCGCCGATGCTTTTGCTGATGACAAAGCCAACGGTGGAGACTGGATTTATACCGAACCAGTACGGGGAATTGAGTTTATCGGAAATGCGGGAACGGGATTATATAACCGCTTTGTTGGTGTCCGGGAAATGTTTGTAATTGGCAAGGAGACACGCCAGGCATTTTTCCAGCGATATAACTATGACCGCCCTGGTTACGGTACTATTAATCGTGATTCTGGGCTATTAGTCAGTGAAGGAACTCACTCAAGTTTCATTACTTCTGACCACAGTCTCACCTCATTTTATACAGAAGTTTTCGGACTTGTGCCATCAGAAAATAACCCCAAGTTATCTGGTTATAAAAATCCCTCAACTCGCCAGATTTTGATGCTTGATGAAGGGCAAGAATTTTATCTTTCGGTTTTCGCTTCACCAAAGACCAATGTAGGAGTTTTTCAAGTTTATAGCCCACTTTATCCTACGAGCGATCGCCGCGAATACGCTCAACCAGGTTCTTTGGGCATAAGCCTTTTCACTTATCAAGTTGAAGATATTGGCGCTTTTCATCAACGTGCGATCGCCAGCAACGCCACTAACGTTACACCCATCGTCCCTAACGAATTTGGCGAACCTTCTTTTGGATTAATTGCGCCTGATGGGATGTACTGGGTAATCGTTGGCTAGTGGGGATGAGGAAGATGGGGAGACAGGGGGAGAATAACTCTTACTCTCACAGATACATTACTTACTGCTCGGTCTACCATCTCCCAAATCAGCTTGGTCAAATTCAGAAGTTTTGGGCAAATTCATTTCAACATTTGATAGAGTATCAACCTCTACTTTAGTATTTTGAAATTGCCCATCTAAAATATGTCCTCCAGTTTTCCGATTTGCACTTAAAAAATGAAAATGATATCCCTTAATATTCACTCCTTCCATATATTTGGGCGTACGAAATCCTACTAAAGTACCATTCACATTCCTTAACTCAAAAACTGATTGTTCTTTGAGCGCATCTGCTAAAGGTCGGTAGGGCGGGGTTTGCTTGGGAACAGTTCTAAATTTTAGATAAGGAAAATTACCTTGAATACGAATTGCATAAGGATAATTTTTAGTGGTTAAGCGCCGATCCAAAGATTCTTGCAATTGCTGATAATTCATTTCTCCTTCTAAACGAATTAATTTTTCTGGTTTAAAAAAGGTGACTGCTGCAAAAGGACTTGCGATTGAATCAGGAATAACAGACGCAATACCATCAGCTTTAACCTGGTAAAATTTACCATCTAATCCAATCATTTCTCCATCAAGATAATTGACAGTACCCAAACCAAAATTACCGTATTTTTTTAACTGCTGAAAATTAGTCTTTCCCTCAAAAATGCCTACTGACAGAGCGCTAATCGTAGACGCTTGAAATAGTGTATTTGATGATGTATGCGCCTGAGTTGTTAATGGCATCATCACGCCTAGTAAAGCTGTCATGCTTAAAATAGCTATCCAGAAATAACGTTTGAGTTTCATAATATAAAACAAATAAAGGGCATTGGGCATGAGGCTTATGGCATGGGCAAAGGGAAAGGGGTAAAGGGGAAAGGTTAAATTTATCCCTTTTCCCTTTAACCTTTAACCTTTTCCCCTACCTCCCTCATCCCCCTCATATCCTTGTCCTGCGATAATTGTCGTTCCTTAACAGACATGATATGATGCTTAGTCACTGTGCATTAATTGTATCAGTGACTTTTTTTAAGCAGATAGTAAGGATACAAACTTTCTGTTAATCTAACATTAAGCAAAGTTAACTATTGCTTGGGGGCTTGCGATGTACAAGCCTAGCAAAGCTTTATCAAAAACATTCTGAGGACTCTGTATAAGTCTTCTAAATTCCTCGTGTTCCTGATAACAAGAGGATAAAATTGCTGTCTTTTTTATCAAAAAAGGCAGGAGGAAAACTGCCCGGTTGTTGAGCGTAGTCGAAACACTGTTTCCTACCATGACCAAAGCGAACTTGCGGTTTAAGACAAGAACACCAATTTTCAAGAAAGTAGGACTTACCCATTGACAATAAATACCAAATATGGATGATTAAAAAACCACATTTGTCGTGAGGAACAGTGCTGTGCCCCTACACCGAGGGTCGATTTACCATCGAATAATCATTAATAAAAGCCTGAAACGACCTATGCATGTAATTCACACCATGATTAATTTGTACAGTGCGTAAGTCCTAGAAAGGTGGCTCTTTTTCAAGAGGGGTTTGAATCGAATCCCATAAGTGAAAAAAACCTTCTGTCTCCTGCTTCTGGTTGGTGAGCGCAGTCGAACCACTGCCTCCTGCCTCCTTCAATGTCGAGACTATATACGCGTCGGGTAATTAGCGAAGTTAATAAAGAATTAAACGCCTAATCTGGGATTGATGATGCGCTTATGCCAATCGCGTATTAATTCTGCCAACACATCGTTACAAATATTTTTAAATAGGGAAAAGCTGATGTTACCAAGTAATAGAGACAATTTTCCAAAAGACAAATTTAAATTTATGTCTTTTGAACTTCCATCTGCGCTTAAATCTTTGAATGTTGCTTGTTTTGTTATTGGGGAGAGCTTATCTTTTTTTGGCTCTTGGATGACACAAATTGCTTTAGTATGGTTAGTTTATCAATTAACAAATTCAGCTATTTTAGTAGGTATAGCTGGATTCACGAATCAAGCTATGGGCTTGGTTATTACACCTTTAGTAGGAGTACTATTAGATCGGTGGAACTTACGATATGTTTTACTAACTACGCAGCTAACATCTATTGTTTTATCTTCTACATTAACGTTTTTAACTCTTAGCGATCGCATCAATGTCACCTGGATTATTATTATTGGTACGCTTCAAGGAACAGTCAAAGCTTTTGATTTACCAGCACGTCAGGTAATTATTCCCAGATTGGTAGATCAAAAAGCAGATATTTACAGTGCTATGGCCCTCCATTCTTTCTTAATTAACACTGCTAAGTTTGTTAGTCCGATGATTGGGGGTTTACTGATTGCAAGTTCTGGAGCCGCTTCTTGCTTTTTGGTAGATAGTATTAGCTATTTGCCGTTCTTATCTGCTATCTTAACCATTCAAGTAAAACCTGTTCTCAGAAACTTATCAGATGGAAAAGCCAAAATTTGGCAAAATCTTAAAGAAGGCTTTGTTTTTGCATATGAGTTTCTGCCTATAAAATCTGTATTAGCTTTACAAATTGTCATTTGCTTTATGGCAATGACACACGTAAATTTAATGCCTATTTTTGCCAAAGAAATTTTGAATGGTGATGCTAAAACTATGGGATTTTTAATGACAGCTTCAGCACTTGGTTCTATAGTTTCAGGAATTTATCTTGTTTCTCGAAAACAAGCCATAGGGCTGGAAGATATCGTCGCGCGATCGTCCGCCATTTTAGGTTTATCATTAATCGTATTTTCCCGCATCAATAATTTGGAAATATGTCTAGTATTTATGTTTTTTATAGGTATGAATACTACTTTAACTCTAGCTTCAATTAGTAATTTTTTACAACTAATTATTGTTGATGAAAATAAAAGAGGTAGAGTAACAAGTATATTTACCACAGGTTTTTTAGGAGTTCTACCTTTCGGCAATTTATTCTTTGGAGGATTAGCCGATCGCATCGGTGTAACCAATGCTTTATTATTTGGTGGTGCTTGTTGCATTGTAGGAGCATATTTCTTTAGTAGAAAACTAAGCACCATTAAAAGAATAGTACATCCAATTTATGTAGATATGGGCATAGTTACATAGTCAAAGGCAATAGGCAAAAGAAGATAGGCTTTAGGTAATAGGCAAAGGTTAATTCCCCTTTGCCTGTTGGCTTTTGCCTTCAGAAACAGCTTTGCTTTCAAAGAAAACTCAGATTAATACCTAAATTGTTGTCAAAACTACTTGATTTTCACAGGTGTTTGTGAGAAAGTCTGATTTAACAACTGCAAACAACGGTAAATCGATAGCATTACAGTATTTTATTTCATTAACTGGAAGAGGATCGTGGTTCGATCTGTGCGATCGCAGCACTGGTTCAACCACAGCGTATGCTATTGATTTGATGAAAACTGTAGAAGTGTAAGAGTTATGCGATCGAGCCTTGAATAGCATAACTAAATACCCATAGTTATAACTAAGAGTGTAAATTACTTTCCAGTAAAGTAGCTCCAGGTTTGATAGCAAATTCGTTCAGATTACTCTCTCCTCCAAGTGGTGAGTGTTTCAAATACAGCAGATTTCAAGTTAGTGAAGCCCAGATATAAAGTATGTTTAACTCGTGAATTCTGACTTCTGGTGCATATGACTTGAAACGACTTATTGATTCACTGACGGCTAAATTTTTGTATTGTTTTTGCCAGTGGAGACATCTTCAGATGCAAATAGATCCTAATTCTTATCAAAATTCCGACCGAGATCCTCAAACTCAGAGCGAAATAAAGCAGCCAAAACAACCAGCTGTAAATAGTTCAGGTGGCAGACGCTTCTTTTTTAGCCGTAGTAGACGTTCATTTCTGGGGCGTATCGGTTTATTTACAGTCGCCAGCACCGTTGGAGGAGTTTTAGGTTCAACTGTTTCCTCCAAAAAGGGAGGGAATATTGCCCAAGCCACTAATCCTTCCGGGCCTGATGGAAAACTAAACTTCAACTATCAGAAGTTTGTTAATAAAGCTTATCAAGTGCGTGTTGAAGCAGCAACACTCGAAAAAAATATTCCCATCCCACCGCATCCCACCAATGGTGATGAGAGGCGATATTATGCCAACAAAATTGGCTCCGACAGCAGGGGATTACCCCACGATGCACGCGGTGAAGTCAAATTGGAAGCTTACAACTCTTTGACCAAAGCACTGACAACGCAAAACCCAGATGATTTTGAAAAAATTATCTTGGGTGGCACCAGAAAACTAGTCAATCCTCAAGGGCCACTGGCAATTAGCTTAGAAGGCATCAATGCAGCCCAGATAGCAGTACCACCACCACCGGCACTATTTAGCGCACAAAGAGCTGCTGAAGCTGTTGAACTCTACTGGCAAGCCTTACTACGTGATGTACCTTATTCAGAGTTCCAAAATAATACAGACAACCCAAAAGTTTTGGCAGCCGTCGCAGACCTGAATAAGCTTTCGGCGTTTCGAGGCCCAAAACAAAATGGTCTTGTGACTCCTCAAACTTTATTTCGTGGTAGCGTCAACTATGTCAAACCCAATGATAGCTCTGGTGAGAATGTAAAATATGTTATTCCCCCAGGAGTACTAGACGGCCCTTACATCTCACAATTTCTCCTGCGGACTATTATTTGGGGAACCCAGTCTGTTTCCGCACTAATTCGTACTGCTCTTCCTGGTAATGACTTCCTCATCGATTTCAATGAATGGCTGACTGTCCAAAATGGAGGCAGTTCAGGCAAATCAATAAACTACGATCCGATTAACCGTTACATAACGACGGTTCGCGATTTAGGTGAGTATGCTCATATTGGCGGGCCTACCTACCTGGGAGCCTCCTTGATTCTTGGTAGTATCGGCGCACCATTAAATCCAGGCAATCCCTACGTTAATTCCCTCACGCAAGCTGGTTCTAATGCTACCTTTGCCGTCGGACAATTACAAGCCTTGCTGAACTTGGGTAGTTCGCGTGTGATTAGAGCATCATACTGGCAGAAGTATTACGTACACCGCATTCTCCGCCCAGAAGCTTATGGTGGGCTAGTTTACAACAATATTGTAAATAAGACCCAGTATCCGATTCATCCTGAAGTCTTAAATTCACAAGCTTTAGCTTCGACCTTCAAAACCTTCGGTACTTATTTGTTACCTCAAGCATATCCAGAAGCTTCACCACTCCATTCTTCCTATACGGGTGGTGCTGCGGCCATTGCTGGTGTCAATGTCACACTCCTAAAAGCATTCTTTGACGAGAACTATGTTATTCCCAACCCAGTCATACCTGACCCCAATGACCCTACAAAAGCAATTTCTTACAGCGGCCCGCCTTTGACCGTAGGTGGTGAGTTGAATAAACTAGCAACTAACTATGCCATTGGTCGCGGTAACGGTGGTATTCATTGGCGTTCCGATGGTTCAGCTGCCTTAGCTTTGGGAGAAGAGGTTGCCATTAGCCTTCTTAGGGATGAAAAACTCGGTTACAACGAACGATTCAACGGATTCACCTTTACTAAATTTGACGGTACGAAAGTCACAGTGTAAAGAGGACTAGGAATTGGGACAAAGGGCAAAGGGGAAAAAGGCAAAGATTAAATTTATTCCTTTTCCCTTTTCCCTTTAACCTTTCCCCTTGGCGAAGCCATTCCCCCAGTAGTGTAAGAAATTAACACAGACTAAACTTACAGCACGCTAACAGGTATTGATGATACAAATCTTTTCGCCAGGTGCTTGATTGTTATAGTTTTCTGTGATAATTTTCCTTTTACGTACTAAAACTACGGTAAATCGATGTATCTATCGTAGTTAAATATTATTGACCTAGTTGCAGAAATTGAAAGTAAAGAAAGAATAAGTAACCTATCAAGTCGATCTATTGCAAGCGCTAAATTGCGAACCAACGATCTAGAAATTAACCTCTAAGCCAGGGCAACCTTATGAGCAAAATACGTGCTGTGATTGTTGACCCCAATGTGCCAGGGCGTTTGGCACTGAGTGAAGTGACTGCACCACAGCCTGCTTCAGATGAAGCTTTAGTGCGGGTATCGGCGATTTCTTTAAATCGGGGGGAGGTCAAACGTTCAACTACTGCTGAAGCTGGTTGGCAACCTGGGTGGGACTTGGCTGGTATCATCGAAACTCCTGCCATTGATGGGTCGGGGCCTCCCCAAGGAGCGCGTGTAGTTGGCTTACGCCGCAGTGGTGCTTGGGCAGAACTTGTGTCTGTTCCCACCAACGCTCTAGCAGAAGTACCGGCATCAGTGTCTTTTGCTGAAGCTGCCACATTGCCTGTGGCAGGTTTAACTGCCTATCATGCCGTGCTAAAAGGTGGGTCACTTTTAGGTAGGCCTGTTTTGGTTACAGGTGCATCAGGAGGTGTTGGTTACTTTGCTATCCAACTGGCACGACTATCAGGGGCGCAAGTCGTCGCACACATTCGTCAAGCTGACTATGAGACTTTAGTCACAAAAGCAGGAGCACAGTCGGTAGTAATTGGTGAAGACCTATCACCAGCAAGGGAATATGGCCCCTATCATCTGATTATAGAGTCAGTGGGCGGTAAGACTTTGGGTATAGCTCTTAGCTTATTGGCTCAGGATGGAAAAACTGTGCTGTATGGAGTCTCTGGTGGAGCAGAAGTCACCTTCAACGCTGCTCAATTTTTCGGGACTGGTGGCGTGAGTTTATATGGTTTACGTCTGTTCGATGAACTGAGATTTGAATCAGCAGCAGTGGGTTTAAAACGGCTTTTGAGTTTAGTAGAAGCAGGTCAGTTGCGTCCTCACATTGATTTAGAAGTTTCTTGGACAGAAATAGCTGATGTAGCCCAAAAATTACTAGATAGGAGTTTTCCTGGCAAGGCTGTATTGCACGTTTCCAATTGAGTATTAGTGAATAATTCGTAATTTGTAATTAATACTCTTATTAAGCAAATAGTTTTATTGTTTCAAGCCACCTAATTTAAAGCGTTGGATAATAATTATGAATTACGAATTAGTAACTATCAATTATACTGAATTTTGGTTAAAAATAGACCAGCTTGTAACTGCCAGTAACCTCAAAATAGATCGTCCAAAAGGCACATCACATCCACGCTATCCATCTTTTATATATCCCTTGGATTATGGATATTTGGAAGATACTCGGTCTGGAGATAAAGCTGAGATAGATGTCTGGCTAGGAAGCTTGCCTAGTAAAGCAGTCACCGCCTTGATTTGTAGTGTTGACTTAGAAAAGAGGGATACAGAAACCAAGATACTTATAGGCTGTACATCTGAGGAAAACCGAGTAATTTTCAACATCCATAATACAGGTTATCAATCAGCAATATTATTGGTTCGGAATGAGTTTGTTTAAATTAGAACAATAATTAATTAGTAAACAAATAAAATTTTTGAGATTAATTGTAATTTTAAAAATGATTGTGATAGATGGATTTAGTAAACCCAGATTCAGTAACGCTATCTTCAATCTAAAATCCAAAATCCAAAATAGTATGAGCTTAGAACTAAAACTATCAGGTAAAACAGCGATTGTTACAGGAGGAAGTGCGGGGATTGGCTTAGCGATCGCCAAAGCTTTGTATAGTGAAGGTGTGAATGTGGCGATCGCAGCCCGTAACCCAGAACGGCTAGAAAATGCGGTCAGTGCCATCCAGTCGCTACCCACACCAGGAGCGAAAGTCATCTCCATCAGTGCCGACTTGACTCAGGCCGAAGATGTTGAGAAAGTTGTGTCAACAACTCTGGCGCAGTTTGGTCAGATTGATATTTTGATTAATAACGCCGGTTCAGCTCGTGCCGGCTCGTTCCTCGAACTTACCGACGATGTATTGTTGGACGCTTGGAACTTAAAACTATTGGGCTATATTCGCTTAGTCAGAGCCGTTGTACCCCATCAAAAAAATCGAGGTGATGGACGCATAGTCAACATCATCGGTGGTGCAGGACGGACACCTCGCCCTGGCTTTGTTCCTGGTGGTACAACCAACGCCGCGCTACTCAACTTTACTAGAGGAATTTCTAAAGAGTTAGCCCAATACAATATCCGAATTAACGCCATTTCACCTGGTGCCACCGCCACAGAACGAGCCGAGAGTTTGGCACAACAAAATGCCCAAGCCCGTGGCATCAGCGTAGAACAAGCCAAGGCAGAAACCATTCAAAGCATTCCTTTAAAAAGAATTGCTCAGCCAGAAGAAATTGCATCCTTGGCCCTATTTTTAGTTTCCGACCTTGCCGCATCGATTACAGGAGCAGAAATTCTCGTTGATGGTGGTTCTACGCCTGGTGTTTAGGGAAATAGGGGAGTGTGGGGAGTGTGGGGAGTGTGGGGGGAAAGATTTCTTCTCCATCTTCCCACACCTCCCACACCTCCCACACCTCCCACACCTCCCACACTCCCCACACCTCCTGCTTGCCCCATGCCCAATGCCCATTAATAACTTTTCAGGAGAAACAAAAACATGACTTCCCAACACTTTGACATCAAACCAGTTGCTGGACGTATTGGTGCCGAAATCATTGGCGTTAATTTGAGTAGCAACCTCAGCGACGAAGTTATCGGTGATATTCGCAAGACTTTAGTTGAATACAAAGTAATTTTCTTTCGCGGTCAAAATCAACTCGATGCTAATGGACAGGTAGCTTTCGCTCGACGCTTCGGTGAAGTCACTACAGCTCATCCTACCGTTCCCTCACTTCCAGACAACCCAGAGGTTCTGGATTTGAATTACGGTAAAACCACTTCCCGTGCCAACAGCTGGCATACTGATGTAACATTTGTAGACCGTCCTCCCCTTGGCTCTATCTTGCGGGCACTTGTCATTCCTCCAGTTGGAGGCGATACTATCTGGGCGAACTCTGTAAGTGCGTACCAAGATTTACCAACTCATCTGCGTAGTCTTGCAGATGAACTTTGGGCAGTACATAGCAACGTTTATGACTATGCAACTGGATTTGACCTCCCTGAAGACGTGAAGGCTCAACGGGCTATTTTCACCTCGACGGTATATGAGACGCTTCACCCAGTTGTACGGGTTCATCCTGAATCTGGGGAACGTGGGTTATTTATTGGTGGCTTTGTTCGTCAGTTCCGCGGCCTATCAACAACTGAATCGGACGATCTTTTAAGACTATTGCAAGCTTACGTAACCCGTCCTGAAAATACAGTTCGTTGGCGTTGGCAAGTTGGTGATGTGGCATTCTGGGACAACCGCGCTACTCAACACTACGCAGTTGCTGATTACGGCAACCAAGCCCGTCACGTTCAGCGAGTGACAATCGTTGGCGACATTCCAGTGGGTATTGATGGTAAACAAAGTCAAGCCATCAAGGGTGACTCTTCTGCATACAACCGACGCGAGGCAGTCGCGGTTTAAAGGGGAGTGGGGAGACAAGGGAGAATAATTCTTAACTCTTGGAAAGACTTGGGTTAATTCTTGTCTCTACTCCTAACTCGTGAGCCAACACTCCCCAAATTAATAAGTAAGTTAAGTTTTCGTAGAAATAAAAAATGAGTCAGAAAAAACAAATTAAACTAGGTGCGTTTTTACCAGGTTCAGGTCATCACGTAGCGGCTTGGCGACACCCCAACTCTCAAGCTGACGGAGGCCTGAATTTTCAGCATTACAAACGACTGGCACAGACAGCTGAACGGGGTAAGTTTGATATGCTCTTTCTTGCAGACGGTTTAGCTGTTTGGGATCAAGGAAAAGGAAGAGAGGCTTTTAGTCGTTCGGGACAATTCAGCGTCCACTTTGAACCGCTGACTTTATTATCTGCACTATCTGTAGTGACAGAGCATATCGGATTGGTGGCAACGGCATCAACTACTTATGACGAACCCTTCCACCTCGCCCGCAAGTTTGCTTCGCTAGATTACTTGAGCGGTGGGCGTGCGGGATGGAATGTTGTCACTTCGTCTGCTGAAGCCGCAGCGAAAAACTTTAGCCAAGAAGAACATTTAGAACACGCACTGCGCTATGAACGTGCGAGGGAATTTTTAGAAGTTACTTCTAAGCTTTGGGACAGTTGGGAAGATGACGCTTTTTTACGCGACAAAGAATCGGGTATTTATTTCGACCCTGATAAACTACACATCCCGAATCATAAAGGTGAATATTTCTCAGTGCGCGGCCCGCTAAATGTAGCCCGCCCCATCCAAGGATATCCGGTGATTGTGCAAGCTGGTTCTTCCGAGGCTGGGCAAGACTTAGCCGCACAAACAGCAGAGGCAATTTTTACTGCCCAGCAAACTCTTGCTGAAGCCCAAGCCTTTTATTCTGGTGTCAAAGGCAGACTGAGCAAATACGGGCGATCGCCCGACCGTCTGAAGATTATGCCTGGTGTATTTCCGGTAATTGGTAGAACTGAGGAGGAAGCCAAAGAGAAGTACCAGCAACTTCAAGAGTTGATTCATCCGTCGGTAGGATTAGGACTACTTTCAGGACTTATAGGCGGACACGATTTATCGAAATATCCCTTGGACGGGCCACTACCAGATTTGCCAGATACTAACGGTGGCAAAAGTCGCTTGCAGTTGATAACTGACCTCGCCCGTAGAGAGAATTTGACAATTAGGCAACTTTATTTGTGGATTGCTGGCGCACGGGGACATCGGACAATTTTGGGAACACCAGAGCAAATTGCTGACCAGCTTGAAGACTGGTTTGTTAACGATGGTGCTGATGGATTCAATATTATGCCACCTTGGCTACCTGGTGGTTTAGATGAATTTGTCGATTTGGTGATTCCAGAACTGCAACGCCGGGGTTTATTCCGCACTGAATATGAAGGGCGTACCTTGCGTGAGAATCTTGGTTTACCTCGTCCTGTAAATCAGTTCACTAAAGCTGCATCTCCTGAACTAGCTGGTGCTTTGAGATAATTTAACTAAAAAGCGATCGCACTTTTTCATGAAACTTTTCTATACACCTAACTCTCCCTACGCACGCATAGCACGGGTAACTGCACTAGAACTGAATCTTGGCGATCGCATTGAAATGCAGAAAGTCACTGTACGAGATCCAAACAGCGACTTACTGCATTACAACCCTACAGGTAAAGTCCCAACCCTAGCGACTGATGACGGATTTATCTTGAGTGAAAGCCGGATAATATGTGTTTATCTGAATCACTTAAGTCCCGAAATTAAAATAGTCGCTGACATTTCTAATGGCTTTTTACAGCAACTTGAAGGCATAGCTGGTGGGTTTATAGATGGCATTGCTGTTTGGGTGCGGGAGTTACGGCGTCCTTTAACAGAGCAATCGCCAAAAATAATTGAGTTAGAGCGATCGCGTGCTTTGCGAATTTTAAACTACTTCGAGAAGATATCAGAAAAACTCGACCAAACTCCTAAGTTGGCTCACATCACCATCGCCTCTGCACTGGGGTTAGAAAGTCGTCTGCCTCAATTGCAATGGCGACAGAATTATCCCAAACTTGCTCAGTGGTATGATGAATTTTCTGGACGACCCTCTTTTCAACTGACAAAACCAGAATCATAAAAACTCAGACTTTTAACTTTCTTACTTTTGCCTTTTATCTGGAGGTATCGTAGTTTATTATGAAACTCTTTTACACAGAAAAATCTCAATACGCCCGTATACCCAGGGTTGCAATTATTGAGCTAAATTTAAGCGATCGCGTGGAACTGCAAGAAGTTACGGTGCGCGATCCCAATAGCGAATTACTCAATTACAACCCTACAGGTAAAGTACCAACTCTAGCGACTGATGACGGATTCATCTTAAGTGAAACGCGAATCATCGTCAGTTATTTGAATCGCCTAAATCCGGAAATCAAAGTTGTTGCTGATGATTCTGACGGATTTTCACAGCAGCTTGAAGGCATTACAACTGCATTTATCGATGGTATTAGTACTTGGGCAAGGGAGCGAATATTCCGTCCCCAAAACGAGCAATCGCCAAAGATAATTGAGTTAGAGCGATCGCGTGCTTTGCGAATTCTAGACTACTTCGAGAAGATTTCCGAAAAACTCGACCAAACTCCTAAACTGGCTCATATCACCCTCGCCTCTGCACTGGGGTTAGAAATTCGCCTACCCGAATTGCAATGGAGACAGAACTATCCCAAACTTGCTCAATGGTATGATGAATTTTCTGGGCGGCCGTCCTTACAAGCGACGAAACCAGAGTCTTAAAAACTCAAATTTCGTCTGGTCTGTCAGTCCAGTGGTTTCAACAATACAATCGGGTTTCAAAAAACCTTTTTTGCGTGTTAGGCATCCTGACAGTTCTTTTATCTTCCTTTGTTTTGGCGTTTCACAACATTACTGTGCGAGTTTTGTTTTCAGAACATCTCGTACTCAATTTATATTTACTTGGTGGATACGTTAAACCGGATTTGCAAAATTCATTTTTGCTGATGTTCATGCGAATGCTACTCGTAGTTCCACTCATGGCATCCCTGGGATTCAAGCTGTATCCATCTGCTTTTATAGAGTTACGAAAGTTGTTCGATCGCCAACATCGGAATGTTCTGATTCAAGCGTTTAGCTGTGGAGTATTAATGTTTGTCTACATTGCCTTACTCTACGTTGCTATTGGCTTAATTACCACCGGAATTGCTACGACCCTTTTCTTCATCTATCCCGTGTTTACAGCATTGCTATCCTGGAAGTTTTTTGGTCAACGCCCTACATTTTTCCGTTGGTTAGTGATGGGAATTATTTTAGTGGGCTGCGTTCTTGTTATTCCCAAATCTTCTGGAAGCCACAGCAATAATGCCATTGGAATTGGTATTTTAGCGAGCGTTAGTGCTGGGGTTGTTTATGCTTTTTATAATGTAATTGCCCAAAAATGTTTGGAAAAATTCCATCCAGTTCCCTTTACTTGGATTAGCTTTGCTTCTACCCTAATACTCTCCGGTATTAGCTTATTGTTCTGGCCAGTTTCCACTGCTCAACTTGACTGGACACCTGTGTGGATTGGTAGTATTTTTTCTGGTTTAGTTAGCTTTATCGGTCACACTTTAAACAATTTGGGAATTCGGATGATTGGTGCAACTACCGCATCAATAATTGGTTCTAGCAGTCCAGCATTAACGGCGATCGTCGCCTGGGCAATTATTAGCGAAACTTTAAACTTGACTCAAATTATGGGTATTGGGGTTGTCACGTTTGGGATTGCTTTACTTAGTGGAGAAAGCTTTTTTCAATCGCTCAAAATTGGGAGGAATGAGAACTAGGATTGGGGATTATAAAAAGTTAATTGAGGTAAACAAACTTTTCTTTTTAAACGCAGAGGGAGCATCAAACGCAGAGTTACGCAAAGGTTTGCCCAGCAAATATGATTGTTAATACTATTCTTTTCGATTTAGATGGAACATTGACAGATCCTAAGCCTGGTATTACTCGCTGTATTCAGTATGCTTTATCTGAACTCGGTTATATACCACCTGAAGCTGAGCAATTGTATTGGTGTATTGGGCCTCCAATCAAAGATAGTTTTTCGCAGCTACTCAAGACTTCGGATAATGCATTAGTTGAGAAAGCGGTTTCACTTTATCGGAGTCGCTTTTCCACAATCGGATTATTTGAAAACTCGCTTTATCCACTGATTACAGAAACTTTAAAGGCGATTCGTGCGGCTGGATATAAAACTTTTGTTGCTACTTCCAAACCACATATTTACGCCACACAAATTATTGAATATTTTTCTTTATCCTTGCTTTTTGATGGCATTTATGGTAGCGAATTTGATGGTACTCGGAGTGCAAAAGCTGACTTGATTTCTCACATTTTACTTACAGAAAATCTTTCGCCTTCTAGTGTGGTAATGGTTGGCGATCGCCAACACGACATGATTGGAGCCAAGCGTAATCAGATTGCAGCAATTGGTGTTACCTATGGCTATGGAACTGAGGAAGAATTAAATACTTATGGTGCTGATTTTATAGCTCATTGTCCAGAAAATATTCCAGGACTTGTAATTCATAATTTGTAATTTCTCACTCAAAATAATGCCGCCATCTTTAACCTTTCTCCATAGCTTACTTTTGTTCAGTACCGCTTTTATTGCAGGTGGATTGAATGCTGTAGCGGGTGGTGGAAGCTTTATTACTTTTCCAGCACTGATATTTACAGGTATACCACCCATCGCGGCTAATGCTACAAATAATACTGCGATTTGGGTAGCATCTTTAGCCAGTGCCGGAGCCTATCGTAAAGATTTAGGCATCAAACGAGAAGTTTTCTTGCTCTTATGTGGCATCAGTCTTATTGGTGGAATTATTGGCTCTGTGGCTTTATTATATACATCGTCAGATGTGTTTAAAAAGCTGATTCCTTATTTATTACTACTGGCAACATTAGTATTCACCTTTGGTGATTCTCTAAGACGTTGGTTGCAACTTCAAAGTCAAAAATCATCACCGGAGTCTATACCTTTATTTAATCTAGTGCTGGCTCAATTAGCGATCGCAATTTATGGCGGTTTCTTCGGTGCAGGTTTAGGAATATTAATGCTGGCAACTTTATCATTTTTAGGCATCAAAAGTATTCATACAATGAATGCTTTTAAAACATTTTTAGGCAGTTGTATCAATGGAATTGCAATTATTCCCTTTATTTTTGCAGGTGTAATTGCTTGGCATCAAGCGATTTTAATGGCAGTAGGTGGTTCTTTAGGGGGTTATTTAAGCGCTCACTATGCACGTAAACTTGAACCCCAATTAATTCGGAGATTTGTTTTAGTTGTTGCCTTCAGCATGACAATCTACTTTTTTGTTACTACCTAGTAAGTGGGGGAGATGAGGGCAAGACTTGTTTCTCCATCATCTTCTTCCCTCACCGCGTCCTCGCGTCTCCGTGTCCCCGCGTCCTCTTCCCAATCCCCAACCCCTATGCTTATTGCTTTTCATTCGAGAAATTTTCGCCTGTTCTACATAGGTCAAGCAATTTCTCTGATTGGTACGTCGATGACACAGGTGGCTACTAGTTGGCTGGTATATCGCCTCACGGATTCTGCTTGGTTGCTGGGTTTGGTGGGCTTTGCTAGCCAAATTCCCACACTTATTTTAATTCCTCTAGGTGGTATTGTCGCCGATCGCTGGAATCGTCAGCAAATTCTTTTGGTTGCCCAAATTCTAGGAATGCTTCGGTCTTTGGCTTTAGCTTGGCTCGCTTTGAGCGGTAGTATTAATGTTTGGCAGATTGCATTTCTGGGTGTGGTGTTAGGGGCGATTAATGCCTTTGATATTCCCACTCGCCAAGCTTTTGTACCAGAAACGGTGGGTAAGGAAAATCTCGGTAATGCTTTTGCTGTTTACTCATCCCTTGTGAGTGTTACTACTATGCTTGGGCCGGCGATCGCAGGTATATTGATTGGAGTCTTGGGAGCAGGACTTTGTTTTCTCATCGATAGCATTAGTTACATTGCTGTAATTATTGCTCTGTTGGCAATTCGGCTGGCTCCTAAAAAAGCGATCGTTTCTCAACGCAAACCTTTAGAAGAATTAAAAGCTAGTTTCAAGTATGCTTTCGGATTTCTACCAATCAGATCGGTCTTGATTGGTTCATTTCTAGTTTGCTGTGTTTGGGGATTTTACCTGGCGTTGGGGCCTATTTTTGCTCAAGAAATTTTACAAGGCGGATCTAATACCTTCGGCTTCTTAATGACAGCTTCTAGTTTGGGAACCTTGGCTGGTGGTATCTACTTAAGTAAGCAGAAAAATGTATCTGAATTAGGGAAAGTTTTGGCATTTGGAATAGGTTTTTTAGGGTTGAGCCTGATTATTTTTGCCTTATCTCGTGTATTGTGGCTTTCCTTACTTTCATTGTTAACGGCTGGTTTCGGATTTATTTTGCAGATAATTACCGGACGCACTTTGCTGCAATTATTAGTTACTGATGAAAATCGCGGTCAAATCACAGGACTTTATGTCATGACATCAACAGGTGCAGTATCCATAGGCAATCTAATTGGCGGCGCACTAGCAAGTTACATTGGTGCTGCCAATAGTGTTATTCTTGCTGCTAGTGTTTGTGTTGTTGGGTCATTTTTATTTATGCAACAAGTTTCTAACTTCCGTGATTTGGTTCGTCAAAAAGTTCATAATTAGTCTTAGAACCAAAAGTTGGTAACAACAATGACCATAATAAACGATCCTGGCATTGTAGCTGAAGTGACTAATTTATATCTTCAATATGAGGAAGCACTTTCTAATAACAATTTAGAAGTGATGGATAGCTTGTTTTGGGATGCGCCTGAAGTAGTGCGGTTCGGGGTAACAGAAAATCTTTATGGTAGCGATGAAATTCGTAATTTTCGCCAAAATCGACCAAATCCAAAAATAGAGCGAGAAATTTCAAATCTTAAAGTTGTAACATTTGGAAAAGATACAGCAACCGTTACTTTAGAGTTTCGCCGCATTATCAATGGTGTTGAGCGTTTCGGGCGACAAAGCCAGATTTGGTACAAATTTCCTGAAGGATGGAAAGTAGTTTCAGCACACGTTTCTTTGTTACCTGTGTAAATTTGAAAATTATGACAACTATTACTGAAATCGCCCCGGATATCTATCGCATCTCAACTTTTGATTCAAATGTAGGCTTGCAATTTATCCAGTTTTTAGTTAAGGATGAACAACCATTATTGTTTCATACCGGTCTTAAGAAGATGTTTCCAGTAGTACATGATGCAGTGGAAAAGATTCTTGAACCATCAAAAATTCGCTGGATTAGTTTTAGTCATTTTGAAGCAGACGAATGTGGTTCTCTCAATGAATGGCTGGCTATTGCGCCAAATGCTCAGACAGTTTGTAGTCCTATAGCAAGCTTTGTCAGTGTAGATGATTTTGCCATTCGTCCATCCAAAAGTATGCAACACGCTGAAGTTTTAAACACTGGTAAATATAGTTTTCAGTTTTACCACACACCACAAGTTCCTCACGGTTGGGATGCAGGATTATTCTTTGAAACTACCAATAAAACACTATTTTGCTCAGATCTGTTTCACCAATTTGGAGATTTAGAGCCAATAACTGAATCTGATGTGGTTGGGCGGTTCCGTCAAACAATAGTTAATTATGAAGCAAGTCCTTTTCCTAATTACATACCGTACACAACACATACCGATCGCATTCTCAAAGAATTAGCTGCACTCAAACCGCGTACCCTAGCGACAATGCACGGTACGACATTTGTTGGAGATGGCGAACGTGCATTGCAGGATTTAGCTTTGATGTTACGAGAAGTTTTGTTGAAGGAGTAGAGATAGTTACTACCAGACATGCAGTGATTATAGCAACACACATTTCTTGAATTACAAACTAAATTTACTTTCACGAAAACAGCTTGCAAAGATTAATTTTAGTTAGACATTCACTTCCCAAAAAAATAGAACATATTCCTGCTAAAGAGTGGCGTTTGTCATTAGAGGGGCAAGAAGGCTGTCATTTATTAGCTGATAAATTAGCAGATTTCCAGCCTGGAATTATAGCTACTAGTAGAGAACCAAAAGCTATAGAGACAGCCCAAATTATTGCCCAGAAATTTAATATGGCTGTGGAAATTGTTGAAGGATTACATGAGCATGACCGGAGCAATTTTGGTTTTGTAGAAGAAAAAAAGTTTTTTGAAACTTTAGAAGCATTTTTCGCCACACCAGATAAACTAGTCATGGGATTAGAAACAGCAAACCAAGCTCATCAACGTTTTCAACAAGCTATAAAAAATATTCTTGCCAAAACCCCAAATGGCGATGCGATCGTTGTCTCCCACGGAACTGTGATGACCCTATTTGTTGCTGGTTGTACTGGCAAGGACGCATTTCCGTTTTGGCGACAGCTAGGACAGCCAATGGCGATAGCTCTACCTTTACCTGAGTTAAATTCATTAGAAATAATTGCTAACTATTAACTAACATGGATTCGTTTGATTGGACTCTATTAAGTTCTAAATATTTGGTGCAAGACAAATGGCTAACACTGCGGGCTGACACTTGTCAAATGCCTGAGGGAAAGATAGTCGAGCCTTTTTATGTTTTTGAATATCCAACTTGGGTAAATGTTGTTGCAATAACTAAAAGTGAGGAAGTTGTTTTAGTCAAACAATATCGCCACGGCATACAAAAAACAGTTTTAGAATTACCAGGCGGTTCTATGGATTTAGAAGATATTTCCCCAATGGCAGCTGCAAAACGTGAGTTACTAGAAGAATCAGGATACACAAGCAATAATTTTGTTGAGACTGGTATAATATCACCTAATTCAGCAACTCATAATAATCTAATTTATTGTTTCCTTGCAACAGATGTAGAACTTGTAGAGAGCTTAAAGCTAGATGTTACAGAACAAATTGATGTAATTTTGTTGCCCCTAGAAAAGTTAGTTAAAGATATTGATAACGGTATCCTACTACAAGCATTTCATATTACTTCCTTATTTTTTGCCCTAAAAAAACTTGGTAAAGTGCAATTTATTTAGCCAATTGACTTTATTTGCCTTTATCAATAACCTCTATAGAGGATCAAAGATTATGATTGTTACAATTTCGTTTGACCGAGTTTCTGATATCTACGACGGCATCTATTTCACTTGGTTTCTGCTTGGAAATAAGCACTAGCAGAAGAAATTCGCCGCGTCCTCAAACCCTACGGTGTACACACAAGTCTTGAAATCCTACCTAACGTTTGGTTTCGTCGTCTAGCTTTAGGTTGTGCGATCGCTCTAGAAGCTTGTCCGCAGCGAGCGAGGAACGACAACGCAATCACAAAAACCACTGGATAATGCGATTACTTCGCTAGGCTAAAGCTGCGCTCATAATGACAATTTAAAGAGTTTATAACGCCTGAAACCCTTACAGATAGTACTTGTGTGTGCACCATAGCTCCTTGAAGGAGAGGGGCTAGGGGTGAGGTCAAAATCCTATACATCGAATTCAGATTGTATTAAACTAATTACTCAATCTATGTCTTGTAAATCACTATTTTTTTTTACAAGTTTTTTCTTGAAAATATCAAAAGGTAGAACAAAGATAGAACCTAGTTCCACCTTTTGACTTATGAACTGAAGACAAAAGTTCCTTATATTCAAGTGAAGGTAATAATCACCTTATTAAGTAAGTGAGGTAATTAATTATGTCAAAGCAAATCAGTACATTGGATTTACTTGTGGAGTTAACCACAGAAGAACAGCAGCTTTTATCTGGAGGTCAAGATGGAGGTCCTGCTGACCCTCCTCCTACAGATGTCCAAGATCCTCTAACAGACGAAACCGATCAACAAAATCCAATAAATATACTATCTCTTGCAACTCCAATTCCCCGATAATGGTAAATAGGTCAATCAAATTAAACTAAAGACCCCTCCCGTTGTAGGTAAGGAAAAGTTTTCATTCCTTTATAGAGAAGGGAGTTAATCTGTTTTATGTTTTTTGAGGTTGGCTTACTTCTACTGCTAATAGTAGACGGTAGAAGTACGTTTTTCAGTTTGGAAATACTTGTCATCAAGTCTTTGTTCTAGGTAATAGTAGTAAATCATCTTAACCTTCTTCGGTCAGATCAGGAGAACTAAATTCCTGAAAGCCTTTTGAAGCTTTGTGTTTCACCATTTGGCTGAAAATTTGAATTCATGTTAGAAAATAAAGCCTCAAACTTTGGTTCCATCAAAGCTCCACAGTCTATATTCGTTTGTTGTTTTCCGAAAGTGACAGAAGCGTTCGAGGAAAGCGATGTCTGACGACAAGCCTATGCAGTGTCTACGCATTCCTAATGAATGTAAAGAAACAGAAATGTTTCTTAGAAGAGGGTTAGACTCACAAAACCTAGAGCCGCTACAAAAAGACAAGAAGAGCTATTTAGCTCATTCAAGAGCAACCAAGTTTTGAGAAATTTGAGTTAATATCTTCTGTCTTTTGGGAAATTTAATACATTCCTAACAAAGGAGCGCTCAAAATGATTACTAACTTTTCTTATGTTGACGAACTTTCTCCTAGTCAAGCTGAAACTATTTCAGGAGGCTTTCCAGTACAAATAGGAAATCGAAAATACGAATTTAACCTTACTGACGACGTGCAAAGGGATGATGATTGGACTGCTACCTTTGTAAGAGGAAGAGGAAGAGGAAGATCTCCCCGCGATGTCTTTACCTATTCAGTGCGATATATCCCATAACTATTCACTACAAGAGTTTAACAATTGCCGATCGCCAGCAATCCCCTATTGCCTGAGGTGATGAACAAATACACCGGAACCACAGGCTTCTTCAAAGAAGTCAGTGCAGAGATCAGTTATTAGAGGAAAAGGCGATCGCAAGTGCGATCGCCTTTTTGTTTGACTCAAGCGATGTCTATAATCGGCTTCCAGTCTCTAATAAATAAATCAACGCCTCCACTAAAGCCTGATTTTGTTCATCAGTCCCAACAGCAATGCGTAATTTATCTTCTAGTCCTGGCTGCTTAAAGTAGCGGATTAAAATTCCCTGTTCCTTGAGTTTTTGATAGAGATATTCGGCGTTTCCTGCTGGTGGTTGCGTCAGCAAAAAATTAGTTTGGGAATCCCAAATCCGAAAACCTAATTGTTTCAAGTCTGCCGCTAGCTTAGTCCGCGATGCTTTAATTTTTGCCACACAAGCATTTTTATAAGCTTGGTCGGTAATTGCAGCGGTACCAATTGCACAGGCGATCGCATCAATGTTATAGCTATCTTTGACTTTAAATAATCCATGTAACAGCTTAGGATTGGCTACCCCAAATCCTAATCGTAATCCAGCTAACGAGTAGCCTTTAGAAAGTGTCCGAATTACGATGACATTTTCATATTCTTCGACTAAAGCCAATGCATTCTCTTCAGTAAAATCCACATAAGCTTCATCAATTACTAAAACTCCAGATAAATGGCTGGCCAGTTTTCGCAAGTCATCCATTGCCACCACATGCCCCGATGGACTATTAGGCGAGGCAATGAATGTTACACAACCATTGACAGCAATCAATTCTTCAAGAGGTAAATTGTAATCTTCGTCGTATGGTATCTCAGTAATATCCGCATTTTGCATTTGGGCTAACGTGCGATACAGCACGTAAGTTGGCATTGGATAGACTACTTTGCGTCCGGGTTCTGCACAGGCTCGAATCACTACGCTTAACAATTCATCACTGCCATTTCCCACAATTATCCAATCGCTAGGAACTCCTAACACTTGACTAGCAGCTTGGCGAAATTCCCCCCCGAAAGGTTCTGGATACCGTCGCAACCACTCTCCATCGATATTTTGCACCACAGCTAATGCCTCAGGGGATGGAGGATAGGGGTTCTCATTACTGTTGAGTTTAATTATCTGCGTCCCACGTTGAGGCTGCTCGCCAGGAACATAGCTAGCCATTGCATCAACATTGGAGCGGAAATATTTGGTCATGCTAATTCATAATTCATAATTCATAATTTACAATTTCTACTGGGTTTCAAGTTGATTAATTGACGCTAAAATCTAAAATTCAAAATTGCTTGACTGACAATATCCCGGTTAACTTTTATATAGCCTGGTTCAATGTGGGTAAAGTGCGAACTCAACTTGTGATGAACTGTAGGTAAAGCGTGAAACGGAATTGATGGGTACAAATGATGCTCTGCATGAAATGGCATATTCCACATCAAAAATCGTACAGGAAACAGTGTCAGCGTTGTACGAGTATTCGTCAACAGATTGGCATCAAGAGTACAGCCTGTGTGTTCTGCTAGCAGAATAAAACGCAGAATTGGTTGACCGACAAGCAACGGTAGCAGCCAATAGAGGAAAAACCAAGGCTGGCTTGCTGCAATGGAAATAGCCATCGCCCCTGCATAAACAGCTAATTGCCAGCGAGTGGAACGAATAATTTCAGCTCGTGCTGTTTGAGTTAAAAATGGATAATCATCAAGTTGACCAAGTGCAGCTTGAAAATGTCCGCTAATTTTACCTAACCACCAAGGTAAACCACTAATTATTAAAAAGTATTGACCTAAATTGCTTGGCTTAGGCTCGTTCAGTTCTGGATCTTTGTCAGGAACGCGAGTATAGCGGTGATGTCGGTTGTGGTAATAGAGAAAAAATGTGCTGTTGTAAAATGAAAGCAAACCCGCACACCAAGCCACAATTTCATTCAAACGATTGTTAGCAAAAGCAGTTCTGTGAGCGCATTCATGCAAGGGTGCAAACATCGAAGCTACACTAAAGCCGTAAATTGTCAGTGCTGGTATTGCTAACAACCAATTGCCAAAATTCATTCCCCACATGTAACCGCTGCATCCCATAACAGCTAGATGTCCAGCCAATTGAACCAGCCCCTTCCAGTTGTAGCGGGGATTCAAAACACTTAATTCTTGCATCCCAAGAATTTGCCGGGGCTTGTGTTCCTTATCAACTTCGTTTTCTAATAATTCAGTTTCAACGATTGCATCATTAGGCACGATCGAAACTCCACATAGTAAAGATGTAACTATTTAACACAAATATAATGAATTCTTCTCAACCCTAACTGAGCAACGAGGGCTGAGTCAATATATAGCAGAATGGGCAATTCATAATTTTTGGGTTTGATTCCTCAACACAACCTATATTTCAGTCTAATTTTTTATTTAAAAACAGCCCGTAGCGGCAACGCACCAAAAATCTCGAATGCTGCTCTACCTGAAGAAAGTAGGCTAGGTTCATCTTAGCGCAACTCAACAAACCAAGATAATTATTGGATTACCATACAGGAAGCTACCCTTAGAGCGAGCTAAAAAACATCAATTTTACATATTGAATTTGGATTAAACCTTTGTGTGGTCGGCATCTTACCCACCCATGTAATGTAAATTGAATATCGAATACCCAATGTAGTTTCTTTAAGGCAACATCCATTTATCAATCGAACTCATGCAAATAAATTAACCCATTTGTAGGAGGTAATTGGTCAGGCGATCGCTGTATCTTACTTATTATCAGACAAAAACAATATGGAATGTTTTAATTATGTTCCAACTCAATTTCATTCATTGTATACAATTAAAATTTTTAATTTTTTCAGCAGCCTTTTTTCTGGCTGCGGAAACTTCTGCCAAAGCTCAACCAACTATTCCTACTCTGACTCCAAGACAAACTCAAAATTTATCTCGTGACTTAGTTCAATCTAGCTCTCAAGACTTTTTTAGACAAGGAAATAATGCCTTTGAAAGAGAAATTCAATTTCTCAGAGAGAGACAACTGTCTTCAAATAAACCTATTCTCAAGGTTGATTGGATACAGATCCAAAAAAGACTATCTACTCAGGAAAAACCCTGAAGTTGTAATATAAAGTATTTAATTACATAAGTAGATAGGCTGCATTAACGAAGGTTAACCCAAACATCGCTCCTTTTACCAATAGTATATCTACCAAGTAACTATAGAAAAAGAGCGATGGCTGAAAGCTGATTTACCAAGTGATAAGGTAAAATTCTATACATTATAGTCAGGCAAGGGTAAATAGCAATAGTAGTCATAAACCATTACTTGTTGCTTCCTTGTCTTATTCTTTTTCAGTAAGTCCTGACTATCCAAACCTTCAACAAATGCACTAGAAAATATAGCCACCTGGCATTTACGATTTTCCGTTACCTTATCCAAGAGCAACAGTAAGAATAACGCTCTGTGGTGATTTACCAATTTAAAAATTTTATGAATCTAATAGACATAACAAAGTATAGTTTGTATAGTCAGCCTTGTAATGAAATTTTAGTTTTAGATTGGAGACTTAAAACATGTCTACTGATACTCACACAGTTGTTTTCGTTCAAGAAAGCGAGTTTGATGTTGTTTTAAATGGAAGTGAAGAGCAAGTTGTTGTTGTTGACTTTACTGCTACTTGGTGCGGCCCCTGTCGGCTGATTAGTCCATTAATGGAGCAACTTGCCCAGGAATACAAAGGCCGTGCTAAAGTCGTTAAGGTAGACGTTGACAGCAACAAACCACTCTTCAAAAAATTTGGTCTTCGCAGCATTCCAGCGGTTTTAATTTTTAAAGAGGGTGTTTTAGCAGAGACTATTGTGGGAGTTTCTCCTTACGAACAGTTCACCAACGCCGTTGACAAGCTTCTTTAACTAATTCGTAATACTAGCCTTTGGCAAGAAGCAAGCTACGTAATTCGTAATTCCTAATTCAAAAGGGTTGGATTGCTTTGATGGCAATCAATTTACTATAGATTATGAATTATGAATTATAAACGTTTTGTTTTCGTCTATAACGTAATTGAATTAATCCACTTGGATATTGTTTTGAGTTAATAAACTCCAATTTTTCTTCAGGGGTAGGTGGTGGGAAAAGGCGTATACCGTCACCTAAAATAATTGGAATAATTGAAATAATATATTCGTCAATCAAGCTGTGGCTAAGAAAGGAATTAATTAACGCTCCACCACCAACTAACCAGATATTTTTAAAGCCTTCTGTCTTTATATTTTCTAATGCATGTGTCACTGTGTCGGAGACAAATACAACGTCCTCGCGATCGCATTTGAGATTTCTTTGGGTAAAAACGAAAGATTTCTTATCTGGATAAGGCCATTGCTCAAAACTCAGCCCTAATTCATATGTCTTGCTACCCAAAACAATAGCATCAATCGAATGGTAGAAAGCAGCATAACCATAGTCTTCTTCTTGAGTCTCAACAATTGATAACCAATCAATTCCTCCATTGTTGCGAGCGATATAACCATCCAAACTAGTTGCAATATACAGCGTAACTTTCATAATTAATTATTAGCTATTTTTTGCATCCCCGCATCTTCCTCAATTCCTTTTACGGTGCCTGCTGCACCTAATTGCAGGGCATAAAGGTTCGCATAAACACCTTGTTTATGGATGAGTTCTGTGTGAGTACCTTGCTCTACAATTTGTCCTTGTTGAATCACTAACACTTTATCTGCCTGAGTAACTGTACTGAGGCGGTGGGCAATTACGAAACTTGTACGACCTTGCAGCAAGCGAGCGATCGCACTTTGCACTAGCGCTTCTGTACGGGTATCGATGCTGCTGGTCGCTTCATCGAGTATCAGAATTCGGGGATTAATTAATACCGCACGAGCAATACTGATCAGTTGTCGTTGTCCCTGACTCAAGGGAGCGCCTTTTTCACCCAATTGAGTTGTATAGCCCTGTGGTAATGAGGTAATAAATTCATGGACATTCGCTGCCTGTGCAGCTCCTTCGATATCAGCTTGGGTAGCATAGGGACAGCCAAAGGCAATATTTTCGGCAACAGTACCGCTGAACAGAATATTATCTTGCAAAACGATGCCAATTTGACGCCGTAGGCTTGCTTGAGTAACACTACGTACATCAATATCATCAATTTTAACTGCACCACCAGACACATCGTAGAAGCGCAAAATCAAGTTAATAATCGTACTTTTTCCTGAACCCGTCGCCCCTACTAACGCAATCATCTGCCCTGGGTAAGCGTGCAAATTTACCCCTTTGAGAACGAGTTGGTCTGGATTGTAGCCAAACTTGACATTATCAAATCTTACCTCGCCCTGAATTGGTGGCATTTCCTTAGCATCAGGCGCATCTTTGAGTTGTGACGGTTCATCTAATAACAGAAAGATTCGCTCTAACCCAGCGAATGCAGATTGAGCTTGGGTATAAAACTGGCTGAGAATTTGGATGGGTCGGAAGAACTGCTGCACATAAAGTAAAAAAGATGTGACTACACCGACTGTTGCACCTCCCGTCACCGCCAGATAACCACCATAAGCCAACACACCTGCGGTTGCTAATGTGTTGAGAAAGTCAATCGAGGGTAAAAAGGCCGAAGTAATTGCCACAGCTTGGACGTTAGCATCTCGATTGGCGGCGTTGAGAACCTCGAATTCTGCAATGTTGAGGTGTACGCGATTAAATGCCTGTGCTTCTCGCACACTACCAATATCTTCTTCCAACTTAGCGGAAAGTTCGCCAATGGTTTGGCGCGTGACGCGAAATCTAGCTCTTGCCCAACGTGCAAACAAGCCTGTAGTAAAAATCATTAATGGCACTACTAGGTTGCTCAACAAGCCAAGTTGCAGGTTAATTGAGAGCATTGCAATCACAATGCCAATTAAACTGAAAGTATTACCCAGCATTTGGGCGATGGTCAGCCCAAATGCTTGATTCACGGTGTTGACATCATTCAACAAACGACTCATTAAATCGCCTGCTTCGCTACGGTCAAAAAAGCTCAGGGGTAAACTTTGGATTTTAATGAAAATGTCTTGCCTTAATTGAGCCAATAATCGCTGCATAATCCAGCCGACTCGAATAATTTGACCCCGGATTGCTAAGATACCAACTCCGTAATTCAGTGCTAGTAGCCCTAATAACAGCAATAGTCCCTGTAAATTTCCCTTGGCAATGAGGTTATCAATCGACCAGCCGAGAAAAAATGGCCCAATTGCCTGGGTCACTGCACCAATGAAAACCAATCCGATCGCAATGGGAATCTCTTTACGATAGGGTTTTAGGTATTGCAAAAAGCGCCCTAAGGTGGAGGTTTGTTTACTAACTTGTTCCTCGGATACAACAACGGCAGCTGTAGTTCTCATTTGTTCTCCTTTTGCTGTACCTGAGATTCCAAAATTACACCATAAAGCGGGCTACTTTGCATCAATTCTTCGTGAGTACCTTGTGCTACCAATCGTCCTTTGTCCATCAGAAAAATGCGATCGGCATTCTTAACGGTGCTAATGCGTTGAGCCACCACAAAAGTTGTACAAGCTTTTTGGCGCATGAAACCATCTAACTCGGCTTGAATTTGAGCAGCAGTTCTGGCATCTACGGCAGAGGTACTATCGTCCAAAATCAAAATACTGTAATCAGTGAGTAAGGTACGGGCGATCGCAATTCTTTGTTTTTGTCCGCCAGACAACCCCACACCACGTTCCCCAACAATCGTTTCGTAGCCATCCGGTAAACTGATGATGAAATCGTGTATTTGTGCGCTTTTTGCCACCTCAATCACTTCTTCTAAAGTTGCATTGGGTTTTGCATAGCTAATATTTTCACGAATTGTCCCAGAAAAAAGAGTGGTTTCCTGGAAGACAATACCGATACGAGATCTGAGACTTTTGAGGTTGAAACTTCTGACATCCCGTCCGTCAATGCGAATCGCTCCCTTTGTGACATCGTAGAACCGGGGAATCAAATTCATAATTGTGCTTTTTCCGGAACCAGTCATACCGAGAACGGCGATTAGTTCATTGGGCTTGGTTTCAAAGGAAACTTCTTTGAGAGTTTCGGCACTTGCTCCCGGATAGCGAAAGGAAACATTTTCAAAGGTGATTCTACCACCGCAGGTGTCAAAAGGTATGGCATCAGGGCGATCGCGAATTTCTATCTCTGCGTCCACAACTTCGTAAACTCTTTCTGCTGAAGCAGCTGATTGAGCGATCGCAGGTGCAGCAAATCCAATTACCAAAATTGGTTGCAGAATCAACGCTAGGTAGGAGTTAAAGGCTACTAGTTCGCCAATAGTAAATCTATTTCCAACTACCTCTGCTCCTCCATAGCCGAAAACCGCTAGCGTTACCAAATTACTTAACAAAAAGATAAACGGGAAGGTATTACGGATGGCGATAACGGTTTTCATGTTTGCTTTAACTAGCCCATCATTCAAGGTCGTGTAACGCGACCTTTCAGCGGACTCTCGTACAAACGCTTTCACCACGCGTATTCCTGTTAAGTTCTCTTGTAATACGGCGTTGAGGTTGCTAAGTTGCTCTTGTACTTGCCGAAAAAGCTTGTTATTACGAGCGACGAACCGTGCCATTAACCATGCGGTTAAAGGTACTACTGTCAGAGTAATCAGTGCCAATTTCCAGTTCATCACCAGCAAAACCACTGCAATACTCACCAATGTCACAACTCCACCAACGACCTGAATTAAGCTAGTACCAACAAATGCACGGATTTGCTCAATGTCGCTGGTAACGCGGGTTAATAGTTGGGAAGTCTGCGCTTGGTCGTGATAGCTGAAACTGAGATTTTGAATTTTGCTGAAAATTTTGTTTCGCAGATCGTAAGCGACACCTTGAGAGGCTGCTTCTGCTAAATAGCTTTGTCCAAAGTTAAATAAACCACGAGCGATCGCCGCGACTACCATCCAGCCAGCACTGATTAGCACAATTTCTAAGTTTTTTTCGGCAATCCCGCGATCGATTCCCCAGCGAAATAGTTGCGGAGTAACGGCGTTAGCGATCGTTAACAGCAATAGGCTTACCAAGGCTCCCAACGAAGTCCATCGGTAAGTACTCAAACTAACCAGCACACGCTGGATTGATTGCATTAACGAAGTTTCCCGGAGTTCTGGTTGCTGAACCAATGGAGTTCACCCTGTGTTTTGGGAAAATTATCTCCTACTTTGATTCTAAAAAACCACTGACTTAAGGTGAAAATCAGGATATGAGGATAGATTTGTAACCTTAGCTATTATTGAGACTTGCAATTAAAATTACATCACAACTGCTCTGGATTAATTCCCCGTTCTTTTAGTAGAGCATGTAAAACTTCTAACCTGGCTTCGGCTTGTTCTGCTCGCTGGCGTTCTTGTTCGGCTCGTTCTTTTTCTTGTTGTAGTTGTTGGTTCAGTTCCAAATGAGTCAGAAAGCGATCGCCATCAGAACGATAAATTTGTAGTTCTTCGTCGCTCAACTCAAAACGCACGCCCAATCTCGGACTCACCCAACCAGCCATTTGGTCAATAACTTCTAATCGTGAGTTATGACGCTGCCAACCTGTCAAATCAACTACATCAGGTTCGTACAAATAATATTCTTCCACACCATAGCGCTCATAAAACTCGAATTTCTTCGCCATTTGAGAAATCCGATTTCCAGGCGACCAAATTTCAAATACCACCTGCGGAGCAATGTTATCTTCAAGCCACTGTTTATAAGAACCTCGGTATCCTTTTGGTCTACCAAATACCACCATTACATCGGGAGCTTGGCGGAGCTTATTATCATTTTCCACTGGATACCACAACAGATCCCCAGCGACAAACACATTTGCATCATTGGCGAATAGCAGTTCTAAATTATTTTTAATCCAGACAATTAATTCAAACTGCTTAGTATTGTCTGCCATTAGCTGTCCATCGCTGTCAGGGTAGATAATGCCTTTTGGGGTGGAAGATGGTAGCTGTGTAACCATTGCGATGATTTTTCGGTGATTGTTAAAAGTGGGTGAGCGATCGCTTTTTCCCTACTGTTCTTATTTCACATCGTAGTCTAATGTAAAATCCACTATCTTGTGAGCGTACTCTAGCTATATCTGGGAGTACAAAATAGTTTAAAAATCAAAGGTAATTACTATAGAATCCTCATACTCAAATCCAACCACTTCGACTGAGTAATCGGCGCACTCGTAGAAATATAATTCACACCCGTCTCTGCAACACCACGAATAGTCTCTAAAGTCACATTGCCCGAAGCCTCAATTTTCACCCGCCTATCCTGCTGACGAATCAATTCCACCGCCTCACGCATCATATCCAAAGGCATATTGTCCAACATAATAATGTCGGCTTGGTGCTGCAAAGCTTCTTTCACCTGTTCTAAACTTTCCGTCTCTACTTCTATTGTCAATGGATAAGGAATCTGAGAACGAACCCGGCTAAAAGCTTCCCCAATTCCCCCAGCCGCTGCAATGTGATTATCCTTAATCATCACCGCATCATCCAACCCCATACGATGATTAATTGCCCCACCCACAGAAGTTGCATACTTTTCCAAAAGTCTCAGTCCTGGTGTAGTTTTGCGCGTATCCACCAACCGAGCAGGTAAATCAGCAATTTTCTCCACATATATATTAGTCAGCGTGGCAATTCCACTCAACCGCATAGCTAAATTCAGCGCTACCCGTTCCCCCATCAGCAACGCATCTAGCGAACCATCAATTTCAGCCACTATCTGTCCCGGTTCACATCTTGCACCTTCAGCCGTTACAGCCGTAAAACTCACATTTTCATTCAAAATCTGAAATACCCTAGCTGCAACTGGTAAGCCAGCAATGATTCCTGGAGCCTTCGCTATCCACTTGGCTGTTCCTGCTGTGGTATTTTCTACGAGTAGGGTGTTTGTAGTGCGATCGCCCCGTCCAATATCCTCTAACAACCAACCACGCAACAGCGGATCTAAAACTAGCCAGGGCGGCAAAACACTAAAATTTCTCACAACTTTATTCCTTCCTTAGAAGCTTCAGGAATACTATACCCTAAAACCCTTGCCATCTAAGGCTTGTAGCCATCGCAAAAAAATTCCCAAAAAAAGTTGTAAAAGTGGTTGACACTCTTAAGTTGGTTAGT
>JAVRBO020000081.1:0-23888 GCA_034531195.2 Nostoc sp. ChiSLP01
TGTGGGAGGTGTGGGAGGTGTGGGAGGTGTGGGAGGTGTGGGAGGTGTGGGAGGTTGGGGAAGAAATCTTTCTCCCCACACTCCCCACACTCCTCCATCTTGTTATTTCCCCCCTCTCTCCCCACACTCCCCACACTTCCCCATCTCCCCTGCCCCCTGCCCTTCATCCCCATCTCCCTACTCCCTCTCTTTGCCAATTTGAGCGCGGGCAGCTATGAGTGCTTCATGTACCTGTGCAAAGCCGGTACCGCCGTAACTGTTGCGGGCAGCGACGACTTGACGCGGGGATATGGCTTCATAAATATCTGGGGCAAATGCTGGATGTAATTCTTGCCACTCGTCTAATGTCAAATCTTTCAGGAGCTTACCTGCGGCAATACTGGTTTTTACAACTTTACCCACGAGATTGTAAGCTTCTCGGAAAGGGACACCTCGTGCTGCTAGATAATCTGCGACATCGGTGGCATTGGAAAAGTCTTCTGTCACAGCTTCGGCTAAGCGCTGGGTACGAAATTCTAAGCCTTCCCCCAATAAAATTGTCATTGCTTCTAGAGAGGCTTTGACTGTGTTGACGCTATCAAATAAACCTTCTTTATCTTCTTGCAAGTCTTTGTTGTATGCCAGGGGTAACCCTTTCATAATCACTAACATCGCTTGGAGATGACCAAATACCCGCCCTGTTTTTCCCCGTACTAATTCTGGGACATCGGGATTTTTCTTTTGGGGCATGATACTAGAACCGGTAGCACAGCTATCTTTGAGGGTGACAAACCGAAATTCTTCAGATGACCAGAGAATGACTTCTTCTGCAAGCCGACTGAGGTGAACCATAATTAAGCTAGCAGCACATAAGAATTCGATCGCAAAATCGCGATCGCTCACTCCATCGAGGCTATTAGCATAAATGTTGTCAAAATTCAATAGCTTGGCTGTATAATGCCGATCGATGGGGAATGTAGTCCCGGCTAAGGCACCACACCCCAAAGGTGAAATGTTGACGCGGCGAGAAACATCGCTTAGGCGTTCCCAGTCGCGTTGTGCCATTTGAAAGTATGCCAAAAGATGATGAGCTAAACTCAGGGGTTGGGCGCGTTGGAGGTGGGTATAGCCAGGAATTAAAGTTTCAACGTTTTTTTCGGCTATATTTAGCAGAATACCTTGAAATTCGCGCAATTGTTTTTTAATTTGGTCGATTTGGTCGCGGAGATACAGTCTAGTATCAGTGCCAACTTGGTCATTACGCGATCGCGCTGTATGCAGCTTTTTACCCACATCGCCGACAATTTCCGTCAATCGTCGTTCCACTGCAAAATGCACATCTTCAGCATCGACACCAGGCTGAAATTTTCCCTGGCGGTACTCTTGGCGAACTTGCTCTAAACCTGCAATTAATTGCTCGCCTTCTTCTTGGGAAATTATGCCCGTGTGAGCCAGCATTTTTGCATGAGCTTGAGAACCAGTCAAGTCATATTCTATTAATTCAATATCAAAATTTATACTGGCATTAAAACGAGCGATCGCTGGATGTAATGCTGATTCAAACCGCTGACTCCAAGTTTGTTCTTTAGTCATAGATGTGAGGGGAATGGGGGAGAGTTAGGAGTTAGGAGTTAAGAGTTAAGAGTTATACATTTTTGACTTCTAACTTCTTACTCCTAACTTTTGAAAAGACTTGGGTTAACCCTTGTCTCTACTCCTAACTTTTAAATTTAGCCGTAGCTAGTTAGATTCCGAATGATATAGCCAATGACTAAACCAATCAACAATGCCCACACTTGACCTGTTTGTATAAAATGGTTCCAAGATTTTTGTATCTGGCCCATGAGGTCTGGGTCAGTAACTGTTTGTGCTAGAGCTGTCCAATTTACAGGCAAATGCCAAAGAAACTGAGATATAAAATCGCTGTAGTGGCTCATGTTCAGTGATTATTATAGATTGGAGATGCCAAATTTCAGTATCAGTTTATTTATAAATAAATTACTGAAAAATACTGAGACCTTGGTTATGACTTTAATGTCTTAACTCAAGATTCAGGCGATGCCAACCGCAATTTCTCGGCTGTCCGCAAAATTTGTCCTGCCAAAACTGCTGCGCCAAAACCGTTATCGATATTCACTACACCTACTCCTGCTGCACAAGAGTTGAGCATTGTCAACAAGGGTGCCAAACCGCTAAAACTTGCGCCATAACCGATGCTAGTGGGTACAGCAATCACTGGACAATTTGCTAAACCCGCAACGACGCTGGGTAAAGCGCCTTCCATTCCGGCGACGACAATCAACACGGATGCGGAATCAATGACGTGACGATTATTTAGTAAGCGGTGAATCCCTGCAACGCCGACATCCCAGAGGCGCTTGACTTGAAAACCAGAAAGTTCAGCAGTGACAGCGGCTTCTTCAGCAACGGGTAAATCAGCGGTACCAGCGGAAAGAATGCCGATTTCACCGTGAAATTGTGGTTCGATGGTAGGAGGAGCGATCGCACAAATTCGCGCCATTTCGTAATATCGCAAACCTGTAACTTTTGCTTGCAGTGCGCTATAAACCGCACTTTCGATGCGAGTTGCCATCACCACCGGATTCCGGAGGCGCATCACCTCAATAATTTGAGCAATTTGATCGGGTGTTTTCCCAGGGCCCCAAATTACCTCTGGGAAACCAGTTCTTAACTGGCGATGGTGGTCAATTTTGGCAAACTCACCCACACTTTCATAGGTTAAGTCTTTGAGAGAGTCTAAGGCTATATCTGGAGAAACTTTACCATTGGCAACCGCTTCTAGGAGCGATCGCAAATTTTTTTCATCGGTCATTTTTGCTTTGTCCTTTGTCCTTTATTATTAGTCATTTGTCATTTGTGCTTTGTCCTTTGCAAATAACTAACGATCGATGACTAATGACTAATGACTAAATCAATCAACTACTTTCAGTTCGTAGAGGTTCCAGAATGGGCCGCCAAGAGCAGTATACTGAATACCTTGGAAGCGATCGCGCACTGCTTGTAAATTCAACCCTTCCACTAAATGAATAAATGGCAACTGTTCTGAGGCGATGCGCTGATATTCGTAATAAATTTCTTTTCGCTTGTTTTCATCTAATACCTGTGCGCCTTTAATATAAAGGCTATCAATTTGTTTTTCCCAATCAGAAACTTCCCAACCAATTAGCGGTGGATCTCCTGGTTGTGCACCTTGATTAAATGCGTGAGACGCACCGTTAATTCTCCAGATATTACTAGCACTGTGGGGTTCAACACCACCTCCAGCAAATCCTCCAAGATAACAATCCCAATTTTGTGTAACTTTCAGTTTTTCTAAATAAGAATTGAAACTGAGGATTTGCAAATCAACCTGGATTCCAATTCTTGCCAAATCTCGTTGGATTTGAGCAGCCATATCTCCTCTGACTTTCCTTTCAGAATTCGTCAACAGAGTAAATCTAACTCGGTTGCCATCAGCATCTAAGAGTTGATTTTGAGCATTATATTTAAAACCAGCATCTAACAGAAGCTTTTTCGATTTTTCTCGGTCAAAATTATATACTTTTAATCCTTTTTCTGGAGGGAGAAAGTAGGGACTTTTCACATAAACAAATGAATTTTGTAGTTCACCTAATCCCCGGTAGGCATTGATTTTCATCGTTTCGCGGTCTAGGGCATAAGCTATAGCCTGTCTAAATTCCTTTTGATTAAACCAGCGGGATTTGATGGGGTCTACCAAAGGCTTACCTTGAGCATTCTTAGCTTTATTGAGATTGAAAGAAATGAAAGTTGTACTTGTATTTGGGCCGCCGTTATAAATTTTAAACTTCGCTCGTTTTTCTTCTCGTTTGATTAAACTAAAACCTTCTGGAGGAATTTCTAAATCATCTAATTGTCCAGAACGAAAACTAATTAACTGGTTTTCAGTGGATTCAATAATTTGCCAAACAATACGCTCGATGTACGGCTGAGGATTACCCTGAGCATCTTTGCGCCAGTAGTATGGATTGCGTCGAAATATAACTCGCTGGCTGGGAACATAACTTTCCATAACATAGGGGCCGTTGCCAACAATTTGTTTGGGATCTGTGCCTGTTCCCCACATAGAAATAAACTTAGGATTTCCATCAGATTCGGTTGTGCGAATTGCTTCCTGTAGAGTATGGGCTGGCATAATCGGGATGCCGCCTACATATCTGACAAAAGGAGCGAAGGGTTCCTCAATAGTGAATTCAACCCGGCGATCGTCGATTTTTTTCACCTTTGGTAAAGTGCCTTTTTCACCAACTTTTAAGGCATCTTTTAAAGAAGTCGGGATTTTTGGATTGAGATAGATTTCGTTATAAGTAAATACAATATCATCGGCAGTCATTGGTTTACCATCTGACCACTTAAGTCCTTCTCGCAGGGTAATTACAACCCGTTGTGCATCTTTAGAAACTTCCCAAGATTCTGCCAAACCAGGTTCTAGTTTTGTAGTGATAGGATTTTCATTAATCAATGAGTCATATATAAACCCAAAAACGCTATATGCTGACTCATTCAAGGCATAGTTAAAAGTTGAAGGTTCGCTTAAAACTGCGCTAACAATTTGTGGAACTTGAGCAGCTGCGGTTTTGAAGTTACTAGGGTTGCAGGCGGTAAGTGTGAGTGCTGTTGCTGAACTCAAAATTATTGGCAACCAAAAATGTTTAATGGACAGAAAGATTCTCTTTACATTCATAATTTCAATACACGAATAACGGAATTAAACTGACTCAAAGTGTGACCAATCATCCGATTAATTTCAGTGGTAATTATGATTAAATAGCTTCACTGATGAGCAAAGAAAAGTTATTTTTAATAAATACATAGAGTAATTGCAAACGTAATTAGCCCTTGTCTTTACGGGAGTAGGGAGTGGGGAAAGAAAGTGTTTGCTTCATTGATAGCGGTTAGTGCGCCATCTATGAAACTTGTCTCAAGTAACTAGTAAAACTACAGCATAAGCACAAATGCCTTCTTCTCGCCCTACTGGGCCTAATTTTTCATTGGTGGTGGCTTTGATACCAATTTGATTTGGTTGTAATTCTAAAACCGTCGCTAATTTGTCGCGCATTTTGTGAATATGCGGTTTTAATTTGGGACGTTCTGCCACTACCACCGAGTCAATATTTCCTATCTGCCAGCCTTGCTCGCGAATTAGTTGATGTACTTGAGTTAATAGTATTAAACTATCTGCCCCCGCCCATTGGGGATCGCTGGGAGGAAAATAATGTCCGATATCCCCCAAAGATAATGCCCCAAGCATGGCATCCATAATGGCATGGGTGAGTACATCAGCATCGCTGTGACCCAACAAACCCAGTTCGTGGGGAATTTCGATTCCTCCTAAAATTAAAGCGCGATCGCTCACCAGTCGGTGAATATCGTAACCGTTACCAATACGAATTTTAGTCATTTGTTAATTAGTCATTAGTCATTAGTCATCCCTTCGGCTTCGCTCAGGGCAAGTGGGCATGGGGCATTGGTTATTCTTTCTCCCCTTGTCCCCTTGTCTCCTTGTCCCCTTGTCCCCCTGTCCCCTCCTCCCATTTTTCCAGCAGATCGGGACGGCGATCGCGTGTTTTTTGAATTTGTTGTTCGTAACGCCAACGGGCGATGGCGGCGTGATTTCCAGACAGCAATACCTCCGGGACTTTCAAACCGCGAAAATTTGCTGGGCGAGTGTATTGGGGATAGTCCAATAAGCCCTCTTCAAAACTTTCTGCTGTCAGCGACTGCGTTTTGGCTACAGTTCCTGGTAAAAGGCGGACTACGCCATTAATTAAAGCCATTGCTGGAATTTCACCGCCAGTCAGAATAAAATCTCCTAAAGAAACCTCACGAGTCACCAAATGCAGTACCCTCTCATCTACTCCTTCGTAATGCCCACAAATCACTACTAATTGGTCATAATTTGTTGCTAATTCTCGCAACAAAGGCTGATTAATTGTTTGACCCTGGGGACTCATCAAAATAACTTCTCTTCGAGGTAGAACCGGCAGCGACTCCACAGCATTGAAGATTGGTTCTGGCTTCATTAGCATCCCTACGCCGCCGCCATATGGTTCATCGTCTACCTTACGGTGCTTGTCAGTTGTAAAGTCCCGTGGATTAATCAGATGCACTTGGGCAATCTGTTTAGCTAAGGCTTTACCCAGCAGCCCAGAACTGAGAACAGAGTAAAAACAGTCAGGAAAAAGTGTAACTATATCAAAACGCACAGTAATTCGTATTCAAGGACACTAATCTAAATAATGAATGTCTAGCAAACGCAAGAAGCCAATGGTGGGTCAAACTACAGTTAAACTTTATCAATAGTATCTAAAAGTACCAGGACTCTTGGATTTTAGATGGATCTAAAGTTTTTCTAATTACTTAATTTATGTTTAAATGTTGTCACAACTACATTTAAATTAATAATCATATCAAGTTAACAACTTTCAGGATGCATCGAGCCAGCCTCAGAAAAAAGTGTGGTCTGATTTGTTCATCCCCGATCTCAAAGGGGAAAACTGACACTTTGATGGCAGTTTATTCTCTTGAGGGAAACCTGAGGCTAGCAAGTCGGCACAATCGAGGCCACTTGTTAACCTTTGGCAATTTTAAGGGCGAACAAGTTTGCCAAAGTTCGAGAGCGCAATGTCCTCCAGCGCACTGGCTCCTAAATGGGGGTAAACCTCACCAAAGAAGTGTCCTCCCTAGCTTACTAAGTAAGGACTATTTTGCCAGTCTGGAGTGGACAGGTGAAAAACAAGGCGCAAGCAGCAGAGGAAGGATAACAAACACGTTTAAACTGAGGTCTCGTGTGCGTTAAACAAGAATTTGGAACTGTGCCCCAGGAGAATCCAAACTTCACAAAAGTGTCCTCTCAGAAGTTGCAAAGCGCAAAAACATCGGACTCCCGATCTTGTTAAATTCACACGCCATTCGCCACAAACCGACGGCACTTCCTTCAAGTCGGGCATTGCCCGCAAGGGCGGAGTGCTTTGGAAACCCTTTCGGCAGTCGCTCATGGGAGAAACCACGCCAGTTGCTTATGGGGGAAACCCCCAAGACCGCACTGGCTCCCCAAGACCGCACTGGCTCCCCAAGACCGCGCTGCCGACGCTCCTGCGTCGCTAACGCTGCGCTAACACCAAGGCGATGGCACCTGAAGTTGTTGACAGGAGAAACACAATGCCGGAATTAAAAGCTAAATCGCTGGAAATGAGGACACCCCAAGCAACTAAAACCGCCGTTCTAGTTATCGGAGGCGCAGAAGACAAAGTTCATGGGCGCGACATCCTAAGAACTTTTTTTGGACGTGCCGGTGCTAGTAAAGCCTATATTACAATTATTCCATCTGCCTCTCGCGAACCCGCTATCATCGGTGGTCGGTATATTCGGATTTTTGAAGAAATGGGTGCCCAGAAGGTAGAGATTTTAGACATCCGCGAACGAGAACAGTGTGAAGCCTCCCAAATCAAAGCATCCTTAGAAGCCTGTAGTGGGGTATTTTTGACCGGAGGAGATCAACTGCGACTCTGTGGCGTATTGGCAGATACGCCAGCGATGGAAATTATTCGGCAGAGGGTAAGGTCAGGGGAACTTACCTTAGCAGGCACCAGTGCCGGAGCGGCAGTGATGGGGCATCATATGATTGCTGGCGGCGGTAGTGGAGAGTCGCCAAATCGTTCTTTAGTGGATATGGCAACGGGTTTGGGATTTATTCCTGAAGTGATCGTTGACCAACACTTTCATAACCGCAATCGGATGGGACGGCTGATTAGCGCGATCGCAGCTCATCCCGATCGCTTGGGTATTGGCATTGACGAAGATACTTGTGCTGTGTTTGAACGTGATGGCTGGCTACAAGTTATGGGTAAAGGCAGTGTCACCATTGTCGATCCCACCGAGCTGACCCACACAAACGAACCTCATGTCGGTGCTAACGAACCCCTAACGGTGCATAATCTACGTCTGCATATCCTCAGCTATGGCGATCGCTTCCACCTGTACCAGCGCACTGTATTGCCTGCTGTACACCGAATCTCCAGCTGACGGTATAAAGTACCTGAGGTTACACTGAGTTGACCAGAAATTTTAGATTTGGGATTGGGGATTTTAGATTAAAACAGCTTTTTGGCTGATGCTGGACTACCGTCTTGCTGGCTAACGCCACAAAGTCGGCGAAATCAATCTCAAAAACGCTGATTTTCTAGCGTATCGTTATCCCGACTCAGTTTAGCTACGCTATCGTAAATCTAATGATTCAGAGACTTAAGTACCCTTGTGGTCTGTTTCAATCCAAAAGACCCTTACAGGCACGGCTTAGCTGCGCGATCGCCAGTCTAAAATCCTGTTAGAGGTTGACCGCTGATTTATTTCTTGTTGTAGAAAAATGATGAGAATACCATGTAAAAAGAAAAAACTGTTTGCAGTGAACAGTTTAGCGGTCAATTCCAGTAAGAAACTAGAATTTTGGTTCCGAATCTCCATCTACCTATTCCCATGAGAATCCTCAAGATCCAGACCTTACGCGGCCCAAACTACTGGAGCATTCGACGCCACAAGCTGATCGTCATGCGCCTCGATTTAGAAAACCTTGCCGAGACGCCCTCGAATGAAATCCCTGGCTTTTACGAAGGATTAGTTGAGGCGCTGCCAAGTCTGGAGGGTCACTATTGTTCCCCTGGCTGTCGTGGTGGTTTTCTGATGCGAGTGAGAGAAGGCACGATGATGGGTCACATCGTGGAACATGTAGCACTAGAACTCCAAGAATTAGCTGGAATGCATGTCGGCTTTGGTCGCACTCGTGAAACTGCTACACGCGGAATTTACCAAGTAGTGATTGAGTACTTGAATGAGGAAGCAGGGCGTTACGCCGGACGAGCTGCGGTGCGGTTATGCCAGAGTATCATCGATCGCGGTCGCTACCCCAAAGCAGAACTGGAACAAGATATTCAAGACCTGAAAGACTTTGGCCGTGATGCTTCTTTAGGCCCTTCTACAGAGGCGATCGTCAAAGAAGCCGAAAAAAGAGGTATTCCTTGGATGCCTCTGGAAGCCCGCTTTTTGATCCAGCTAGGCTACGGGGTCAACCAAAAGCGAATGCAGGCAACAATGACCGACAACACCAGCATTTTGGGCGTAGAACTAGCTTGTGACAAAGAAGCCACCAAACGCATCCTCGCAGCCGCTGGTGCCCCAGTGCCCAGAGGTACAACCATCAACTTCTTGGACGATTTGGAAGAAGCCATTGAATACGTAGGCGGCTATCCCATTGTGATTAAGCCCCTTGATGGCAATCACGGACGCGGTATCACCATTGATATTAGAACTTGGGAAGAAGCTGAAGCTGCCTATGAAGCTGCTAGACAAGTTTCTCGCTCAATTATTGTCGAAAGATATTATGTTGGCCGCGACCACAGAGTACTCGTAGTCAATGGCAAAGTAGTGGCAGTAGCCGAACGCGTCCCAGCTCACGTAATCGGTAATGGCAGATCCACCATCGCCGAATTGATTGAAGAAACTAACCTTGACCCAAATCGCGGTGAAGGGCACGATAACGTCCTCACCAAAATCGAACTAGACCGCACTAGCTACCAACTGCTAGAAAGGCAAGGCTATACCCTAAATAACATTCTACCCAAAGGTGCTATTTGTTACTTAAGAGCTACAGCGAACTTAAGTACAGGCGGCATTGCCGTAGACCGCACCGATGAAATCCACCCAGAAAATATCTGGTTGGCACAAAGGGTGGTTAAAATTATCGGTTTGGACATCGCTGGCTTGGATATTGTCACCTCGGACATTAGCCGTCCCCTGCGAGAAGTAGATGGCGTAATTGTTGAAGTTAACGCCGCTCCCGGCTTTAGGATGCACGTCGCCCCCAGCGTTGGCATTCCTCGCAACGTCGCCGGCGCGGTGATGGATATGCTATTTCCCAACGAACAATCTAGCCAAATCCCGATTCTCAGCGTCACGGGTACCAATGGCAAAACCACTACTACCCGACTCCTAGCACATATTTATAAGCAAACTGGAAAAGTAGTAGGTTATACTACCACGGATGGAACGTATATCGGTGATTACTTAGTAGAATCCGGCGATAACACAGGCCCCCAAAGTGCCCAACTCATCCTGCAAGATCCCACAGTAGAGGTAGCAGTACTGGAAACGGCTCGCGGTGGAATTCTTCGCTCTGGGTTGGGATTTGAAGCAGCAAATGTGGGCGTGGTGTTGAATGTAGCTGCCGACCACTTAGGAATAGGCGATATAGATACAATTGACCAGTTAGCTAACCTCAAGAGCGTAGTCGCAGAAGCCGTGTTCCCCGATGGCTATGCAGTACTCAACGCTGACGATCGCCGCGTCGCTGCTATGGCAGAAAAAACTAAAGCCAACATTGCTTACTTCACCATGAATCCCGACTCGGAATTGGTGCACAAGCACATCCAAAAGGGCGGAGTCGCAGCGGTATATGAAAATGGCTATCTGTCCATTGTCAAAGGCGATTGGACACACCGTATAGAAAGAGCAGAAAATATACCTTTAACAATGGGCGGACGTGCGCCGTTTATGATTGCCAACGCCTTAGCAGCAAGTTTGGCAGCATTCGTGCAAAACGTCACAATTGAGCAAATTCGTGCTGGTTTGAAGACCTTCCGGGCTTCCGTGAGTCAAACGCCGGGACGGATGAATTTGTTTAATTTAGGCAATTATCATGCTTTGGTGGACTATGCCCACAACCCGGCTAGTTACGAAGCTGTGGGTGCTTTTGTGCGGAACTGGACGACAGGACAGCGCATAGGCGTAATTGGCGGCCCTGGCGATCGCCGTGACGAAGACTTTGTGACCTTGGGCAAACTAGCAGCACAAATTTTTGATTACATCATCGTCAAAGAAGACGATGACACCAGAGGAAGACCGCGGGGATCGGCTGCTCAGTTGATTATTCAAGGCATTACCCAAGTTAAGTCTGATAGTCGCTACGAATCAATTTTGGATGAAACACAAGCGATTAACAAAGGCTTGGATATGGCACCGGATAACAGCTTGGTGGTGATTTTACCAGAAAGCGTTAGTCGGGCGATTAAATTAATTAGAGGGCGTGGTGTGGTTAAAGAAGAGATACACCAACAAAATACTGGCACAGCGATCGTTGATTCCCAAAATGGGGTGACACCTTCTTCTGTAGTAAATACATTGCTGTAGTCAAAAGTCAAGGGTTAAAAGTCAAGCATCTAAAAGTTTTTGACCCTTGACCCTTGACTATTGTTTGTCTTGTTCCGGATTGGTTTCGTCACTGGGAGCTTTCATCTCCTCTTTAAAACCGCGTAGGGTTTTACCCAGTGCAGTTCCCAATTCGGGAATTTTTTTTGGCCCAAAAATGAGAATAGCTACTATGGCAATTACACTTACTTCTGGCCATCCTAGTCCAAACAACATACACAGTTCCTCTCAATAACTTTGAATTCGCTGTTCTCTATCAAGACTCATCTCTATAAACGTTTCTACGATGTTTCACTTTAATCGCGCTCACTAATAGAATCGTATCAAATATTTGATACAGCGTATTTCAGGTAAATGAAGTACGCGGTTAAGGGCACAATATATTGTGCCCCTACGATTATCTGTACCTCATCCCTTTGCAATTTGCTATAAATTACTCTATAATCACCTACTTTAATCCGATATAAAGATTCTTCATCCACCAATTTTTTAACACCAACTGGACGTATTTAAATCCCAACATTTTCCAAGTTAAAGCAATTTGTTGGCGATCGAGCCGCAGACGGATGCCCAAAAACAAAGCAAACAGGACTGTGTTTGCCATTAAAAAGCTAGCGCCCCAAAAAGGGAGCGATATCAAACTCAAGATAAAGTTTGCCGGAAAAGGCGTCGTCATAACACCTATTGTCCACAAAAGGATAAACGAATTCGAGGCGATCGCAAACAAACTTGTCAATCAAAATAACGGATGAAAGCCAACAGGAGGAATGAAAAATTTTAAATAGTTTTCATCTTTAATAAGTTTGATTTTGCTACTAGTTGGTTGTTGAACAGCTATCGGAGCGAAGTTTAAAATTATTAATTTTTTATTCTCGCGTAATTGGTATATCTAACCAATTACTCAATTCTTGAGCTAGCCATTCTATCTCCAATTCAGAGTTAATTACACCACCATAACCAGCGAGTTGATACTTATGTACTCCAGCCCAAAGGATCAATTCCGGCTTCACCTCAACTCTAGTACCGCTGTTCAAATCGATCTCAAAGCGTTTTGGAATATAAACGAGCTTCCGTATATGTTGTCTTGGCGATCGCTGGATACGATTGAATTTCAATCCCAACAACTCATTGGTAAAAGTAATTTGCTGACGATCTAGGCAAAGTTTGATGCGTCCAAACAAAGGAAACAAAAATGTATATATCATGTAACAACCAACGCCCCAAAAAGGTAGTGAGAACAACATAGAAACGAGGTTTGGAGCAGGTATAGAGATTGCGGCAATTACCCAAAACAGGGTGAATGAATTCCAGGCGATCGCAAACAAACCTGGAAATATCATCGATGGATGAAAGCCAGTTGAAGGAATAATAATTTCTAGAGAATTCCAGTTTTTAATTACTTGGATTTTGCTACCTATCGGTTTACCAACAGCTAAAGCTTTATCAAGTTCAAACTGGGGCTGTTCTAAAATTTTTAAGGCTTGTGAGGCAGAACTCAAACGTTTTTCTAAACTTGGTTCAGTCATTTGTTGCAAAGCGCGAGTAAAACCCTGGCTGAGATTAGCCACCTGCTCAAACTGAATGCGAAAATCCTTTTGGGGTAAATCCGCGGGGTGAGTACCCGTCACCAAGTAAATTAACGTCGCGCCTAAACTGTAAATGTCAGAAGCTGGAACAGTGCGCCCGCCAAATTGCTCCTGAGGCATGTAGCCGTAGGTTCCTACCACAGTCCTAGTGCCGGTTTCTGTGGCCAGGACAGTTTGCACCGAACCAAAATCGATCAGATAAACTTCACCGACACTGTTACCAGAGCGATCGCCCAATAAAATATTGCTAGGCTTAAGATCGCGATGGATAACAGGCGGATGCAGCCCATGTAAGTAAATCAGAATTTCTAAAAGAGCCTTGGCTATCTGTTTTACCTCAGCTTCCGTAAAAGTCCGTCCAGTTTGTAAGTATTGCTCTAAAGTTTGTGCTGGAATATAAGTTTGTACTAGGGCAAATCCTTTGATGGTTGGTGAATTTACCTCAAAATAGTCTAAATAGCGAGGTATTAAAGGATGTGACAAAGATTTTAGCGTTTGGGCTTCTCGCTCAAACAGCTTGAGATCGTCCCATTCAAAGTCACTACCAAAAGAGAGTAACTTAATGACGACTAATTCCTGAGTTTTTAAGTCACGAGCTAACAGCGTCCGTCGCCCTGCTTTTTTTCCTAATAGCTGCTGAACTTCGTAGCGCTCATCCAATATTTCGCCAATCATTATTGTTTGTGATAAAGCTACGTTTGAAAAGTTTTCATAATTAATGGCTTTTCAATGTAGTTTGCCAATATCTTTAGTATAATTGCGTAGTTCTATGCCTTCCCAACTTTGGCCTTATATTACCCCTGGTATTCCCGATGAATTGTTCGAGCATTTGCCAGGGATTCCCCTGAGCCAGCGAGAAGTCCGACTGTTGTTAATTGCTCAACTGCGGTTACAACCAAATTCAGTGTTATGGGACATTGGGGCTGGGACGGGTACAATTCCAGTAGAAGTGGGATTGCTGTGTCCAAAAGGAAAGATTATTGCTGTTGAAAGGGATGAAGAAGTAGCTAATCTGATTAAGCGTAACTGCGATCGCTTTGAAGTCAAAAACGTCGAAGTCATTGAAGGTAGCGCCCCAGAGTGTTTGCAGGATCTCAAGGTGACCCCCCACCGCGTTTGTATTGAGGGAGGACGCCCCGTTCAGGAAATTCTGCAAGCAGCTTGGCAATATTTACCGCCATTAGGTCGGGTTGTAGCCACAGCTGCTAATCTAGAAAGCCTATATGCCATTTCCCAAAGTTTTTCCCTATTAAGGGCTAGAAATATCGAAGTCGTCCAGTCTGCTGTCAACCGCTTAGAAACGCGCGGCTTTTCTCAAACGTTTACCGCCGTCGACCCCATTTTTATCCTTAGTGGTGAGAAACTAGATTAGGACATAGGGTATGGGGAATGGCGCATGGGGAGATAGGGAAGTGTGGGGAGTGTGGGGAGTGTGGGGGGATAGGGGAGTGTAAGGAGAGAGGGGGGAAAGATTTTTTCACCATCCTCCGACACCTCCGACACCTCCGACACCTCCGACACCTCCGACACCTCCGACACCTCCTGTTTCCCTAATCCCCAATCCCCAATCCCCAGTCCCCAGTACCCAATACTTGTATGCCTTGGTCTCGGATTATTAGTGGAATTATTGCGATCGCTCTTGCTCTGAGTGCGACCCTTTTGGGGGGTTGGTACTTTACCATCATGTTTGCGGTTATTGTCTTTTTGGGTCAACAGGAATATTTTAATTTGGTGCGAGCCAGAGGCATTGCTCCCGCCGCTAAGACCACTATGGCTGCTAGCCAAGTCTTGCTGATAATTTGTACCCTTGATGGCAGTTTAGCCGATGCTGTAATGCCAATAGCTGGCACACTTATTTGTTTTTACCTGCTGTTTCAACCCAAATTCGCCACCATCGCGGATATTTCCGCTTCAATTATGGGGCTATTTTACGTAGGTTATTTACCAAGCTACTGGGTGCGGTTGCGAGCAATTGATACTGCTGCTTTTAGCAATCTTCCTTTCGGAGGCTACTGGCCAACAAATTGGACAAGTTTCTGGGAAAAGGCAAATTCTACTTCTCTACCACAAGGTTTGACAGCAACACTGCTGACTTTGCTATGTATTTGGGCAGCCGATATCGGTGCTTACACAATTGGCAAATTCTTTGGCAAAACTCGTTTGTCTGAAATTAGCCCGAAAAAAACCGTAGAAGGTGCTGTGTTTGGTATTCTTTTCAGCGTTGCTGTAGCTTTAGCTGGAGCCTATTATTTACACTTGCCTAGATCTCTGTTTACTGGTTTAGCATTGGGCTTGCTAATTGGCATTGCTAGCCTTTTAGGGGATCTCACCGAGTCTATGCTCAAGCGAGATGCTGGAGTCAAGGATTCCGGACAGTTAATTCCCGGTCACGGTGGTATTTTAGACCGTACTGATAGTTATATTTTTACCGCACCTTTAGTTTACTATTTCGTAACCCTGATTTTGCCGCTGATTGCACAATGACACGGCCATAGGGCATGGGGCAGGGGGCAGGAGGCAGGGGGCATAAGTCTTTGATATCATGTCCGGTTAATTAGTTATGATTTCGGTAATCATTAGACCCCACCCCTTAATCCCCTCCCCGCAAGCGGGGAGGGGAGACAAAGCACAGCTTTGGCGGGGTGGGGTTCTTCGGGTTTAGTAACTTACCTGAGTTCGGGATAAGCCGAAACCATGATTCTCTCGTTGGCTGAAACTCCTATAGGACTTATGCAAAACACCTCTAAAACTCTTATTCCTCTGTGACCTCTGTGCCTGGAGTGGTTCGATTTTTCAGAACTTGTGCTGAAGTTTAGCAGCAAAATCTTCTTAACCCGAACTGAGGTTAACTAATTAACCGGACATGATATCAAAGACTTATGCCCTCTGCCCCCTGCCCATTCTCAAGGATTAACGTTAATCCGCCCGCGACAAACTAGCTTACCGGGGATCAACGTGAGTTCTTGGATATCAACATCTGAGCCAAGATCGAAAGTGTAGCCATGATTATCTTGAAATAAATCTGTCTGGTCATCCTTGATTTGGATATCTGTCAGTTGCAAGTGGCGGCCATTGACTAAATCTAAGCCCAGAGAGATTTCCAGAGGCGTTGTTTGGCTATTGGTGACTCTAAAACCGAGCAGTATAATTTGGTTGTTCTTAAGAATAATTTCTTGCCAGTTAATGGGTTGTGTTTTTGGGCAATATGTTGGTAAAACTTTAACCAGTAGCTCGCTCAAAGCATTTGATAATAAGCTAGATGAGAGGGAAGCATTAAGATCTTTCTCGTCTATGGTCAAATCGCCAACAACTGGTACTGGTTGTAACAGTTGCAAGGGTTTTCCCTTGAGTATTGAACCGATATTTATCTGAATATTTTCTGCTATTAATTGAATTTTTGTAATTAGGAGTCCTTGATAAACAGCATGACTAGCAAAAATAGATACCGAAGGAATGCGCCCAGAGAGAATTTGGCGATCGCTAGCTTTAATCTCCACTTCTAGTTCTGATATCTCGCTGACTTGGCCCCTCAACCACAGCTTTAATGCTGTTGTGAGTACTTGCGTAATTATTCGGATTTTGTTTACATTTGTTGTTTGGGAATTTTGCTCTGACATCTAACCAATGGAGTTTATGAGTATTTGCTCAACAGCTGACGAATTTAAACAAGCCTTAAATGTAACATTTATGCCTAGTCACTACAAAATGCAAATATCATTTAATAGTTAACAGTAAATTAGTCATTTATACATGGAGGCACGGTTACAAAAAGTTCTTGCTCAATGGGGTATTGCCTCACGTCGTGAAGCTGAAGAAATGATTAAGCGATCGCGAGTGCGGATCAATGGGGTATTGGCACATTTAGGTCAAAAAGTCGATCCCGAAAAAGATGCGATCGCGATTGATGGCAAGCTGATATCTCGAAAGCAGCGCCCAGCCTTGATTTATCTATTGCTGCACAAACCAGCTGGTGTAGTTTCAACTTGCTACGATCCTCACCAAAGACCAACAGTCTTGGATTTATTACCAAAAGAATTACGCGAGGGTTCAGGTATTCATCCAGTTGGGCGTTTAGATGTAGACTCCACAGGAGCATTAATCCTGACAAATGACGGAAACTTGACATTTGGACTAACCCATCCCCGTCACAGCATTTCCAAGACATATCGTGTTTTGGTAAAAGGACATCCTCCAGAAGCAGTATTGCGGATGTGGCGTCAGGGTGTGGTGCTAGAGGGTAGAAAAACCCGCCCTGCTAAGGTACAGATCGTAGAAAGTTCTGCCCAAGGAAGCTTTTTAGAAATTGTTTTACAGGAGGGAAGAAATCGCCAGATTCGCCGAGTAGCACAACAACTAGGATACCCAGTAATCCAGTTGCATCGGAGTGCGATCGGCTCAATTCAATTACAAACGCCAAAAGAACCATTTTTGCCAGAGGGTAAATATCGTTTCCTCAAAGATAGTGAAATTCACTTTTTGCGAGAACAGATCGACCAGGAGTCAGAATTCAGAATTCAGAATTCAGAATTCTGAATTTAAGGAACTTCCAAATAAAGAAACATCCAATTTTTCTTGTGGAGTGGACATCTTGTCCGCCCCAAACCAAGGGCGGGGGAGACGCCCACCCCACAAGATTGGATAATTTATTTCTTGCTAATCTCTATGTAAGTGGGGCTTGAGATCGCCAGCTAATTTTACACTGGCTTTTGGGTGACCCTCCATCGCTAGCAAACGCTCTTAAGTAGGTCAACCATTTACTACAAGAAAATCTTCTTGCAATGCTGTTCGCCAAATCGTAGATTTGTTTAGGGGTTTTAAACCCATTTGTTCTTGATAAAAAGAGCTGTAAGCTCATTCAGAATTCAGAATTTTTGTTCTAGCAACCTATTAAAGATTTAGTTGAGTTAAGGAGTGTGAGAAGGCATGAAATGGCCAAGAAAGAAAAATAATCAGCAGCCCCCACTTTCATTGGAGCAACAAAGATCTCAGAAGTTGAGAGAAATTGGCGCTCAACTTTGGGCATTACGTCAAGAACAGGGCCTATCTCTAGAACAAATGGTTGTATTGACCATGATTCCGCGGCGGTTATTGCAGGCGATCGAAGAAGGCAATTTAAACGATCTTCCAGAACCAGTTTATATTCAGGGTTTAATCAGACAATTTGCCGACGCACTGGGCTTAAATGGAGCCGAATTAGCTGACACTTTTCCAATTAATTCTTCACAAGTAAACTTCCAACCTACGGCGAATCCTTCACCCCTAAATCAACTACGTCCCGTTCACCTTTACCTTCTTTACATATTGCTAATTTTATGCTCTGTAAATGGCTTATCCTATTTCTTAAATAACGCCGTACTACAAGCAAGTAATATCCCAAGCGAACCACAGCCAAAACAAAAGCCCATTGTTAAACCAGAAATAGTTAAACCAGAATTAGCCGAACCACAAGACTCACAAAAAGCTCAACCTGTCAGCGACACCTCCAGCGGCGTCAAACAAAAAGAGCCTGTACAAATTGGCGTTACCTTAAAAGCGTCATCCTGGATTCGCGTAATAGCTGATGGAAAAACCGAGTTTGAGGGTACTTTACCAGAAGGTACTCACCGGGTTTGGAAAGCTCAAGAGCAATTAACAGTCAAAACCGATAATGCTGGTGGTGTCTTGATGAGCGTTAATCAAGAGAAAGCCAAAGAAATGGGAGAACTAGGGAAAGAAGAAGAAGTTATGATTGCGGCTGCTAAACCCAAGGTTTTGAGATGAGGGGCACTGGGAGTGTGGGAGGTGTGGGCAAGCAGGAAGTGTGGGAGGTGTGGGAGGTGTGGGAAGAAATGTTTCCCCCCACACTCCCCACACTCCCTCATCTCTCCATCTCCCCATTCCTCAATCTGTTTTCGGGGCACGTCCATTGAGCCTGGTGAGAGCTTTGAGCCTTGAGCTTAATTCCTCTGTTAAAGCTGCTGCTTGATAGCGCCACCCCCAGTTACCTTCAGCAACACTGGGAAAATTCATCCGCGCTTCGTTTCCCAATCCAAAAATATCTTGCAAAGGAATAATCGCTTGATTCGCTACAGAACTCAATGCTAGTCGAATTAAATCCCAGTGGATGCCTTCAGGACTGATACAACCTAAATAAAGTAATAAATTTTGCTTTTCGTAGTCGCTAGCTGTATTAAACCAGCCAACGGTGGTGTCATTGTCGTGGGTTCCAGTATAAACTACAGCATTTTGCGGGTAATTGAAGGGTAAAAACGGATTACCGGGATCGGAACCAAAGGCAAATTGCAAAACTTTCATTCCTGGAAATTCAAACTTGTCTCGCAGTGCTTCTACCTCTGGTGTAATTACTCCCAAATCTTCGGCTAATACGGGTAGCTTGCCGAGTTGATGTCTAATCGCTTCAAAAAAAGCTTCTCCAGGCGCTTCCACCCATTTGCCATTCATGGCTGTTTCTTCGCCTTTGGGTACAGACCAATAAGCCTCGAAGCCTCGGAAGTGGTCAATGCGAATTATATCTACATAATCGAGCATGGCCTCAAAGCGCTGCACCCACCACTTAAAGTCTTGTTTTTGCAATTCGTCCCAGTTATAAACCGGGTTACCCCACAATTGACCGGTGGCGCTAAAGTAATCTGGTGGAACTCCTGCCATTTGGGCTGCTTCTCCCGTCTCTTCGTCTAAGGCAAAAATGTCAGGATGCGCCCAAACATCGGCACTATCGTGAGCTACGTAAATGGGGATATCGCCGATAATCTCTATACCGCGCATGTTGGCGTAGCTTTTCAGGTCTGACCACTGGCGGAAAAATTCAAATTGAACGAACTTGTAATAAAAAATTTCTCCATTGAGGCGGCGCTGTACTCGATCTAATGCTTCTGGTTCGCGCTTAACAAATTCAGGTTCCCATTTATGCCAGCTTGCTCCTTCGTTAGCATCTTTGAGTGCCATAAATAAGGCATAATTATCTAGCCAATAAGCTTTGCTGTCGCAAAAACCTGCAAACTCTCTCTGCTGGATAGGCGTAGCATTGGCTCTAAAGTTTTCGCAGGCTTTTTTGAGTAGTCCAATCTTAATTGGCACAACGCGATCGTAATCTAATTTTTCTTCAGGAAATGCTGGTAAATTAGCAAAGTCTTCTTCAACTAGCAAACCCTCTTCTATAAGTTTTTCTGGACTAATCAGTAGGGGATTTCCCGCCATTGCTGAGTAGCACATATACGGAGAATTTCCGTATGCAGTGGGGCCTAAAGGTAAAACTTGCCAATATTGTTGATAGCTTTCTTTGAGAAAATCAATGAAGCGATAGGCTTCTAAGCCTAAATCCCCAATGCCAAATCGACTGGGAAAAGAAGTAGGATGCAGCAGAATGCCACTAGATCTAGGAAAAGGCATATTTAACCTGAATTATAGGAGCAAGCGATCGCCACAACAAAAAGCTATGCGATCGCATCGAATTTATCACACATCAGTATTTGCAGGGTAAATCAAGTAAACTCATTTTACTTGTCATTTGTTATTTGTCATTTGTCCAAAGTCCAATTGTGAATGACCAACGATCGATGACTAATGACTAATGACCAATGACTAATGACTAATAACTATGACTTACCGAAATCCTGCACCGACAGTTGATATCATCATTGAACTAGTAGATCGACCTCATCGACCAATAGTGTTAATTGAAAGACATAATTCGCCCTTAGGTTGGGCTATTCCTGGCGGTTTTGTGGATTATGGGGAAGCTGTAGAAGTGGCGGCGCGGCGAGAAGCCCAGGAAGAAACTGGTTTGCAGGTGGAATTAATCGAACAATTACTGGTGTATTCTGACCCCAATCGCGATCCGCGTCAACATACCATTAGTATTGTATTTTTGGCGACGGCGACGGGAGAACCTGTGGCTGGAGATGATGCTAAGGGTATAGGAATTTTTGAGTCTTGGCGCGTACCGAGTAATTTATGTTTTGACCACGATCGCATTTTGCAGGATTATTGGCAATATCGGCATTATGGGATACGTCCGAGGTTGGGTTAGGGTAACGAACTGTCAAAGCCAAGATTCTAAAGCTAGGGCTTGCACCTGTTGTATCCTTTGAAAATCGCTGTCACCTGAGACGACGGTCAGATTATAGTGCAAAGCAGTTGAGGCTATCCACAAGTCGTTATCGCTAAAACCCAAATCTTGAACTGTAAACTTTCTACGCTTTGCTTTGTCTTTGGGGCCAAAATGTTCGACAATTTGTCCTTTGAGGCTACCGTAAACATCAGCAACTCCTCCACTAATGGGATAAATATCGATGGTTTGCAAAAAAGTTCTGACAAAGTGAAGATTTGCTTCTTGTTGAGAAGACTTTTGCACCATGTAAAGGAGTTCACCTTGCACAATAACGCTCGTTGCAACCCCTAAGCCGATGTGTTCTTGTAACCGACGAATGATGTTTGTTTCTCCAAAAATGATACGGCTGCAATGATTGGTATCTAAGAGGTACATTACTAAAATTCAGCCTGAGAACGGGTTTCGTAAACCAGTTGCAAGCATTCCTCAAAATCATCTCCTTGCCAACTTCCTGCAAACTTTAGTAAGTCTTCTGCTTTAGAGCCTCTAATAATTGGTGTTGCTTCCTGTATTTCCGGTTTCGTTTTCTGGTCGGAAGTATCATTATTTTTTTCCGTTGACAGGTCAACAGATATTTCCTCGGTTGTTGGTTTTGTTTTGAGAAAACGCAAAAAATCTAGCGTTTGGGCTAGTAGAACATCTGAGGATGATTCAATTTCTTGGAGCAGTAATTCTTTAATATTCATCAATTATGTTTTGCAGTTTGTCGTAACAGTATTATACGAGTGCGATCGTGATGCCGATCTGAGCACAAAATTTTTGTGATTATACTGGGCAAATTTAATCCAGGCAAACCTTGATGGAGCAAATTTGAAAAGGGCTGATTTAACTGGGGCAAATATCTATGGGGCAACCTTTGAAGATGCTGACCTGAGTGGTGCGATAATGCCTGATGGAGAGGTTTACAAACCGATCGCCTCCCAAATCGAAATCGATAAACAGGTAGCATCGTTAGAGAAAGTAATATCTATGACTCGTAAAGTAATTAATACTGATAACGCACCCGCACCAGTCGGCCCTTATAATCAAGCGATCGCCGCTTCTGGTCAATTGTTATTTGTAGCTGGACAAATTGCCATCGATCCCCGCCTTGGTGATGTCGTCTACATTGATGATGTCAAAAAGCAAACTGAGCAAGTAATGGCTAATCTTGAAGCCATCCTCACAGCAGGCGGGGCGACTTTTGAAGATGTGGTGAAAACTACTGTTTTTCTCGCTGATATGAATGATTTTGCGGCGGTGAATGCCGTTTATGCTAAATATTTTCCCGAAAATACAGCCCCAGCGCGTGCTTGTGTTGAAGTATCGCGGTTACCTAAGAATGTGTTGGTAGAGATTGAATGTATCGCTGTGATTAACGGTTAGTCCAAATAACAAACACATTCTCAGAGGATGTTTGTAAAGTGTAAATAAAGCTACAAAATGAAAATTTCTACATTTTGCTTACTTTTAAAACATCCTCTGAGATTTTGAAATATTCTCAGTTTATAGACTAGAAATATAAATTGATGATTAGAAGGATAAATGATGAACATTCAACTCAAACCGGAACACGAGCAATTTATCCAGGCGCAAATTGCTAGTGGAAAATTTACAAATGCAGATGAAGTAATTGATGTAGCATTTCAACTCCTAGAAAAATTAAATTCTGAATATGTTCAATGGGTGGAAGAAACCCGGCAAAAAGTTGATGTCGCAGTTGCTGAGATTGAACGCGGTGAAGTTTTGGATGGCGAAACTGTAGTGATGCAAATACTAGAAAAGTTCCAAAAGGCACGTGAGGCTTAGGAATGAGTCGCTATGTTATTTCACTATCTGCTAGTCGTGACTTAAATGAAATTTCTGATTACTTTTTAATCCGAAACCTAGAAGCAGGAGAAAAACTATTTAGAGAGTTTAACAATAAATGCCAAAATTTGGCGGTGTTTCCAAATATGGGACGCAGTTATGCTCATATTAAACCTTCGTTACGTGGCTTGCCACTAGATGGATATGTAATTCTGTACCAAGTGATTGATGATGGGGTTAAAATTTTGCGCGTTGTCAGCGGTCGTCAAGATTTAGAATCTTTATTTGCAGAGTCGGATGATGAGTAAAGTCATAAATTATGTTAATTCGGCTGAAAAATATACAGACCTTTTTTGGCTTGCTGTAAACGACAGATAATACTCTTTTAATTACCTATCAAAAAACTTAATTGCCTCTACAACTTTGGGAATACTGAAATTAAGTACCCTAAAGGAGTATTAAAAATGGCAGAAAATCGTATCAGTGCCAGCTTAACCCCAGCAGACAAGCAAGCAGTCATGCAGGCGATCGCTACAATTAGAGAAAAGTTACCATTTTTGATTGATTTGACTCCCGAAGATCGGCGAACAATGCTGAAGATGGGAGATAAAAGTCGGGCTTTTGTTAGCAAAGCCTTAGAAGTAGCGACACAAAACCCTAACTTTTTGCCTCGTTATTTTGATTTGGAAGAAATGCGTCGGGATTTGGAAATATATGAGGACTTGTATCCTGTGCTGTTATCTTTGACGCAACTGCAAGAACTCGTGGATGATACCTGTATAGCGGCTGCTAGCGAAGCCTATGCCGCAGCATTAGCAGTTTATAGCTATGCCAAAGCTAGCGGTGATGTCACAGGTTTAGATGCAGTCATTGATGAAATGGGACGCAGGTTTAACCGCCGTTCTAAGAAAAAGCAACCCGAAGTCCCAGTTAGCTAAAGCCTAAAATAGGCAATTACAGCAGTTGTCAATTTCGGTAGAATACACGTTATTTGTAGGGGCACAACATGTTGTGCCCCTACCGCGTTTTGTATACAAAAATTTTTGAAACCCGCGCAGGTGGTCACTGAGCTTGCCGAAGTGCGGGTTTTGTTTGTGTAGCCGCGACTTCTAGTCGCTAAGGCATTTTTGAACCTCAGAAGGTCAACGTCGAGCCTCAGAAGGTCAAAGTTGAGCCTCAGAAGGTCA
>JAVRBO020000082.1:0-7264 GCA_034531195.2 Nostoc sp. ChiSLP01
GGCAGGAGGCAGGAGGCAGGAGGCAGGAGGCAGGAGGCAGGAGGCAGGAGGCAGGAGGCAGGGAGCAGGGGGCAGGAGGCAGTCCCAATGAAACAAGTTTCACCACCAAGCATGAAAGTATCTTTCTCCCCCTGCTCAAGAACTGCTCTTTCAAGTCAGGGGGCAGTGTCATAACGATAATTTTCAACACCGACCTAGTATTACGCCAAGGCAACGCAAGCGGGGTAAAGGGGGAAAGGTTTTTATCCCTTACCCTTTTCCCTTTAACCTTTACCCAACCTCCACAAACACATTTTTGGGTTGGCAAACTACTAGTTACTTTTGCTCTTAATTGTATGTGCCAAAGCGGCTGGCGTAGGCGTAGCCCGTCGTAGACATCGCTTTTACAAATACCTCCAGCCATCCGATCTGATATTCCTAGCTATCCTCAAGGCGGAAGTGGTTAACTATTATTAAGTATAAAATATAACTATAAAAAACCAAAAACCTGGTCGAGGTTGACCAGGTTTTATCGAGTTTACAGCTTTCAAATTGTTAAACTAATTAACTAACAGAAGGTTAATAACTAAGGTGGACTAAATAACTAGCAAACTTCGCATTTCTACGTTTTTCCGTTTTAGGATCTGGCATTGTCTTTTACAATTAGACTTTTCGCCACTTGTATATTCATATGCGAAAGTTTACTTGGGTTGATGACAGGGGACACTAAGTCATTACCCTTTTTGTTTGGTTTTGCTTTGTTTCGTGTCCTACTATTTAAGTTATCACGAAGTTCCTCAGTTGCAACCCTGAGTTTACTAAAGTTGACGTTTTGTGAGGTTTTGCAATCTGGTAGTAAAGGCTCGATCCCTAACCGTGTTTTTAAGAAAGTTAAAGGGATCTGCCAAAGTTAGACTTGCTAAATCGATCTGTATTGTCAAAAATTCCACATAATTGGATTGTTATCTAAGCGATCGCTAACGATGCGCCCAATAACATCAATTTCTGCTAGTTCCTCAGCAGAAAGTTGAATTTCGGCGGCTAAAGCGTTATCTTGTGCTTGTTCGGGATAACGCGCCCCGCATATGGCATTTGTTTGAGGTTGAGCAATTAACCAGGCCAAAGCTAACTGAGCAAGGCTACAATTATGAAGGAGGGCTATAGGACGCAGTTTTTCCAGCGCTTGTTGGGCACGTTCAAAGTTTTCGCCTTGAAACAGTTTATTCGCAGCACGGTTATCTGCTGAGTCAAATTTATGACCGATGGCAAATTTCCCTGTCAGCAATCCCTGTGCTAGAGGCGAATAAGCAAGGATAGAAATATTGTGTTCAATACAATAAGGCAGTGCATCTTTTTCTACCTGTCTCCAAAATAGAGAATAAGGTGGTTGTAAGCTATCAATACGTCCATAATTTGCGGCTTCTGCTAACTGGGCGCGAGAAAAATTAGAAACACCGATCGCTCGAATTTTACCTTGCTCTTTGAGTAAGTTCAGAGCGCTCATAGTTTCTTCGATAGGTACTATTTCACTATTGAAAGCGCCGGAGGGCCAATGAATTTGGTAAAGGTCGATGTAATCAGTTTTTAGGTTTGTCAGGGAACGTTCACAAGCCTCGATTACTTGTTCGTACTTGAGATGGTTGGCGAAAACTTTCGTGGCATATTCCACCTGATGGCGGACATCAGATAAAGCTTCAGCTACAATCTTTTCAGAATGTCCTTGACCATAAGCTTCAGCAGTATCAATTGTTGTGATACCAGCTTCAAATGCTGCTCGAATTGTTTTAATCGAGTCAGCATCCTCAATTCCCACCCACATTCTTTTACCTGCTTGCCAAGTACCCATAAGAATAGGTGTGATTTGTACTTGGGAAGTACCTAGCTTTCGCTTTTCCATAACTGCTTCCTAACCTAATTCATTTCTCTGGACAGTTTTATACTTTATCGGTCTTAGCTTGAAATTAAATCAGAATTACAGTAGATGTGATGGAATTGACTAGAACTTTTCACGCTCTCAAAGAATGGGCAACCGCTGTAAATGCCTTGGAGGCGGGCAAAACAATTATGTTGCTTCGCAAAGGCGGTATCCACGAACGAAATGGACATTTCCAAGTTGCCCACAAAGAGATTTTGCTTTACCCTACTTACGAACATCAACAAGCTTTCATGCTCAAAGCTGAGTATGCCAATGATGTCTATCCAGTAACGTCAGGCTGGCATCCAGAAACAATTCGCATCGGTAGTTGGGCTGAAATTACAGATATTCTGCCAGTTAGTGACGAGTCTATTGTCAACGCCTTACTTCCTTTCCACATTTGGAACGAGCATTTTATTAGCGATCGCCTCAAATGGAAACCACGTCAACCCCTATATATTCTGCTCTTACGAACTTATCAATTACCCCAAGAACAACAAATCGCCTATTATGCTAAATACGGCGGTTGTAAGTCATGGATTGATTTAGACCAACCAATTGATTTACAAGCAGCAGAACCAGTTTTATCTGACTTTGCATACACTCAATTAGTAGAGACAATTCGCGGGATTGTTGGCGATAAATTGTATGCGCCATCGTTGTAATTAACGAATGCGATCGAGTACGACTGATAGCAGCATAAGAATGGATTTAGGAATCAAACCCGATCCATTCAATTATTTTCTAAGTCGCTACTTAATAATTTACTGATATTTATTATTGGCCTACTTTTTCAGCCATTAAATAGCATTATTAGTCTTATACCAATTCTCTATGAAAATGCGCCTAATTATTTTGAGACATAGCGAACTGTTTTTAGAAAACCTCTGCGTAGCTTTGCGTTAACCTCCGCGTAGCTTTGCGTTAAATATTCTAGACCCTTTAAATTCTCATTACCAGTAAAGCAAAGTAATCGCATAATCCCGTAGTTTTTGCGATTGCTTCATAGTTCCTCTTCGCAATGTCAGATAACCCAAACTACAGACTTGGGAGTAGCCGCTTATGTTATGGAACTCAAAAAAATAAATTATCCCAATTTCACAACCGTTCCTCCCCCTGCCTCTCCTGCCCCCCCTGCCCTTCTTAAAACCCATATTCCGCACTTGACTGTAACATGGGAAAAGGATGGTAATAAAGCACTTACATCCTATGAACATGTCTAAAAAATTCTGCTTTTGTACCTTGGCTGTGGGTGAGAGATATCGTACTCACGCAAGGATGCTAGCTAAAGATATTCAGCAACACACAAATGCTACAGCTCTATGCGTTCTGACAGATAAGCCAGAGTATTTTAAGGAATTTCCTCACGTTCTGGCATTTGGGCACCGCCTTCAAAGTGTGAAAGGGTATCATGATAAACGCTTTGTCCTTGAAAAGGCTCTCTCACTATTTGAGAGTTGCATGTTTTTAGACTCTGATGTCCGAATTCTTGGCACTGTAGCCGGAGAAATGACTTGGCCTGCTGGAATCACAGCCAGAACCGGTTGTAATTTGCTGCAACACATGGCAAATATCAGGAACCCGAAAGAAATCCAAGTTATAGAAGAAGTAGCTGAAAAACTAAATATCGACCTTCACAAAGTACAGTGGTTCCATGAATTCATGTTTGCTATGCGCGGACAGGATGGATTGGAAATAGACTTTTTTCAGCTTTGGCAGACAATTTCTTACTTATTTGAAATGCGAGGAATTTATCATGGCGAAGGTTATGCGATGGGGCTAGCTGCCGCTAAAGTGGGGATGACGATCGCATTCGATCGCGAAGATAAATTTCCGTTTTTTAAGGACAATATAGAGCGAATAAGAATCAAAAAAGGACAATCGAATCCCCAGGAAAAACAAATCTATTTCGACATTCACGAAAATATTGAATATAGAAAGCGTTCGATATTGCGAAAAATCACTGATAAATTGGTGAAGAAATCTGTGTTTGTTTATAGATTATTGCGACTCAGAAAGATTGCAAGAAGTGATTCTGATTTTCACAAGCTGTTTGAGGTAAATATATAGGTTGTGAAATGGTGATATTGTAGAGACGTAGCAGTGCTACGTCTCTACAAGGATATCGGTGAATGCAGAATTAATTTATAGAGATGTCTACCTGCCACCTACTTATCTAATGCTTTTTCTGCAACATTTTTCAAGCGGCTCGATCGCATTTTCCGGACGCGATCGCTATCTCGAACACCACCTGCCGTTTCATATTCAGCGCTATCTTTGCCGTACTTAATAGCAATTAGCATTAGCATCTTATGAGAAAGTTTACTCAAATTCTTTTCCATCTGTTCAATTTCAGTTAGAGAAGAATCAGCTAAAGACAGAGCGTTATTATGAACGTCGAGTTTATTTTGTAACTGTTCAATTGACTCAATCAGTTTTTCGAGACTATAATCATCATCAAATTTGATACTTGGATCGATCAATTTTATCCCGGCTACTCTTGACTCAACTTTTTCTAAAACGCTGGATTTACGTTTTTTGAGAGCCATAATTTTACCCTTTTAAAATACTTCTAAAGCTAGCTTGCCTTAATTAAATCGAAATCTGGTTCAGCAGAAATCGCAATTTTTACTCGTACAATTTTCAGCTAATATCAGTAATATTTCGGTATTTAATCACTCATTTTAAGAAGGCAAGGCGCAAAAACAAGAGCTAAGAAACATTAGAAAGCCGCTATTGGGTGAAGAAAAGCCGCTATTGGGTTGAGGATAGCTGCTATTGGATAAAGAAAAGCTGCTATTGGGCGAAGAAAAGCCGCTATTGGATGAAGAAAAGCCGCTATTGGGTTGAGGATAGCCACTACTTGGATGAAGAAAAGCTGTTATTGAGTGAAGAAAAGCCGCTATTGGGTGAAGAGAAGCCGCTATTGATTTAACAATAGCGGCTTCTGTTGTTTGTTGGCAAGTGTGCGATGCCTACGCCGGGCTTCCCCTACGCAGATGAATATCTTGCTAGCTGGTGATTTCAGAGATAATGTTATGGGAAAAGTTAGTTTTAGATATGTTTAATGACAATGCGATCGCACTTTGACACAGATAGGGCGATCGTCATTACCATATAGTTTGAACAAAAGACTGTGTAATTTGCTGGTCAATTGTTACAATTGGCAAATTCTCTACTTGGCTTTGAGCAATCAAAATCCGATCGAATGGATCTCGGTGAATATCTGGTAAACTGGCAACTTGCAAAACATGGCTCATTTGAATAGGTAAACTTTCAAAGCGATTAATTGCCAGACGACTTGGAATATACTGTTCTACAGGTTCAGGTAAAGTCAGTTTCCCTAATTTATTTTTGATTATAATTTACCAGGCACTTACCACACTCAAAAATAGGGTATTACCTGAATCTGCGATCGCATTACGAGCATTGGCAGATAATTGAGGGTTATTTGTTACCCACTAAATAAATGCATGGGTATCGAGTAAAGCTCTCATTACTAGACAAAGTTAGAATTTTCAAAATCACTCAAGATTTCTTCGGGTAAAGGCTCGTTGAAATCTGGTGCGATAAATACTTTATCTTTATCTAAGCCTGGAATGCGAGGAGAATTAGTATTTGTAAGGGCAACTAGACGTGCAACTGGAATTCCCTGTTCAGCAATCACAACTTCTTCACCAAGCAACACTTGATTGAGAAGTTCGCTAAATTTGGCAGTTGCTTGGGCAACGTTGACAGTGATAGTCATCCGCCTTGGTAATTAATTTCTAATATTCTTTACGATAACACTCGATGGGCGATGCCTACGGCGGTAAACTACGCAATTTATGGAAAAGCGATCGCACTAATCATTAGTTAGGCAAATCCAATTGCTGCGCCGCACTCCACAAGCGTGAAATATAGAGAATAATGTTTAGTGTGAGACATTTAGGAGAACAAGTTTTGACAACTATTACCGATATTGGCACACTAATTAACCATAATCCTGAAATACACGGCGGTTGTCCGATTATTGCTGGTACAGGCGTGACAGTCAGGCGCATAGCCATCTGGTACAAACAAGGTTATAGCGCCGAAGAGATTGCAGATCAAATTAGTCATTTGACCTTAGCGCAGGTTTATGCGGCTTTAGCTTATTATCATGCTAACCGCGACCAAATTGATGCTGACATTGCAGCAGAAGAAGCAGAGGGAGACAGATTAGAGAAACTGCATAAAAATCAAAAACTTTCATGAGCCGAATTCGCTTGTATATGGATGAGGATTCTACGGCACGTTCTTTAGTTCTGGCTCTACAAAACCGTGGTGTAGATGTGATTACAAGTCTAAATTTGAATAGGCTGGGATATACCGATGAAGAACAGCTAACATGGGCAACTGAGCAAAGTCTTGTCTTATATAGTTCTAATATTAGAGATTTCTATCGTTTGCACACTGATTTTTTGACCAAAGAACAATCTCATGCAGGAATGATTTTAGTACAGCAGCAACGTTATTCAGTGGGAGAAATAATGCGCGGTATTTTGAGGTTAATTGCAGCTAAGTCAGCAGAAGAAATGCAGAATCAGGTAGAATTTCTGAGTAGCTGGATTGATGAATAGTATCCAATACGGTTCAGTTAGAGCTAAAAACTGGGAAGCGCTATAGTTTAACGTCGCTCATCGACAGTCTAGACAATTTGTGTGATGATTTTATGACTAATGGCGATCGCTAACTCATCGACACCAGAGAGAGTTTGTAGATGCGATACCTGCTTGATGGTTGAGTAGCTGTAAAAGGCGATCGCACTTCGCTTAAAACTATAGATCCTGCATCCCCTTATACCAATTGACCAAAATCAGGCTACAGATGCAAGTTAAATCTAACTCTCTTAAATTACGAATTACGAATTACGAATTACGAATTATAAATTATTTCCACCATCGCCCCACATCCACAATCGCACGAGCAATTTCTAGCGTTGCTGCTTCGCCACCTAATGCAAAGATAACTGGAAACAATGCTTTAATATCTTGCAGCAAATTAGGGCGAGTGCGAAGGGATAGCTCATGAAGTGTATCTTGCCAAAGGGGGAAAAGTTCCGTAGATGGCATTTGTGACAAACTGTTAGCTAAGGCACTCAAGGCTTCGGCACTCAAGGCTTCGGCATGATAACGCTCAGACTGAATCGCCCTGGCAGCAGCAAGGGCTTCTGGCAACAACTCTGGTGGCAGTTTCTTAGCTAAGGCACTCAAGGCTTTGGCACGAAAATCCTCATCCTGAATCGCCCTGGCAGCAGCAAGGGCTTCTGGCAACAACTCTGGTGGCAGTTTCTCAGCTAAGGCACTCAAGGCATAGGCACGAAAATACTCATCCTGAATCGCCCTGGCA
>JAVRBO020000083.1:0-38664 GCA_034531195.2 Nostoc sp. ChiSLP01
CCTCCCACACCTCCCACACTTCCCACACCTCCCACACCTCCCACACCTCCCACACCTCCCACACTCCCTACTTGCCCAATCCCCAATGCCCCATCTGGAGGCAAAATGATACTATGAAGAAAGAGTAAATATAAGATAAGAGTTAAAACCAATCGTTTAAGAAACTGATTGACTAGTTTTTCTCCTGTTTTTGAGCGAATTCTCATTTCATACCCATCCACAACTAAGACGGTTGAGTGGGTTAAATGTTTATAATCAATGCCAAATCTTTAATTGCCATCCCCTTTGATTCAGTTCGATAACCTGCCATGCTAAAACTTTTGTTGGGCGATCCCAACGCTCGTAAGCTGAAAAAGTACCAGCCTTCCGTTACTGAAATTAACCTTTTAGAGGAAGAAATTAACGCTCTTTCTGACGAGGAGTTAAAAGGTAAAACCGCAGAATTTAAACAAAGACTCGCTAAAGGCGAAACTCTGGATGATATTTTGCCAGAAGCTTACGCCGTTGTCCGAGAAGCAGGACGCCGAGTCTTAGGCTTACGGCATTTTGATGTCCAACTACTTGGCGGTATCATTTTGCACGTAGGGCAAATTGCTGAAATGAAAACGGGTGAGGGTAAAACATTAGTAGCCACCTTGCCGAGTTATTTGAATGCCCTGACTGGTAAAGGCGTACACGTTATTACCGTGAACGATTACCTGGCTCGTCGGGACGCTGAGTGGATGGGACAAGTGCATCGCTTCCTGGGGTTGAGCGTGGGGCTAATTCAGGCAAGCATGACTCCCACCGAACGCCAGAAAAACTATAACTGTGATATCACTTATGTGACGAACAGTGAAGTCGGCTTTGACTACCTGCGGGATAATATGGCCACAGATATGAAAGATGTGGTACAACGCCCGTTTAATTACTGCGTCATTGACGAGGTAGACTCGATTTTAATTGATGAGGCGCGGACACCCCTGATTATTTCAGGGCAGGTGGAAAGACCTACGGAAAAATATCTGCAAGCTGCTGAAATAGCACTGACCCTCAAAAAAGATGAGCATTACGAGGTGGATGAAAAAGCTCGTAACGTCCTATTGACAGATGAAGGGTTTGCAGAAGCAGAAAATCTTTTGGGAGTGACAGATTTATTTGACCCGGAAGATCCTTGGGCGCACTTTGTTTTTAATGCCATCAAAGCCAAAGAACTTTTCCTCAAAGACACAAACTACATTGTCCGTAATGGGGAAGTGGTGATTGTGGATGAATTTACCGGTCGGGTACTACCCGGACGGCGCTGGAGTGATGGACTACACCAGGCCATTGAAGCTAAGGAACACGTAGAAATTCAGCCAGAAACTCAAACTCTAGCGACAATTACTTATCAAAACTTGTTCTTGCTGTATCCAAAATTGGGTGGAATGACGGGAACGGCAAAAACTGAAGAACCAGAGTTTGAAAAAATTTACAAACTTGAAGTTACAGTAATTCCCACTAACCGCGAACGAAGACGCGAAGACTTGTCTGATATGGTCTTTAAGAAAGAAACAGGCAAGTGGGGAGCGATCGCCAGAGAATGTGCCGAAATGCACGAACTCGGTAGACCAGTATTGGTAGGAACCACGAGTGTAGAAAAGTCTGAGTATCTCAGCCGATTACTGAAACAGCTAGAAATCCCCCACGAATTACTTAATGCCCGACCAGAAAACGTGGAACGGGAAGCAGAAATCGTCGCTCAGGCAGGACGGAGAGGCGCTGTAACCATTGCGACAAATATGGCAGGAAGAGGTACAGACATTATCCTGGGTGGTAACTCCGAATACATGGCGCGTCTGAAGTTGCGGGAATATTTGATGCCTCGCATCGTGATGCCAGAAGATGAAGATGCGTTTGGCATTCAAAGGGCTGCGGGATTGCCTACAGGACACGGTGGCGGTCAAGGTTTCGTCCCTGGTAAAAAAGTTAAAACCTGGCGGGCTTCACCAGAAATTTTCCCCACCCAGTTGACAAAAGAAACAGAACAGATACTCAAAGACGCAGTAGAAGTTGCAGTGCGCGAATATGGCGATCGGAGTTTATCGGAACTTGAAGCTGAAGACAAGGTAGCTGTAGCCGCTGAAAAAGCCCCCATCGACGACCCCGTAATTCAGAAATTGCGGGAAGCTTATAAGCGCATTAAGCAGGAGTACGAACAATTCACCGAGCGAGAACATAATGAAGTAGTAGAACTCGGTGGTTTGCACGTCATTGGTACAGAACGCCACGAATCGCGGCGGATTGATAACCAATTGCGGGGACGCGCCGGCAGACAAGGCGACCCCGGAACCACAAGATTCTTCCTCAGCTTAGAAGATAACTTACTGCGGATTTTTGGTGGCGATCGCGTTGCTGGCTTAATGGAAGCCTTCAACGTCGAAGACGATATGCCCATTGAATCGGGGATGCTAACTCGCAGCTTGGAAGGCGCACAGAAAAAAGTCGAAACCTACTACTATGACATCCGCAAGCAGGTGTTTGAGTATGACGAGGTGATGAATAATCAACGTCGTGCTATTTATGCCGAACGCCGTCGGGTGTTAGAAGGTCAAGACTTAAAAGAACAGGTCATCAAGTACGCTGAAAAAACGATGGATGACATCGTTGACTACTACATCAACGTAGACTTGCCTTCCGAAGAGTGGGAGTTAGAAAAGTTAGTTGAGAAAGTCAAAGAATTCGTCTATTTGTTATCAGATTTGCAAGCTACTCAGTTGGAAGATATGTCTGTGACTGAGATTAAAGCCTTCCTCCACGAACAGGTACGAATTGCTTACGACCTCAAAGAAGCGCAAATCGACCAAGTTCAACCCGGACTGATGCGTCAAGCCGAACGTTTCTTTATCTTGCAACGCATTGACACACTGTGGCGAGAACACCTGCAACAAATGGATGCTTTGCGTGAATCAGTGGGATTACGCGGTTACGGTCAAAAAGACCCGCTGATTGAATACAAGAGTGAAGGTTACGAACTGTTCTTGGATATGATGGTGAATATTCGCCGAGATGTAGTGTATTCGTTGTTCATGTTCCAGCCGCAGCCGCAACCAGTGGTACAGACTTCCTCAGAGATGGTGTAATCGAGAGTGCTGAGTTAGGAGTTAGGAGTTAGGAGTGCTGAGTAGAGAATCTCATTTTTTATTTAGTACTCCCTAGTGACTAGTGAAAAGATTTGATGCAAAAAAGACGCAGAAGCAGTAAAAATGCTTTTGCGTCTTTGTTTTTTATTATTTTGGATTTTGGAACAAATCTAAAATCCAAAATTGCTAGATCAAACCGCCAGCGGCTTGAAAGCGAGCGCGGGCGCGTTTGTAGGCTTGATTTGCTTGGATTTGTGCTTGGCGATCGTCTGCTGGCACTTGGTCCAGACGTGCTTCTGCTTGGTTGTAGGCAGCACGGGCTTCTTCAAGGTTAATTTTGTCACCACGTTCTGCGCCATTAACGAGAATAGTGACTTCATTCTCTTCCACTTCAGCAAAGCCACCCAAAAGAGCGATCGCTTCCCAATTTTGGTTTTTAGCAGCACGGACTCGCATTACACCTGTATCCAGGGCGGTCAACAGAGGTGCGTGTCCAGTTAAAATACCTAACTGACCGGTAGTACTAGGCAAAACTACTTCTTCAGCTGGGGCATCCCAGACCGTTTTATCTGGGGAAATTACGCGAACGGTTAATGTCATTTGTCTTTTGTCCTTTGTCCGTTGTCTTTTGCAATTGCCATTAGTCATTAGAATTTGCACTAATGACTAATGACTAATGACTAATGACTAACCTTTGAGTTTTTCAGCTTTGGCGATCGCTTCGTTAATATCGCCCACTAAGTAGAAAGCCTGTTCTGGCAGGTCATCTAACTCACCAGACAGAATCTTTTGGAATCCTTTGATGGTGTCTTCCAACTTCACGTATTTACCAGGAGAACCGGTGAATACTTCTGCCACAAAGAAAGGCTGAGACAAGAAGCGCTCAACTTTCCGCGCCCGTGCTACCACTAGACGGTCTTCTTCAGACAATTCATCCAGACCGAGAATGGCGATAATGTCTTGCAGTTCTTTATAACGTTGCAAAGTTGATTGCACAGCGCGGGCAGTATTGTAATGTTCCTCACCTACAATTCCCGGCTGTAGCATGGTGGAAGTTGAACCCAGGGGATCAACCGCTGGATAAATACCCTTAGCTGCCAAACCGCGAGACAGTACTGTTGTTCCGTCCAAGTGAGCGAAGGTGGTTGCAGGTGCGGGGTCGGTGAGGTCGTCCGCAGGTACGTAAACTGCTTGAATTGAGGTAATGGAACCTTCTGTAGTCGAGGTAATCCGTTCTTGCAGTTCGCCTACGTCAGTACCCAATGTGGGCTGATATCCTACCGCTGAAGGCATCCGACCCAGGAGCGCTGATACTTCCGAACCTGCTTGCACAAACCGGAAGATGTTGTCAATAAACAGCAGCACGTCTTGTTTGTTGACATCGCGGAAGTACTCTGCAACTGTCAATCCCGACAAACCAACCCGCATTCTTGCTCCCGGTGGCTCGTTCATCTGACCGTAAACTAGAGCAATCTTCGATTCGTTGAGGTTGTCTTTGTTGATAACCCCAGATTCAATCATTTCGTTGTAGAGGTCATTGCCTTCACGGGTACGTTCGCCCACGCCAGCAAAAACTGATACTCCACCGTGCTGAGTAGCGATGTTGTTAATCAACTCCATCATGATCACGGTTTTACCGACACCAGCACCGCCGAACAGACCGATCTTACCGCCGCGTCGATAGGGAGTCAGGAGGTCAACAACTTTAATCCCCGTTTCAAACACTGAAGGTTTGGTTTCCAGGTCAGTGAATTTGGGAGCAGAACGGTGGATGGGTAAGGTGGCCTCAGCATTTACAGGCCCTCTATTGTCCACGGGTTCGCCAAGGACGTTGAAAATCCGACCCAAGGTGGCTTTACCAACTGGCACGCTGATGGGAGCGCCTGTATCGACGACTTCCAGACCGCGCACTAAACCATCAGTGGAACTCATAGCAACAGCCCGCACTTGGTTGTCGCCCAGCAATTGCTGTACTTCGATGGTGAGGTTGATTTCCTGTCCAGCTTCGTTAGTGCCTTTGATGGTCAAAGCGTTGTAGATTTGAGGCAATTTCCCGCCGGGAAATTTAACGTCTACAACTGGACCAATGATTTGGGTAATGTAGCCTATGTTTGTTTTTTCTGCGGTTGTGACCATGCTGCGCCTAATGATTGAAGCTATATTTCAGATAAGGTCGTTGAAGACATAAGAATAAGCAATGTCATCTTTCAGGTTAGCACTGAACGCCCCCCCTCTACGCCATAAATTGATTCTTAAGACTGAGGTTGGGGATCGAAAATTCGCCTCGGTTGTCAAAATGGTTCGGAGTGGACAGAAAATACTTGAGATTGCAACTTTTTTTAGTATCAAAATTAAAACTGCCACGTCAATACTGAGTTGACATAGCAGCCGCTAAATTAAATTAAGACAAATTTTATGCTTCTACTGTAATTTTCTGTTGTTTACGCTTGTTGAGCGAACCTATACCAAAAACACCGAACGCCAAGATACCCAAAATAGTCGTGGGTTCGGGAACAGATGTAGTTGCTTGGCTAAAAGAAGCTTTGAAAGCACTGTCACCAAAAAAACCGCCACCAACATCATCCCAAGTATTTTGGGTCAAAAGGCTAAAGTCAGATCCATTGTTGTAGTAAACAAAGTCTCCTCCAGAGTACACGTCTTGAAAACCAGTAGCACCTAACGTTGCTTGACCTGGAGTTCCATCAAAAAAATTTGAGGCACTCAGAAACGCTACGTACTGTTTACCTGAAGTTAAACTAATTCCGCCTGTATTAAAAGTGAACTGCTCGAAGCCTGGTGCATTAGTGGTTGATTGAGGTGCGCTCTGATACAGAATGGGGCCTGTTGCTTTAAAACCATCCCACTCAGCTACATAAGCGGCAAAATCTACTACATCTGACTGCCCATCAAAGTCATTCAGGAAGAATGTGAAGTCATTGAGAACATTATCGCTGCCTACAGTAAATGTCTGCCCGTAGGTGGCGGTGTTCTCTTCACCAAATGGTGAAATAAAGTCTGTCCCATTCCAGCTTGGTGTTGTATCGATAACTGTCTGTGCCTGAGCATTACCCGCTACGCCCAAAGCAATTATCGCTGCTCCCGCTGTAACTATTGATAACTTTTTTAACCCAGTTGTATTAATCATAATATTCCTTCTCCAAAAAGGTACGTGTATGGTGTCAACCTACTTTTAAAGAGGTCGTATAATTACGAATACTATTAGTACCTTTTAATAAGGTACAAGTATTTTTGCTGTGATTAGTTAAAAATTTACATTAAACTTTCTACAACTTGGCAATGGCAAAAATGCCAAAAAGTCTATTTAATAAGGTTTCATCCTAAATTTTCCGGCTAAAACCTACATAAATCCATATATTTTTTATGTAAAAATACTATTTGTTTGCTATAAAAAGCTACTATTTTTCAAGAATACAAGTTTCTGGTAGCGATCGCACTTAGATAATAAGACTGCGGAAGAGTAACTTTTTTTAAGCAAAAAATATACAAAAAATCTGCCCTCCCTAGCGATCGCCACAAAGAGCAGTACCATGCCATTTCATTCAAATAGTTAATACAAATGCTCTCAATCCCGTTTCGGAATTGAGTAAATCAATGATTAATAATTTTTAGTTTGATACTATACATTTGTTGTACTGAAAAAACATATTAAGCATAAATTGACACTATGAATATGTATTTTAGTCAATAGTAAAGAGCTATACTAAACTATTTTCATACCTTCGATAGATCGATTTCATGAAATCTATGTACAAATTACATTTCCAAATTTCGTGAATATTCATAAGATAAAAATATGTACAAAAAGCGGAAAGTCCAAGCAACTGGCTTTTGGCGAACATAACTTTTCAAGAAACTGTTTTTAGTTCAGCCAAGCCACTTTCGCTTCATCCCCACACCTCCACCGAGCAATAGCTTATGAATTTCTCGTTAGCGCGACAATATTTTTATCAAGAGATTCAGCAGTCTGACGAGGAAATTGATTTAGCAAAAGCAGCTTTATACATTGCACAAGAAGAATATACTGACCTAGACCCAGAGGAATATCTTAACGCCCTTGAGACAATGGCATGGGAACTGCAAGAACGCCTGCCCCAGCAGCGATATCCTCTGCGGATGATTCAAACTATTAATCAATATATCTACGATGACTTAGGATTTTCTGGTAATAAAATTGACTACTACGATCCACGCAACAGTTATTTGAATGATGTAATCGACAGACGATTGGGGATTCCCATTACTTTAGCGTTGGTTTACTTAGAAATTGCACGACGGATTGATTTTCCGATGGTGGGTGTAGGAATGCCGGGACATTTCTTGATCCGCCCGGATATTCCAGATATGGAAATTTTTGTTGATGCTTTCAATGGTGGTGAAATAATATTTGCCCAAGATTGCCAAGAAAGACTATCTCAACTTTATCAGCAACCGATGACGTTACAACCAGAATTTTTAGCTGTGGTAACTCATCGGCAAATTTTAGCAAGGATGCTAACAAATTTAAAGTTTATTTATTTAAAACAACAACAGTTAGAAAAAACACTAGGAGCAGTTGAAAGAATTTTACTGCTGTTTCCCGATTTAACTTTAGAATTGCGCGATCGCGGTTTGATCTATTATCAACTAGGCCACTATCCCCAAGCCACGAACGACTTACAAAGTTATCTAGTAAAAGTTCCTGATGCCAAGGATGCACCAGTGATTCGGCGGCTACTTGGCGAGTTAGGGAAGGATGTGTAGGGAGTGGGGGAATAAGGGGAATAAGGGGAAAAGGGAAAAGGGGAAGGGGGAAAGGCGAAGGGGGATTGCTCCTTTTCCCTTTAACCTTTCCCCTTTTCCCTACCCGAAGGGTTTTGACTAATTTTGTTCTTCTGCAACTCGTTTGAGGCGACGGAGTTGGGCTTCCATGTCTTGTTTTGTCCAAGATGCAGCAAAGGTTTTAAAACCCCAACTTACTAGGGGGTTAGGAATATCGAATTCAAAGCGATTGAGTAGGAGTGTTCCTTTTTGTGTTGGTTGACATTCCCAGCGATCGCGCCCTTGAAAAAATCCCTCAAATTTCCAGACTACCAAACCCGGCTGTCGTTCCACAACTACACTGTTCAAAGTAGGTTGAACTAAAGGAATTTGAATGATAAAACGACTTTGAGTGCCTATATCGGTACTCCAGACTTTACCCACAGGTTCGCAACGAAGGACAGGGTTCAGCCAACGGTGCATAAGTGCTAAATCGGTAATACAGCGTTCGACTACCGTGGCTGTAGCGTTAATTTGAATCGATTGTTCCAGTACTTGGGACATTCCAGATCTTTTAAGCTGTTGCTGCAATTAGAGTAACGCAATTCAGGGGGTATTGGGCAAACAGGAAGTGTGGGAGGTGTGGGAGGTGTGGGAGGAAGGTGAAAAAATCTTTCCCGCCTCTCTCCCCACACTCCCCCATCCCCCCTCTACTCCCCACCCACTTTTTGAGATTTTTTCGATCGAACCAAAAAATTTTGACTATATAAAACAGACAGTGAGTTTACTGGTAAATTGATAGGCAAAACACTAGTAAACTTACTGGGATGCAGAATTATGCAACGGGTTACCCCCATTCGTCCCCAATTTCAGTACAACAAGTTGGGGACGAATGGGCGTTATGGGGCTGGGGATTGGGTACTGGCGAAGAAATTCTTTTACAGCAATTTTCAGCTAAATATACCGCGCAGTAAGGGCACAGCATTGCTGTGCCCCTACAAAAGATGTGGTGTAAATACGTGAAAACTACTGTCAGGTTTGGTTGAGATATAAATCAACATACTTATTTTCACAGTACCTAGTCCGCAATCCCTAGACCCTAATTCAAATCAAGGCATCCGAGAAGTATTTCAAGTGTTTTTGGCGAATTAAAAGCTTAATACTGAAAAACCATGAACACAACTTGGCAAGGAATAACCCAGTTGATAGATATTGGTTTATCTATGAGGGGACAGCAATTTTTGGCACAATCGCCGAGTCTGCAAACAAATCAAGCAGTAAACGAAGGCGTCGCTAATGTGCAAGGAATTGTCGAACAGTTGATTCTGTTTATGCCCCGCGTGCTGGGGGCTGTGGTAATTTTGTTTGTAGGTTGGCTAATTGCAGCGATCGCAGCCACGGTAACACAGAAAATCCTCAACCGCACAAACATAGATAACCGGATTGCAGCAGGCATAACTGGTCGTCAGGATGTTCCTCAGGTGGAGAAGTTAATCTCCGACTTCGTTTTTTGGAGCATTATCTTACTGACGGCAGTAGCTGTTCTACAAACGCTGAATCTAGAGATCGCATCTCGACCGCTAAATACTTTTCTTGAGCAACTTATTGGCTTTTTGCCAAAGTTAGTTGGTGCTGGAATCCTTTTGGCAACTGCTTGGGTATTAGCCAGTATTGTCAAAATTATTACTCTTCGCTTATTACAGACATTTAATCTAGACGAGCGTTTGAATCCACAGCCTATTGATAGCGCCCCCAGTCTCAATCAATTGTCTCTAAGTGAAAGCATTGCCAATGCTCTGTATTGGTTTATATTTTTACTATTTCTGGTTCCGATTCTGGATACTCTCGGACTCAGAGAAGCTCTACAACCAGTACAAGCTTTAATTACAAAGATTCTGGTAATTCTGCCAAACATTTTAGCAGCAGCGCTAATTGCCGCAGTTGGCTGGTTTATAGCTAATGTGGTGCGGCGGATTGTGACGAATTTGCTAATAAGTGCTGGTGTTGACCATTTAGGCAGTCGATTTGGAATATCTTCCACTGCGGGAGTGCAATCTTTATCGAGTATTATCGGTACGATTGTCTATGTTTTGATTTTGATTCCTGTGGCGATCGCAGCCCTTGATGCTTTACAAATTGCTGCTATTTCACAGCCGGCGATCGCTATGTTACAACAGGTTCTCAATGCTATACCTGCAATTTTTACAGCGATCGCAATTTTGATTATTGCCTACTTCCTGGGACGGTTTGTAGCAGATTTGGTTACAAGTATCCTGACTAATTTAGGCTTTAATAACATTTTCACTGTATTGGGTCTGGCAACACCTACTAGGCGAATTGTCGTTTCCACGGAATCAACAGAACCAACACTTCCTCCAATTCCCACCCGTACACCATCGGAAATTGCAGGCATTGTTACCTTAGTGGGTATTATGCTATTTGCAACGGTAGCGGCGGTAAATATCCTGAATATTCCAGCGCTGACAGCCTTAGTGTCTGGTATTTTGGTTATATTCGGGCGGATTTTGGCGGGTTTGGTAATATTTGCCATTGGTTTATTCTTGGCAAATCTGGCTTTTAACATTATTACCAGTTCTGGAGAGCGCCAAGCACAGATTTTAGGACAAGTTGCGCGGATTTGCATCATTACTTTAGTTTCAGCAATGGCACTGCAACAAATTGGAGTTGCTAGTGATATTGTGAATTTAGCCTTTGGACTTTTATTAGGTGCGATCGCTGTTGCTATTGCCCTAGCTTTTGGTTTGGGAGGTCGCGATATTGCCCGCGAACAAGTTCAAGAATGGCTCAATTCTTTCAAAGGTAGAAACTAAAATTTGATGAAGGCGCAATTTCGTCTGTAAATTTTAGAAAATGTACCCGTAAGTATCAATAGTGGAGAAAATCTATCGATAATTTTGGCTAAAAGGTTGAGAGTTACAGTTTAGAAGCTCGGAGTTTGAGTATAGAACTTGATATTTTAAGTTCCACACTCAAGTTCCGAGTTTTAAATATAGCAGGGAACAGGCAATGAGCAATAGACAATACATTTAAAACAGGCTGGCAACTGCTATACATATCAGCTTTACAAAAATCAATAAAATTAGGTGAAATTTTGATAGATGGCAGAATATGACAACCTTTGTAAAATACTCGCAGAAAAATATCCGCGTGACTTTATTCGTTGGTTATTAAATCAAGAACCGCAAACAATTGAAATCTTAAAAACAGAATTGAGCATCGAACCAATCCGCGCTGATTCTGTTACCTTTCTGCAAACAGAAAATCGGATTCTACACCTGGAATTTCAAACCAGAACTCAATCTCAACAACCAATTTCTCTGCGGATGCTAGATTATTATGTTCGATTGACACGAAAATATCAAGTTCCTGTGACGCAGGTAGTAATTTTCCTGCAACAGACAAGTGACGAAATTGCTTTTACTGAAGAATATGTTAGCGAGGTTACAACCCACCGCTATCGAGTGATACGGATGTGGGAGCAAGATTCGGCGATATTTCTTGGAAATCTGGCGTTATTACCTTTAGCACCGTTAACGCGAACAGATTCAGGCGAAGCATTATTATCGCAGATTGCCGAAGAAATTGCTAAAATTCCAGATATCGAGACTAGACAAAATACTGCTGCTTATACAGAAATTTTAGCAGGGTTGAAGTTTGAGAAAGATTTTATTCATCAATTATTGCGAGAAGACATTATGCGCGAATCAGTGATTTATCAGGATATTTTTCAAAAGGGAGAACAAAGAGGAGAGCAAAGGGGAGAACAAAGGGGAGAACAGAAAGAAGCTTTTCGCTTTTTAAATCGGCAGTTAAATCGGAGATTTGGAGAAATTGATTCTTTAATTATTCAGAGACTTCAAGTATTATCTACTGAACAATTAGAACAACTTGGAGAAGCATTTTTAGATTTCTCCAATGTATGTGATTTAGTTGCTTGGCTTGACCAAAATATAAACAGTTAAGTAAGTCAGCGAGCAAAATTCAATGTATAGGAATCATATTTGATTTTTGAAAAACTCAGTACATTTTTCCTCTCTTTTTTCTGTTAGGAGTTCCCCGTTCCCTGTTCCCTACCCACACAAGTAAATTCAGGAATCAAACCGGATTCCCGTATATACCGATGCTAAATGAGTTACGAACAAAAACATCCCCGGCTTCTTGAAGAAGTCGGCGATCTGAGCCTCTCGATGGAGAGCAAATCAAATAGGATTGCTATATGAATAAATAGAAATTGTCCGGCATCTCGAATTGTTGCCGTTCCGCTGTCGCACAGCGCACTCTACATTTCTAGGCGTCACTTTCTGAGCTTTACTTTGTGGAGTAATTCATCTTTAATGCGGTTGAGAATTGAGGTTTCATCAAGGTTTGTCAAAATCCGATTAATTACTGCTTTTGGCCCATCAGGCCCCCAAGTCGCGCCGTTGGCTAAATATACTTTGGTAACTTGTCCAATACCGTAAGAAGAAACACCAGCGACTCCGGCTTGGGTAAGGGCTACGGATATATAGGGAGCAAGGGCAATACCAGCCGTAGCGGTTGCAGAGATGCCAAGTAAAGTTTTTAATCCACTCAAACCCAAGTTGGCTAAAAGTTCGCTGGCACCGATGCCGCCCATACTTAGGGCGATTTTTTGTAGTAATTGTACGGCTCCGGCTTCAGTCATGGAGAAGCCATAGAGTTTAGATAAACCTAAAATTAGAGCAATATCAATTACAACACTACTAAGAATATCTACCACAGTTACGGGATTAAGAGCGATCGCCACTGCCTTAGCCATCACCGCTTTCCAAATTAACTGATTGGCATTCTCCTCACGAATCATCAATTTTCGCTCTATCAATTGCTCATTTACGGTGTCAGCATAAAGCATAGTATTGAGAGCCACCAAGGCTTTGCCTTCGCGGTGCAAAATCTCCAATATTTTCAGCTTCAGTTCCTCGACTTGGGCGTTACCAGGACGCAACTGGATGCCCCTAGTGCCATCAGGGCGAAAAACCGCCGTCTTTACCAATGGCGATGCAGCTGCCATGACAATTTCTAAAGGTGTGAGTAATTCCCGCACCCTTTCATCGCGGATTTTGTGATAAATTGCCATGCGATCGGCTTCTGGATATTGGTCTACTTTGTTAAACACCAGAATTATCGGTTTACCCGCTTCCCGCAATTGAGAAAGGGCAACATGTTCTATTTTTGTCATATCACCAGATATGACAAACAAAATCAAATCTGCTTGTTTGGCAATCTGTTCGGCCAGTGCAGCGCGGGTTGCACCGTCTACCTCATCTAATCCTGGAGTATCAATTAATTCCACCTGTGATTGACCAACACCAGGGAGGGTGACTCGTAAAGCGCGTTCAGTTTCCCCAACCGCTTCTTCGCTAATACTCCAATTCACTCTTTGTGCAGCACGGGTAACACCATGCAGCGGCCCGGTTTCAAATACTGTTTGTCCAACCAAAGCATTGAGTAGCGAAGACTTACCACGTCCCACCATACCAAAAGCCGCAATCTGCACCACCATGCGGTCTAACTTGCCCAGCATGGTTTCCAAATCAGTAATCTCCACCTCCAGCCCAGCTTTTTCTTGAGGACTGAGGTCAAGATTAGTCACTAAATTTCGTAGTGCCGTTTGTGCTTGTTTATAATTCAGTTCCGTTTGAATGTCTTCAAAACTGAAAATGGCACTATCTAGTTCTTCCTCCCAACTGGGTGAGTTGCTGTGATGAGGTTCGGGCAATGTGGAAGTCATAATTTAGATTCTCGGTTAACCTCGCTATTCGATCCTAGTTATTTTTAACAGGGAATGTGTACAGACGCGATTAATCGTCTTTGTACAGAGCCGCGAGAGGAAGCAGACAAGGGAGACAAGGAGAATAATTCTTTTTTAACTCCTCAGTCAACAGTCAACAGCCAAAACTCAAAACTCGTGAAGCCAAGTTTAAGAAATCGAGGCCTGGTTTGGTGAAGTGTTAAGTTGGCTAATTAGTTGCCCAAGTGGGCAAAAATTATGAAAAGTTTTCAGTCTTGGCTTGGTAAGGGTAAACAAAATAAGACAGCCCGTTTGGCAGCATCTGTTGTAGCAACGTTGGCGATGGCTGCGCCAGCATCTTTGACGAACGCAGACAGTATTAATTATGCCAGTGCTACTCCCATAAAAATCACTACTGCAAGAGAATTAACTTCGACATCACCCCATCTGAGTCCAACTAAACCAAGTATTGCCCAGTTACAAACGAATCAAACTCAGTATCAAACTGCTGGAATCGATCCTTTTGTACTAGTTCCCATCGTACTTGTCAGTGGTTTAGTTATATTTGTCCCCCTGTTCTTTGGCGGACTGGTGGTAATTGGCGAACGGGAAGTTGGTATTGTTGTCAGAAAGTTTACCCTTTCTGGACGCGGGCTTCCTGCTGGAAGGTTAATTGCTCTCAACGGTGAAGCTGGTTTACAAGCAGATACTCTGGCTCCTGGCTGGCACTGGGGCTATTGGCCCTGGCAATACTCGGTTCGCAAAGAATCGGTAGTTGTTGTTCCCCAAGGCGAAATCGCTTTAATTGTGGCCGCAGATGGTGAACCCAACCCACCACAGCGCATTCTGGGCAAAATTGTTGATTGTGACAATTACCAAGATGCGCGGAAGTTCCTCACCCAAGGTGGTGAAAAAGGTCGGCAAATGGGTTTTCTCACAGCTGGGACTTACCGGATTAACACTGCTCTGTTTAAAGTTATCACTGCTGCCAATGCTACAACTCATGGCATGGCTCCAGAACAGTTGCGGGTTTATAGCATAGCTTCTGATAAAGTTGGCATTGTTACTACTCTCGATGGTTTACCAATTTCCGACGGTGAAATTGCAGGGCCGATAATTCAGGGACATAACAATTTCCAAAATGGTCAAAAATTTATTGATGGCGATGGACGACGAGGTTTACAAGAGCAAATTCTACTTTCTGGTTCTTGGAACTTAAATCCTTGGTTTGTTCAGGTGGAACAAGTGCCGATGACGGAAATTCCCATTGGCTACGTGGGTGTGGTGATTTCTTTCGTAGGTAAAGCGCATCAAGATGTCAGTGGCGCAGCTTTCACACATGGTAACTTGGTGAATCAAGGACACAAGGGCGTGTGGGTGGAACCGCTGTATCCTGGGAAGCACCCGATTAATTCGCGGATCATGAAAATTGAACTGGTGCCAACGACCAATATTGTATTAAACTGGTCAGACCGCACCGAACGTCACAGTTATGATGCTCAACTAGCATCCCTGACAGTACGATCGCGTGATGGATTTGCCTTTGATTTAGAAGTAGCACAAATTATCCATGTGGGTGCTTTGGATGCGCCCAAGGTAATTTCCCGCGTTGGCGCAATGCAAAACCTCGTAGACCATGTATTAGAACCAACTATCGGGAATTATTTCCGCAACTCAGCCCAAGATTATACAGTATTAGATTTCTTGACAGCTCGGAGCGAACGACAAGCGGAAGCTGCTGAGTATATTAAAACAGCACTGCGGGCTTATGACGTGCAAGCGATCGATACCCTGATTGGTGATATTCAGCCACCAGCGTCATTAATGCAGACACAGACAGACCGGAAAATTGCTGAAGAAGAACGTAAGACTTATGAAGTCCAGCAGTTGGCGCAAACCCAACGCCAGCAACTTGTTCGGGAAACAGCCCTGGCTAATATTCAGCAAGAAATGGTGAAATCAGAGCAAAGCGTACATATAGCTGACTTGAAAGCCCAAGCCCAAATCAAGGAGGCTACAGGTGAATCAGAGGGAATAAAACTCCGGGCAATTGCGGAAGCTGAAAGTATTCGCGCCACAGGTAACGCCAAAGCTGAAACCTACCGCGCTGGTGTGGAAGCCTTGGGTTCGCAGGGTTATACAGCAATGCTACTGATGCAAATTATAGGCGATCGCCATGTCCGCTTGATTCCAGATGTTCTCGTTGGCGGTAACGGCAATAATAACGGCTTAGTAGATGGCTTACTATCGTTAATTTTATGGAATCAAAGTGCTAATAAAAATGGTGATTTAACAGCCACACCTTTGCATCCACAACCGATAGCCCCGACCCAACCAACCCCAGAAAACGGTATTTCACCCATAGTTGTGAATTTTCCAGTAGATAAATAACATCTGTAGAGACGTTGCAATGCAACGTCTCTACATCTATGGCGGTAGTCACTTTTACCTCCTGCCTTCTGCCTCCTGCCTCCTGGTATATCTCGGTATTACCCAAATCCAAAATTCTGCGAAATATTCACCTAAAATGCTGTAACTAACTTTATTCTTGAACACAAGAATATCTAAATTTATAAAAGACGATCGTATTACTAGCTTTATGTCTATAGATTTACGAGCATTTTTTCAGGCCACAGACCCCAGTCGAACCCTGTTCGTCAACGATATGTCAGATGTCAAATACTACATTGATTTTTCTGGGGTACGAGGCGGAGATATTATTGGTAAGCTGAAGCAAAAAATTACTTTTTTCAAACCAAATGAAGCTACCTGCACCCTGTTTACTGGGCATATTGGCTGTGGAAAATCGACGGAACTATTAAGGCTACAGGCAGAACTGGAAAAATCGGGCTTTCATGTGGTGTATTTTGAGTCTAGCGAAGACTTGGAAATGACTGATGTGGATATTGCTGATGTGCTGCTGGCGATCGCTCGTCGCGTCAGTCAAAGTCTGGATAAAATTACACTGGAGGAAACCAGCAAATTTAACGATTTACTCCAAGGTGCGTGGAAGGTCTTAAACTCCGAAGTCACCGGAGCAAAAGTCAAGTTTGGTGGTGTTGATGTTGGTGTTGACCAAGAAAAGTTGTCTTTGGCTTTTGGTATTGGTGAAATCACTACCAAAATGAAAAGCGACCCGACATTACGGGCAAAACTCAATCAATATTTAGCGCCGCAGAAAACTACCTTATTAGAAGCGATTAATCGGGAATTATTGGAAACAGCGATCGCTAAACTAAAACAGCAGGGTAAACAAGGTCTGGTAGTAATTGTAGATAACCTCGATCGCATCGATAATCGCGTCAAAGCTTGGGGTCGTCCGCAGCAAGAATACTTATTTGTAGACCAGGGTGAATTTTTGACAAAGCTGAATTGTCATTTAATTTACACCATGCCCCTATCTTTGAAATTTTCCAACGATTACGGAATGCTGACCCAGCGATTCCCCGAAGACCCGAAAGTATTGCCGATGGTGCCAGTGCAATGGCCTGATGGCAGCGTTCACGAACAGGGAATGGCACTCATGAAACAGATGGTGCTAGCAAGAGCCTTTCCTGATTTGCAACCAGGCGATCGCTTGGGTAAGATTACTGAAATTTTTGATAATCCAGCCACCCTAGACCGCCTATGTATATTGAGTGGCGGCCACGTGCGAGACTTGCTCAGACTTCTGAACACTTGGATTATGGAAGAAATGGCGCTTCCTCTCTCGCGTGAAACTTTAGACCAAGTTGTTCGCGCCCGCCGTAACGAAATGATGATGCCTATTTCTGCTGAAGAGTGGCAATTGCTAAGTCACGTCAAGCAAAACAAAAAAGTCAGCGATGACCAAGGATATCAAAAATTAATTCGCAGCCGCTTTGTTTTTGAATATCGCGACAGTGGTGAATCGTGGTTTGATGTTAACCCTATTTTGGCAGAGGCAAGGGAGTTGCAGTCAAATTAACGCGAAATGGGCGGTTAGAAACCGCAGCTACACAGGCAAAACCCACACTTCGACAAGCTCAGTGACCGCCTCCGTGGGTTTCTAAACCCCAATTTTTTCTTAGTCCGCGGAGGCGGACTTTGTTTGTATAGCCGCGAATTCCATTCGCCCTGGTTTTTTTAATCCAAAATCCAAAATCCAAAATTGGTATGACCGACTCGCAACCATCTAAAAAGAATCTTGTAAACAACGACCGCTCTTTGCAACAATTAGCATGGGCGATCGAATCTTCCGTGGGACAATTTAAGCTGATTTTGGCACGGTGTAATTATGCCAAACTGCGCGATCGCCTGATTCAAAGATTGCGAGAAATCTGTCAAGTTGAGATTAAATTGTTGGTGGTGCAGCAATCTCACAAAACTCTTTACACAGCCATTCGGGAGGAATTTGGCGATAACCTACCAGGTTGTGTGATGGTTGTGGGTTTAGAGACAGTGCAAAATTTAACTGCGATGTTGACTTCTGCTAATCAGGTGCGGGAAGAGTTTCGCAAGAATTTTGCTTTTCCCTTGGTGTTGTGGATTGATGATGAAATTTACAAACAATTGATGCAAGTAGCTCCAGATTTAGAGAGTTGGGCTACTACGAGGAATTTTGCGATCGCTCAGGATGACTTAACCAATTTTTTACAACAACTTGCCGAGGAATATTTTAACAATACCCTGAATCTAAATTTAGATGATTATGGAGTCCTCGAAACAGAATTAGCAGCAGCCCAGAGAGATTTACCAGATGAATTACAGATTTCTCATCCAGAACTGAAAGCTAATTTATCATCTTTGTTGGGTTTAGCAAAACAAGTTAATAATAAAATTGATGTTGCGCTAGAACATTATCAAGTGGCTTTAGCGCTTTTTCGGCAACTTAATTATAAAAAACAAAAAATCAAAATTATTGGTGATATTGCATTTTGCTATTATCTCAAAGCTTTTAAAACTCTAGATATTAATCATCTAAATTGGCAAAAAACTCGACATTATATTCAAGAATATATAAATTTGATTGGGGAAGACAAACGATTAATTGCAAATTCAATATTTAAATTTGGTGTTGTTCTGCGCGATTTACAAGAATGGCAAAACTTAAAAAGTCTTACCGAACAAGCATTAGAAATACATCAGGCTGACAATCAACCAATACCACTAGCGAAGGATTACGGTTTTTTAGCTGAAGTAGCTTTAGCTGAAAAATCCTGGTTAGAAGCCAATCAATATGCACAACAAGCCGTAAATATTCTAGGGGCGCACAGCTGTGCGCCCCAACCACCACAACAAGTTATTTTATCAAATGATTTGAGCCTCTATCGATTTCTTTTGGCTCGTTCTCAATATTATTTAGGCGACTATCAACAGGCAATTCAGAACTTAGAAACTGCAAAATATATCAGCAACCCGCAGGTAGATTTAAAACTTTATCTCAATATTCTCGCTCATTTGCAAAAGCTTTACTTTGAGCAAAAAGTATATCTAAAAGCTTATGAAATGAAACAGCAGCAGCGTTCCGTGGAACAGCAATTTGGGTTGCGGGCGTTTATTGGTGCTGGGAGATTACAGGCGACAAAACAGTTAGCAGCCACAGGACTTGCACCCCTGCGCGTTGATAATAAAGATAGTATTGCCCCAGAAATTGCTGCATCTGGTCGTCAATTGGATGTAGAACGCTTAATAGAACGCATTGGCCGCCCAGATAAAAAGTTGATAGTAATTCATGGGCAATCAGGTGTAGGTAAAAGTTCCCTAGTAAATGCGGGACTGGTGCCAGCTTTAAAGAATCAAGCAATAGGTATTCAAGATAATTTACCTGTAGCGATGCGCGTTTACACCAACTGGGTGGAAGAGTTGGGGCGGCTTTTGGGGAGATGGGGAGATGGGGAGGTGGGGAGGTGGGGAGATGAGGGAGAGTTAGAATTTCATTCATCCACCTCGGAACTGGATTCATCCACCTCAGATACTCGTTCATCCACCTTTGAACTGGATTCATCCACCTTTGAACTGGATTCATCCACCTCAGATACTCGTTCATCCACCTTTGAACTGGATTCATCCACCTCAGCTACTCGTTCATCCACCTTTGAACTGGATTCATCCACCTCAGATACTCGTTCATCCACCTCAAAGACTCAAACTTCTCACTCCTCACTCCTAACTCCTAACTCTCTACTCACCCAATTCCGCGAAAACGAACAGCGTAATCTCCGGACGGTGTTAATTTTCGATCAATTTGAGGAATTTTTCTTTATTTACACCGAACCAGCGCAAAGGAAGCAATTCTTTGAATTTCTGGGAGAATGTCTCAATGTTTTATCGCTGAAAGTTATCTTATCGCTGCGGGTAGATTATATCCATTACTTGCTAGAGTGCAATGATTTGCCCAGCCTGAAGATTATAGGCAATGACATTCTCAGTAATAATGTGCTTTACAAGTTGGGTAACTTCTCGCCTGATGATGCCAAGTCAATTATCCAGCGTTTAACTGAAAATACTAGTTTTCGCTTGGAACCGGCTTTAGTTGAACAACTCGTGCAAGACTTAGCCGCAGAATTGGGTGAAGTGCGTCCCATTGAGTTACAGGTTGTAGGGGCGCAGTTGCAAACGGAGAACATTACAACTCTGGCAGAATATCAGCAACGCGGCACAAAAGAACAACTGGTTAAGCGTTATTTGGAAGAAGTTGTTAATGATTGCGGTGTGGAAAATCGGCAAGCAGCGGAATTATTACTGTATTTGCTGACTGATGACAAAGGAACTCGCCCGTTAAAAACTCGCGCTGAGTTGGAACGCGATTTACAGGAGTACTTCTCGGAGATCCCCCCAACCCCCCTTAAAAAGGGGGGCTTAATTTCTTTCACCCCTTTATTAAGGGGGTCGCCGAAGGCAGGGGGAGCAAAAACCCCCTTATTAAGGGGGTCGCCGAAGGCGGGGGGATCGAAATCTAGGGCGGAACAAGCTTCTGAAATCAACAAATTAGATTTAATTTTAGAAATTTTTGTCCAATCTGGCTTAGTGGTTTTGTTACCAGAAAACCCAACTGACCGTTATCAACTGGTGCATGACTACATCGCCGGGTTTATCCGCCAGCAACAGGAACCGAAGTTAAAGCAGGTGATGGCGGAACTGGAAAAGGAACGAGAACAAAGAAAAATTAGTGAGACGAAACTGAATAAATTTCTCAAACGCGCCCTTTTTGGTTCCGTCGCCGCAGGTTTAGGATTTGCTGGATTAGCAGCGGCAACATTCCAGTGGGCAGTAGAGGCAAATGTTAGTCAAATTAATGCCATCAATAATTCTTCGGAAGCCTTTGCTGTCTCTGGACAATATCCAGATGCTTTAATAACGGCGTTAAGGGCAAGTAGTAAACTCAAGCATACACTTTGGGCACAGCACGAAAGCGATACCGTAATGCACGCTGTGTTAACTTTACAGCAAGCGGTTTATTTAAAGCCAAATGAGAAGAAAGAAAATCGAGCGATCGAGGTGAACACTTTAGAAGGGCATAAAGATCAGGTCAATAGCGTCGCCTACAGCCCCAATGGACAACAGTTAGCTTCTGCAAGTCTTGACAACACGATAAAAATCTGGGATTTCAGCAGTGGTCAACTCCTCAAAACCCTGACTGGTCATAGCGATAGGGTCATTAGCGTCGCCTACAGCTCCAATGGACAACAGTTAGCTTCTGCAAGTGATGACAAGACGATCAAAATCTGGAATGTTAGCAATAGTCAACTCCTCAAAACCCTGACTGGTCATAGCAGTTCGGTCAATAGCGTCGCCTACAGCCCCAGTGGACAACAGTTAGCTTCTGCAAGTGATGACAAGACGATCAAAATCTGGGATGTCAGCAGTGGTCAACTCCTCAAAACCCTGACTGGTCATAGCAGTTCGGTCAATAGCGTCGCCTACAGCCCCAGTGGACAACAGTTAGCTTCTGCAAGTGATGACAAGACGATCAAAATCTGGGATGTCAGCAGTGGTCAACTCCTCAAAACCTTGACTGGTCATAGTAGTACGGTCAATAGTGTCGCCTACAGCCCCAATGGACAACATTTAGCTTCTGCTAGTTCTGACAAGACGATCAAAATCTGGGATGTCAGCAGTGGTCAACCCCCCAAAACCCTGACTGGTCATAGTAGTACGGTCATTAGCGTTGCCTACAGCCCCAATGGACAACGGTTAGCTTCTGCTAGTGTTGACAACACGATCAAAATCTGGGATCTCAGCAGTAGTCAACTCCTCAAAACCCTGACTGGTCATAGCAGTTCGGTCAATAGCGTCGCCTACAGCCCGAATGGACAACAATTAGCTTCTGCTAGTGATGACAACACGATCAAAATCTGGGATCTCAGCAGTAGTCAACTCCTCAAAACCCTGACTGGTCATAGCAGTTCGGTCAATAGCGTTGCCTACAGCTCCAATGGACAACAATTAGCTTCTGCTAGTTCTGACAAGACGATCAAAATCTGGGATGTCAGCAATGGTCAACTCCTCAAAACCCTGACTGGTCACAGTAATGTGGTCTATAGCGCCGCCTACAGCCCCAGTGGACAACAGTTAGCTTCTGCCAGTTATGACAAGACGATAAAAATCTGGGATGTCAGCAGTGGTCAAATCCTCAAAACCCTGACTGGTCATAGCAGTTCGGTCATTAGCGTCGCCTACAGCCCCAATGGACGACAATTAGCTTCTGCAAGTGTTGACAACACGATAAAAATCTGGGATGTCAGCAGTGGTCAACTTCTCAAAACACTGACTGATTATAGCAGTTCGGTCAATAGCGTCGCCTACAGCCCCAATGGACAACAGTTAGCTTCTGCTAGTTTTCACGAGACGATAAAAATCTGGGATGTCAGCAGTGGTCAAATCCTCAAAACACTGACTGGCCATAGCAGTTGGGTCATTAGCGTCGCCTACAGTCCCAATGGACAACAATTAGCTTCTGCTAGTGTTGACAAGACAATCAAAATCTGGGATGTCAGCAGTGGTCAACTCCTCAAAACCCTGACTGGTCATAGCAATGGGGTCAGAAGCGTTGCCTACAGCCCCAATGGACAACAGTTAGTTTCTGCTAGTTCTGACAAGACAATAAAAATCTGGGATGTCAGCAGTGGTCAACTCCTCAAAACACTGACTGGCCATAGCAGTCAGGTCAATAGCGTCGTCTACAGCCCCAATGGAAAACAGTTAGCTTCTGCTAGTTGGGACAAAACAATAATTTTATGGGATTTGGATTTCGATAATTTATTACACAGTGGTTGCAACTTGCTAAATAATTACTTCATAGGCCATCCAGAAGTGTTAGAAGAGTTGCAATCGTGCCAAACTCCAGCGCAGTTGGCGCAAGGGGCGACAGCGTTAATCGTCCAAGGTGAGAAGTTAGCGCGAAATCAAGATATTGATGGCGCTGTTGAAAAATTCAACAAAGCACAGCAGTGGAATAATAAATTAAAGTTTGATTCCCAGGCGAGGGCGAAAGAGTTGGTGAATCAAGCCAAGGTTGAATCGCAGTAGAATTCACGTTAAGGGATTACCAAAAGATAAATTATCCAATCTTGTGGGGTGGGCGTCTCGCCCGCCCGTAACCAAGGGCGGACAAGATGTCCACCCCACAATAAAAGTTGGATGTTTTTTTAATTTTGAAGTCACTTAAAAATAGATAATCACAAGGTGGAAGGATGGCATACAGTGATTTTAGTCTCGCTAAGGTGAAAAAAACTTTTAACTTAACCTTTGATGAAACTCGCAATTTATTTGCTGATACAAAACCTATTACACCATCAGAAACTCTCAGAACGATTTTAATAGATTACATTCCTTTAGCAACTGCAATTTCAACCGAAAAAGCTAGGTCAGAGTTTTTAATTGCACCAATCTTGGCAGAGGTCAGACGATTATTAAATAATAAAATATCGCTGTTTTCTGGCAATGAATTTAATGTTGATGCAACTCAAGGCTTGCAAGGTTTTTGCGATTATATTATCAGCAATTCCCAAGAGCAACTATTTATTTCTGCGCCAGTAATGTTTATTTTTGAAGCGAAAAAAGAAGATATTATCGGCGGTCTTGGTCAATGTGTAGCGGCAATGATAGCAGCGCAGTTGTTCAATCAAAATCAAGGTAATGAAGTCGGGCAAATTTATGGCTCGGTTACTAGTGGAACTAACTGGAAATTTTTATATTTAGAAGAGACGACTGTTTATATAGATTCCACTGAGTACTATATTAAAGAAGTTGATAAAATTTTGGGTATTTTATTGCAACCTTTCCAGCCTGTTTTAACTTCTGTTTAAATAGTCATTCTGCATTGCGATGTAGAGACGTTGCAATGCAACGTCTCTACAAGGATTTTGATATCATACACATTTCGGGAATTTTTTTATAATAGTATTCAAGGCTAAAAAATTACAGATAACTGTAACTGAAAACAAAAAGGATACAAGCCTCATTATTATTCGAGATTATTAATTTTGAATATTGAATTCGGAGCGAAGCGACGTGACCACTACACTACACTGGCAGGAGCGAGTTGGTAATCAAAGGGATTGGGTTTGGCGGGGCTGGCAAACTCGCTATACTTATATTCGCTCTACTAAAAATGACGAAAAAACACAACCTCTAATTCTGTTACATGGCTTTGGCGCTTCCATCGGTCATTGGCGACACAATTTAGAAGTGTTAGCCGAACATCACACAGTTTATGCCCTAGATATGCTGGGTTTTGGCGCTTCGGAAAAAGCCGCAGCTAATTACAGCGTCGAACTCTGGGTAGAACAAGTTTATGATTTTTGGCAAACCTTTATCCGTCAACCAGCAATATTAATCGGTAATTCTAACGGTTCCTTGATTTCTCTAGCGGCGGCAGCGGCTCATCCCGATATGGTGCGGGGTGTGGTGATGATGAGTTTACCAGATCCTTCGCTGGAACAAGAAGCAATTCCTCCTGTACTGCGACCGGTGGTGAGAGGAGTTAAAAATATTGTGGCTTCACCGTTGATTCTCAAACCTGTGTTTAACTTTGTGCGCCGTCCAGGTGTGCTGCGTCGCTGGGCGAGTCTCGCCTACGCCAACCCAGAAGCGATAACCGACGAACTGATAGAAATTTTAGCTGGCCCTCCTCAAGACCGGGGTTCGGCGAGGGCTTTTAGTGCTTTGTTTAAAGCGACAATTGGAATTAATTTTAGTCCGAATGTCAAGGAGTTATTACCAACCTTAACAATTCCCATGCTGTTAATTTGGGGACAAAAAGATCGCTTTGTTCCGCCAGCTTTGGCTAGCCAATTTGCCCAATATAACGAGAAATTGGAAGTGCTGAATTTAGAAGATGTGGGTCATTGTCCCCATGATGAATGTCCACAGCAAGTGAACCAAGCGATTTTAGATTGGATAAATAGGAGTTAGGAGTTAGGAGGTAGAAGTTGGGAGTTAAGAGTTAAGAGTTAGGAGTTATTCTCCTTGTCTCCCTTGTCTCCCTTGTCTCCCCTGCCCCATTCTTAGCCGACGGTAGTTTGGCTGCTGTCAACATTTGTGGCGCCGTTCACAGTACGGGCGACAGAAATCATTCTGTCAAGGATTTGCTGGTTGGGAACTTTACCTTTTAAGACTACAGTGCTGCCTGTTTGAGCAACCCAAAGAGTATTAACATCATCAAGTTGGGCGTCTTGGTCGAATGCTAAGGCTACTCGTTTGGCTAGACCGCTTTGGTCATATTCTCCATTCAATCCTAGACGTTCTGGCGGTGTTGTTTGTGTAGCGGTAGGCGCAGGAGTAGCAGTAGGAGTTTGGGGTATTGCCTGTGGAGTAGGGTTTACTTCAGCATTTTGAGGTTTTTCCATTCCAAATAGTCTTTGTAACCAACCCATAACAACTTATCTCCGATTAAATGTTCGATCGGATTTTAATATACAAGTTTTGCCAACGTTTAACATCTGCCGATGAAAAGAGATGCGATCGCCGAGAATGCTGCTTGCGAAATAATTTCTAGACAAATTATCTCTATCAATTGAAATGAGTGCAGCTATTAAGTTTAAAATAAAAGGTCTCACTTATTATTTTTTAGTGGAGCAGTACGTCTAGCGTAGTCTTTAGCTAGTGTCTGCGTTACTCAAATCCTGCTCTAGCCTCTGTTGGCGAAGATGAAACATACTCTTTCTGTTCTGGTAGAAGATGAGGCGGGTGTTCTGTCCCGCATTTCTAGTTTATTTGCGCGTCGTGGTTTTAATATTGAAAGCCTTGCTGTTGGCCCGGCTGAACAGGGAGGAGTTTCACGAATTACGATGGTTGTACCTGGTGACGATCGCGTGATCGAACAACTCACCAAGCAATTATACAAGTTAGTCAATGTCCTCAAGGTACAGGATATTACCGAAACTCCTTGTGTGGAGAGAGAATTGATGCTGTTAAAGGTGAATGCTACTAGCAGCAATCGTTCTGAAGTTATCGAACTGTCTGGGATTTTCCGGGCGCGAGTTGTGGATGTGGCGGAAGATTCTCTGACTTTAGAAGTTGTGGGAGATCCTGGTAAAATGGTGGCGATCGTGCAAGTGTTACAAAAATTTGGTCTGAGAGAAATCGCCCGCACTGGCAAAGTCGCCTTAACTCGCGAATCGGGTGTGAATACCGAGTTACTCAAATCTTTGGAAGCAAAGGTTTAGGAGTTAAGAATAAGTCAGAATTCAGAATCTATCAATAGGTAGTAGGGTAGGCAGGTAGCTGTGCTACCCTACTGCGATTTAATCAATTTCGTTTTGGAATAAGGAAAAATTTTAACCCACGCAGGTGGGTTTTATTTGTGTAGCTCTGAATTCTATCGATCGGGCTTAAGTTAGCTTTTGGCTTTATTTTGACTTTAAAATTTTATCTTGTTTAGTAGCAAGAATTACTAGTATACACTATCATCCACTATTATGTCTTTTTATGTGGGGGGTGGACGCCAATTTGGCATGACGCAACACATAAGAAACTGCTACAAATTTGTTAGAAAGATAAAACATTAAAAATAAGTTTTAATAGCCCTCTCATCTGGCTATGACTGAATTTTAAATGTTTTATTAAAAAAATATCGTATTTATTTTGAGCAAAAATATTTCTTCGATATAAATGATAATGCTCAAGAATATATACACTCGATTTTTCATTTAAGATAGTTAATTTATTAAATTGAATATTTTAATGTAAGTTAGGCAAATCGCTTACATTCTCAAATTAGCAAAATTTGTATTTAAAGGGTAATCATACACTATAAAAATCCTTTTTTGAGGATAAACGGCTATATTTGATTGTCTAATCGAACCGATAATTATTTAGATTATTCTAGAGGTTTTGACAGGCATGAATTTATCATTGTTACTCATTTCCAATTGGCTACCTCAAAAAGTAATTAGCAAATTATTAAATACTTTGCTTAACATCAGAAACAGGCATTTGTTTATTTTTGATAGTATTGTTTTTTTAATAACGTCTTTATTAGCTTTAAATTTATGTTTAGACGGTAAATTTATCATCGAAGAATATAAATCACAGCTAGGAATTGTCACAATACTTTTTTTAGCAGTCAAACTGACTGTATTGTGGAATTTTGGTTTTTATAGAGTTTACTGGCGCTATGCCAGTATTGAAGAGCTTTTATATATCACTATACTTATGAGTATTGCGGTATTAATCCAAGCAGTATTCTTTGATGGTATGGGATTTTTAGCATATTTAAGATTGGATATACTGCCGCGATCGCTACCTTTAATCGATGGTTTACTTTCGTGTATTTTTATTGGAGGATTGCGTTTTAGTATTCGGATTGTAGAAAGAATTAGTCAGCAACGTCCAGTATTTAATCCTCAAGAACGCGTGTTGATAGTTGGTGCTGGAAATGCTGGAGTTTCTCTGGTACAAGAGATGCAAAGAAATCCACAATTAGGGTTTTATCCTGTTGCTTTTATTGATGACGATCCTCGCAAATTTGGAGCATACATACGCGGGATTCGTGTAGTTGGCGATCGCTATCAAATTCCTGATATTTTAAAATCTTTGCAAATCCATAAAGTTATCATTGCTATGCCGACAGTTACAGGTGCAGTTATTCGAGAAATTGTAGATATTTGCAAAGCAACTGGCACTCAAACTAGCACTTTACCAGGTATACATGAAATCCTCAATGGTCGCGTGCGAGTTGACAGCATCAGGGATGTCAGAATTGAAGATTTGCTCAGAAGAGAACCCGTACAAATAGATTTTGAAAAAGTTTCCCAATTTCTTCAAGGTAAAACAGTATTAATTACAGGTTCGGGTGGATCGATTGGTAGCGAACTTTGCCGCCAGATTTTTAAATGTAATCCTGCCAAAATGATACTTATGGGACATGGAGAAAACTCTGTTTTCAATATTCAACAAGAATTAGAACAACTCGTTCAACTACTTGAAAATGAAGGCGAATCATCAATTAATCCTACTCAAATTTCTAGCTTTATTGCTGATATTCGCTTCAAATCTCGATTAGAACATGGATTTGAAACTTTCCAACCAGATGTAATTTTTCACGCTGCGGCTCATAAACATGTCCCACTAATGGAATTAAATCCAGTAGAAGCAATCACGAACAATGTAATGGGAACAAAAAATTTACTAGAACTAGCCTTGCAATATAATGTAAAACATTTTGTGATGATTTCTACTGACAAGGCAGTTAATCCTACTAATGTAATGGGTGCTAGTAAAAGAGTCGCTGAAATGTTAGTGCTGCAAGCTGCAAGAGAAAGTGGCAATCCTTATGTCACAGTGCGTTTTGGCAATGTTTTAGGCAGTCGAGGTAGTGTAGTTCCCACTTTTAAAAAACAAATTGCAGCAGGCGGCCCAGTAACCGTTACTCATCCAGATATTTGTCGTTATTTCATGACTATTCCCGAAGCAGTTCAACTAGTTTTGCAAGCTGCGGTACTTGGTCGTGGCGGTGAAGTTTTAATGCTGAATATGGGTAAACCTGTAAAAATTGTTGACTTAGCGAAGGAATTGATTCGCCTTTCTGGATACGAAGTTAACCAAGATATTGATATTGTATTTACTGGTTTGCGTCCAGGAGAAAAACTGTTTGAGGAATTATTTATTCATGGCGAAGAATATGAACCAACCGAACACCAAAAACTGTTAGTAGTAAAAAATGCTAGTAAGATTATTCCAGAAAATTTGGATGTTACTGTAGCGACTTTATGTCAAGCAGCAGTGAAAAATGATATCAATTTTATTCTGTTTCTGCTCGAACAATTAGTACCAGGATATAAACCCAAACATTTAAATAGTTATGCCTCACCAAGTATTTCCAGCAATACTTCACTCAGAATTAAGCCAAACATAAATATCCTCGCACAAGTTAAATCTTAAAAAACACTATTAACTTGGCTAATTTAGCATCTACCTTAATTTCAAGAATAAATATGTACAAAACCTCTAATATCACCAGTATTTCGCAGATATTCGATAGAGTTTCTAGGGGTAATAATGGATATTTAGCTGGGATTAAAAACATCGCCAAGATTTTTGTCACTAGAAGAAGCGAGTGGTCAATTGGAATTTATATAGGTGAATCTCCTTTTGATTTGGTTTCTCCAGACACAATTATTAATCCAGTATTAACTGCCAAAGATATAACAGATATCCCAGCGCACTTTGTTGCTGACCCATTTATGGTTCGTGAGGACGGCATTTGGTATATGTTCTTTGAAGTGTTGAATGGTCTACAAAATAAAGGAGTCATAGGACTGGCAACTAGCAATGATGCATACAGATGGGATTACCAACAAATTGTACTTGATGAACCGTTTCATTTATCTTATCCGTATGTATTCAAATTTCAAAATGACTATTATCTGATTCCAGAAACTTCTCAAGCTAGTTCTATTCGTTTATATAAAGCGATTAATTTTCCCACACAATGGTCTTACGTCAAAACTTTACTCGCTCAAAGCGATTTTGTGGATACTAGTATTTTTGAATACGATAATCTTTGGTGGTTGTTAACTGCAACATCAGAGGCAAGAAATACATTACGTCTTTATTATTCTGAACATTTAATGGATGGTTGGGTTGAACATCCGAAAAGTCCTGTAATTCAGGAAAATAAAAGTATAGCAAGACCAGCAGGTAGAGTTATAGTATTCGATGACAAAATTGTGAGATATACCCAGGATTGTCAGCGGATATATGGCCATCAAGTTCGAGGGTTTGAAATAACTGAATTGACAACAACGAATTATCAAGAGAAAGAAGTTAAAAACAATCCAGTTATTAAAGCCAGTGGAAGAGGTTGGAATCAAATAGGTATGCACCATATTGATGCTCATCAAATCGATAAAAATAAATGGGTTGCATGTGTAGATGGAAAGCGTTATCGATTAGTTTTTGAGCCAAGATTCAGTAATTGAAAGTTTGGTTAAAAGTAATTTGATTTTGATTTGTGAGATTTTTTACGAACCGCAGAGACGCAGCGAAAAGTCTGAGCGTCGGCTTCTGGCGAACAGAACTTTTCAAGACAGAGGACGCAGAGAATAGAAGATGCAAGCAATCAAGTTTCAATAAGTTTAGTTGAATAAAATAGCGAGGTATAGAAGAGATGTTAATTGTCACAAAAAAGTTTATTTTTTCAGTGGGAGAAGTCTGGTTTGATGAAAATTTAGAAGAATTAAGTAATGTTGATGTTGTGCATTATAAGCAATTGTTACACCCTATTAAAGGTGGTCAGTCTGATGAATTTTACACAAGATTGATTGATTTAACTAAAAGTCATGATGAACTTTGGGAAAGTATCAGTAGTAATGATAGATATAAGATTAGACGAGCAGAACAGAAAGACCAAATTATTTACGAATATTGGGAGAAAATTAACTCTGATACTCTGAATGAGTTTTCAGATTTCTATGATTCGTTTGCTTCCCAAAAAGGTTTGACTAAAATTAACAGAGTTCAACTACAAAATCGTGTTGATGCTGGTGTAGTTGAGATTTCGCGTGTCAAGTTAAAAAATGGTGAATCTTTAGTCTGGCATGTTTATTATCGAACTAAAAATAGAGTTCGTCTTTTACATTCTGCATCTTTGAAAAATAATAATGATACTTCGTACCAATCGATTTTAGGACGAGCAAATCGTTACCACCACTGGCAAGATATTGTGAAATTTAAGAATTTAGGCATTTCAACTTATGATTTTGGCGGTTGGTATACCGGAAATACAGATCGAGAAAAATTGGGTATTAATCAATTTAAAGAAAAGTTTGGTGGAGACGTTGTTAAAAATTTCAACTGTGTCTATGGAATTACTTTGAAGGGGAAATTATATTTACGTTTGCTGAATATATATATGAGGTTGTCTCAATTATCTTTACTGCGTAAACCTGACTTTTTATCTCACACACGGACACAGGAAAAAGTCGAAGCACCAGCTTCTAGCGAAGTTGAATTTTCAATACCAGAAGCAAAGAGAGAGTGAGAAATGCAAAGCTTAGTTAATCGCTGGAAAAAGCTGACAAGTGGCTCTATCAATCGCCAAATTTTTGGTGCGGCGATGATAGTTGGTTTATTGACAGCATTAGTTAAAGTGGCGGCTGTTGGTAAAGAATTAGTCGTTGCTCAGAGGTTTGGCACCGGCGATGACATCGATGCTTTTTTTATTGCTTTGCTGATTCCTTCTTTTATTATTAATGTCATCGCTGGTTCTTTTAATACTGCTCTCATACCTACTTATATGCAGGTACGAGAACAGGAAGGTATAAAAGCTGCTCAAAGACTTTTATGTGGAGCCACAACTAGCGGCTTGGGACTGTTAACAATTACAACAGTATTGATGGTAGTTTTAGCACCTTTTTATCTACCACGAATTGCGGCTGGATTTAGTTCTGAAAAATTAGAACTAACTTTTCATTTACTTTGCGCGATCGCACCTTTTATTCTGTTAAGTGGAATAATTGTTATCTGGGGTGCTGTGTTGAATGCAGGGGAGCGTTTTGCTTTAGCAGCATTCTCACCAATTATTACTCCAACTATTACCATCGTATTACTTTTAACGTTGAAATCTTGGGGTATCTTCGCTTTAGCTGCTGGGTTAGTCTGCGGTGCAGTACTAGAAATAATTCTGTTAGGAATAGCACTACACAGACAAGGCATTTCATGGCTTCCTAAATGGTATGGATTTGATAGTAATCTGCGTCAAGTTGTTAGCCAGTATTTCCCCATGATTGCAGGGGGACTTTTAATGTGTAGTACAAATTTAGTAGATCAATCTATGGCAGCAATGTTGTTACCTGGTAGTGTAGCAGCACTCAACTACGGTAACAAAGTAATAGCATTTCCCATGTCTCTAGCTACTACAGCATTGAGTACTGCTGTAATTCCCTATTTTTCTAAAATGATAGCTGCTAACAATTGGATAGGAACGCGTCGCACACTTAAGCGATATATACAAATCATCTTTATCGCAACTATTCTACTATCAACATTCATATTTATATTTTCTGAATCTATAGTCAGAATACTCTTTCAAAGAGGTTCATTTACCGCTGATGATACTCGTTTAGTAGCTCAGATTCAAAATTGTTTTGCTCTGCAAATTCCCTTTCACGTAGCAGGAATTTTGGTTGTACGCTTAATTTCTGCAATGCAAGCTAATTATATATTAATGTGGGCTTCTGCCTACAATCTCATCAACAATATTGTTTTAAACTATTTATTTCTCCGCTATTTTGGCGTTGCGGGTATTGCTCTATCAACAGCCTTTGTTTCTGCCTTAGCATTCTTATTCTTATCATATTTCGCTCATAAAAAACTCAAACAAAACTCTTTTACCCTAACAACCTAATTTTCAAATCTCTCTTATTTGCGCTTCTGGGTTATTTTAAATATTTGCACGCTATGAAAATAACATTAATCATTCATTCCCTTACTTATGGGGGTGCTGAACGTATTATGTCAATCATGGCAAATTACTGGTCAGCTAAAGGATGGAAAATTACTCTACTAACATTTGATGACAATAAAATACCGGACTTTTCTTTAGATTCTGATATAAATTACATTCCCTTGGGTATAGCTGAAAAATCTCTCAATGCAATGATTGGCATTTGGAATAATTTAAAACGTATCCGAATTCTACGAAATGCAATTATTAATAGCGACCCAGATGTTGTAATTAGCTTCATGTCTAGAATCAATATCACTACCTTACTAGCAACGCGGTGGCTGAACATCCCAGTAATAGTTTCTGAACGTACTAATCCTGAAAAAAGCTATTTAGGTTGGAATTGGCAACAACTACGAAAATGGACTTATTTATTCGCAGATAAAATTGTTTTTCAAACTCAGCGAGCAAGAGATTATTTTCCAGTAAAACTGCAAAAGAAGAGTTGTATCATTCCTAATATGGTTGTATTGCCATCAATAAAAAAGCACTCAGCAGATAAATTTTCAACAAAGCGATCGCTCATTGCTATGGGACGTTTTGTTCCAGAAAAAGGCTTTGATTTATTGCTACAAGCTTTTGCCAAACTCAAAGACAATTATCCAGAATGGACATTGACGATATTAGGAGATGGAAAACTACGTCCAGAATTAGAATGTTTGCGTAACGAACTTGGATTAACCGATCGCGTTTATTTCCCAGGAATGGTAAACGATACTTATACTTTTTTACAGCAAGCAGATATTTTTATTATGTCTTCCCGATTTGAAGGTTTTCCAAATGCTATTTGTGAAGCAATGGCATGTGGTTTACCAGTTATATCCACAGATTGTCCTAGTGGCCCGCGAGAAATTATTCGTGATGGGATAGATGGAATTTTAGTTCCCAATGAAGATGTTTCAGCATTAGCCGCAGCAATAGAAAGGCTGATATCTAACGAACAAGAACGCAATTCTTTAGCTGCTCACGCGCCAGAAATAACCAAACGATTTAGCGTCCAAAAAATCATGCAAATGTGGGAAGACGTGTTAGTTCAAGTTACTCAAAATGAATTCAGGAGTCAGAATGGGCTACGCCCCGCTGCACTAACAGAATTCAGAATCAAAAGCAGCAAAATTTAAATGATTCAATAGGGCGAGAAAATATATTTATTTCTTGGCGCTCTTGGCGGTTCGTTTTTTCATAACCAAATATTTAAAATGAACATCCGAAAATCTCTTTACTTCAGTTATGCTTATTGTCGAAAATACAATTTTCCTCAACTCTATAATAAATTTCTCAAAGAAAGTTCATCTAATATTTCCATTGATACGACTAGAAATTTGCTAACTGAGCTACTACTTCACTGCAATAAATCTGTTCCATACTATGCAAAGTTAATGAATAACCTCTCCATTGAGAGAATTATCCATGAAAAACCAGAGCTATATCTTTATCAGTTACCAATCCTCACAAAAGATATTATTCGCGCCAACTTTGAACAACTAAAATCTACAGATTTAGCACAGCGCCAGTGGTATTTTAATACATCAGGTGGTTCAACAGGAGAACCAATACTTTTAATTCAAGATGCTGAATATAACGATAAATCTACAGCAATTAGCTTACTTTTTTCTTATTTAGTTGGACGAGAATTAGGAGAACCAGAAGTACATTTATGGGGTTCCGAAAAAGATATTTTTGATGGCACGATGGGATGGAAGGCAACCTTTTTTAATTTCTTGAGAAATACTACATATATGAATGCCTTTCAGATGACTCCTGAAAAAATGAGGGATTTTCTGAAATTGCTGAATAAAAAACCACCAAAGTTAATTGTTGCCTACGCTCAAGCCATTTATGAATTAGCAAAATTTGCTGAAGATGAAAAAATTACACTTGTTCCTCAAAAAGCAATTATAACTTCTGCTGGGACACTTTATGCTTGGATGCGGCAGAAGATTGAGGCTGTATTTCAGTGTAAAGTATTTAATCGTTATGGCTCTAGAGAAGTCAGCGATATCGCTTGTGAAAAACCAGGACAGCAAGGATTATGGGTAGCTCCTTGGGGTAATTATATTGAGATTGTAGACGATGATAATAATCCTGTGCCGCCAGGAGTTGAAGGTAATATTTTGATTACTTCTCTAACAAATTTTGCTATGCCATTGATTCGTTATAAAATTGGCGATCGCGGCACTTTATCTCCTGAATATAAATCTGGGCAAATACTACAGCAAGTTTCCGGTAGAAATGTTGATACTTTTAAAACTCAAAGCGGAACCTTAATAGATGGGGAATATTTTACTCATCTTCTATACTTCAAAGATTGGGTACAACAATTTCAGATAATTCAAAATAGCTACTTAGAAATCACCATCAAAATTATTAAATCTAATTCTGATTATTTCACCGAAGAACTTGATGATATTGTCACCAAATGTAAGCTGATGATGGGCAAAGATTGTGTAGTTAATTTTGAATTTGTAAATTGTATTCCTGTCAGTAACTCTGGTAAATACCGCTACACAATTTCTGAGGTTATTTAAATGAAAAAGAAAATTGTATTCTTAATTCGCTCTTTAAGCTACGGAGGAGCAGAAAGACAATTAGTCACACTAGTAAAAGCTCTTGACCGACAATGCTTTGATGTAACAATTTTATGCTTTTATACTAGTGATTCATTATCTTTAGATAAAAACTTGAAAGATATTGATATTTCAATAATTTATTTAAAAAAACAAGGACGTTGGCATTTACTTGGCTTTTTTCGGCGTCTTGTGCAGCATCTTCAGCGCATACATCCTGATGTATTGCATGGATATGGTGGAACGCCAAATTTACTGGCTATCTTTTTAAAACCATTTTTCCCCTCAACCCAGATAGTCTGGGGATTACGCAATTCTAATAGCGATTCTAATTTTTATGATTGGTTAGGGCGTTTAATCTTTCGGTTAGAGTGTATTTTGGCCAACTTTGCTGACTTGATAGTGGTCAATTCTTATGCTGGAAAAACATACTATCTCAGTCATGGGTTCCCCCCTAAGAAGATGATGGTAATTTCTAATGGTATTGATATCGAACTTTTTCAGCCTGACTTAGAAGCTAGAAAAAAAGTGCGATCGCAGTGGGGAATTTCCCAAGATACAATTTTAATTGGTTTAGTGGGACGGCTAGATTTAAGAAAAGACCATCCGACATTTTTGAAAGCAGCTGCATTACTGTGTAAAGATAGCCAGAATGTGCATTTTGTTTGCGTAGGTGGTGGTTCAGAAAACTATGCACGGGAGTTGGATGAACTAGCTTATCAACTAGGCATTTCTGAAAAAGTTATTTGGGAAAAAGCGCGTGCAGATATGGCTGCAATCTATAACGCTTTAGATATTATTGTTTCTTCATCTTATACGGAAGGATTTCCCAATGTAATTGGAGAAGCAATGGCCTGCGGTGTTCCTTGTGTAGTGACAGATGTAGGCGATTCAGCTTTGATTGTTGGTAATCCCGATGTAGTAGTACCCCCTAAAAATCCAGAAGCTTTGAAAACTGCAATGGAGAAATTAATAGAAAAATTGAGTATTGATGGTTGCGATCGCACTGAAATTAGACAGCGAATAATTGACCGTTTTTCAGTAGCTGAATTAGTCTTGAAAACTGAAGTTGCTTTACTTGGATTATGCCATGAATCAATCACTAAATGCAAATTTTGATTTTCTCTTTTATTATCAATGTGCCCTAGCCGTAGCTGCTATTTTGACATTTTTTACAGATATTAATTCATATTTATATACATCAGGTATTGTTTCTCAACCCCCTTTATATTGGATTATAGGTTTTGCTGTAGCTTCTATTCCCTTAGCTTTTTCACGATACAAGTACATTCCAATATCTGTAATTATTTGGTGTTTTGGTTTTATTTTTGTCTCATTACTGTGGTTTGTACTATTTCCATCATCTGGAGAGCTTGCTTTTGAAGAATTAAGAAAACGACTTTTAGCATTGATTTTTATCATTGCAATGACCTTAATCTTTTCTGGAAATCAAACAATTCATTACTTGGCTCGATGGGCGATATTTTTAGCAGTCTTAATTACTGTATTTAACAGCATTTATGAGTTTTTTAACCCTGCTGCTTTTAATGCATTAGGTAATGGCGGGCGGGTGACTGGATTTTACTTGAACCCGAACAGTAATGGCTGTGCATTGATACTTGGGATGATTTTTAGCGTCAGTATATTACAGCCAATATATCGTTTACCTTTTGTCTATCTTGTCGGTATTGGAGTTCTCTTGACATTTTCACGAGGTGCTATTCTTGGCTGGTTAATTACAGTTATTATTTTTACCATTGCCGGGGTGCTTCATTTCAATAAATTACTTTATTGGATTTTTGGTATAGGAATTTTTATTATCACTTTAGGCTCACAATGGTGGCAAGAATTATTGCAAAATTTAGATTTGAATGCCAACTCCTTAGAAAGAATTGCATGGTTTCAAAATATCTCAACTTCTGATTCAGAAAATTCTGCCGATTCGCGTTTAGAAGTAGCTCAATTGGCTTGGCAGATGTTTATGAAACATCCATTTTTTGGCAATGGAATTGGCTCAACTTTAACTTGGAATCTGGAAATATCTACGCACAATATTTACTTATATTATATGGCAGATCATGGAATTATCGGTGCTTTAATTCTACCTATATTAGTATATGCAGTGACACAGCACGCCCGTGGAGAAACTAGATATATTGGCTTGGCTTTTGCTGTTTTTATTCTTCTGTGGGGACTATTTAGCCATAACGTTTTAGAAGAACGTTATATCCTCATTACGTTTTCATTAATGGCTGCCATGACTGGAGCAAGTCGATTAGAGCGAAAGTTAAAATTAAGATATCAATTATGAAAATTATTTATATCATTACCGGACTCTCCACTGGTGGTGCTGAAGTCATGCTTTATAAACTTCTTTCCAGAATGGATAAACAACGTTTTAGTCCGGTTGTTGTTTCTTTAATGGATCGTGGAACGTGGGGCGATCGCATTGCAAATTTAGGCATTCCTGTTTACACTATCGGTATGAAACCAGGAGCGCTTAAACTAATTAATATTTGGCGAATGATTGACATAGTACGCCAGCTCAAACCTGACTTAATTCAAGGTTGGATGTATCATGGAAATTTGGCTGCACAGTTTGTTAGCCTTTTCATATTTAGACAAGTACCTGTTTTCTGGAATATACGTCATTCACTTCATTCTTTAGAATTAGAAAAGCCGAGAACAACTATTATTATCAAACTATGCGCTATATTTTCTCGCTTGCCAAAAAAAATTATTTATAACTCTCAAAATAGTTCTAAACAACATGAAAAAATCGGGTATTTTCTTGAGAAAACCTATATAATTCCCAACGGCTTTGAAACAGAAAAGTTTACACCATCAACACAAGCTCGCCTCAGTGTCCGTTCAGAACTAAATACCCCTGAAAATGCATTATTGATTGGCTTAATTGGTCGTTATCATCCTATAAAAGACCATTTTAATTTTCTTCAAGCTGCGGCATTACTACTCAAAACTTATTCCAACGTCCAATTTGTTCTTGTTGGCAATAAAGTTGATTGGGATAATCATATTTTATCCGAATTAATCCATGAATTGGGGCTGATTAAACACATACATCTATTAGGCGAACGTCATGATGTGCCCCGTTTAACTGCTGCTTTAGATATCGCCTCTTCCTCTTCATCTGGAGAAGGTTTTCCCAACGTAATTGGTGAAGCTATGTCTTGTGGTGTTCCTTGTGTAGTTACAGATGTGGGAGACTCAGCTTGGATTGTCGGTGATACCGGAAAAGTCGTGCCTCCAAAGAATCCAGAAGCATTAGCCAATGCTTGGCAAGGATTAATCAATATAGGAAAAGAGGGCAGAGAAAGTTTAGGAAAAGCTGCACGCGCAAGAGTCATAGAATGCTTTTCTTTAGACTCCATTGTCGCTGAATACGAGACACTATATGACAATAATATTAGCTCAAAAAAACACTAGAACTCATATCTTTTAATTTTAATAAGTAGACACATTGGTAGGGGCACGGCAATGCCCATACGTGTCAACTTAAGCTCAAACGTTTATCCCACATGCGTTTTACCCCACCCC
>JAVRBO020000084.1:0-15681 GCA_034531195.2 Nostoc sp. ChiSLP01
AGGCGGTTGTTGGTGCTGGTGATCCAGTTTGCAAACCGCTCCCATACGTTGGCGCCTGAGCGACGTTGAATGGTTGCTGTCATGGTTTTATAAGTGCGGTTCTTTATGTGGAAATTAATTAGGTAGGTTTGACTACCTTGTTACATATCTTAAACATAATATTGAGTTTTGTAAAGTATTTTGAGAAAAAATTTTTTCTTAGAATTTACGCACCCCCACCGTACTGAAAAATTGCAGGTTTGACTCAATTGCTATGTGTACCGGAAAGCAGGCAATAAAAAAAGACTTAAAAGCCCCTTGGTGTACGAGTTTGACGATTAGCTTATGTTCTAATCTATCTGCTAACTGTTATAGTAATAGCTGGCTAAAAAGCGTATAAATGATAATTGCGCTCTGGTGTATCCATACATCAGAAGCAGAGACTGAATGTGTTGCCAGATTTTAAAGAATTGGGATAAACAGCAATCGAAAAGGCACAAGTTACGATCGCACAGGATAATGATATTTGTCTTAATAATCTTATAAAACCTATTTGGGATTTATAAGTTGTTTAATTCAGGGTTGGTTGCTTAGTGGGTACAGTTTCTGCACCAACTTCTGGTAGAGACGGACGCACACATAGGTAAATTAATGGCCCGAATAAGGGTATTAATGCTGTCAACCAAGGTATTTGAGGATTTTCCCAACCACGACGCGCCATATCATCTCTTACTAATGTGGGAAATAATAGGCAAAGTAGACAGAAATCTAGGCTCATTACGTGGATGAAGCGGTTAGTTTGCCACTGTTGGATAAAGTCTGTCCAATCTGCTCCGGTTAAACCATAGGCAACTAAAATAACGGCAGCTACGGTGAGGACAAAACCAGTTACACGAGAATCTAGCAGCTTGACAAAAGTATTCTTTTTACCAATAAACTTTTGATTTGGTTCCCTAAGAGCTAGGTAGGGCAATATGGCAAAAGCACCAACGGCAAAAGAAGGCATCGCAAATAGCCAAGCAGGTACTTTTTGCCCTCTACCATCGATAAAGACTACTGCGCTGTAAATAACAGGCCAAACGCCCATCAGATTGAATAGGGCTATTATTAATGGATTTATACCTTGCCATTGGGCAAGAGAAAGGTTTTTAATCAACTCAAAGGTGCCCGGTTGTTGAGGAGGAGAAAGAAAAAATGCATAAACGATCGCTCCCAACCACAGTAACCCAAAGGCAATTTTTCTTACCATAATCTGTGTAATTTAACTGAAAGCTTCTGAAAGGTAATCAGCAGCAGCAGCTACAACAGCGATCGCACTTTCATAATCTAGTCGTGTGGGCCCCAAAACTCCTACACTTCCTACCGGTATTGAGCCTCGGCGATAGGTGGAAGAAATCAAGCTACAAGTGCGTATCGGTTCTAAAGGATTTTCTGCACCAATGCGAACCGTTACCTTTGATTTGCCTAAATCTTCTGGCTCTGGTTCCTCAAATATTAATCGCCATAGCTGGTCTTGTTCTTCTTCCAGCAGGTGGATAATTGTTTGCACTTGCTGTAATTGTGAAAATTCCGGCTGACGCAAAACTTCTGCAACGCCTCTAACCATAATTTGTGTGGCGGTCGGCGCAAGAGTGCGGCGAGTTAATTCCGCAACTGAAGTTTTGAGAAATTCGCCGTAGCGTTGGAATTCTCTATCTAATTGACTCCAGTCGAGAGAGGCTAATTCTAACAGACTCCGCCCTCGTAAATGACTATTCAAAAAGTTGGAAACGATTTGCAATTCGCGATCTATTACTTCTGGTTCGCGTTGTGTTTCCTCTGGTACTGGTGACAAATCCATCAATTTGGAATGTGTTTCATAACCATCAGTCACTACAATCAGCATGATTTTTCCGGCTTCAATTTGCACTAATTGTAAATGTCGCACTAGTGCCGTAGTGGTTTGAGGCATGGTAATCAAGCTAATGCAGCCACTCAAGGTTGCTAAAATTTGTGCGGCTCCTTGGAGTAAAGTTTCTAAACTCCAATCTTCCCAATGTAGGCGCTTTTGCAGTGCCACCTCTACTTCTTTTGCTAAACTTTCCGTCCGCGTAGCGTCTCGCCGAGAAGGTGTAATTAGCTGGTCAACATAAATGCGATATCCTGAGTCTGAAGGTATTCGTCCGGCAGAAGTGTGTGGTTGATAAAGTAGACCAGACTTTTCTAAAACACCCATAACATTACGAATTGTTGCTGAGCTAACACCCAAATCGTACTCTTCGACCAAAGCCTTTGAACCAACAGGCTCTGCCGTGGCAATGTAGTGACGTACCGTAGCCCAAAGTATATGCTGTTGTCGATTTGTCAACTGGACTTCCATAGGGTATGCTTTGCTGAGTGCAAATTTTAATCAAACTTGGAAAAAATTTGAGGATTCGATCCTAAACAAAGATTATTAATAATTAATTAATTTAATAGATTATACAATTATATTGTGATAAATAATTTTTACGTCTGCGTACAACACGGTTGAAATGCTGCAAAGATAATTTCACTTTTTGCTATAAAGAGCGACTATCTTAATCTACAAGTTTATAACTTTATAACCGTATTTTTGCACAACTATAATATTGCGAACAGTATTATCGAATACGTATTTTTGTGGACATTGCTGCTATATTAGGACTTAAAAAATTGACATAATGTCTACCAATATAAAGTCCCAAACTTGCCCAGGAAACCCCCAAGTAGATTGACGACTGATTTGACAATAGTAAAAGCCAGATGGAAGAGTAAGTCCCATCTGAAGTAATTCATAAGTTCAAAAGTTAATACTGGGGAATTGAAGAGTCTACTAATTTAGAGTAGGCATCAATACCGCCTGAAATATTTTGCACATTGGTGAATCCTTGAGCAATTAACCACTGGCACATCTGGGCAGAACGGATACCGTGGTGACACAGTACAAGTGTTTCAGCTTGGGGATTGAAGAGAGTCGGTACTTTATCTCCCCATTCGGGAAATTCACTTAGGGGTAAATTAACAAAGCCCTCAATTCTAGCGATCGCCAATTCTTGTGGTTCGCGTACATCTACTAGCTGTATGCTTGAATCGCCTGAAACGAGACGTTGTGCTAGTTCCTCTACACTTATGTGGGCAATGGGCTGACTAAAAGAGTTCTCTGTCATGAGATTTTTGTGGACAATTGTAATTTACTTATGTTGACAGAAAATCTCTGCCTTGGCATGAGCATTGATTCCCAAGAAGACGCGTCTAGGGAAGGACACGGGGATAAAAGAATGCAGGAATATTGGAATATAAGAGGTACGGGCAGATAGCGAAATTTGCATTTTTAGCCTTTTTGGTGATTTATGTTTTTGGGTCTTCCCTTCTCCACCTCTTTGCGTCCTCTTCATCAATGAGCTAGGGTTTCTGCTTAAATGGCTGTGAACTATCTTTTTTAATAGGTTTAATGTGAATAGACAACGCCCATTCATCGGTTTTATCGTAGCTGGTGCGATCGCAGTGTTAGCCATTGCCATTGCTGGCTTTTACTGGTTTTTTCCTAAAAATCCGGCTAGCCTGATTGCCCCTAACTCCCAGCCTGCTGCAACAATATTCGTATCAAAACTTTCCCCTATAATAGTGTCATTACTGACAAATCCTGAGAATTTGCAAGCGTTTGAGCGTGAAGGGGAACTATCTAAACTCAAAACTAGTTTCTTGGCTAAGAGTGGCATAGATTACCAACAAGATATTAAACCCTGGCTAGGTAACGAAATTACGCTGGCTATTACGACCCTAGATATCGATCGCGACCCAGAAAATGGACAGCAACCAGGGTATCTTTTGGCACTTGCAACTAAGGAACCGGAAAAAACTCGCGAGTTTGTCGAGTTGTTATTTTCTAAACGAGCCTTAGCTGGGGCCAACTTAAATGTTGAAGAATACAAAGGCATAAAGCTAATTTCTGACAATCAGCAAGCGATCGCAGAAAATAAAATCTCAAATCCACAATCTACAATCGAAAATAATTTAGCTGGTGCGGTAGTTGGGCAAGGTTTTGTTTTGTTTGCTAACGATGCCAAAGTGTTGCGAGAAGCTATCAATAACGTCCAAGCTCCCGATTTGAATTTGACTAGCTCCTCCGAATACCAAAAAGCTACCAAAGAACTAGCCAAAGGTAGTATAGCTGTAGCTTTCTTAAATCTTCCCATCGTGGCAAAATGGCAAGGATTAGAATTAGCAGAACAAACATATGACAGTGAAATCATTTCTCTATTGGTGAAATCCAAAGGATTGCTAGCAGAAACAGCCTTTGTAACTTCATCAGAAATTGCTTCTCCATCGCCTCCACTAACTAAACCTGTAGGAGCATTGCAATATGTTCCCTCATCGGCAGGTTTAGCAATTTCCGGGTCAAATTTGAGTAATTTGGGTAACAGTAATGTAGCCAAACTCTGGAAACAAGCAACAGCAACTATATATGGTTCTCAAGAAGATGTGGTTTCTCAGTTACTAAAACCTTTGGGTGATGCTCAAAAACGTTGGGGAATAAATTTGCCAAAGGATATTTTCAGTTGGGTAGAGGGAGAATATGCCATAGCATTGTTACCTCAACAAACAACTCCCCATTGGATTTTTGTAGCGGAGAAATCCGAGGGTGTAGAACAAGGCGTAGCACGTTTAGACGCGATCGCTTCATCTAATGGACTTACCATCAGTCCTCTAATCATAGACAATCAAAAAATTTATGCTTGGACAGAGTTAAGTACAGCTAGTAAAAAAGCCAATGACAAAAACCGAGCATCATTTACCATTGAAACAAAAGTACGAGGAGCGCATACAAATTTAGGAAATTACGAAATTTTTACCTCCGATCTTGAGACAATGGATGAAATTTTCACAGCCAAGAAAAATTCTTTAATTAATAATCCTAAGTTTCAAGATAGTATTGCTGCCCTTCCTCGGTCTAATGAAGGCTATATCTATCTTGATTGGACAAAAAGTCAGGATTTGTTAGAGCGTCAGATTCCAATTCTCAAGTTAGTAGAAGTTTTAGGAAAACCGTTTTTTAATAACCTGCGATCGCTTACAGTTAGTAGCTATGGAACTAACACAGAAGCACTCAAAGGCGGCGTCTTTTTCCAACTAAATAATTTTTGAAATTTTCACAAAAATTCCAAGTGCAGAAGGTTAAATTCTTTTTATTTTCTGCACTTTCTTTAACTTTAGGAATTGTAAATGCTGTTTGGTTAAGATAATAACTAGCAATTACCTGCGTGCGTTTAAAGACATCACTTGTGGCACATTTGAATGTGGCACATCTAACAGAAAATTCACTATAATTTATTAATTAAAATATGTATATATGACTACTATCTTCCAAGCCTGTTGGAGGGCTACTATGAAATACCGTTGCCCCCGACCTCAGTATTGTGGCGGCTGGCTCTTAGCTATAGTTGCTGCTTTAGCAGCTACCCCGGTAATAGCAGAAACAGTAAATTTTGGTACTTTTACGCTGTCAAAAAACTTCGATCCAATACAAGGAAAAGTGCAGGGATTTACAGGTGGTTCTTACTCATTGTCTGCTATTAGTAACCGCGATGGCAAACAGAAAGCCTGTATCGGTTTTGCCGACCCAAATCCAGATCACATTATGGTTTTGGAAAATGATTTTTCTCAGTTGACAGTACAAATTGATAGCAATAACAACGATACTACTTTACTTATCCAAGGCCCAAATAAAGCGACTATTCGCTGCGGTGATGATACTGGTAAAAGTAAAGATGCTAGTGTTACCGATGGCAACTGGAAAAAAGGCACCTACAGAATTTGGGTAGGTACATTTAATCCTGGAATGAAGCGTGATTATACTCTAACAGTGGAGCAGCAATGATGGGGAGTGTGGGGAGTGTGGGGAGTGTGGGGAGTGTGGGGAGTGTGGGGGGAAAGAGAATTTATGCCCCCCTCTCTTCCCACACCTCCCACCCCTCCCACACTTCCTGCTTGCCCTATGCCCAATTCCCTATACCCAATGCGCCATTTTATCTGCAACACTGGAGACGATAATATGGGATAGTAGCTTGTTGTGCTTTCCGAGGGTACTATCTCGTGCTATCTACTCTGAGTGCTGACTTTCGTATCATATTTGAACGTGACCCGGCTGCCCGTAACTGGTTAGAAGTTTTATTTTGTTACCCTGGTTTGCAAGCCTTGTTATTGCATAGGCTGGCTCACTGGCTTGATAATGTTGGTCTTCCGTTTATCCCCCGCCTGATTTCTCACTTGGCTCGGTTTTTGACTGGAATTGAAATCCACCCAGGTGCAACAATTGGGTATGGTGTATTCATCGACCACGGTATGGGTGTAGTAATTGGTGAAACTGCGATCGTAGGCGACTATGCGCTAATTTATCAAGGCGTTACCCTTGGAGGAACTGGTAAACAATGCGGTAAGCGCCATCCTACATTGGGTGAAAATGTTGTAGTCGGTGCGGGAGCGAAAGTCCTGGGAAATATCCAAATTGGCAATAATGTCCGTATTGGCGCTGGGTCAGTTGTCCTTAGGGATGTCCCTTCTGACTGTACTGTAGTAGGGGTACCCGGTCGTATTGTGTATCGTTCTGGAGTCAGAGTTGCCCCATTAGAACACAATAATCTGCCAGACTCAGAAGCCGAAGTAATTCGTGCTTTAGTAAATCGGATTGAATTGTTAGAAGAACAAATACAAAATCTTCAGAGTATTCATTCTTCAAATGGAAAAACTCCTGTATTGGCAGGTTCTGTAGCTTCTAAGGAAACTGAACTGTCAGAGAATGCTCCTGTGTGTAGCCTCAGAGATAAAGCAATACAGCAGTTTCTAGATGGTGCGGGTATTTAAAAAAATAATCAGCACTGTGTATCTCTGTTTAGCTAGAAAAAATCTATTCCAATCAAAAAAGAGCCACCTACTGAAATTTATTTTCTTCGTCAGAAGATAGTAGTTGTTTTTCTAGTGCGATAAGTGGCTCTTTACTCTATTTACTATAACGAAATGCGATCGCTTTTTTGATTACCAGGACTTGCTTATATTTAACTCAAAACTATTGTCCGATTATCTATTTACGGGTATAACGATGTTTCACTCCAATCGGGAAATATTCAGCATCACCCATTGCGGCTAATGTAACTTGCGGTGTTTGATATTCTGGGGGAACATAATTAGCAAACTCGCTATTGAGGCGTAGCAGTTGTGAAAGAATGGAAGATGCGATCGCTTCTCTTCGAGCTTCACTACCTTCTACACCTGGTGCTAATTCCACAACCACAGATAAAAATCTGTTTTTGTCTGCATCTTCTTTCACTTGCAACACAAACTTACCCGTCACCCATTCTTGAATTGCTGGTTGTTCTAATCCCACCGTTACATTTTCTGGATAGATATTCGCCCCAAAATACGAAACTGTAAAGTTAGAACGTCCAAAAACATAAACGAAAGGTAAGGAGTGAATACCTCTAGGTGAATTCTGATTCTCTAACTCTGCAACAGCATCGAATCCCCATTTGGCTAAAAATTCGAGCATGGCTTCATAACTAATTATGCCGCCAGTATCCAAGATGTCATAACGCACCAAAGGAATACCGTTGTCTCCAGAAAATAGCAATGCGCCATCTCGAACTTCAAAAAAGCGGCTGCAAGGATCGTACTGCACCAATGTTGGTAAACGCGATTCCCCGAATAAAGTTCTAGATGCATCGGGATTTTCTGCCAAGAAACGGCGAATACAAATACTTAACGGTGTTTCATTGCCCAAAACTCCTGCATCCGCAGTACCGTAAAGTGATGCAAAATCATAGCAGGGATTTTGCGAACCAACTCGTTTACCAACCAAACTCCGCCATTCTTCGCTAAATACTTCTCCCGCCATCACAAATTTAATTTTATATTGCTCCCACTCCACACCACGAGCAATTCCAGTATCAATGACATCTTTCAAAAATGGCGGGTATCCCAAAAGTACCACTTGCTCGAAAGTAGAACCTAATTCTTGCACAACTCGCAATATTTCTTCTTTGTTATTTCCAGGAGTAATTACAGTCAGGGGATAACCTTTACTAGCAAGATAACGACAGCAATTGGTGGTGAACATTCCACCTACCCAAGTACCTAAGGTGAAACAAATCACAGCTAGAGTACGTCTAGTGTCTGTATAAAAACTATCGTGAAAAATTTGTTCAAAACGCGTGGCGATTTGGAGTTCATCTGTGAAAAAACGAGGCCAAAATGTTGGTTTACCACTAGAACCAGAGGAAGCGGCTATCATATCACAGCTTTCCAATTGTCCGTTGCGGCACAAATCAGCTAAGGGATAACGCAGTATATAATTTTCTTTAGCGATCGCTGGGAGTTTTTGAAAGTCGTCTAAGGTTTTAATATTCGTTGGATTAATTTCTCTTTCTGCTAAAAAAGCCTTGTAGGCGGGTACATTAGCCGCTACATCATGAAATAAAGCTAAAACTGATGGATGGGTGTTGAGATGTCGTTGCAGCTGCGTTTCTAGAGGGGTAGAAAGAAAATTCTCAAATTCTTTAATTACTCGCTGGCTTTGTGATTTGCAATTCATGATGCTTGTTTTTATCCTAAAAGTAGAGCCAACACCGTTACTTACAAGTAAAAAGCTCAAAGGCAAAAATAAAAACAAATATTAAATATATCGTTTTTTACTTTTAACTTGGTTATTTTTACTTTTTAAGTTACAGAACTCCATTTGATTTTTTAAAAAACTGCCTACACCTTGAAAGTGGTAATTGTCTATTTGCTACTTTTGTACAGACACGATTGATTGCGTTTATACTGACGCTGTAGGAGTTCAAAAATCAAAGCGGATTAACAGATTACATAAGTATACAAAACCATATTCCTCAGGATAGCAACACCCTAACGCTAACCTTTGATAAGATATCCGAAAACAACTGTACGCACGTTGTAGTCATTAAATAAAATCTTAAATACTTGGGCATCATGCAGGTACATTGCAGCAAACAACACACGAACGATAATGGTAACCGCTTTTGTACCCATTGCGGCGAACCGTTACCTCTCGGTGTGGGACAGGTTATAGATAATCGCTATCAAATCATACGTCAACTGGGACAAGGCGGCTTTGGACGCACTTATTTGGCGGAGGATAAAAAATCCCATCAAACCTGTGTGCTGAAGGAATTTGCACCCCAAGTACAAGAAAAACAAGATTTACAAAAAGCCAAAGAGTTATTTGAGAGAGAAGCCAATGTCCTCAAAAAACTCCAGCATTCTCAAATTCCGCGTTTTCACAGTTCGCTACAAGTAAAAATAGGTAGTAAAGATTTTTTCTTTTTAGTCCAAGATTATGTAGATGGTGACAATTTTGACCAATTATTAGAACAACGTCGCAGCCAAGGAAAAGCCTTTAGTGAAGAGGAAGTAATTACTTTGCTGCAACAAATATTACCCGTGTTAACCTACATCCACTCACGAGATGTAGTTCACCGCGATATTTCTCCCGATAATTTGATTTGGCGGCGTTCTGATAATCTACCAGTGTTGATTGATTTTGGTGGCGTCAAACAATTGCCGGCATCTCAAGGTTTTTGGCGCACTCAATTGGTTGGGAATAACACCTTGCTTGGTAAAAAAGGTTATGCTCCAGAGGAACAACTACGCCAAGGTAAGGTATTTTTAAGTAGCGATTTATACTCTTTGGCTGTAACTGCATTAGTATTACTAACGGGGCAAGAACCGCAAAAATTATACGACAGCTACCAGGGAATTTGGTACTGGGGCAAGCAAATCCAAACGAGTCCCAAACTGGAGTCGGTGTTAAAAAAGATGCTGGCTTATAAACCGAGCGATCGCTATCAACGAGCCGAGCAAATTCTCAAAGATTTACCATCGCCAAATGCAACTAAACCTCCAGCAAATTATGTTACCAAAATTAAGACCATGGTAGTTGCTCCCGGAAGACAACGCGCCAGCGCTATTATCAGTAGATTCCAAAATAGAACTCAAGCCATCGCTAAACCAGGATCTTTCCCGGTTTGGATTCGTCCTTTTGTGATGAGTTTAGGGGGTACAGCTTTAGTAGTTTTAACTGGTGCAGGTGCTTGGGCGGTGGTAAACGCAGTCATTCGTGGCGTATCATCAATTACTATTCCATCTATCTCCTTACCGCAAATTCCCCAATTCCCCAATCCTGTGGGGAAACCAGCAAGCGATCGCGGCACAAACCGCAACCTCCAGGAAATTATCAATCGTCGCCAACAGCTACAAATTAGCGAAGGATTTTTTACTCGCTTTGTAGATGATATTTTTTATACAAAAAATTCCCAATTGAAGGGACGCAGCCTGACATCTAAAGCTGAAGATGCTCGTTTGCGAGATGAGTGGTACAGTATTGCTGATGACTTATTGAATAAAGTAGAACAAGCTAACCTCAGTACAGCAGCGCGTCGCAAACTAGGAACTTACACTACACAAGATTATGAAAGATGGAGACGGCAAGCGCGAACTGGAGAATTCCAAGATTATACAATTGATCGCTTGAACAAAGAAACGAATGAAAAATTCGATCGCTTGTTTCCCGACCAAGACCGTGCGAAACTCAATCAGCAAACTTTCGGTCAAATTTGGTATGCCCTCGCAGCCGATCGAATTGATAAAGTAAAATCTGGGAATTAAAGGGACTGGGAATGCGGAGAATAACTAATGACTAATACTTCGACTTTGCTCAGTACAAGTGACTAATAACTAATGACTAAATTATATTGTTCTCAGGGACATGAAAATTCCCCAGGTAGTCGTTTTTGTTTCCAGTGTGGTGAGAAATTGGATACGCCTATGAGTTATGGTATACAAGCAGGATTAACTTTAGGCGATCGCTATGTGATTGTGCGTCAACTTGGTCAAGGTGGCTTTGGACGCACTTATTTAGCTGAAGATGTTAACCGTTTCCGCGAACTTTGTGTTTTAAAGGAATTTTCTCCCCAAGTCCAAACCGCCTACGTTGTCGAAAAAGCTGAAGAACTTTTTCAAAGAGAAGCAAGTGTTCTCTATCAGCTGCAACATCCCCAAATTCCCCGTTTCCGAGAACTGCTTCGCACTAATTTACAGGGCAGAGAATATCTGTTTTTGGTGCAAGATTATGTAGAAGGGGAAACTTACAACTCTTTGTTAAATGCTCGAACCAAGCAAGGTTTACGCTTTACAGAAGCTGAAGTTCGCCAATTATTACTACAAATTTTGCCAGTGTTGGAGTACATCCACTCACTAGGCGTAATTCATCGAGATATTTCTCCAGATAACTTAATATTTCGCACAGTTGACCAATTACCAGTATTAATTGATTTCGGTGGTGTTAAACAAGTAGTAGCAACTGTAGCTTCCCAATATTACCAACCCGGTGCAGTCGCTTCTTCCCCATCACCAACCCTATTAGGTAAAGTAGGATTTGCTCCCCCAGAACAGATGCAAACTGGGTTGGTGTCTCCCCACAGTGACTTGTATGCTTTAGCCGCCACCATGTTGGTTTTACTGACAGGGAAATTACCGCAAGAACTAATTGATACTTATAATTTAACCTGGCAATGGCGACGAGAAGTCACCCTGAGTCCCCTTTTAGGACAAGTATTAGATAAAATGCTATCCGTCAGACCAGGCGATCGCTATCAATCAGCCCGTCAAGTACTCCAAGTCCTCAACTCGCCTCCAGTCAACTATCTGCCCACACAATATCCTACCCCGACTCCGCCAGAACCTACATCCGCCACCGTCGCCGTCTCCCCTCCGCCCCCTTCATCTCCCACCCAAGCTACATACTCTTCACCTCCCTCATCCCCTCAGATCGCAAGTTCCTGGACGCCAACAAAAACTTTCTTAGCAGCACTGGTAGCAGTTACTACTACTGGATTAATTTTCTGGGGAGTAAGTAGCAACCGCAATAAAGGGGAAGTTGAACCTAGCCCTACAGCTAGCCCAATCCCAACGAGTAACCAGCCAGTCGATCCCTTAGCGCAATACTCGCCAGCTGAACGCCAGCGCAAACAACAATTAAGCGATCGCCGTCAACAGTTGGGCATTGATGAGAAGTTTTATATTAACTTAGTGAATCAAGTTTTTTGGGACAGAAATCCCAGTTTACGGGGACGAACTCTCAGCAATGGTTCCGAAGACGAGAGTTTGCGGGCACAATGGGATAAAACAGCTTCAGAATTGCTGGAAAAGCTTGCACCACTGAGTTCAAACTCGCGTCGGCAATTGGGAACTTATACAACTGCGGAACGCGATCGCTGGAAAGTAGAAGTCAACCGCATCAACGTTGGTAGTCGTTCTTTGTACGATTTGGGAGATGCAGCTTTTTTAAGTGTATTCCCTGAGCAAAGAGGTAAAAACTTCACAGGGCAGCCCATTGGACAAGTTTGGTACGCATTTGTGAGTGATAAACTCAGTGCTATCCTTGCCGGTAGCGCTTTCCAAAAACTTGCCTTCGATCCCGGTGCTATTACCAAAACAGTCAGCGGTACTCTGGAAACTGGTGGGGGTAAAGTTTTTATTGCTGAACTTGCCAAAGAACAATCTTTAGAATTAAAGCTACAAGCAAATTCCCAAGTTTTGTTATCAGTTTATTCGCCCACTGGCAAAATTAAATTTTTAGAAGATTCTACACGGCGTACTTTATCAACTCAATTACCAGAAAACGGTTTTTATGAGTTTGTTGTTGTTTCCACAGCATCAAAACCAATAGACTATCAACTCACCATCACAGCCCAAACTCCCACCCCTGCACCCACACCAACGCCTACGGAAACTCCCACGCCTACACCTACTCCCACACCAACTCCTACAGAAACTCCCACGCCAACTCCCACAGAAACTCTTACTCCAACACCGACGCCGACGCAGGAAGCAACGCCTTAGTAGAGACGTTGCACTGCAACGTCTCTACAACCATAAATCAAGGGTTTTAGCGTTTAATCCACATAATGCGTAAATTCAAAATTATCAAATCCTACGCACTAATGCGGGGGCTTGAAATAATATTGAAAAATTATTTAGTTAACTAGGACTTACACCAGATTGCAGGTAATTAGTTATGATTTCGCGATCGTTAACCCTGAAGAGCCAAAGTGGTGCTTTGTCTCCCCTTGCCTCCGCTGCTTCCCTTGCCTGCCTTAACAGATAAATTTCCTTAACCCAAGCGTATTGCTTTTGCTCTAGGCTACGTAAAACTGCAATGTGCATTGATGCCAACTTAATGTATAAGTTAGGTTTGGCAGGGGTTTTAGGTTTGCAGGCTTTTTCATCTATTTGAGCCACAATTAAGTTTAGGGACGCACACATGTGCGTCCCTATCCTATGGTTTAATTACCTGAAAATTGCAATAACATATAAACGCTACATGTTACTTCTGTCCTTAAGCATCATCTAAAGCCGCGATACCAGGTAATACCTTACCTTCAAGTAACTCCAAGCTAGCGCCACCGCCGGTGGAAATGTGGCTCATTTGTTCGGCTAAACCGACTTTTTCCACAGCCGCCACTGAGTCGCCGCCGCCAATGATGGTAGTTGTGCCAGTTTTGCCGATTTCAGCAAGAGTGCGGGCGATCGCTTCTGTACCTACTGCAAACTTATCAAACTCAAATACACCCATTGGCCCGTTCCAAATTACCGTTTTGGTATCTGCAAGGGCTTCTTGGAAAACTTTTACTGAGTCCGGGCCGATATCTAAACCCATACCATCAGCAGGAATATTCTCAATGCTGACAGTTGTTGCATTGGCATCAGGAGCAAATTTATCTGCTGATACGATATCTGTGGGTAATAGGAAGGTAACACCACGTTCCTTTGCCTTAGCTTCCAAAGACTTCGCCAATTCTAGTTTGTCTTCTTCTACCAAAGACTTACCGACATTCAAACCACGGGCTTTGTAAAAGGTAAAAATCATCCCACCGCCGATGATTAGCTTGTCGCACTTCTCTAGAAGCGTTTCAATCACGCCAATTTTACTGGAAACCTTGGAACCACCGATAATTGCAGCCAAAGGACGCTGGGGATTTTCAATGGCGTTTTGCAAATATTCCAATTCCTTCTCAACCAAATATCCAGCCACAGAAGGACTGAGGAATTTAGTCACACCTTCAGTAGAAGCGTGGGCGCGGTGTGCGGTACCAAAAGCATCATTTACATAAAAATCAGCGTTGGCTGCCAATTTTTGGGCAAATTCTGGATTATTTTTCTCTTCTTCTGGGTAGAAGCGGACATTTTCCAGTAACAGCACTTGCCCATTTTCCAGCGCCGTCACCTTAGCTGCAACTTCATCGCCAATGGAGTCATCAGTTTTCACAACTTCTTGCCCCAACAACTCAGAAAGGCGCTTAGCCACGGGTGTCAGGCGCAATTTATCATCCACACCTTTGGGACGCCCAAAATGGCTGACGAGAATCACCTTAGCTCCCTTTTTGGTCAAATCTTGGATAGTGGGCAGAGCAGCGCGAATGCGAGTATCGTCTGTGATATTGCCTCCATCGTCCACAGGCACGTTAAAATCAACCCGTACCAAAGCGCGTTTTCCAGAAATATCAGCCGCAGATAAACTTGCTAAACTTTTTTTGGACACAGCAAACTCTCCTGATTGCCTTTTTGTTATTGTTTTGAAAGTAGAACCATCCAGATTTTACCGGAGTCAGGGGTGCTAGGTGAGAGAGATGTTTAAGACAGTACTATTTCCAATCGATCAAAGCCGTGAAACACGGGAAGCTGCCGACGTAGTTACCAATATCGTCCAAAAGTACAACAGTCGCTTGGTGCTGCTGTCTGTGGTAGAAGAACCACCCCCAGACGCACCTAGTGGAGATCCAATGGTGTCACCAGAGGTAGTTGCCAAACTACTCCAAAGCGCCCAATCTTTATTTTCTGGGCAAGGAATTCAATCTGAAGTTTTGGAAAAGCAAGGCAAACCAGCTTTTACCATCTGCGATGTCGCTGATGAAATCGGAGCGGATTTAATCATCATGGGTTGTCGGGGGCTAGGCTTGACTGAAGAGGGAGCAACTGATAGTGTTACCACTCGCGTGATTAACCTTTCCCCTTGCCCAGTGTTGATTGTTCCGTAAAAACCTCTAGCGTGCGTTAACACAGCGTAACGCACCGCCTAAAATTTTTTGAACTTTGCTTAGGGGTGGTGTGGGATCGATTGGTAAACCCAGACAACCTAATTTTATTGTTTGTCAACTGGTTGAATATTTCTTTTACTTCTGAATTCTTCTTCAATCAAAACAACTTGCTTTTCGGAGATTGACTTTCATGACACACGCCTAATGGGAAAATTAAAAGAACTAAATTATTAAAAGTTTCCTAAACAATTATGAGTAAAGCTCCCCGTATTTATATTCCGCCGGAAGTAAAAAAATATGTCTGGCAACGTGACAAATATCAATGCCGAAGCTGCGGTAAAACTGCAACAGAAACTAACCTGACCATTGACCATATCATTCCCTTGGCTCTTGGCGGTCAAAACGATATCAGCAATCTACAAACCCTCTGCTTTACCTGCAATCAGAAAAAAACCGACAGGATCGATCCCCGGTTTAGACGCCATTTTGATTTATAGAAATTCTCGTCTAGATTCAATATATGGTAGGGGCGTACAGCTGTGCATTGGTGTCAACTTAACGTGAAACCCTTGTCAAAACTCGATTTTGGATTTAC
>JAVRBO020000085.1:0-220005 GCA_034531195.2 Nostoc sp. ChiSLP01
CCTGAGTAAATCAAGGCTCCGTTCTCTTTAGATTTTCTTTACGAATCAGCTCTAAATCCCCAACTCTAACTGTCTTTAATTTTGAATGCGTGAATTTTGAATTGTTAATTCTATGTTTGGGTGCATCAACTTTTGTAGAGAGACATTTATTTTTTTATTGTAATAGATTCTTCGTTTTAGCTAATCTGACCCAGTTAGGATATTCAGTCATCAGTAAATCATAGAGTTCTCCATCTGCTATGTTTTCTGGATCTTCCAAACTGAAAAAATCAGAGTTATCAAGATAGCGATCGCTAATTTCATCAAGTCGTTCTAAAAAACTAAAATCACTTGTAATTGCTTGGAAAAACCAGCCTAAAATTCCTTTACTTTTAACATCTTTACGTGACTTCCCAATTGCCATAAATTGCCAAAAAATCGGTTCATAGGAAGACTCTTTAAGATACTGTTGTGTTTGTGATTCGTCAGAGGTTGCTCCATCTGTAACGAACATTACATAAACTGGTTTATTTAACGAAGCAGGATTGTTTTGGCTACTTTTTTTAAAGCTTGGAAAATAAAAATTTCTAATCATATTGATAGCTTGACCATAGTAAGTACCACCTTCAAGGGGATACTGTTTTAGGATATTTTGAATAAAGCTTTGAAAATTTTCAAGAGTCATTTCACCCGCATGATGAGCTTTAGCTCCAAAAAGAAATATATCAATAGAGGCGTTATCGTCAAAACGACATCCTAAAGCAAGAATTTTCTCAGCAAACCGCTGTATTTTACCAGAACTATAGAGCGAACCCATTGAACCAGAGATATCAAGGCAAAGCGCAACCTTGGCTTGATGATTTGTCAAATTTACTTTTTGAAGTGATATATCTGCTGTTTTAGCAAGATTAAAAATATGTGGTGCTTGCTGTTCAAGCTTTTTATCTAATGCTATCTTTGCTTGAGTTTTGTATTTTTCTTTTTCATCTTCTTTTTTTTCTTCTTGTTTAGTTTCAACAATATACTTATCTACAAAACTTTGTAGCCCCGAACTATAGCCTTCTCCTACCGCCTGAAATCTCCATTGATTATCCTTTTTATATAAGCGCCCAAATTCTAAAGCCGTCTCTTGAGAAAAAGCCTCTCTTAAGTTGTACCGAGCTAGAGAATTTTTACTTTCCTGGTTGTAAATCTTGATAAAAGCATTTTTTATTTGGCTAAAATTTTGATTTTTTTCTTGCCCTTGATGAATAGTGACAACAAAAACTATCTCCTGAATAGCTGGGTTTACTTTTGCTAAATCAACATAAATCGTCTCATCATCTCCATTACCTTCTCCGGTTCTATTATCTCCTGAATGTTTTAAAGAACCATCCAATGATTGCAGATTATTGTAAAATACAAAATACTTTTCATCAAGAATTTTACCATCTGCGCCTAACATAAATACCGAAGCATCAATATCATAGGCTTGCCCAGCTTGATTTACTTGCCAACCCAAGCCAATAGCTACCTTCTTTAAATTGGGAGCTTCTTGAGAAAGATTAAATCTTCCACCTTTAGTTAATTCAATTTCCATTTTCGATACATCCTTAAAATTTGTTATTTTGCTAACTTCACAAATTCTCAATTATGGTATTTTTTATGCAAAAAAGGGGGCAACAATAATGAATACCCCCTTTTTATTACTCTCTAAAATAACTACTAAGCTGCATATCGGTCTACGAAACTTTGCAACCCTGCTTTATAACCAGCGCCGACAGCTTGAAATCTCCATTCTCCATCTTTGCGATAAAGCTTACCAAATTCAATTGCCGTTTCTGCGGAAGCATCTTCATCTAATTCATATTTGGCAATTTGTTTTTCTGTTTTATTGTCATAAATTCTAATAAACGAGTTTCTGACTTGTCCAAAGTTTTGCTTTCTTTGTTCTGCTTCATGAATAGTGACGACAAAAATTATTTCTTGAACGGAAGCATCAACCTTACTCAAATCAACTTGGATTGTTTCATCGTCTCCATGACCCTCTCCAGTTCTGCTATCTCCCTCATGTTTCACAGAATCATCGGGTGATTGTGGGTTGTTATAGAATACAAAGTATTTTTCGTTAGGAATTTTTCCGTTAGTACCTAACATAAATATAGACGCATCCAGGTCAAAAGCTGAACCTGTATCTGTGGCATTAAGATCCCATCCTAAACCAATTCCAGCATTTATTAAGCTTGGTGCTTCTTTTGAAAGATTGATTCTTTCGCCTTTGCTGAGGTTAATTGACATGATTAGTACCTATTGTTTGAAAATGAACTTTATCTAGAGTTGTTATTGAGTAACTCAATAACTTAGTCAATAATCAAAGAATTTTGACTTGTATAATCCAGGAGGCATGAGATATGAATTAAAACAATCTTGCTCAGTAACTCGCTAATGCTGCACTGTCAGCAATTTAAGAGTAAGCTTTCACAAGTCCTTCTAAACCATTAACATTAATGCCATTACCAACAGCTGCCATCTTCCACTCGTTATTGTGGTTGTAAATTTCAGCCATAATCATTCCGGTCATTCCTTTATATTCAGATCCAGACAGATTATACCTAGCTAATTCTTGCTTGTTAGATGTATTAACCAGGCGTACAAACGCATTTTTAACCTGGGTAAATTCTTGTTTACGAGCAATACAATCGTAAATATTTACTGTAAAAACCAGTTTGGCGATCTCTTTTGGTAGTCGAGCTAAATCTACAATAACTTGCTCATCATCACCATCTCCTGCACCTGTGAGATTATCACCTAAATGAGTAATAGCTCCAGATTTGTGAGATAGATTTCCAAAGTAAACAAGGTTGCTTGTATCTCTGATTTTGCCATTTTCATCTAAACACATGACAGAAGCATCTAAGTCACAATCTTGAGTGTTACTGAAAACTCCAAAAACGCCACCACCCGAACGTTTTGCTGTGTCCCAACCTAGTCCACACATCAGTTTTGTGAGTCCAGGAGCTTCTTTTGAAAGTGAAATCCGTTGTCCTTTTTGTAAGTTGATTCCCATGTTCCTTGATGTTAGATATATGGATTGATAAACTCTTAGCTATAGCATTAGAGTAGCGATTTAAAGTCACCTCTTAAGCAAGTTTTTTTAATTCGTTTTCTGCAAACAAATGGAAGGCTTGGAAATCACCACAAAATTAATCAGCTAGATTGCTGACTGCTTAAAAAAGATTTCAACATTCATTATTTAATTTTTGTTAAGTATCCTGTAATTAATGGCAATCAAGCTACTAAGTTTTATTGTGCAATTCCGGTTGTTTGCGAGAATTAATTATTGAGTAACATAGGATTAAATTGATAGCACTATTACGCGCTCTATCCTATTCATCTGTAAGGAGTGCTGTAATCAGGAAAAATACTTAAACTCTCAAATTTTGGTCTTGATGTCATATACTTTCTTGATAGCAGTATTGCTATGATATTTAATGACAAACAGGCAGTGGTATTGACTGCGATCGCTCTAACAAATTAAATATAGAGATGCAAAAATTACCATCTCTCAACATTTGTTAACAACGCTGTAATTGAGCTAACAACACGATAATTTCATCAATTGCTTGACGCACCACTCTTGCAGGCTGTTCGGATTGATTGACAATAATACTAAAAACTAACGTTTCATACTTAGGCGCATTCACATATCCAGATAGAGAAACTACACCAGTTAGCGTACCCGTTTTGGCTTGTACAATACCTTCAGCTGGTGTATTTTGAAAACGATCTTTTAAGGTTCCACTTTTACCAGCTACAGGTAAAGATGCACGATATATCGATGCTGCTGGCGTTCTTGCAATTCCCCGTAAAACTTGTACAAAAGCTTCTGGCGTTACTAAGTTACGACGTGATAAACCCGAACCATCTATTAAAACATAATTTGCTGGCTCGACACCTAATTGAGTTAAACTTGCTTTGACAACTTCCAAACCGACATTAGCGCTAGTCTGATTTTTCAGTCTGGGCTTTTCTAGAGCTAATGCTCTTAATAGTGCCTCAGCATAAAGATTATTACTATTAACATTTGTCTCTGCTAATAATTCAGCTAGAGGTGGCGACTCTACAAATGCTATTTCCTCTTGATTAGTACCACCAGATACGACTAATGCTTTTCCTAAGGTAATTTTTTCTTTTGCTAAAGCCGCACGAAAGCGCCGTAAAAAATAATAATTAGGATCGACTACAGGTAAATCTAGTAAATAAGGTTCAGAATTTGCTGTTAACTGTCCTTCAATTCGCAATACTGTTCCTGATAACTCACGGGTAACATTAATATAAATTGGTTGATTTTGGTCAACAGTTAATGACTGATTAATTGTCCGCCACTGTGTCGCTTCGCTAGCATCAGTCCACATTAATTTTAAAGGTTTACCTACAGCTTGAGGTACTAGTTTTAAGCTAAAAATATTTTGATTGGTAATAAAACTATTGACTGGTGCGCCATAGTCAGACTGGACATCTTCCCATTGCCAAGTGGGGTTAACAATATCCCCTTGAATGTAACTATCATCAGCAATTAATTCCTGAATTTGAGTAATACCTTTCTGTTTCAACTGTTGTGCTAATGTTTGCAGTTGGGTATCGCTTAAACTCGGATCTCCCCTACCGACAACACGTAAAACACCATTACCATTTTGATAAATAGAAGTACGAATACGAAAATTAGCACCCAACTGCTGTAGTGCAGCTGCTGTTGTCAGCAACTTCATGTTAGACGCTGGAGTAAAATATTTCTCGGCATCTCGATTGTAAAGAGTTATCCTTGCTGATAGAGGCTGTACTAAAATTCCCCAACGCATCCGACTAAATAGGGGACGATTGATAACAGAATCTATAGCTGTTCCCAATTGGGTAGAGCAAATAGCTTTTGTAGTAGTTGTGGGTGGGGTTGGGGTTTGTGCCTTACCAACTGTAGAATTAAATGTTATCTGGGTAGTTAAAAATATTAACAAAACACCCAGCGATCGCTTGAAAGTCTTAAGTTTCACCAATATACCTTATCCGAATGTTAAATAATTTAACCTTCCCAGCAAATTATTTCCTTGAAAAAGAACAATTGGGCCGGTAAAGTTACTTAACTAGTATAAGGAAGGTGTTCATATATTTACAGTGTTCTTCATGTATTTCAACCAAAATCCTCAGTGCTTGTAGGAACCCGCTCAAAATTTACATCAAAAATGTAAAATGTCAGGTTTTATACCATTTAGCTTTAACAATGATACGAATACGTGGGTAGGGTAGCACAGCTGTGCTGCCCTATGAAAAATTTATGCGATCGGGATTTTTGTGAAATGCTAAGTAGGTAGAGATAATTAAATAAGTCGCAAGTCGTTCGTCTGAAGTACAGTTTTGTAATGGGGATTGAGACCCCACCACAAAACTTACCGGTTATAGAACCGGGGGACTTAAACCCACCGAATTTAGTTAAAAGTATTGACTAATATGATAGTCAATGAATTCACTGCAAGTTAACCATTTATCTTGGGGAAAGACTAACTTTTTAGTCTTGGTCATGACCTGATTAAAGAAATTGATATAGTCATCGCCTTGCAAAACTAACTCATCACCTGTTATGTGGTCAGTTAACACTACAGACTGACCTACTTTCATGTATGTGTATCGTTGCATAGTTATTGCGCTAGTGATTGTTTAGTTTAAGTAGCCGCTTTCTAGCTATAAATTTGGACGCGAAAACGCTAACCATTCCACAGTTAGTAACAGATTTTTGATAAAATCTTCCAGCAATATTCGATATTATCAAATTCAAAGTTGGCAAATTTAACAGCCTTTGTACTTATTTTGTAAATTGAAGTTATCTACTGCATTTGATTTTAAATTTGCTGTATTTGCCAATACATTTATCTCCAGTTTTCCCCCTTGTTTCCGTCGTTATTTCTAGTTGCTTATTTATAGCAAGGAAGGATATTGTCAAACTGAATCATATCAGACCAATATTGCGATCGCTGATAGATATAAAACATAATTTTGTCTGAAGCCCAACAATAAAGCTTTAATCTTAACTTAACCTTGGAGTTCCTTAACTGAACTGACAACGATCTCCAATTACCTTTTTTTTTAAGTAGAACTACACCAGATTTTAAGGAAAGTCAAGTACTGGTTTTATGTCTGAAAGCTAGACAGAGAGCCACTTATAATTCTGAATTCTACTTTTGTTTGAAGTAGAGAGTTATTTTGATAATAGACTATGCCGACTAATTTAGTAAATAAAATGTTCCAATTATTTCGGACAAAATTTTTTGTAATTAATGAAACTTACATAAATAGTTTGGGAATAATAAATCATGCCAGAGAAACATTTTAAATGAATCTCAGCGTACTAGGTGTGTCTTTTCCTCGGCGATTACAGGAGCAAATTGTTCATGAAAGTAAGTTCATCAGGGGCTAAGCTGGGTAGTGCAATTATTAGCAGCACTTGTTTAACCGCAGCAATTATTGGTTTGGGTAGTTCCGGTGCTTTTGCGGCTCAATTCATTACAATTCAAAGCACTGGTACATTATCAGGAACTATCGAACTCCCCAGAAATAATCCCAATTTTAATAACAGTATTACTCGTATTGATACGGATGAAACTGGAACTTATTACCGGAATTTGGGTACTACTAATAATCCTAATTATGTTCCTGTGTATCAATCAGACTATTTGCAAGTAGAAACACGTTCTGATGGAAGTCTGCATTACTTCGTTGACTTTAAAGGTATTCCTTTTGTCTCCTTCGATGGCGTTTTGACATCACCGATTCTTTCTGGCGGTCAGTTGACTCCCTTCAAATACCAAGGACAGTTAGCAGGAACCACATTTCAGGGAGTAGTTCAAGACGAATTTAATTTCATCAAAGCCTTTTATACTGGTACTGTCACTGACCCAGACACCGGAAAACACTATCAGGGTACTTTTGAAGTTTATGGGTATGGTGAACGATATAGCGATCGCAATGGTAGTTTAACTCCCACAGTTTTTGATTTCCAATCCGATATCCCCGGTTCGCCAACCATAACTTCTTTAACTTTGAATAACACTCCCTTGAAACACTTGAGTATTAAAGTACCCATACCTGTGGAAGAAACTTCTATTCCAGAATCCACAAGCATTTTCGGAACCTTGATGGCGGCTGCTTTTGGTATCATCCTCAAAAAGAAAAAACATATGTCCGCTAAATCTTTAGCTTAATCATGCATTTGCAATAATTTTGACAACACTTAACTATAGTTAAGCTAAATATTACGCTTAACTATGGTTTTATATGTTTTTTTAAAAGCGGGAAATCTCGCTTTTTTTGTGAATAATACTTACTACTAATTTCAGCAGTTATTCAAAGTCTTCTTTGATGGGTAAATTCCTGCTATTTCCGATTCTACCTGCCTAAGACACTATTTTTACACCATTGATACCGTGGCTCATCCACTGCTCTAGTAGCCATTGATTAGTAGGCAAATCTAGCGCAGGTAAGATGCGAAAGTTAAAAACTAGCTCCCAAATTTCCTCTCCATATTGGGAAACAAAAGCTTGCTCTAGCTCTTGAAATTGAGCGTAGTTTTTGTTTCCAATGGCTGCAAGCATACCTACTATGTCGTTTAGGGGTATATTAGTAGCTATTAATTGTGCTTCTGTCATTATTACTTATCCTTAAATATACAAATATATCTAAGTAAACCACGTTTGGTATCGATGATTTCGATTAAATCCTTGCCCTTCATTCTAGCGAGAGAAAAGCAGGCAAGCTCTGACGCTGCCGCTGACCAATCCCTAGTTTCCGTTCGCCAGTCCCAATTCTCCCCTGTTCGTCTCTCAGGCTCGCTATCTTCAGTCATTACTCTCGTTTTTAGTTCTAAAGTTAAAATCTTACTCCATATCCCTTTGCTTAAACATTGCCATCAATTTACGCTTACGACTGTGGGTTTGCATCAAATTTTCTCGATAAGTTGACCAGTCAGCCTTTCTCCCAGATTGCAAGTAGGCGGCACGTGCTTTTTTTAGCCATTCCACAGCATGGTAGTAGTATTCTGCTTTACCTGCATCCATAATTTTTTCAGCACGATTACAGGCATTGGCAATTACCCAAGCAGGATTATGAGCGATCGCAGCATCCATCACTCGATAAATTAAGTCAGAATCATAAGAACTAAGTTCGCTAGCGATGGCAATTGCATCATCAATTAGCCCCTCGTGCAATAAAATATCCACTTTGGCTGATTCTGTTCCCCAACCACCATAACTACGGATGATTCTTAGCAAATCTGTTTTAAGAGTTTCCCAGTTTTCGCCAGCCAATTCTTGCATCTTTTGATAGTCAGAAAACGAGGGCTTGACTTGGAAAGCCGCTTTGATTGCTAATAAAGCAGCTTCATTATTACCCAATTCAACAGCTAAATCACTTGCCCAAGTTCCTAAATCGTACTGGCAATTACCCGGTAAATTTAATCCACTTTGGGCGATATCTAGTGCTTGCTGTAATGCTCCCTTGTCTGTGAGCGTTTTCGCTAAGGCAAAAGCTTCTTCCTTTGAGTTCATCTGGGTTTGAGCAGCATCAATGGCTTCTTCTACTCTGCCTAAACGCCCCAGCATTGTGAGATATTGCTGGGTTTGCCCTTCTGCTTCAGCCAAATATAGGTATTCTTGGTAACGTTCCTGACGTTCGAGGATTTTGAGGCGAATTAGTGCCAAATCGTCTGCATAATCTGGCACATCTTCTTCCCAAGCTCCTCTTTCGGTAATATTACCTTGGAGAACTTCCACCAAAGGTGGATAATCCCAACCTTGGCGTAAAGCCTCCATAATTAGGCCAAAATCAGCATTCCATTCATCTTGCCATGCTTCTAAATTTATTTGAATATCAACTTTTTCATCTGGGGTGAGTTCGGCACTTAGAATTGCTTCACACCAAGCCTGATTTAATTCCTGGACAATTTCATCATTTTCGGCACCGTATTCTGCAACATCGTGCCAATTTTCCACACAGGTACAGGTAATCGCCTCTAAAATAGCGATCGCATTTTCAGCCTCTCCCCGTTCGCTAAAATCCACGGCAATTTGCACCAGACTCAGCAATTCTTCAGCAATCGGGTCTTCTTCGTAACCTTCCTCGAAATACTGCACAGCGCCCCGGAGAATCTGCCTGACTTCGCGCCGAAAGGGAGCCGGGTCAATAGTACTGCGCCGCACGCGTTTTATACTTTTTTCTTGGGCAACAGGAGCAATCATCCAGCTTACACGACGGTCAATTGCCTCAATCAGTCGCGGGTATTCTGCTACTAAATCTTGTAACAGCCTTTGAGTTTGGACAGGATCTAAGCGATCGAGTAATTCTTCCAAAGTCGGGCGCTGTTCAATGTGTTCTGAGTGACGCGCACAAACGAGCATCGTCGCCACGATATGTTTGCACCACCCATCAAAGTTGTATGCACAGGTGCAGTTGACAGAAGTCAATCCACTGCTATCAAAATTCAGGCTGACATGATAAGGTCTGGCTTCAGTGCCCACAACATCCGCCTGAAGCACACCGCCACGTTGGGTGATAGCATTGACAGCGCCAGCCTGATAGTATGCCTCGCCCCGCTGGAAAGATTTGGCGTTGGCATGGCGGCGGATAGTAAACTCACTAATTTGGGGAATAGACATCGGGCTGTTGCCTGCGTAAATCCTCTGGATGAATCCAGCTTAGGTCTTAAACTAAGGCCATGTAAAGAATAGACTTCTTGCAGAAGTCGGGAAAAGGTTTGGTATTTTCCCTTTAACATGAGTCCCTTTTCCTACAAGAGTGCAAAAGTGCTTTTTGCACTCTTGTCTAATGCATAACTGTATGTCTAATCATGGGTCATATCCCAAACATAAAGATTTTTCGCTATTCAAACAGATGTAGAGACGTTGCAATGCAACGTCTCTATCAACCATTTTGTGGGGAAATCAGGGATCTGGCCTTTAGTATCCTTACACCAATTCTCTAAAGTCAAGCAACAGATGTAAAGCCACAAACCAGGTTAAATCTTGGTTTCTTAATTGCGAACTACCAATAGCTATTAAGTACCAGAGCAATAGCTATTAATTTCCTTGACTATTGAACTTTCTTCCTGACCGCTCTTTTGTAGAGATGCCAAAGAGGTTTTTGCTGCTGGGAGATTCTTTTTATCTATAGCTGTTGCTGCATTCTTCAATTCTTTAGTAATGCCCTGATAAAGTGTGAGGAAACGTCCTTGAAAACCTTGGAGTTTCTCATCTTTAATCTCTAGTGCTTTCATTTCTTGGGTAAGTGGGTCTATCTTGTTGGCGAGTTCAGTTAAAGATTTAGAACCTTTTGCTGGATTGGGATTTTTACCGAATTCCTGACCTAAAGCCGATGCTTGATTGGCGACTTTGATAATTTTGTTACATTGGGCAACTTTACTTTCTCCACAACTGGCAAATAATAATGCGATCGCAGTTGTGGCTGAAAGTATAAAAGTTTTCTTAACTACGTATTGCATAGGTTTCATCATCTCCGACTATATTTTGCTAACGTTGGGTCAAGGAAATTCATAGTCAGCAAAAATACTTTTCTTTTTTTCAAAAATCTCTATTTCTGCTCCTGATATCAGGTCTGGTTAACCACTTATGATTCAAATCTCTGTGCTTCAGAGCATCAGTCTAAACAATAAGTATTTAATCGGACATGATATGACTTTTGTATCCTTGCTACTTTATACAGCATTTTTTTGCAGATGTGTATGTAATTACACTGAACGTAATAAATTTATTCTGCCGATTTTGGCATTAACTTCAATATGGCAGTAGTATTTGCTGCAATATTCGTTTTTTGCCACAGCATGGGATGGTATTCAATCCGACACCAGGGATCGGCCATATCTTTGTAATGTCTATGGAACGCATGACCTGATTGTCCGGGAGTGTGAATTCCCAATGAATTATCTAAATTTCCCAAATCTACAATCATCCGCAATGAAGGAATATCCGTCACTTCAAAGGATTTATCCGCCTGCCAACGGTTAGCGTTGACTGTTTCGCCGTTTCCAGCTGTGGCAAAGCCACCGCGATTAAACAAAGCTTCAATGGGTGCAACTCCAGATTTACCCAAGGTGGCATGACGAAAAGTCACGGTATGTAGTTTGCCCCAATTCCAGTTTTTCGGGTCTTTACCTTGAATGCGTTCTAGTTCATCTACGGCTTTTGTAAAGGATTCTTCAAGGATTTGGTCGCGGTTCTCAACTTTTGGAGTGTTGCGATTATCCCACCAAGAACTATTGAGCTGTTTGACCAGATTTGCCACCACAGCATACCAGCGATCGCCGCCATCAGGAAAGTATCTTTCAGGCAACTGGTCGTGAAATGTGTTTGCTAGTAAGTGTTTCCAGAATACTTCAAACAAAGCCGCAGCCTGTGATGTCATTCCCAACTTCAAATCCCAGTTTTCTAGCAGTTTTTGGGCTGCTTGCAAACGGGGTGTATCGACTGCCATCGCTTGCAGTAATGGTACTAGCGTTTGGGCATTGAGATTGCGATCGCTCCCTTGTATTTGCTGCACATCCTTCAAAGAAATCGGCTCGGTTTGTTGTGAAATCATCTCAACAATTTGCTTTGCCCGATAGCCATAAACCCAGTCTCCGGTAATTAAATATGGATATTCATGGGAAACTAAATTATTAGCACTAGCAATAAAACCTTCGGTCGGATTGAAACTTTTGGGCAATTCCTCAAAATCAATATAGCCTTGCCATTCGTATTCATCCGTCCAACCAGGAACCGGATAACGCCCATTTCCCTTGGCTCTGATGGGGAATTTACCGGGCATTTGGTAGCCAATGTTGCCATCAATGTCAGCGTAGACCAAATTTTGAGCGGGAACATCATAGTTTTTGGCAGCAGCGCGAAATTCCTCCCAATTTTGGGCGCGATTGATTTCGGGAATAGCATACCCTAGCTTGGAAGGCGCTAATGCTGTCCAGCGCAAAGCGACGGCGTAATTTTGCGGCAATTCTAGCGGCTGACTGGGTTGGAACTGCTGGAGATTGGGCGAAACATCAGAGAGAATCGGCCCGTGTCGCGTGTAGCGAACCGTTTGCACAATTGGCTGACTTCCGGCAACTTGAATCGTTTCTTTCACAAGTTCCATATCAACCCATTTGCCATTGACCTCATATTGGTTGGGGTTTTTCGGGTTGATTTTCTCGATGTATAAATCCATCACATCAGATTGAACATTAGTGACACCCCAAGCAATGCGATCGCTATGACCGATAATTATCCCAATGGTGCCTGGAAAAGAAAAACCAGCAACGTTGTAAGGACATTCTGCACTCTTAGACGTGCAATGCAAACCAACCTCATACCAAATCGAGGGAATTTGCACGCCCAAATGCGGATCGTTCGCCAAAATCGGCTTACCCGTAGCCGTGCGTTTACCAGATATCACCCAGTTATTTGAACCAACACCAATTCCCGTAGAACCAATTAGTTTTTCTAAAGCCATCATCGGCTGATTAATTGACTCTAAAGCAGAGAAGAGGGAAGAAGACGCGGATACTGGGAGATGCGGCGACGCAAAGAAAGAACTCTCCGTATCCTCTTTCACCGCGTCCCCGCGTCCCCATGTCCCCACGTCCTCTTTCACCGCGTCCCCGCGTCCCAATGTCCCCGCGTCCCCGCGTCCCCATGTCCCCGCGTCCTCTTTCACCGCGTCTACTTTCTTCCCGAACGGCAAAATCACTGGCAAGTCCTGAGGATAGGGCGGAAAAAGTTCTTCAACTTCAGCAGGGGTGAGAGTTTTAAGCAGTATTGCACGTTCGATTTCGCTTTGAAAATTTCTGCCCAAGTCGTAAGCCATCACCTTACCCCAGGTTAGAGAATGGAGTATTTGCCAAGGTTCTGGCTGATATCCAGGATTGAGAAATTTTAATACAGCGTATTCTAAACTCAAGGTGCTGCCTTGATGTTTTGCTAAATAAGCATTAACACCATCGGCGTAAGCTTCTAAATATGCCCTCATTTGAGCATTGATTTGCGGGATTTCTTGCTGGGCCACCCTTGCCCAACCCATTGTGCGCAGATATTTGTCAGTCCCAACCTGGGAAGAACCAAACATTTCTGAGAGTCGCCCAGAACCGATGTGTCGCCAAAAATCCATTTGCCAAAAGCGGTCTTGGGCGTGAATGTAACCTTGAGCCATGAATAAATCGTGGGAGTTGGCAGCATAAATATGGGGTACTCCCCATTTATCGCGCTCAACACTTACTTCGGCTTTCACCCCAGTTAGTTGAATTGTGCCACTTTCTTGGGGAAACGATTGGCGCACAATGTGAGTGGCAAGCCCGATTAAAAATAGCCCCAAGACTAACAGGAAAATTAAAGTTCTTTTGAGAATCTGAGGAAACCCGCGTTTCCTGGAGCTTTCTATTTGGGCTTGCCCTGGCATTTTTAAGTTAGATCGCACGACATCATACAGCTTAAAGCATTACAGGTTCGCTTTCAGATTAACTATGACACTTAATTATTCAGGTGTTTATCATCGCCTAAGAACAATACGATCTTCTATACGTAATTGGCGCAATAGAAGCTGTAGTGTCTCAAAAAGATTTGCGATCGCAGATGAGTTAATTACACTAAAAGGAGAATGACGATGAAAAAAGTAGCGGTGTTTGGCAATACCGGAGGCGGTAAATCAACTCTCAGCAAGAGATTATCCCAAATCACGGGTTTGCCACTTCACGTTTTAGACAAGATTGAATATCAATCAGGAGGTGTTAAGGTTCCACATGAAGACTATAAGCGGGCCCATGAGGAAATTTTAGTTACTGACCTATGGGTTATTGATGGGTTTGGTTGTATGGAAACCCTCTGGCTACGACTGAAGGAAGCGGATACTCTAGTTTTTATCGACCTACCGCTATATGTACATGGGTGGTGGGTAACTAAACGATTCATCAAAGGTTACTTTAAACCCCCAGAAGGCTGGCCCCAAAACAGTCCAATATTGAGGAGTTCCCTTAATAGCTACCGCGTGCTTTGGTTATGTCACAAGTATTTGACTCCCAAATATCGCGAGTATATTAAGCAAGCTCAAAGTACCAAAAGTGTTTATTACCTACGTTCGACTAAAGAGATTTCGGAATTTTTTGAATTAATGGAAAAAACAAGGGCGAATAACTCTTCAAACTTGACATAGGAATTTACCGACACAGCTACAATAATCTGAAGAATACTTTGAACTAGCCTAAAAGTATTTTCGAGTACGATCGCTGGAGGCAAAAAATGAGCTTAGCTGGATTAAGAATTGTGTTGGTAGAGCCAGCTGGGCCTTTAAATGTAGGTGCGATGCCAGAGTCATGAAGAATGTCGGGATTATATCATTTAGTAATAGTCAACCTCAAATGCAATCTGCTCCAAAGTCCCCCATGCCGAGAATTACCCTAGAAGTATCAGAGGAACTATCTCAACAACTAGCACAAGTAGGCGATCGCTTACCCGAACTACTTGCTCTAAGCCTCCAACAACCAGCTGTACCAGCACAAGCTTACCGATATATCCTCGATTTTCTCGCCAGCAACCCTACTCCCGAACAAATTGCTGAATTTAAACCCACTCCCGAAATGCAAGAAAGGTTACGTACCTTGCTAGCACGCTCTCAAGCAGGTACGCTGACATCCACTGAGTTGCGAGAACTAGATGAGTATGAACGTATTGAACATTTGGTGGTAATGATTAAAGCAGGTAACTTATCTTATTTAAGTAGTTGACGGTGAGCATAAACTATATTCCAGCTGCTTTGCGCCGACTGGTGGAAGAACGCGCAAACTATAAATGTGAGTATTGCCAGTTACCCGCAGGAGTCACCTTTTTTCGCATGAAATTGACCATGTTATTGCCCAAAAGCATGGTGGTGTAACGGACGTTGATAATTTAGCCCTCACTTGCTGGCGCTGTAACCGTCACAAAGGCACTGATTTAGGCTCGTTCGATCCAGAAACAGGGGCTTTTAGTTTTCTTTTCAATCCACGTACTGAGAAATGGGCTGAACACTTCACCTTTTTAGAACTGTATCTGGTGGGATTAACACTTTCAGGACGTACAATAATTAGATTACTACAAATGAATAATGACGAAAGACTAGCCGAACGTCGCAGATTAGACTTAGGAAAGAAGCGCGAATAACTGTTCAAACCTGACGTAAGGATTTACTAGACAGGTAGAATAATCTGAAGAATACTTTGAACTAGCTAAAAGTATTTTCGAGTACGATCGCTGGAGGCAAAAAATGAGCTTGGCTGGATTAAGAATTGTGTTGGTAGAGCCAGCTGGGCCTTTGAATGTCGGCGCGATCGCCAGGGTAATGAAAAATTTTGGAATACATAACTTAATATTAGTAAATCCCCAATGCGATCCTTTGTCGGCAGAAGCTTTAATGATGGCTGTTCGTGCCAAAGAAATTTTAGAATCTGCTGTAGTAGTGGCAACTTTACCAGAAGCATTGCATGGATGTGTCAGAGCGATCGCTACTACCGGTCGCCTTCGCAGTTGGGAAATACCTTTAGAAAACCCCCGCACTGCCCTACCCTGGCTACTTGAGGAACCAGAAAAACCCGCAGCCCTAATTTTTGGCAGGGAAGACCGGGGATTAAGCAATGAAGAATTAAATTACGCTCAGCGCTTTGTTTTTATTCCCACAAATGAGAATTATTTATCCTTGAATTTAGCTACTGCTGTGGCAATCTGTTGTTATGAATTGTCACAATCTACCCAGCAACCAGAAACTCAAATCTTACCCCAAAGCGAACTCGCGCCTTTAGATGTTGTGGAAACATACTACCAGCAATTAGAATCATTACTACTGAAAATTGGTTATCTGTATCCACATACCGCAACTAGTCGCATGGAAAAATTTCGCCAACTGTATAATCGCGCAGGGCTACAAACTGGCGAAGTAGCTATGCTGCGGGGAATTTTGCGGCAGGTAGAATGGGCACTTAAAAACGAAAGGGATGGTGAAAACTTGTAATAATTCGTTTAATATATACGCAATCACCCCCCCCAAAATATTTAATATTAAACTAAACACGAAAATGCTACTTAGTGGCAAAGTGGAATTTGAGCATAAATATTGCTTGAAGGTTAAGTTTTGGGTCAGGAGTCTGCAAGAAAACAGTCCAGTGGGTCACAAGGAGTAGCAGTGTCAGAGTCAAGTGGCGAACTAACAGCTTTCTCGCGGCGTCAACCCTTAAACCGCCGCCAGCGTCCACAAAAGGTTCAAAAAGTGGCACCAAAGAAAGTGAAAGCTAACAGCCAGCAGCAAGTCGTTGCTGGTAAAGCGGCGCTAGCACGCCCAAAAAATCGGATGGTTTCTGGGCAAACCCCAGCGACTACACGCCGGCTAAAATCGGAGTTAGTCATGCCAGCGGCAGTTAAACCTATACCGACTGCGAAAGTAAGAATTCCTCCCTCGCAATCGGGTGTTGCAACAGTTAAAACGGTGCGGATGGAAAAGCCAAAAATTGGGAGGCGTTCATCGCGGAAGACGCGGTTAAAGCCAATGGCCAAAACCATATTGTATGTACTGCGCTTGTTGATTGTCGGAGTTGGTATGGGCGCAATTGTAGGCACAGCCTTGTCAGTATTAGACCCCGCTAATCGCATCACCACAAGTAGTTCAGCGCCCCAATCTAGTAATACTAATGTGACGCGATCGCAGGCGCAACCCACCCCTACTCCCCCAGTGACATCTTCAACCCTACTTTTATCTCAGGAAATTATCCCCTTAAAAAATACGGTGCAAAATTTAGCCACCAGCAACCCAAATCTCACACCCGGAGTTTTCTTACTAGATTTGGATACTGGTAATTATGTAGATATTAATGCCTCTACCAGTTTTCCTGCCGCTAGCACAATCAAAGTACCGATTTTAATCGCTTTCTTTCAGGATGTAGATGCCGGGAAAATTCGCCTTGATGAAATGCTGACCATGCAGCAAGAGGCGATCGCAGGCGGTTCGGGAAATCTGCAATACAAAGCACCTGGAACCCAGTACGCTGCTTTGGAAGTCGCCACTAAAATGATTACCATCAGCGACAACACAGCCACAAACATGCTAATTACCCGACTGGGAGGCATCGATGCTTTAAACCAGCGTTTCCGCAGTTGGGGATTAACAACCACAGCCATTCGCAATCAACTGCCAGATTTGCAAGGGACAAACACCACTAGCCCCAAAGAACTAGGGAATTTGATGGCAATTGTCAGCCAGGGAAATTTAGTTAGTATGCCATCACGCGATTTAATGCTGGATATTTTGCGCCGCACCCAGCGAGACTCATTGCTGCCATCCGGTTTGGGAACAGGCGCTAGAGTATATCACAAAACAGGTGATATCGGCACAATGTTGGCAGACGCAGGTTTAATTATTGTTCCCACTGGTAAGCGCTACGTGGCTGCTGTGATGGTACAACGCCCCAACAACGACCCCCGCGCCGAAAAACTCATTAGCTCGATTTCTCGCGCTGCTTACCAACAGTTTAGCCAAAATCCAGTTACGCCAAGCAGTACCACAAGCACTGTACCTCCCAACGGTTATCAACCGCAGATTACCAATCCTGTTTTACCCAACACTACCACAACCACCGTACCCATGACTGGTTATCAAGCTCCGATTATCAGTCCTGTACCTAATGGTATGGGAAATACTTTACCAACAAATAGTTATCAAGCTCCAGTTATGAATCCGCAGTATTATCCTCAAAGATAAGGAACTTGCAAATAAAAAAATATCCCATTGTGTTGGCGCAGGGGAGCAGAGGCGAGGAACAGTTGTATTGAGTCCATAAATTTGGATAATTTATTTTTTGGAGTTTTCTAATTTGGGATTTTTGAATTTTTTATTTTGCATCGTGGCATATACCACCCCCAAAATCTAATTTTTTGCTGGAATTGTAGTGAAATTAATGTAGTTATAATCTAAATTTAGCTCAATACTAATGCAGATGTAGTGGCGCGATCGGACTAATTTTGTGCATTAGGAGTAGGTTGGGTTGAGGAACGTAGACGCCGGAGGCGGCTTCCCGCAGGGTAACCCAACATTGATCCGGGTGTTGGGTAACGCATTGCCTCAACCCAACCTACAATTTTTGCATCAATTTAGGCTGGTCACGCCAGTAGTAACGTGACCAGCCTAAAATAGTGCATAAAATTTAGCTCTTGTGGAGTGGGGAGGAAAGCCCGCCTAGACGGGTGAGGACACCCATCCCACAATAAAATTTATTGCAACATTTTAGTCTTGCCACGTCACTATTATTGTTTTGCGTGCAATTTCAATTGATACCGTTTCAGTTTAAGGTTCATAGGATGCTGCATCCTTATCTGATAGTCCGCGGGTTTTAAACATAAATCTAGATAAAGCTAACTGGGGATTGGATTATCAAAGGCAAAACTATGTCAGAAATTTCTCATTTTTAAGTGGCTAGTAAGATCGTAATCCGCCTAATCACCGATGGAAAAAATTCTCCGCTTCGCCGTATCTCCCTGTCTACGTCTCAGTTCTAACGAGCGGTCTTCAAGCGAACATGATATAATTTGCCGCCTACTCAGTTTTATAAAAATTAGAGGATTTTGTTACATCACTAAATATTTAGTTTGTTAAACTTTAACAATAATATTAATTTCGCTGGGCATTATTAATATACCAATCTAATATTTTTTGAATTTAAGTATTTTGCTTTCAAACACTTAAATTCATACCAGTTCAACTTACTGATTTTTGAACACAACACAAATTATGTTAACTCTTACTGGCTATTCTTTTGTAGAAACCTTGAACGAAGGTGCTGATAGCTTTGTTTATCGCGCCATCAGACAGGTAGATAAAACTTCAGTCATTATTAAAGCACTTAAAGCAGAATATCCCAGCTTAAAAGAGTTAACTGGAATCAAACATGAATATAAAGTTCTGAATAGTTTAATAAATGTTAAAGAAGTTATTAATCCTTTAGCTTTAGAAAAATCTCAAAACGGACTAGCTTTAGTTATAGAAGATTTTAATGCCATATCGCTCAAGCATTTTAGCAATACCCATAAATTATCACTAAAAAATTTCCTACTTATAGCTATTCAATTAGCATCAGGTTTAGCAAATATTCATCATAAACAAATTATTCATAAAGATATAAAACCTCAAAATATTATTATTAATCCTCAAGATCTTACTATTAAAATCATCGACTTTAGTATTGCCTCACACTTATCTAGAGAAAATCAAGCCCTCAGCAATCCTAACTTAATCGAAGGCACACTTGCCTATATGTCGCCTGAACAAACTGGCAGAATGAATCGGTCGCTTGATTATCGTACTGACTTTTATTCTTTAGGAGTCACTTTTTATCAAATACTCACTGGTTTGCTACCATTTGATAGCAACGATACGCTAGAAATAATTCACTCCCATATTGCGAAAACTCCCGTTTACCCTCACGAGATTAATTTAGAAATTCCGCCAGCCATTTCTAAAATTTTAATGAAACTCTTAGCAAAAATGGCTGAAGATAGATATCAAAACGCCTTGGGTTTGAAAGCAGATTTAGAATTATGTCTCCAGCAGTTAGAAAACAATGGTCAAATTGATGAATTTACTATTGGAGAATTAGATTTATCCAGCCAATTTATCATTCCACAAAAACTTTATGGTAGGGAAGCAGAAGTCAATACATTATTAAATGCATTTGAGCGTATCAGCAACGGTCAAACAGAGATGATGCTGGTATCAGGATACTCTGGAATTGGTAAATCTTCTTTGGTGAATGAAATTCATAAACCAATTGTTCGCCAAAGAGGATATTTTATTTCGGGTAAATTCGACCAATTTAAACGAAATATACCTTATGCTTCATTAATTCAAGCTTTTCAAGAATTAATCCGACAACTGTTAACAGAAAGTGCTGAATCTTTAGAAAATTGGAAATCTAAACTATTAGTAGCGCTTGGCAATAACGGACAAATCCTCATAGATGTAATACCGGAAATAGAACGAATTATTGGTTCTCAGCCTGCGGTGCCACAATTAGGAGCAGCCGAATCGCAAAATCTTTTCAATCGGGTATTTCAACAGTTTATTCATGTCTTTACTAAACGAGAACATCCCCTAGTTTTATTTTTGGATGATTTACAATGGGCAGATTCAGCTTCTTTAAAATTAATTGAGCTAATAATTACCGATTCTGAAAGTGAATATTTATTATTAATTGGAGCTTATCGGGATAATGAAGTCGATGCGACTCATCCTTTAGTTCATACCTTAGGGCAAATTCAGTTAGTTAGGAATACTATCAATAATATTGTTCTCAGAACTTTGGATAGTGGCTGTGTTAATCAGTTAGTTGCTGATACTCTACGTAGCAGCGAATTAACAGTAAAATCGCTAGCAGATTTAGTCTTCCAAAAAACCCAAGGCAATCCCTTTTTTTTAACTCAGTTACTCAAATATCTCTATCAAGAAAATTTGTTAAGTTTTAATTTTTCTAACAGTAGATGGCAATGGGATATTGAGCAGCTACAAAATATTGATAATACAGACAATGTTGTCGAATTGATGGTTAGCCAAATTCAAAAGTTATCATCACGAACAATTAATATTTTAAAAATAGCAGCTTGTATAGGAGATAAGTTTAGTTTAGAAATTTTAGCAACTGTTAATCAAACTACTCAGTCGCAAACAGCAGCAGATTTATGGGAAGCTCTGCAAGCAGGTTTAATTTTACCCTTAAATAATTCCTATAAAATACCATTAGTATTTGACAAATATGAAATTATAAATGAAGCTAACCAAGTAGAAATAATATTAAACGATACTCATCAAACCATCACATACAAATTCTTGCACGATCGCGTGCAGCAAGCGGCATATTCGCTGATTCCGGATGAGCAGAAGAAAACAACACATCTGAGAATTGGTCAATTACTGCTACAGAACACAACGCCAGAAGAACGCAAAGACAGTATTTTTTCTCTAGTTAATCAACTAAATTACGGTAGCGAACTACTCACATCTGAGTCAGAAAAATATGAACTAGCTCAACTCAACCTGATAGCAGGTCAGAAAGCTAAAGCGGCAACAGCGCACGATTCCGCCGTCAAATATTTGCAGGTGGGTTTGGGATTGCTTGCAGAAGATAGTTGGGAAAAACAGTATGAACTGACATTAATGCTGCATGAGGAAGCAGCAGAGGCAGCTTTTTTAAGCGGTGATTTCGACCTGATGCAGAGATTTGTTACCGTAGTGCAAAACTGCGCCACCTCGCTATTGGACAAACTGAAGGTATACGAAGTCCAGATTCAAGCTTATACGGGACAGAATAAGCTGCTGGAAGCAATTAATACAGGATTACAAGTTTTAAAACTGTTGGAAGTGAAGTTTCCCGAAACAGTGAACCCTTCAGATATCGAGCAAGCATTAGAGGAAACAGCATCGATTTTAAGTGGGAAAGATCCCTCGGACTTGCTCTACTTACCTCAAATGACCAACCCCGATCAAGTGGCAGTGTTGAGGTTACTCTCAAGTCTGTCTATTACCGCCTACTTAGGCGCTCCAGAACTTGTACCTCTATTGGTATGTAAACAAGTTAATTTATGCGTTAAGTATGGCAATGCTTCTGTGTCTCCCCACACATATTCGCTTTATGGTTTTCTTTTATGTGGCATTGTGGGAGATATCGAACGAGGCTATAAATTTGGGCAATTAGCTTTAGATTTGGTTTCAAAATTAAATGCCAAACAAGTCAGTACCAAGACACATCAAATGGTATATATATTTATTCAACATTGGAAAGAACATGTTAACAATACCATCGAAACTTTTCGATTGAATTACTCTAGGGGTTTAGAAACTGGAGATTTAGAATATGCTGCTTATGGTGCATTTGAATATTGCTGTCAACAATATTTAGTAGGCAAGCAACTAGCTTCTGTTGAACAAGAAATGGCAACCTACTGGGATGCTATTAATAATATCAAGCAAGAAATAGTACTTCATTATCACGAAATTTTTTGGCAAGCCGTCTTAAACATGATGGGCAATAACCAAAATCCCTGCGTTTTACAAGGTGAAGCTTATGATGAGCGGAAAATGCTTCCTTTGCACCACACAAAAAACGATTTTATACCAATTTATTTTGTCTACTTAGAACAACTAAAGCTTTGTTATCTGTTTGAAAACTATTCGCAAGCGCTGGAAAATCTCAATCAAGCAGAAAATTATTTGAGTGCAGCAGCAGGGCAGATAGTTTTTGTTATTTTCTATTTCTACGATTCTTTAATTTGGCTGGCGATGTATAGAGATCGTCTAGAGTCTGAACGGCAGAGTATTCTCGATCGCGTCCAAGCTAATCAAGCAAAAATGCAAAAATGGGCGCATTATGCCCCAATGAATCATCTGCATAAATTCTATCTAGTTGAGGCAGAAAAACATCGAGTACTTAACCAAAATATTGAGGCAATAGAAAATTACGAAAAAGCGATCGCACTTGCCAAAGAAAACGAGTACATCAACGAAGAAGCCCTCGCTCACGAACTCGCCGCCAAATTTTATCTGTCATGGGGTAAAGAAACTATTGCTCAAACCTATATGACTAATGCCTATTATGCCTATCAGCATTGGGGAGCGATCGCTAAACTCAAGGATTTACAAACACGCTATCCCCAATTAATTACGCAAAGACGGGTAGCGGATTTCCGGGAGACATCACAAAACATTCAAAAGCCAGATACAAATAAAAAAGAACTGGTTCAGACAAGTTCTACCATCGTTGCAGGTAATAACAATCTCGACTTCATGACGGTGATGAAAGCTTCTCAAGCTCTTTCTGGCGAAATTGTTTTGAGTAAATTGCTGGCTAAATTAATGCAAATTGTACTAGAAAATGCTGGCGCTCAAACTGGATACTTAATATTAGAAATAGATGGAAATTTACTAATAGAAGCAAAAGCGGCCGTAGAACAAAAAGAAGTAATTGTTATGCAATCGGAGCCAGTAGCAACTAGCCAAGAGTTACCTATTTTTGTCATTAATTATGTAGCCAGAACGCAAGAAAACGTTCTATGTAGCAATACAACTTGTGAGGGTATTTTTGCCACAGATCCTTATATCGTTACCTACAAACCCAAATCATTATTATGCACTCCGCTCCTGCATCAAGGAAAACTAGCTGGCATTCTCTACTTAGAAAACAATCTCACAACTGAAGCCTTTACCCCAGATAGATTAGAAATCTTAAAACTTTTGTCTTCTCAAGCAGCAATTTCTATTGAAAATGCTCGTCTTTATAGCGATTTAGCAACAGCTAACGCCACTTTAGAAGCAAAGGTACAAGAGCGAACCCAAGAATTACAAGAAAAGAATGTGCATTTGCAAAAAGCCGAAGCAGTAGCGCAATTTGCTAATCAGGCGAAGAGTGAGTTTTTAGCAAATATGAGTCACGAACTCCGTACACCTTTGAATGGCATTTTAGGTTACGCACAAATTTTGCAACGAGATAAAGATGCTACAAAGTCTCAAAAAGATGGACTAAATATAATTTATCAGTGTGGCGACCACCTTTTAAATTTGATTAATGAAGTTTTGGATCTTTCCAAAATTGAAGCGCGGAAAATGGAATTATATCCCACAGAGTTTAATTTTCCAGAATTACTTGAAGGAATTGCAGAAATTTGCCAGATTCGCGCTCAACAAAAAGGTGTTACTTTAATTTATCAAGCAACAAGTAATTTGCCTAAAGGAGTGAAAGCGGATGAAAAACGTTTGCGACAAGTTTTAATTAATTTACTCGGTAATGCGGTGAAATTTACAGAAGTAGGTGAAGTCAAATTAAAAGTAGGCTATCACGATCGGAAAATTAGGTTTCAGGTGGAAGATACAGGTGTGGGTATGGCTCCCGAACAATTAGAAGAAATCTTTTTACCTTTTCATCAAGTAGGCGAACACAATCACAAAGTAGAAGGTACGGGATTGGGACTATCCATAAGTCGCAAATTAGTACAAATGATGGGAGGAGAAATCCAGGTTATAAGTACTTTAGGTAAAGGCAGTATTTTCTGGTTTGATATTGATTTGACACAAGTCGAACAATCTCCAGAATCTCTGAAAACAGCAGCACAAAATATTATTGGTTATCAAGGTAAAAAGCACACAATAATTGTTGCTGACGATCGCTTAGAAAATCGCTCAGTTTTAGGTAAAATTCTAACTCACTTTGGATTTGAAATTGTAGAGGCAGTGGATGGACAAGACTGTTTAAATAAAGCAATCGAATTGCAGCCCGATTGTATATTAATGGATTTGATGATGCCCACATTGAGCGGTTTAGAAGCAACTCGGCGAATCAGGCGATCGCCAGAAATTAAAGATATAATAATTTTGGGAACTTCTGCTAGTGTTTTTGATTTCGATCGAGAAAAAAGTAAACAAATTGGATGTAATGACTTTATTCCTAAGCCAATCCGAACATCAGAATTATTAGCAAAATTACAAGTTTATTTAAACTTACAATGGATATATGAGGAGAAGTTAGAAAATATTTCTGATTCTCCATCTAGCGTTGGCGAACAAACTTTAGTCTTTCCTCCACCTGAAGAAATAGCTGCTCTGTTGAATTTAGCTAAAAAAGGCGACCTTAAGGGAATTATTGAGCAAGTATCTCGCTTACAAAAATCAAATATTGAATATGTTAACTTCTCTCAAGAGATACAACAATTAGCTAAAGGCTTTCAAGTTAAAAAAATCCGTGAATTTCTGAAAAATGCAGGCAATTAATTATGATTTTGGAAAACACTAATAGCAACGTTATTTTAATTGTTGATGATACCCCAACTAATTTAGGAGTTTTGTTCGATTTATTAGCAAATGCAGGGTTTCAAGTTTTAGTTGCCCAAGATGGTGAAGATGCAATTGAACAATTAGAATATGCTGTACCCGATCTAATTTTGTTAGATGTAATTATGCCAGGGATCGATGGCTTTGAAACTTGCCGTTATTTAAAAGCTCAGGAAAGTACAAAAGATATTCCGATAATTTTCATGACGGCACTTTCAGAAACAGTCGATAAAGTCAAAGGATTGAGTCTTGGGGCTGTAGACTATATCACTAAGCCATTGCAGCACGAAGAAGTATTAGCTCGTGTAAAAATTCATTTAAGTCTGCGAAATTTGGCCAAAAAATTGCAAGATCGTTCTCTGCGTTTAGAACAAGAGATTCAAGAACGATTTAAAGCAGAACAAGAGCTTTTGCAATTAACCGCTGAATTAGAAAAACGCGTAGAAATCAGGACATCTGAACTACAAGCAGCAAATCAGCAATTGCACCAAGAAATTCAAGAGCGTATCTTAACAGCACAAGCTTTGCAGCAATCAGAAACTCGTTATCGAGAACAAGCCAATCAGCTAGAAGTTGCTTTTCGTCAATTGAAAGAAACTCAAAGTCAGTTAGTTCAAAGTGAAAAAATGTCTAGTTTAGGACAACTCGTAGCAGGAGTAGCCCACGAAATTAATAACCCCGTGAATTTCATTTATGGCAACATAACTCATGCAAACCAATATATTCAAGATTTGCTCTATCTCTTATATTTGTATGAGAAAAATACTCCTGAACCGTCACTAGAAATTCAGGAACAGGTAGAAGTAATCGATTTAGATTTTCTCACTCAAGACTTGCCAAAACTGCTATCTTCTATAAAAATTGGTGCAGAACGCATCCGCGAAATTATTCAATCATTACGGAATTTTTCGCGGCTTGACGAAGCAGAAGTCAAGCCAGTTGATATTCACGATGGCTTAGATAGTACGCTCTTAATTTTGCACAGTCGCCTCAAAGGTAGTTCAAATTATCCAAGCATTGAAGTAATCAAAGAATACGGAGATTTGCCGCTAGTAGGTTGTTATCCAGGGCAATTAAATCAAGTATTTATGAATATCATTGCTAATGCGATTGATGCTTTGGAAGAGTATGAAAAAGAACAGCCTCCGCAAAATTTTCAATCTTGCCGCAGCCAAATTTGGATTCGCACTAGAGCCATTAACAATGAATATGTTGCTATTCAAATTGCAGATAACGGCCCGGGAATGACTGAAGAAGTACTGCAATATCTTTTCGACCCATTTTTTACGACAAAGCCTGTGGGTAAAGGGACGGGTTTAGGATTGAGTATTAGCTATCAAATTGTTGCTAAACATGGCGGTACTATGCAATGTATTTCTGCACCCGGACAAGGGGCAGAGTTTACTATTACAATTCCTCTACAAGTGCGATCGCCTGAACTAGCCTGTTCTATTTCAAATAGGGTTCATTGTTGGTAAACCTGCGGACGCAGAGAATTTTGAATTATAGTAGCAAGGAACAGCTTTAAAAGTCGCTTGGTGTCGGGGGGCAGGAGGCAATACTTGTCGGTTAAGGGGAAAAGGGGAAGGGGAAAGGGGAAAGAAAAAACCTTTAACCTTTACCCTTTAACCCTTTTCCCAAACCCAATGCCGAGTTAAAAATCGTTAACCGAGCAGTATTGGGGCAGGAGTAAAGAGGCTTTTAGGATTTTTGCACAGATGCGGTAATTATCAGTGATTAGCCGGACATGATATAAAATGTCTTTAATTTTGAGGCAGGCGAACTGTAAATGTACTACCGTGTCTAGGTTGACTTTGAACGTGAATACTGCCTTTGTGTGCCTGGACGATCGCCAAAGCGATCGCTAAACCCAAACCAGAACCGCCAGAACTACGGGAGCGAGCGCGGTTGCAACCGTTTACACAACTCTACTCCCGAAACTCCTGGTAACATCCAATCAAAAATTGCTAGCGCGTACTCAGTCCACCCGATTTCTAAGTATTGCCATGCCTGAGTACCATCAAGAAACCAATCAACTATATACGCCTCATGATTCAGGACTTGTTTGATTGCTGCACCTAAATCTGCTTCATCCTCAACTAATATTAACCGCATAGTCTAACCCTGTGCTAAAAGCCTTCTTTAAATACGCTTTCACAAAAAAGTGAAACAACTATAAAAATCCGGTTTATTTTGGAGAACTTACTTGCATAGGTAAGGAACATAAAAGAAGCGATAAAGGTGTACTTAGTTTTTCCAAATTAAGTTTTCACCATAATCACCGTGCAGTTACTCTTGCGAGAAATATTCTCTGGAATATTTCCTTGCATCACCTGTTCCAGTAGACTATCACGACTAGCTCCTAAAACAATCACATCACTATTCTCTTGTTCGGCACACTCAAGTACAGCCTCAGGAACAGAATTAGCCCGGACTGGAGTAGCGGTTACTTTACCTTTAACTCGGCGTTGGAGAAAGCGGACAGATTTATCCAGTAATGTTGTATCCGGTAGAGATTCACTAGATTGGAATACTTGACATAAATTGATTTGGGGCGATGTACTTAGCGAAGCAAGGGCAGGTAATAATTTAATTGCTTGCCTGGAGTTAGGGCCGCCTGCCATTGGCAGCAACCAACGGTCAAAGGCTCTTTTATCATCCAATTTAGCCAAGATAACATCACAAGGAGCTTGGCGAATTACAGTATCCACTACTCGGCTGAAAACTCTACCAGGAGTTGATGTAGTGCCTTTCCAGCCCATCAAAACCAAGTCAATATGTCGTTCTTTGACAGTCTCCAAAATCGGCCCAGCGACATTATGGGCAACTCGAATCTGGGTGTGAACGGGAATCCGCCACTTTTCTCCTAACAGGATTGCCTTTTGTAAAAGAAGATCGCTTTTAGTTGTGTCTACTGGTGTTTCTGATGGGATGCGACTGGATGGAACGATAATCACTTGTAAGCATTCTATTTCGTAATTGCGATCTTTAGCGATCGCCACTGCCATTTCTAGCAAAGTCTGGGCTGTCTGGGGATGTGAAAGTGGTACTAGCAGTCTGCCTTTGCCTGTAGCCGGGGCGCGAGTTTGGTAAACCACATAAGAAGGTGCTGATTTCGGTTTTATCTGTTCGGTATTGCCACTGAGTCGCTCTGCTTCTACGCGGATAATATCACTATGAGTAATAATTCCTACTAGCTTGCGACCTTCTGTAACAGGCAAGCAACTGAGGTGATAGCGATTGAGTGTATGCAAGACATGAGCCAGTGTAGCTGTGGGGCTGACTGTTACTGGTGGTGTCATAATTTCGCTAACAGTTCTATCTCCTCCTAACTGTTGGGAGGCAATATTAATTAAATCTTTTTGAGTGACAATGCCAACAACCTTGCCATTTTCTAAAATTGGGAAATTGCGATGGTGAGAGTGGGAAAATGCCTGCACTGCTTCATCAATGCTCATCTGGCTAGATAGAGTTTCAACACGTCGCTGCATCACATCTGCGGCAGTTAATTGCGCTAAAAGTCCCTCTGTATTTGGCTCTTTTGTAATGTGAATCCCTTTCCACTCTAATAGAAGGTCGTAGAGCGATCGCTTGTCAATTTTTTCGGCTACTAAATAGGCAACTACAGACACAATCATTAACGGTAGTACCAGATTGAAATCTGTGGTCATCTCAAACACAATGATGACTGCTGTAATTGGCACTTTACAGACGGCGCTAAAAAAGCCAGCCATACCCACACGAGCATAAGTTGTGGCGGCGCTCATTCCCAGCAAACTGTGTTCGACACCACCCACCAAATAACCAAGGGCAGCTCCCAAGGCTAAGGTAGGAACTAATAAACCTCCTGGCGCCCCAGAGCCGTAAGTTAAAAGGATGAGGATAAATTGGACTACAAGAGCGATCGCTGCAAATAGCCAGTGAGCCTCACCTATGAGTAAAATCTCTCTTAGCCCGGCATTATCACGAAAGGTTACTGGCAATAAAGCGATCGCCACACCACTAACTAACCCAACAATGCCAATTCGCCAGGGTAAACTCAGGTGTAGTACGCGCCGATTAATTGCTAGACTCGCAAGAACACCTTTATTAAACACAATACCCAATAACCCAGCCAGCACTCCCAAAATCAAGTAAAAAGGGATTTCCTGAGCGAAGAAGGTAGTATCTGGAAGTGCTAAATTCAAGTGATTCAGTTCGAGACTGTGGCTGCCATAGAGTCGGGAGATGACTGAAGCGATGAAAGAAGCCAAAATCGCAGTGCCAAGAGTGATACCTGACACATCTTGCAATAGTTCTTCCACTACAAAAAGTACGCCAGCGATGGGTGCATTAAAAGCCGCAGCTAACCCAGCCCCGGCGCCTGCGGCGATCAGCTGGCGGCGATGCTCTGGGGAAGTGGGCACCCAATTACTCAGTTGATTTGCCAAAGCTGCCCCAATTTGCACGGTTGGCCCTTCCCGCCCTAAAGGCATTCCAGAACCCAGCACTAATGTAGCGCTCACTAGCTTTACCAAAGCAATCCGCAGATTTAACGGCATCGGTACGCGAGCCAATACTGCTTTGACTTCAGACATCCCACTACCTGATGCTTCAGGTGCAAAGCGGTCTACTAACCAACCAGCTAAGATTCCTCCCACCAGTCCTATGGCTGGTAGCGCCAAAAAGGCAGGCCAAAGATAAGAAACATGCACTCGCCATGCACCTGCCCAGTCTACCGCTTGTCCTAACAGAACTGCCGCTAGCCCAGAAACTAGACCAATCAAGCAAGCTTCAAAAAAAGCCAAGTGCTTAGGTCGAAGTAACTGACGCCAAAGCCTCAACCAGAGAATTTTACTCCTGACTAACATATTTTTAGCGATCGCTTGTCATAACTAAAGGTATATAAATGTCTCAAATGTCTTACCGTTCACCCTATCCATAGCTTTTCCTGAAAAAATGAAATTTGAATGAAATTTTTCTCTGTCTCAAGATAGACAACGAGGTTGAAGGTTTACCTGGAACCAATTTAGCGCTACCTGTTAAGCTTTGGAATCAATTGCGTATAAAGGGTTTTTAACACGGATTTGGGATGACTCTTCAAAGCACGATTAGTTAATAAGATATACCAGAATTTAAAAGAATTTAACTAAAACGGTATTTATATTAGAACTAGTATTTGATTGTGTAAAAAAAACTTGCTTTCAATTCAAAAAGGGTGATTCTCTACTTCCATAGAGACGAGATTAATCGCATCTCTACCTACGCAAATATGGCAGTTTTCAATTCAATTGAATACATCTTGAAGATTAATTTGCGATCGGGGTGTACAACTGTGCGCCTCTACTGTAATATAATCGGCTGTAAATTACTATAAGTTCAAAAATAAAATCGAATTACTATTGCTGGCTTTAAAACCTAGTTTCTATTTAATCGCTAGTCAAAAATCTGCGATCGTCGCTGATTTAAACTTTAGCATTATTAAATTTAGTATAAGCGACAACTATCTAAAGAGTGAAAGATTTATTCCAAATTACAGCCATTAGTTAGTTGCGGAAATTAGACAATAGCTCAAAAATACTACTTATACCGCCAGTACAGATTTTCCTTTATTAAATATTAATAAATCTCATGATGCATTAAGCTTGACCCTATTCACTTCTCTCGGCAATCATAAAGGCACGGCTATTAAAAGCCAATTAGTTAAGTTGATTGAGTGCGATTCTAGACCTAATTAAATCGCTAGACTGTAATAAGTGTCTTTATTATTGCAATATATCAGATGACCACAGTATCTCTTTTTATTCTTAGTGTTATCTGCGGTTCTGGAAAAATCCCATAAAAAGCAAAAAGTAAAACTAGCGTTCAATCATAATTTTATTGAATTCTGCCTTTTGCCTTTTGCATTTTGTCTTTTACCCCGTTCAGCAACTTTTTTTTCCTGGAGGATATTGTAATGTCTAGTCTGTTTCGCTGGTCATCACTAAGAGTAGCTTTGCTAGTTTTTGGAATGACAACTGCTACAGTAGCTCCCATCGTAATTTCTACACCAGCTTCATCTCAAAATACTGTTCCCAGTACCACTCCATCTCCTACTCCATCTGCTACACCATCACCAACTTCACCATCACCAACTTCAACAGTTAATTTGTCGGATGTCACTTCAGATTACTGGGCACGTCCATTTATCCAAACTCTAGCTGATAATAATGTAATTAGTGGCTTCCCTGATGGCACTTTTAGGCCAAATCAATCTGTGACTCGTGCGGAGTTTGCCGCCTTAATTCAAAAGGCTTTCGGCAACCAAAACCGAATTCGCCAATTGAGTGCGGGTGGATTTAGTGATGTTCCTGCTGGCTACTGGGCAGCTGCGGCAATTCAAAACGCTTACGAAATCGGGTTTTTGTCTGGTTATCCTGGAAATGTATTTAGACCAAATCAACAAATACCCAAGGTAGAAGCGATCGTTTCTATCAGCAATGGCTTAGGCTTGTCTGCTAGCGATACAAATATTGTTAATACTACCTACAGCGATGCTTCGGCTATCCCAAATTATGCCGTTAGTAGCGTAGCAGCAGCAACACAAGCTAATCTTGTTGTCAACTACCCAGATGTCAAACAACTCAATCCCCAACAAGCCCTGACTCGTGGTGAAGCAGCAGCACTTTTATATCAAGCTTTAGTTAGACAGGGACGTTTGCAACCCATTGCTAGCAATCTGCCAGCGGCTCAGTATGTTGTCGGTGGAGTTGGTACAGGTAGTCAAACAGGTAACGACATTGTTTCCCTGGCTGCATCCAGTAACTCTTTTTCAACACTAACTTCTTTATTAAAAACAGCCGGTTTAGCAGAAACTCTTCAACAGCCCGGCCCTTATACAGTTTTTGCTCCCACTAACGATGCATTTGCCGCTTTACCTGCTTCTACCCTAGAACAATTGCAGCGGCCAGAAAACAAAGAAGCATTGGTTAAGATTTTGAGCTATCACGTAGTTCCCGGTGCGGTAACTGCTAGCCAACTCACAAATGGCGAACTGAAAACCTTTGAAGAAAGACCTGTAAATATTCAAATCGATCGCGCTAACAATCAAGTCGCAGTCAATAATGCTAGAGTCATCCAAGCTGATGTCCCAGCTAGCAACGGTGTTATCCATGCAATTAACCAAGTCCTCATCCCACCTGATATTAATCTCAGTCAGTTAAATCAGCCCCAAAATGGAGGCAATGCTGATGGTGGAACTAATGTTGATGTAGGTAGAGCTACTCGTGGCGGTAGAAGTTATATTGGTGTTGCTGGTAACATTGGTTTGAGTGGCAACGATACAGCTTTGAGCGAAGGTAACTTTACAGTCATCAGCAAACTTGGTCTGACAAACTCCATATCAGTACGACCATCAGTGCTGTTTGGTGACGATACAGTATTCTTGGTTCCCCTGACTTATGATTTCACCCCACGTGCAGCAGGTTCCGTGGGCGAACGAACTCTTAGTATAGCTCCTTACCTGGGCGCAGGCGTAGCCATTGAAGCTAATCTCGATACTGATTTTGGATTATTGCTCACTGGTGGTGTAGACGTTCCTCTAGGTACTCGGTTCACCCTTACAGGTGCTGTAAATGCCGCTTTCATGGATGAAACTGATGTCGGCTTGCTATTAGGCGTTGGTTACAATTTCTAAGTATTACTGATATGAGCGCCCAAAAGGGCGCGTTTTTTGCTAACACAACATATACAGCAATCATTGTAGGGGCGCACAGCTAGCTGTGCGCCCCTACAAGCGTTGATAGCGTGCTAACCTAAAATTTAAACTTCTTTTGAAAATTTTCTACAATTTGACCAATGATTCCTTAATAGTAGAGAGCAAGCGGATTTATCCTTGGAATCAATACAAAATCCAAAATCTCAAATCTAAAATTACGTGACTGAAAAAAATGGTTCCTTCTAAACGAGTTTATTTATTATTAGTTTTAGGAATTGCGATCGCCTTTATCCTATCCTTTTTTCTCCCCATTAAAGCAACCATCGCCATCACTTTGTTATTTGATGTCGCAGTTCTTTTATTAATGGTTGCAGATGGTTTGCAGGTGCGGCGTTATCGCGTGCAAATTACCCGCGAATTACCGCCACGGCTATCCATTGGGCGAGATAATCCAGTTGTATTAAAAGTAACGTCACAAAAAGCCAACGCTCAAATTCAAATCCGCGATTATTACCCAACAGGTTTTGGTGTATCTGCACCTGGACTACAGGCGATTATTCCCAGTAACAGTACCCAGGAATTAACTTATACCGTTAACCCGACACAACGGGGAGAATTCCCTTGGGGAAATATTCAAGTAAGACAATTGGGACTTTGGGGGTTAGCTTGGGACGATTGGCAGATTTTACAAAGTCTGCCAGTGAAAGTTTATCCCGATTTAATCGGGTTGCGATCGCTCACAATTCGCCTGACACTGCAATCATCGGGATCGATGCGCCAAGCTAGGCAAACGGGTATCGGTACAGAGTTTGCCGAACTGCGGAATTACCGCACTGGTGACGATTTGCGGTTTATTGATTGGAAAGCTACCGCCCGCCGGGTTGGTGCTTATGGTAACTCACCGCCATTGGTGAGGGTTTTGGAACCAGAACAGGAACAAACTTTGCTGATTTTACTCGATCGCGGCAGGTTAATGACGGCAAAAGTCCAAGGTTTACAGCGGTTTGACTGGGGTTTGAATGCAACTTTATCCTTAGCTTTGGCAGGGTTACATCGAGGCGATCGCGTCGGCGTTGGTGTATTTGACCGCCAGATGCATACGTGGATTCCCCCAGAACGCGGCCAACTTCATTTGAATCAGCTAATTGATAAACTGACTCCAATTCAACCAGTGTTATTTGAATCTGATTATTTGGGGGCGGTGACAAATGTCGTGCAGCGACAAACTCGTAGGGCGCTGGTGGTGGTGATTACTGATTTAGTTGATGTCACCGCTTCTATGGAATTGCTGGCTGCACTTTCTAAGTTAGCACCCCGCTATCTGCCATTTTGCGTGACTTTGCGAGATCCGCAAGTAGATCGTTTGGCAAATACTTTTAGTGAAAATGTTACAGCTGCTTATGTGCGTGCAGTGTCATTAGATTTATTGGCACAGCGGCAAGTGGCATTTGCTCAACTCAAACAAAAAGGTGTATTAGTATTAGATGCACCAGCGAATCAGATTGCGGATGAGTTGGTTGAACGATATCTGCAATTGAAGGCACGAAATCAACTTTAAAATGTTTTTAAACGCAGAGGAACGCAAAGTAAGCGCAAAGGAGCGCAGCGAAAAGTTTGAGCGCCGGCTTGCGGCGTTCGCCTTTGGCGTTGCCGCAAGCATCAAAGCTTTTCAAGACAGAGTTTTTTGGAGGGTTATGTTGGAATCTGCGAGTGTTACGAATCGATGGGTGAATACGATTGATTTCCAAAATCCAGAAGCGATCGCCAAGGCATTTCGGATTATGGAAAATAATATTTATTGCAGTTTGTCTACTTGTTCTTTTGATGGTTATCCTTGGGTATCGCCTGTATTTTTTGCCTATGATGATAACTGCAATATTTATTGGAGTTCGGCTATTGAGTCGAAGCATTCGCAGAATTTATATAGTAATGGTGGGAAGGTAGCGATCGCTATTTTTAATTCGAGTGTTTCTGAAGGTACAGCTGATGGTTTGTATTTTTATGGAACGGCATCAGAATTAAAGCCAGATGAAACAGAAAAGATTTTGAAGTTACTTTTAAATCGTGCCAAAAGAAAACACAATCGCACGGCTGATGATTATTTAAATGATTCACCCCGCAGAATATATCAGTGTCAACCTCAAGAAGCTTGGGTGACTGGCGAACGATTGCCTTTTGGTAATCAATTAATAGATACAAAAATTCAGATATGTTTGGAATCTCTCCGAAAATATAGGAATTATAATTCAGAAGCTAGAATTAATAAAGGTTAGATATATGAAGTTGAGAATTTGAACAAAATCAAAAGTATAACATTATTGATTTTTTAAATCTTCTGACTCTTGGTTACTGAATATTTATTATCATGCATCAAAGATAATTTGGTGAATTGGGATGGAAAAATTAATTAAATTAGTGGGATTTTGGCTTTGTGCAACTATCATAATTTTGGGTTTGATGGGCTGCGATCGCTTGATTGGTAATTCTGGAGATGTGGTTGAGCGAGTGAGTGATGGTGATACTATAGTAGTAAAAGATGCTAATGGTAAAAATATTACCGTGCGCTTTGCTTGTGTAGATGCACCAGAAATAGCTCATACTAATAAAGAAAAGCAGAGTAAAATTAGTAGCGATCGCAATCAATTTACTTGGGGTGTCAAAGCTCAAGAACGCGTGCAAGAACTCGTACAGCAAGGAGGCGATCGCGTGACGTTGAATATTACTGATAGCGATCGTTATGGACGTAAAGTTGCAGAAGTTCGTTTAAAAAATGGCACTTTCATCCAACAAGTATTATTGCAAGAAGGTTTAGCAAAAGCATATCGCCCTTATTTAAATAAATGTCCTAGTAAAGACTTAATTCAACAAGCTGAAGCACAAGCCAAAAACCAAAAGCTTGGCATTTGGAGCGATACTAAATTTGTCAATCCTTGGGAATATCGGGCTTTATATAAAAAATGAAAAAGGGCATGGGGAAGCAGGGGAAAGCGAAAGGGGTAAGGGGAAAGATAAAATTTATTCCTTTTCCCTTTTCCTTTTAACCTTTTCTCTTACTTCCCCATACCCCATTACGGCTGATACCGGACGCTAAAATAAAAGCCATCATCTTGAACGTTATTACCGCGATCGCTCAAATCGATAAATGGAAATCCATAATCGAGTCGTAAATTTAAATTATCAATACCAAAGGCTTCATTCCACAATAATCCTAAACCTGCACCAATGAGAAAAGTTTGGTCGGGTAGCTGATTGGGATTATTAGACTTATTCCAAACGGCTCCCATATCAACAAATGGTGCTATTTGAATGGTAGATAATCCAGATTCATTACGTTGCACCGTGATTCTATCTTCGATCGCTACCCGAAATCCATTATCCCCTGAGCGGACATTTTGACGATATCCTCTGACTGATTGTCCGCCACCAATAACAAATTGCTGGGAAGGTAACAGGCTATCTGGTGTTAGCTGTAACTCTGCTTGAACGAGTAATAATTGGTCGTTGGTGAGTCTTTGTACGCGCTGTACTTGAAACAGCCAACTGAAAAAGCGACCATCGGGTATGGGGTCATTGTTAATTGTGGCATCTAATATATCAACGCCAAAATTAAATTGCGATCGCAAAAACCAAGCACCTTGGGGTTCCCGTTTGATATAGTCTTGACCAAACTTAATAACGCTGGTACGGCTGACTCCATTAGCGTCGGGGCCGATACCAAAGGGGGTTGCAAGGTTATCAAAGAGAAAAGTTTGACCATCTTGATAAGTAAATCCTAAAGATAGAGCAAATTCTTCTCGTGGCGATCGCATCAATGGTTGGCGATAATTGATTTCATAAAGATCCTGGTTTGCTCGAATGCCAAACGCATCGAAGGGCGCTTGAGTGATTCTGTTACGATTAAATGCAGCTCTAATCTGCACCTTCCCATCCATCGCATTTACAGGCACCTGATACCTAAAATCATAGATATCGGAACCACCTGTGAACGAGTGAAAATAATAGCCTCCTAACTCATCTCCCATCCCAGTTAAATTACGATGGCGCAGTTCGACACCCAATCTTTCTGCACCAATACTCGGAGGCGAATAGTTATCTACACCCAAGCTACCAGTTAAAGGGTTTGCCTCTTCAACTCTCACAACCAAAACACTTTGACCGACTTTACCCGTAGGACGCAGGCGTGCTTCGACATTTGTAAACAAAGGATCGAGTCGCAATAGCTTTAGTTGGTCTTCTAACTTACCAATATTCAAAGGCACACCAGCACCTAATTCGATGCGACTACGAATATAAGAAGGGTTTAGTCGCCGCGTTCCTTGGATGTCTATTTCAGCTAAACGCCCTTCAATGACGCGAATCACCACAATTCCATCGGCGGTACTAGATTGCTGAGTGTCTGGAACCGCCCTGGAATTGAGATAGCCTTTATTTAAATAAAGTTGGGTAACGGCGTCTGCTGCTTGTCTGATTTCTTCTAAAGTCAAGTCGCGTCGTTCTTCAAACGGCCTGACAACTGCATTCAAATCATTTTCACTAAAAACCGTGCTATCTACAACCTGAATTTTGCGGACTCGAATGCGTTGTGGCGTTTCTGGTTGTGCTGGCGATGATTCGGGGTTTGGTTGTGGTTGATTAGGTTCAGTTACCGAGGAAGGTTCTGTTTCCTGTACGATTTGTAACTCAGAGTAACTACTATCTTGCTCTGAACTTGGTGTAAAGTTATTAGCTGTAGCTCTGAGTCCATTTGCAGTTAAAATCCAGACCGCAGGCAGAATTAACAAGGCACACTTGAAACTGAAACTGTGCTGATTCCATTTAGTATTTGCCAGACTTTGCCAAGCGTCTAATTGATGAGAGAGAGAGAAAATTCTTGGCTGAGTCGTTGCTTTGGGCTTAACACTAGTTTCTGTTCCTTTTCTCATTGATCCTCGGTGGGTTGCCTGAACAGTTATCAGCGAACAGTATCTGTTTACTAATTTACGGTGTATGAATATTTGAATATCATATTTTTGATATTCAAATTTAAGAAAATTTGTAACTAAAAAATAATAAACAGCAATGATTACCTAAGTGAAAGCCCTGAGCATTATATCCTGGTAATAGGTAGAAAACTTGGATTACTTCGATGTCACCACTGATTTCCATCGTCATCGTTAATTACAACCGGGAGGCTTACCTTCAAGAAGCGATCGCCAGTGTCTTAGCCCAGACATGGCAAGACTTTGAGCTATTAATTTGGGATGATGGCTCTTGTGATGGGTCAGTGGCGATCGCCAAAAAATATGCTCAACAAGATGGGCGAGTACGGCTAATCCAAGCATACCATCAAGGAGTTGCTGCGGCTTGTAAAGCAGCAATTAATCAAACTACTGGCAGTTATATCGGTATAGTTGACAGTGATGATATCCTCGCCCCTACCGCCCTAGCCGAAACCGCCGCAGTCCTCAATCGCCACCCAGAAACAGGATTTGTTTATACTGACTATTTAAATATCGACGCAGACGGCAAATTTCTCGGTTACGGTCATCGCTGTGACATCCCCTACTCAAGAGAAGGTCTGTTGGTAAACTTCATGACTTTCCACTTCCGCCTCATGCGTCGTTGCGTTTACGACCGAGTGGGGGGTGTCAATGCGTCCTTTGCTAGTACTTCCTATGATTACGATTTGTGTTTAAGACTTTCTGAAGTTACCCAAGTACGCCGAGTTAAACAACCCCTGTACTTGTACCGAGTTCATTCTCAAAGCATCTCTGTTAGTAGAAAAACCGAACAAATACTCTGGTCAAAAAAGGCGATCGCTCAAGCACTTTGGCGACGCGGATTAGCAAATAAGTTACAAATCGATGTAGAATTTTCCACAGGTCGCTTCATCTTACGGCGCAAAAAATCTTTACTCTCCAGCATCGCCGCTTCAATATTAGTTTTTGCCCCACTTTTGAGTACCATCACTCCCAAATTAGCCCAAGCACAGCAAATTGTTCCTGCTGCTGATGGTACAAACACAATTGTGACTCCCAACGGCAACCAACTTAATATCACCGGCGGTACAACTTCTGGTGATGGCGCTAATCTCTTCCATAGCTTTCAACAATTTGGAATTTCACCAGAACAAATCGCCAACTTTCAAGCCAGCCCAGCCCTACAAAATATTCTTGGTAGAATCACTGGCGGAAATCCTTCCATCATCAATGGCTTAATTCAGGTAACTGGTGGTAGCCCTAACTTGTTCTTGATGAATCCAGCCGGATTTATTTTTGGAGCAAACGCTAGCTTAAATGTACCTGGTGCTTTCACGGTGACAACAGCCAACGGCATCGGCTTTGGCAGCAGTTGGTTCAATGCCATTGGTGTTAATGATTACAGTGCTTTAGTGGGAAACCCCAATGGATTTGCCTTTAGTACTAGCCAACCAGGAACGATCGTGAATGCTGGAAATTTGGCAGTCGGTACGGGGCAGAACTTGAATTTATTGGGTGGTACGGTGGCGAACACTGGGCAAATTTCAGCACCAGGAGGACAGATTACCGTCACATCCGTACCAGGTCAAAATTGGGTGCGCCTCAGTCAGCCAGGAAATGTGCTGAGTCTAGAAATCCAGCCCCTCGCTAGTAGCAACCAGCCCAATAACTGGACAATTCCCATTGCATCTTTACCAGAATTGCTCACCGTTGGTAATACTAACACTGGGTTAACTGCTAATCCTGATGCCACCGTACAATTAACAGGCTCTAACGTCAAAATTCCTGCAACTCCAGGTACAACCATTGTTTCTGGCACAGTTGATGTATCAAGTCAAACAGGCGGGACAGTAACTGCTTTGGGTACAAAAGTAGGAGTACTTGATGCCAATATTAACGCTTCTGGAACCAATGGCGGCGGTACTGTGTTAATTGGCGGCGATTACCAAGGGAAGGGAACTTTACCCAATGCACAGCAGACTTATGTTAACTCCAACTCCGTAATTAATGCCGATAGTAAATTGGATGGAAATGGCGGACGGGTAATTGTTTGGGGTGACAACGCAACTCAATATTTTGGTAACATTTCGGCTCGTGGAGGAGCAAATTCTGGCAATGGTGGTTTTGTAGAAGTATCAGGGAAAAATTTCTTGACCTTCAACGGTGTGGTAGATACTTCAGCCGCCAATGGTAGCTTTGGGACATTATTGCTAGACCCCAGCACATTGACTATTATCGATGGTGGAGTAGGGACTTTTGATGGCACAGCTGGCAACATCGCTTTTGACGATGCAGACATTGGGGCGAATACCGTTTCATGGGAAGCGATCGCTGCCTCCGGTGCAAATATCAACTTACAAGCCACAGGCGATATTACCATCAATGATATCATCGGAGCCACACCCTTAGTAACAACCGATGGTGTTGCGACATTAAACTTGGGTACAGGCGGTAGCTTCAGCCTCACCTCACAAAGCGGTTCTGTAAACTTTGTTGACCCTACCAACACAATTGCCACAACCGGAGGAGCGATAAATATTTCTGGAGCCAGTTTATCACTGGGAAATTTAGATACAAGTACTGATGGTGGAAATAGTGGTAGCGTCAATTTGTCTACAACTGGCGGCAGCATTACAGTAGGTAACATTATTACCATCGGCACGGGCTACTCTGGGGGCAATGTAAACTTGTCTGCGGGTGGCGACATTATTACACAAACGATTGACTCCTCTTCCAATGATGCGGGTGGTTCAGGTACTGGTGGCAGTGTAGTAGCAACAACAATAAATGGCAGTATTATCACTGGGGCAATTAACTCCTCTGTAGTCAAAGAAGGAGGTGGCGCTTTTACCGGCACGGCTGGCGCAGTCACCTTAACTGCCACAGATAATATTACCGTTAATGACGCTATTAATGCTTCAGCAAGTGCCACTGGAGTGGATGGGACTGGAAATGTTACAGCAGGGAATGTCACTTTACAGACTACCAATACTGCTGGCAGCAATATTAGTTTTACCACCATCAACACTCAAGCCATAGCCGACGACTTTGTTGACGATAACACTGTTCAAGGTGGCAATGTCCAAGTACTAACTAACGGTCTAATCCAAGGTTTACAGGCCCCTGCTGGTGAAACCATCGCAACTGGTGGATTTTTTGTTGGTGAAGGAGGTGTTAACGTTCAACCTTTAGCAGGAGGTACTGTTAGCATTCGACATGATGGTGGCCCAGACAATGTAGATTTTATCGTAGGTAATGCCAGCGTCAATGGCACAGCAGGGTCAATTAATACAGGGGCAACTGCGATCGCTCCTACAAATAACTTTCCAGTTTTGCCCAATGGTGGAGATGCTGCTGGTACCCCAACGGGCATTACCATTACATCCGTAAATACCCCACCGACGCTGACAACAAACACGCTCCTATCATCTGATGCCCAAGTCAATCAAACCTTAAGCTTCACATTTACTGCCAGCACTAGCGATGTCAATCTAGATAACACCACCGTTGTCATTGATGCCATCCAAGCAGGAACCCTAAGACGAGGTGATACGGTTTTAGCTGCGGGAGACACATTAACTATAGGCGAAACATTAAATTACACGCCACCAACAGATACCACAGGGCTAATAAGTGCATTCAGCGTTAGAGCTAGCGATGTAGTTTCATCCTCAGAACCCGTACAGGTAGCAATCAACGTCAATGTCCCTGAGATTCCGCCTGAGATTCCGCCTGAGATTCCGCCTGAGATTCCGCCTGAAATTCCGCCTGAAAATCCCGATCCTACCCCCTGCTCATTCCAATGCAATCCAACTAATCCAGGTAACCCCCCTCCTAACATTCCTAAGATTGGTGACCCTGTAATTAATACCAATCCTACTCCCGAAGATAACTTCACAGATGATTTTGGTGATTATTTAGGTATACGCAATCCCAGAATTAAAACACTGGATGAGGCCAAAGAAATTGCTAGCAAAATTGAGCAAGCTACTGGTGTAAAACCTGCATTTATCTACATTAGTTTTGTGCCTGTAGAGATTATCCCAGAGAGAACTAAACAGCTGAATAGCCTACTAGAAAACGATAGCGACGAACTGGAAATAGTGGTAGTCACTGGAAAAGTTAACCCCATTCGTAAGCGCATTCCAGAAGCTACTAGAGCCAAAGTTTTACAAGTAGCTCAAGAATTTCGCGATCGAATTGTAAGCCCACAAAACCGTCGCCGCACTGCTTATTTGCGTTCATCTCAACAACTTTATCGTTGGATAATTGCACCACTGGAGGCAGATTTACAAGCTAGAGAAATTAACAATTTAGTCTTTCTACCAGACATTGGTTTACGTTCAACTCCAATGGCAGCACTCCACGATGGTAAACAATTTTTAGTAGAAAAATACAGTATAGGCTTGATGCCGAGTCTGAGCTTAACCAACACACTGTATACAGACATTAGAAAATCTCAAATTTTAGCTTTGGGGGTTTCTGAGAGTACTCAAGGGCAAAATCCTTTACCAGCAGTTCCCGTGGAGATCTCAACATTGGTATCTAAACTCTGGCAAGGCAAATTGTTATTGGACAAGCAAGCTACTTTAGAAAATCTCAAAAGTGTCCGGCGTCAACAACCTTTTGGCATTATTCACATGGCTACCCATGCCGATTTTGTGGCTGGCGGCTTAAGCAAGTCTTATATTCAACTGTGGGAGAACAAATTACGTCTAGACCAACTACGCCAGTTGCGGTTAAACGAACCTCAAGTAGAAATGATAGTGCTGAGTGCTTGTAGAACAGCTTTGGGCGATAAAGAGTCAGAACTTGGGTTTGCGGGTTTAGCAGTGCTGGCAGGTGTAAAAACTAGTGTTGCCAGTCTTTGGTCTGTTAACGATTCTGGTACAGCAGCATTGATGACGAAATTTTATGAGAATTTAAAAAATTATCCAATTAAGGCGGAGGCTTTGAGACAAGCTCAAATAGGTATGGTTAAAGGGCAGATTTACTTAAAGGATGGCCAAATTCAAGGTTTGGGAGTTGTGGGGAACTTGCCTTTGCCTGCTGAAAGTATTGAGGAAGCTGATGAATCATTTATGCATCCTTATTATTGGGCTGGATTCACAATGGTGGGTAATCCTTGGTAACATGAATTCAAAATTCAGAAGTCAGAGTTATCTTTTTAATTTACAAGCTTGTTTCGATCGCAATGGCACGAGTGGAACTTGTTTATCCTAAAATCCCAGATAGCAAAAATTGTCCTTGGGAGCGTTGTATAGCTTTCGAGAAATATGATGGTACAAATCTCCACTGGGTTTGGGATTTGGAGCTTGGGTGGTATGCTTTTGGTACGCGTCGCGATCGCTTTGACTTGGATGATATGGGAATTGCACAATTTAACAAAGCACATCCAGGTTTAGAAGAAGCTCCGCAGATTTTTAACAGAGATTTTGCCAATCCTTTAAAAACAGTGTTTCAAGAAAATTTAAATTATCAATACCCAGAAATTACTGTATTTACAGAATTTTTTGGAACTAACTCCTTTGCCGGGATGCATCGAAAGGATGACCCGAAACAACTAATTCTCTTTGATGTACAAACTAACAAATGTATTATTGCTCCCGAACAATTTATTCAAGATTTTAGTCACTTAAACATTGCACGGGTTGTTTATCGTGGAAAATTAACAGGTCAATTTATTGAAGATGTTCGAGAAGGAAAATATGGTGTAGCTGAAGGTGTTATTTGTAAAGGAGTCGGCAGCGACAGGAATAATGTATGGATGGTAAAAATTAAAACTTATACTTATATGAAGAAATTACAGCAAGCTTTCAAAGATGATTGGAAGACATATTGGGAATAAAGCAAAAAAACTTGAGAGAATGTTTCAAAAGTCTTTTAAGAATCCTATTTTAATTTTGTAAAATATAGCCGTAGCCACATAGATTAGCACATAATGACAAGCCTGAATACTAGGAATGGTAATAGTTTTACCTCCTGCCCCCTACCTCCTGCTTCCTGCCTCTCGCTATATTAGTGACGGCTGTTGACAGTCAAAAATCAACAGTCAACAGTCTACTATTATATTATGCAGCTATCTCCTGTTTTTGCTGAGAATTCTGCTTGAGTATGTCGGTGATTCTTTCGGCGGGAGTAGGGATAGCAAAGTAGAATCCCTGGCCTTCTTGACATCCACGTTTTTTTAAATAGTCAAGCTGTTCTTGAGTTTCTACCCCTTCTGCCGTAATTTTCAACTGGAGGCTTTTGGCTAATGCAATGATGGCATCGGTGACTGCGGCGCTATCAGAATTTGATGTCACGTCTTGCACAAATGAGCGGTCAATTTTGAGCATGTTCACAGGAAAGCGCTTCAAATAATTGAGAGAAGAATAACCAGTGCCGAAATCATCCAAAGCTAGCCATATTCCAAGTTCTCGTAATTGTTTAAGGGTTTTCACGGAGTGCTGAATATCAACTATTAAGGAGCTTTCAGTGACTTCCAGTTCTAAATAAGATGGTTGCAGTTTCGTCTCCTCTAGGATTTGTTTGACAACTCCGACTAAATTTGCTTGTTCAAATTGTCGAGCCGAAAGGTTAACTGACATGCGAATTGGGGGTAGTCCTGCAAGTTGCCAGTTTCGATTTTGGACGCAGGCGGTTCGCAACACCCATTCACCAATAGGTACAATTAAACCGTTATGTTCGGCAATGGGAATAAACTTTGCTGGAGAAACCAAACCTCTTGTAGGATGCTGCCAGCGTATTAGTGCTTCTACTGCTGTGACTTCTTGAGTGTGTAAATCAATCAGCGGTTGGTAATAAACTACGATTTCGCCTCGTTCCAGCGCTCCACGTAATTCGTTTTCCAGTGCTAATCGTTCTTGCAACTGAGCGTTAATTTCTGGTGAATAGAACTGGTATTGGCTAGACCCTTGCTGTTTTGCTTGATACAGTGCTATGTGAGCTTGTTGCAATAGGAGATCCACACTATTACGATCGCCTAAGTCACTAATTGTAATACCTATGCTGACTGTAATATGAATTTGCTGGTTATCTATGAAGAAGGGTTTAGACAGTATATTCTGTAGGGTTTTTGTGAAAGCAACCACTTTTTCAAAGGATAAGATATCCATCTGGGCGATGGCAAATTCATCTTGAGTTAAACGCGCCAAGATATCTGTTTTACCCATACAGCTTGTCAAACGTTGGGCAACTGCTCTTAATAAATGATTAGATGTTTCATGCTCCAACCCATGACTTATACCGGTGAAATCATCAATACTCAGGGAAAGAACAGCAATCAAATGCTGGGGATTCTGAGATTGTGACACGTTTTGGTAAAGGCGATCGCTAAATAAATCCCGATTCGGTAACCCAGTCAAATTGTCATAATTAGTAATCTGGTGGATCAACTCATCTAATTTGTGAAGAGTTTGTGAAGTATCTGCCATCAACGTGCCTGCCTCATCGCCAAATTCTGTAGGCAGTTCTGGTAATTTTTTGGTTTGCAAGTAGTCTTGCAATGCCGCAGATGTTAAAATTACGGGGGCGAGTAGGTAGTGTAATGCAAAAAGGGTAGCCGCTGTTCCTCCTAATGTAGCGAGAAGAGCATTCAGCAGCACTCGGATTGCTATTTCCCAAGGATAGGAGTTGGAAGTTACGATATTGAAGATTAAAGCCAAAAGTGGTACGTGAGTTCCCAAAAACGCCACTACCATGATTTTGGCAGTGTAACTTTTTTTGACTAATTGGAATTGAGCCAGAGAAGAGTAGAGAAAAAGTTTCTGATTCTGCATAAATGTTAGTTCATAGTTCGGAGTTAGAAATGGTTTAAGCTATCACCCATCCAAAGCAGCACATTTTTGGCTTTTGACGGTTGACAGTTAACCGTCGGCGGTTAAGGAAACTCGTGAGTAGCTGTGGAATTTAAAAGCGTAATAGCTTACTACTAAATCTTTGGTAATTTAACGATTAGGCGGCGATCGTTGTATGGTCAGCTACTTACAGTTAGAATTGCAATCTTACACTCGCTTTCTATGGCTTGCTGAGAGTTCATTGATAAATGTCAGATTACTTTGCTGTATGTGTTACTGCCATATATTGACACTACTTTACTGCTAATTAAAATAGTTTATTTATATCTTCATAGAAAAACTAACTAGCTATAAAACTGGTTATAAGTACTTGTTCTTTGAGTTTTTACTAGTAGTAATAAATTTGGCTTTAATAAAACTTTAAAATAGTTCAATTGGGGACGAGGACAATCTGACAAGATTCAAAAATCTTTGCAACAAATGAATCGGCTGTAGGGGCGTACAGCCGATTCATCTATTGCATTTTGATTTCAAATTAGTATCGTAGAGTCTGGGTAAGTCGTATTGGTATTACTTCTTTAACGTTTCAAGCTGCCGGTTTTGGTTTTGTCCATCAGGAATTAGCCGTTCCAATGCATGGGCAATCCAGGGTAAAAAAGCGATCGCTATCATTACTCCGAGTACGTTAAATATCAATTGTGCATTAGCAATTTGCCGAGCAATATCATCTCCAGCGCCAAATAACTGAGAAATCCACTGAGCGAGTATTGCTAATTGACTAGCAAATAAAATCCCTACACCAGCAGAAGCAAGATTAAATAATAAATGAAAGACACCTGTCCGCATTGCTGGCCGACCACGCCCTAAAGTAGCTACTAGCGTATCAGCACAAGTGCCAACTTCAGCGCCCAGCATTAACGCCACACCTGCGGGTAATGAGATTAATCCTTGACTAGCCAAAGTTACAATAATCGCAACTGTAGCAGAGGAAGATTGAACTAAAACCGTAAACAGCGCCCCCACACCAGCACCTAGCAAGGTGTTGTTACCCAAGGTTTCCATCCATTTGATAAATGGCTTGTAGTCCTTGAAAGGTTCCATCGCATTTTCTATTGTTTCAAGTCCGAAAAATAGCAAACCAATGCCAAGGATTACTAATCCGATTTGCTTCCAACGTTCTTTCTTACCCAAAAGAATTAATAATAAACCAACGAACATTGCTATTGGTGCATACTCGCTAATCTTAAAAGCAACTATTTGAGCGCCAATAGTCGTGCCAATATTGGAACCTAAAACCACACCAAGAGATTGCACAAACGACAGCAAACCAGCACTAACCATTGCAATCACAATGATAATTGTTACTGAAGACGAATCTAATATTGTTGTTGCCACCGTGCCAGTTGCTACTCCAGCATAGCGATTGTTGGTGAACTTGCTAATCAAATCTCGCGCTCGATCGCCTGCGATCGCTTCTAGCCCTTCAGCCATCCGCGTTACACCATACAAAAACAGCACTAATCCTGCAAGCGCACGGGTGATAATTGTGAAAATATTTAATTTTCCCTGTTCTTCTGTTTTTGATTCATTACTTTTAATTTCCTGGCCATTCTTCGTTTCTTTCTCAGGATTTTGTGTTTTTTCCACTGCAATGGCAATGCGATCGTTAATCCTAATTCCTAAAGATGGTGATGAGGTATCTTGTAAATACGAATCATTTCCTAAAATAGAAGTACCAAGGATAAAAACGAAGCAGACAAAACTCAATATGCAACTTTTAAACACTCTCGTTAAATTTTTTGATGGCAACATGATACTCCTAAAAAATGCGTTTAAATTTTATGTTTTAGTATTGCAAGAATGCCTGATATTTCCCAAACACTGACTTTTTTAGCCTAAAATTTGGAAAAATGATTGCAATTTATCCAACACCGTTATTATTTAAAGCAATGATTATGATTCATATGTAATCAATATCACAGCTTGTTATTCGCCTAAACATTTAAAATTTACTCTGCCTTAAACCAAAATTACTTGCATCTTCAGAAAGATATTGATGGCTGTACTTCACAATTTAATTTAAAGTTAAACTAGAATTAAATAAACAATAATCCTCATCATAATTCTGTATGAAGATGCGCCATATATAAGGCAATAAAGTTCAGTTAAGAAAATTTATTTGTTCGGGCGGGTAGAGCAAGGAGAGGAAGTAGGGGAAAAATTTCCGGTATCCGAGAGTGGCTGTAGTCGGTATAAAAAGTGCAGGTAGTCGGTTATTAAAGCCTTGGTTATTGAGTATAAAATACTTCCAATCACCCTATAGATATACAATTAATCCAGCGTTGGTATTAGGTAAAACGAGTTCCAAATGCCAGTAAAAGTCTAGGACATAGACAGCGATCGCCTGCTGAGGATCGGTAGGAGGTATAATCACTCTATGAAAATATACAAATCATTAAGGATAAACTAGCAATTGCCAAACTCAAATATTAGAAGCTGGCGTAAACGCATAGTTTTACATAGGTTGTGCCTACAGATAATATAGATAAGGTAAGTGTCCAAAAATTGGTATATACAATTTCTGTTAGCATTGCAGCTTTGGATGATTGATTTTTAGCTTTTAAATAGTGAATATGCTTATGGCTAGTTTAATATTATTATTAATAGGTTTAGGAATTTTGTTTTTAGCCTGGAAAACTCAAGACGAAATTCATCGCATTGCAACTATGGTAACTGGAACAATTTCTCTGATTTGGGGATTTTCTTTAGCTCCCTTGTCATTTCAATTGCCATTTGAGATTATTTCAGTTTTAGCAGCTTTTTCTGTTTGTATGCGTTGCTTGGGTTGTGGTTTCAAGCGAGATTAATTTTTCACTAGATAAACTTTGTATTTTGCACAAAACCATAAACTACTTGCCACTAAATAATTAAAAAATTTGGAGTTGCTTATGCGTGCAATGATTTTAGATGCACCGCGTCAACCCTTACGGCTAGGAGAGTTACCGATACCAAAACCTAACTCACAGCAAGTACTGATTCGCGTTCATGCTTGCGGTGTATGTCGCACCGATTTGCATATAGTTGATGGAGAATTGACGCATCCTAAATTACCTTTAGTACTTGGGCATCAAATTGTGGGTACTGTAAAGGCCGTGGGTGATGGTGTTGATAAATTTAGTGTTGGTCAACGAGTTGGTGTTCCGTGGCTGGGTTATACTTGTGGCGATCGCTGCCCTTACTGTGCCTCTGGCCGGGAAAATCTTTGCGATTATGCCGAATTCACTGGTTATAATATTGACGGCGGCTATGCAGAATACACTGTCGCCGATTACCGCTTTTGCTTTCCCCTAGACCCTAGCTTTCTTGATTTGCAAGCTGCGCCGCTTTTGTGCGCCGGCTTAATTGGCTATCGAGCTTACAGAATGACAAGTAATGCACAAAAATTAGGTTTTTATGGCTTTGGTTCGGCTGCTCACATTTTGATACAACTGGCTCGTTATCAAGAACGTCAAGTGTTTGCTTTTACCCGTTCCAGCGATGTTGAAGGGCAAGAATTTGCCCGTCAATTGGGTGCAACTTGGGCGGGTGGCTCAGATGTATTACCCCCAGAACCTTTAGACGCAGCGATTATTTTTGCTTCGGTAGGTAAACTCGTACCAGCTGCTTTACGTGCAGTTACCAAAGGCGGCGTCGTAGTTTGTGCTGGAATTCACATGAGTGATATTCCCTCTTTTCCTTATGACGTTCTTTGGGAAGAAAGAGTGTTGCGTTCTGTTGCTAATTTAACTCGCCAAGATGGTGAAGAATTTCTCACCTTAGCGCCCAAAGTTCCTATCCGCACTGAAGTAAATGCTTTTCCCTTGGCTCAAGCGAATGAGGCTTTAGATGCCCTTCGTACTGGGAAAATTGCAGGTTCAGCTGTTTTGGTAGTTGATTAGTACTGATTAAAAGGGAATAGGAAAATCTCAATAATTAAAGTGAATAAAAAATTGTAGATTTTTGATTTGGGATTTTTTCCACAAAGAAATTTGGAAAATAGCCTGCGGTATTCTTCTGAAATATGTCTCAAAAAAATAGATGAGTTCGCATAAAATTTAAAAAATAATAAAAATTTTAAAAAAAGCTATGATAAAATCGCATCAAAAATCTGAGGATACCAAAAATTATCCAGACTTATTTGTAGCTTTTTGAAAATGGCTAGCTCTTACCCACGCACAACAAGCTACATAAAACTTGTCAAGAATAATCCTGTAAGACAATTTTATGCTTAGTTAGAGTCAATCAGTAATGACTATAGATGAAGTAGTACTCTTATTAAAAGCCAGTCAAGCTACCGGTTTAACAACACTCCAAGAAATTGTATTGCGTTCTGCCTGGGAAGGAAAAACTTACACCAAAATAGCAGTTGAAGGGAATTATCCTGAGGATCGGGTCAGGAAAGTTGCTGCTGATTTATGGCAAATTCTGAGTGATTTTTACAAAGAATCGATAAATCAATCCAATTTCCGCCAGACTGTAGAAAATCATCGCCTTGGCAAAGCAAATCAGCAATTACTTAGGGAATTTAACCAAGCTGCCACAGCCATATCTTTGGAATTTCCTAGCGGCCCCGTATCTCTAAATTCCAGATTCTACATTTCTCGTTCGCCAATTGAGGAACTTGCTTACACAGAAATAGCTCAACCGGGGAGTGTCATCTGCATCAAAGCACCCAAGAAAATGGGGAAAAGCTCTTTAGTTCTGCGGTTAGTTGCACGCGCTAAAAAGCAAAATTTCTGCACCGTGAGTTTAGATTTTCAGCAAGCAGACAAAACAGTATTTGCCAATTTGGATAAATTTTTGCGCTGGTTTTGTGCCAATGTGAGTCGAGAATTACAGCTAGAACCAAAACTCAATGATTATTGGGATGAACAGATGGGTAGCAAAGTCAGCTGCTCTATCTATTTTCAAAATTATTTGTTATCTGTGTTGGAAACTCCTTTGGTTTTGGTGTTGAATGAAGCTGACTGGGTATTTGATTATCAAGAAATTGCTTCAGAATTGTTATCATTAGTGCGTTCGTGGCACGAACAAGCTAAGGCAGTTGAAATTTGGCAAAAACTCCGCTTGGTTCTGGTTTACTCCACAGAAATTCTTTTTCCCATAAAACTGACTCGATCGCCATTTAATATTGGTTTGCCGATTAAATTGGCTTTGTTTACAAAAGAACAAGTGCAAGATTTAGCACAACGTCACGGTTTAGATTGGACAGAAGGTGAAGACGCTGATAGCTTAATGGCAATGCTGGCGGGACATCCTTACTTGGTACGATTGGCTTTATATCATCTTGTAGGTAAAGGAGGATTACAAGGCAATTTAAAACAGCTATTGCAACAAGCACCTACAGACTCAGGAATTTATCATGAATATTTAAGGCAATACATATTAGCTTTACGAGATGAACCAGATTTAGCAGCTGCTTTTTATCAAGTAATTAACGCTAAAAATTATGTGAAATTAGAACCAGCATTAGCATATAAATTACAAGGTATGGGGCTAATAAATTTAGAAGGCGATCGCTGTACTCCCGCATGTGAATTATATCGTTTATATTTTCGCGAACATTTAAAAATAAATGAAAATTTTAACAATAGTTCTATTGAAGATTTGAAAGTAGAAAATCAACAATTAGTTGTTTTATATAGCTTGGATGAACTAACTCAATTAGTAAATCGCCGCTATTTCCAAACTTCCCTACAAATTGAATGGCAAAACTCTGTTAGTCAACGCACCCCAATATCGCTAATTTTATGTGATATTGACTATTTCAAAATTTATAATAAAACTTACGGTGTTGCCGCAGGAGATCGGTGTTTACAAGAAATCGCTAATACTATCTGCAACTGCCTAGAATGTTTACTAGGTAATAATAGTTTCTCATTTTGTGGGAAAATGGCTAATCCTCCTACTAATTTTTCTGCAACTTTCCCAAAAGGAGATTTGAGAGCTGAAAATAGCGAGGTGCTAGTGGCTCGTTATGGTGGTGAAGAATTTGTGATTCTCGCGAAAATAGATGTTGCTGCTGCAATGTACATCGCCGAATATATTCGAGAGGAAATAAAAGCTTTGGCAATTCAGTGTGAGTATCCTAGCATTGGTGGTTTACCTGCTCCTGTTTTGACTGTTAGTTTAGGCGTAGCTAGTATTATTCCCGCAGTTGAAACTGAGCCTGTGAATTTAGTTAATGCTGCTGAAAAAGCACTTTCTCATGCTAAAAGACAAGGACGCGATCGCGTTGTTTTAGGTTAAGCCGATTTACACTTTAAAGTAGAGCGATCGCCATTACAACATCATTCAACCTTGGATCGCGATCGAGCTTTTGTTGGCTAATGCTTATACCCAACCCAACCTGCTATGCTTGAAGAATTCTCCCTTAAGAAATCATTCTCTGAAGTTTCTTCCGCGATTTTTTCAAAAAACGATTCATTTGCGACATCACGCTAGGAACTTTCAACTCTTTTGGTTTTCGTTCTGGCTCTTTGAGAAATCGATAATATAAAAACTCATCTCTATAATCTATATTCACATCTTCTCCTTGACATAAACGAGTAAAGTCAATAGAAGAATAGCTCATGTAGTGAATGCGATGAATTGGTTTTAAACCATCTTGATTGTAAAGAACATTATTAATATTTACGAATCGGTCTGCATTAGCGCAGTTACCTGTTCTATCTTGAGGATTGGGGCTGAGGGTAAAGTTAAATATTCGGGGATCGCCGTATAAAGTTATATAACCGAATATACCAGAACTAGACCACCAAGAACCCGGACGAATCCATTCAAATTCACGTTTTTCAATCCATCTTTGTTTAATTATATCCAAATCTTCGCCACCGAAAAGCAGCCGCTTAGAACCAAAAAAGCTATCACAATGAATTTTGGCACGCAATTCGATTTCTGTTAGTTGGGTTGCTCTTTCAAGTACTTCCAGATTTAATTGTGTTTTTTCTCTGGGTTTAGCATGTTCCCAATCGTTGAATATTAAATCATAATTATCGAGTTTTTCAACAATATCATCTATTGGTTTCATGGCTAAACTATCAGCATCATAAAACACAAATTTTTCAAACTCGCCATTAAAAGAAGCAAACTTTCGGTGTACAGAGCCTTTGTACCATCCTGGACGATTGAATTTGGAATCATTTGCTCTTGGATGAGCATCCCAAAGCTCATTGATGAAATTATCCCAGCGGTGAATTGCTTCCCAATCTTCAAAAAGTGTGACATTTTTTCTAGATTTTATTTCCTGTTTAACCAGGTCTAATTGCTGGTTATAGGGAATCACGCAAACAGGAATATTTTCTCCAACATTTACCTCAATGCTGTTTAGCAAAGCAACTAATTGGTCGTATACAGTATCATTGGCAAGCGTATAAATACCAAATGATTTCATTTTGCTAAATCCTACTTAACTTCTAGACTAGTTTGTTCGCTCAGCACTTTGTCAGTGACAGTTATATACTGACTTATACTTGACTGTAAAAACAACAGATGAGATGGAACTATACAGTAAATTTACCATCATCGGCTGTTAATGAGTAACTAGCTTTTTGTTTGCTTTAATTTATGAAAATTTTACAAATCATATATTAAGGGATACTTATGATGACATACAAGCATGAATCAGTCATGGTGTATGTATCACATTTGATGCATTACTTGTATGAACATCTTAATGGTATCTTCCACCTTTCCCTACCCACCCACAAGGGGGGGAACCCAAGTTAGGACATTTTATTTACTTAAGTACTTAGCTTGCTATCATAATGTGACTCTAGTTACTCAACGAGAACCGAGTGTTACTGATGCGGAATTAGTAGCGTTACGTGATTGTGTGGGTCATTTGGTAGTTTTCGATCGCCCACAAGAACCTACAAAAACAGCCAGAAAGTTAAAAAAGATACATAGATTTGGTAAATTTTTGTTATCCGGTACGCCGCCAAGCGTACTCAACCGCTATTCGCTGGAGATGCAAACTTGGGTTAACAACTGGGTAGAAGCCGGAAAATCTGATGTGATTACTTGCGAACATAGCGTCAATGAAATTTATGTGCAGCCACATTTTCAGAAACAGCTAAAAACCATAGTTAATATTCATAGTTCTGTTTACGCTACTTGTCGTAACCAACTAGCAACAGGCATTTCTGAAAATAAAATCAGAGACAAAATTAATCTGCCGCTTTTGCGTCGTTACGAACAAAATTACTGTGCTAAATTCTCGGAAATTGTTGTCACAACAGAAGAAGATAAACTGCAAATACAACAATTTAACCCAAATACTAAAATTACAGTTATTCCCAATGGTGTAGATTTAGTTTCTTTCCCGAATCGTACCAGCGATCCAGGAGGACATCGTTTAATTTTTATTGGTGCAATGGATAATTTAGCAAATATTGATGCTGTCTGCTTTTTCAGCAATGAAGTATTGCCAGAAATCCAAAAAAAATATCCTGATACTACTTTTGATATTGTCGGTTCTTACCCAACACCAGAAGTTTTAGCACTTGGTAAAAAACCAGGAATTAATGTTACTGGACGCGTACCTTCAATGGTAGAATATTTACATAAAGCAACCATCTGCGTTGTAGCCATGCGGACTGGATTTGGCATTAAAAATAAGACTCTAGAAGCAATGGCAGCTGGTGTACCAGTAGTGGGAAGCGATCGCGGTTTAGAAGGATTAGCTGTAGACGGTGCTAGTGAAGGACTACGTGCATTACGAGCCAATCAACCTGCCGAGTACGTCAGCGCAATTAGTAAATTATTCGAGAATCCGCAATTGCGATCGCAACTGTCACAAAATGCCAGACAACTAGTAGAAGCACAATTCACTTGGGATATTGCTGGCAAAAGCTATGAACAAATTTGTCTTGGGTAGTTCCTAATTGTTTTTAATTGTGAATTATTAAAACAAATGTATATAGAGACGTTGTATTACAACGTCTCTAGATAAAACATTGGTGATGCAAATTATCTTATCAAACCTTAAACCTTATTGGGTTTTAGCTATACCGATTTAAATCACGATTCAATAGATGGAGTTACCAAAAATCCCCTGACTGAGTAACTCATTTTTTAGAAGATGCACGCCCGAACAAAATCAAAAATCTCAAATCAAAAATGGTATTACTTTGTGACAAAACGACTCAATTATTTTCAAAATTAGCCGCAGCCTTGAACACAAGTAATTTTTTATGCTTACGCTTATTCTTATTCTTGAGGATAGCCAAATAATTATCAACGTAGCGAAAAGCAGATGCACTATCGTAAGCAGCGATCGCTATAGCTTGCAAGAAAACCTTTGAGGGAATTTCAAACCCTAAAAATTTTTCTGTTAAAATTAATAAATCTCCATCTGTGGCAGGAAAAGTAATTTCTTGTGCCTCTTCCGAATCATTAAAGATATCTTCAATTAATGCTTTGGACACTTTGTACCTCCCCAAAAGCATAAGACGCAAAGCCAGTGATGAAATTAAGCTGCTGATCGCGAGTTCGTAAGTTATCTGGGAGTTCAGTACCAGGACATCCTATTTCTCGCAAAATTTCTAAACAATAAGCACCGAGTTTGGTATATGGAGCTTGCTCCAATTCTTGAGCTACCTCCAGAGCCATCTTGAGATTGACCTGGATAACCGTCGTTACAGGGCTGGTCATAAATAAACCCTAATCAACTGGATGCTCTCAGTTTTGATCGGAAACACAAATTAAGTAACGGTGTTTTTGCGGAATTTATTAACAAGCCACATTAAAGTATCAGGGCATTTGCGGTCAAGCATCCAAAATAGAAGACTGCAATGTTGCTAAAATCAGGTTCTCAGTGAATTATAGGATAATATGATGTCCGCTGAATTGCCCATAATCTGTACTTGTGCGGCTACTGTGCGAGAACGCCTCAAGGCTTTGGCGTTCGCAACTTCAGTTACTGAGGACTACTGACGGTTTTTTGTTCTTGATAACGCTGTTTAAACTGCTGTTGTTGTCTTTTATGATCTACGATTGGTTCTGGATAGCCAGCAGCATGGCGTTCTAAAGGTGGAATTTTACCAGTAACTAAATATTCTGCATCCACAGACCGCAATTCTGTCACCCATTGGCGAATGTACTCTCCATCTGGATCGAATTTTTGTGCTTGGCTGGCTGGGTTAAAAATTCGCACGGGTTTGGGGTCCATCCCGCTAGAAGCACTCCATTGCCAACCGCCATTATTAGCAGATAAATCAGCATCAATCAATTTCTGCATGAAGTATTTTTCTCCCAGTTGGGGATTAATTAGTAAGTCTTTGGTGAGAAAACTAGCAACAATCATTCGACAACGGTTGTGCATCCAGCCAATTTCATTTAACTGGCGCATTGCTGCATCCACAATGGGGTAGCCAGTTTTTCCCTCGCACCAAGCTTGGAAATGTTCTTCGTTAGTTTCCCAAGGAAAATTTTTGAAGGCGTCCCGGAAAGCACCATCAGCCAATTCGGGAAAGTTATACATTGCGTGTTGATAAAACTCGCGCCAAGCTAGTTCCTGTTGCCATGTGCGGATAGCGACTGTTGCTTCCTCGCTGCGACTATTTTCTTGCGCTTGGGTTGTGGCTTGCCAAACAGTGCGAATGCCAATGACGCCAAATTTCAAAGCCGCACTCAGTTGCGATGTTCCATCAACTGCGGGAAAATTGCGCTGTTCTTGGTATTCAGTAATGGCTTTAGCGGTAAATTCCTCTAGCCGTTCTTGCGCCCCCGCCTCTCCTGGTGAAAGAATCAATCCTCCATCCCAAATAAATCCTAAGTCTTTTGCAGAAGGTAATGCGATCGCTCCTGCTTGTTTTGCAATTTCCTGTTCAGCTTCCGTTAACCCCTCAACATTTTGCAGAGTTTCTACTGGTTGAGTCTTAGGTTTGCTAATCCAATTTTTCCAAAAAGGAGTATAAACCGTATAAGGTTGATTACTACCCGACCGTATTTCTTCTGGGGAATGGAGAATTTGATCCCAATTTTGGGTAAGAAACTCAATACTTTTTTCTTTGAGGGCATTTATAATAGTGCGATCGCGTTCTTGGGAATAAGGTTCTACATCCCAATTCCAAAAAACAGCTTTCGCTGATAACGCCTCAGCTAAAGCTGGTATCCCTTGCACGGGATCGGTGTGAAGTATTAACAACTCGCTGCCAACTTGGGCATATCGCTGTTGTAATTTCTCTAAACAAGCAATCATATAAGTTACCCTCACCGGAGCAACATCATCTCGTTCCAAAATCAGCGGATCGAGGCAAAACACACCCACCACTTTCGGACTCTGCCGCCGTGCCGCAGCCAGTCCCGTATTATCAGAAATACGTAAATCGCGACGATGCCAAAACAGAATTAAGTCAGACATTCCATCCTCAAGATAGTTCACCCGTACTAGCTTAGATGTTAATGACACCAAACAGCATCATTCTGTTGATAAATTTATTCTGTGAATTGGGCATTGGAAGAGGCAGGAGGCAGAAGGCAGGAGGCAGAAGGCAAAAGGCAGGAGGCAGGAGGATGGATTCTTCATTTTGAATGCGTGAATACTTCGACTGCGCCCTTCTCTTTCAGAGACGCTAGCGCGTAGCTTGCTTCCCCGTAGGGGTACGTCTACGTTCAGGACAAGCTCAGTACAAATTTTGAATTTTGAATTGTTTGTCTCCCTTAGCCTATTCCCCGGTATGTCAATCGGCAATAGTGGTTTTTGAATAAAAAATTGAGTATACTTTTCTTAATAGTTAATTAGTCTCCTTATCATGGCTAACCTCCTACTTGATGACGGCACAATTGAGAGCGATTTAGGCGAAATAGTTCGTGAACTTGCCCCTCTTGGTATTCAACTCAGACACTACGACCCAGGAACATCGCTCCTTTTCCCAAATCTGGTAGATCAAGAGGTTTTAACAGAGTCTGAAAAACTTTATATTATAGAACTCCATAACAGCGTCTTTGAATTTATCCAGCAAGAAAATGAGGCTCTGTGGTCTGACTTGCTGAATCTCCATGCAGGTTCCCCCAATCTTCATCAGCTGATAGCAACATACGGTAGTTACCACACTCACAATGCTGCTGAACCCCTCTATGTATTGGCAGGAGAAATGATTTATGGCTTCGTGCGACCTAATGGTAGCCAAGTACAGCTTTTAATTCAGGCACAAGACTATCTCTACATTCCCGCAGGGGTTGAGCATTGGTGCAGCCCAAATGCATCATTGAATTTCAAAGCAGTACGCTATTTTGCAAATGCAGAAGGATGGGTTCCTAAGTATACAGGTACTCAAATAATTACTAATTCCTAATACTCGCCTCCGACGAAAAGCAAGCTACGTAATTCCTAGTTAATACCCCACGATTAACAATTCAAAATTCAAAATTCAAAATTCACGCATTAAAGACAGTTGGAGTTGGGGATTTAAACCCCAACTCAACTGATACTACGTGTAATGGTTGGGGTATTAAACCCTTGATCTTACGATAAATTCTCTTGTTATGAAATATTGATTATATTTCTTGTTTCTCCATTGATAAATGAAGTTGCTCTATCGATTAATTTAGGAATTACCTTCTTCACAGCGAATTAACAGCATTTCCATCGCTTCTGCTAGAGAAATCAACTCTGTCCAAGACGAACCAGTGACTAAATTTTGGGCATGAGCTAATCGGTTTCGCAACTGTTCGGCAGACTTGAGGAAACGTTCGCCAAACCGCTTGGATTTGAGTCCCAGCTGTTCGAGAAGTTCTGGTTGATTTAAAACTAACTCTCGCTTATCACAAAATTGCAAGTAATCTAACAAATCCGTAGCTTCGTTTCTTTCCTGGCTTTCTCGCCATAACCGTCGAGCAACTTCTAACCGCTCTTTTTTCAGGACTTGTTGCCAAGAATCTTGAGGATAGTAAAGCCTCACTAACCGCAGGAGATTCATTTCTAGCAGTGTTACCAAGCCAAACAATAGCATTCGCGCGGGTGCTTTCTGCAAGTCGCCACAGGTAACAATTCCAGTCACTTGGTTGCAGTCGAGAACAAACAATCGGGGAGTTTGTTGCAAAATGGGTAGTAATTTCATCAGTGGGGTGGAAATGGCAATTAATTCTTTGGGATGAAATACCCGTTGATAGTCGCTACATTTGCCAGATTTTCCTTGAATCAAACTAGAGCGTTCTACATAACCGCTAATAGTATCCCCGGTTTCAACACCGATGACATCAAAATTTTGTGCCTCCATCCAATGCAGCACTTCTGTCACCTCTGCATCAGCTGGCATGGCTTTGAGGGGTTCTGCGACGTATTCGATGGTGATATTGTTTTCAAACAAACTCCGCAGGTCTTGAGAACGCGATTTGAGGTGTTTCATCACCTTTTTGTGAACTCACATGAAATAATCCTATGGTACTCGCGCGATCGCTCTGGTGAGTTTTCTGCTACATTAATCCTGCAACTGCCAAAAAGCTAACAAAAGACAAGATATCAAGCCCTAAAATGGGGATGGGATCTCACGTTGATAGTTGACGGTTGACGGTTAACAGTTAACAGCGTCGGACGTTGACATTGGCTAACACCCAGGGCAGTTAATAAGCATCATTCTTTACCATTTTTGTTGGTATATGTGTAATTATGGTTATCGATTATCAAGTAACAAATTATTTTGCATCTACAAAAAATAAATATCTATATAGTTAAATGTATTGAGATTAATTGATGAATTTTCCTGCAAAATGGAGAAATTAGTTAGAAAAAAATGTTATTACTCAAACGATACATCGAATTGATACTTGGTAGAATCGTAACAAGGTAACCAAAATTGATAATATTATGCCAAGAAAAGAACAAGGATGGGTCACATTTCAAACCTCTGAAGAGGAACGGAAGATTCTAGAAGAATTCTGCGAACAGTCCCAACGTACCAAGACTGAAATTTTGCGCGAACTAGTGCGTAGTCTTAATCAGCACTCTTCACCACCAATATCAGTACCAACCAAGCTGGAAGAAGAAGAATATATTTACACTCAAAAGCCTGAGTTAGAAAGTAACATTCCTAAAAAATCATTAAAAGTTAGCTCTCGGAATATTCTTAAAGGTGTCGTTAAACGAGTAGTTTATGGAGCAGTTAATAGTGAAGTAACTATCGAAATTGTCCACAAAGTAGAATTAACCTCGATTATTACTAGAGCTTCTGCTGAAGAGTTAGAACTAGGTGTAGGAAAAGAAGCTTATGCAGTTATTAAATCTAATGATATAGTTATTGCCAGAGAATAGAAAAATTTTGATTCAGAGCATAATTATGTTAGTAAGATAAATTTCCCTGACTAACATTTTTGATTGGTGAACATTTGTAAGATAAATTGAGTATTTATAGCGATGCGATCGCAGATATCAAAAATGACACTCTGACGCTGTGAGTTGATAATTTGTGTGCGTTAGAGTGTTCTCTACTGTTTGCTGGCTCTGAGTACGGTAAACCGTATTTGCTCTTAGTTCCCAAAGATTAATTTAATTGTTAAGTTTAATTACATAAATTAAAAATCGCAGCCAAGCTTGCTGAAAGGGAGAATTGATTACTCTTGAGGATGAAGATAATATGAACGACTTGGCGTAAGCCTAGTTTATCTTGGATATCGCCTTTGGGCGCATACCCCATTGCACGCTGGATTTAAATCAGATAACAGCCGTCAAAAATGTGATGGTTTCGGCAAACTACCTTGCATGTAGGTATTTTTAACTAGCCTTTTGTCAGGTTTCTCAAATTCTATCAAAAATAAATTTATTTAATATTGCTTAACATTGCGATGACAGCCACAAATCAATTAGTGAATTTTTTAGAAAAAGAGTTGGCTATTTCTGGGAAAGCAATTTCCCTGGCCTTGCGACATTGCGAACAGACTCCCAATTTCCTAGCAATGACCCTCTGGCAATATGGACTAATAACCTTAGACCAGTTAGCCCAAATTTTTGATTGGCTAGAAGAGGGTGGAGAGACAAATCAATTCAAAATTCAAAATTAAAGAACTTCTGCTTCCTCTTTCCAATGACCAATGACCAATGACTAATGACTAAAAGGATTGATAACACTTATGTCAATTAAAAAAGAACAGCCTAAACCACCCCGTTCTAGAATTATTGCCAATGTATTGTTAGCAGTATCAGGGTTATTCCTGCTTTTAAATCTGTTTTTGCCTGGTTTGTTTGGTTCTCGCCCTGCTGGCGTTCCCTATAGCTTATTTATTCATCAAGTACAGGAAGGGGAAGTCAGCCGCGCTTCGGTTGGTCAAAACCAGATTCTCTACGAATTAAAAACAGAGAATGGCCAACCAGGGCAAGTGTTTGCAACTACACCAATCTTTGATTTGGAATTGCCCAAACTCCTAGAACAAAAAGGAGTTGAGTTTGCGGCTGCACCTCCACCCAAGAATACTTGGTTTACAACCCTTTTGAGTTGGGTCATCCCACCACTGATTTTTATTGGCGTTTGGCAATTCTTTATTTCACGTGGTGCTGGTGGTTCTCAAGGTGTTCTCTCTATCGGTAAGAGTAAAGCTAAGGTTTACGTTGAAGGTGAATCTGCTAAAATTACCTTCCAAGATGTGGCTGGGGTAGAAGAAGCGAAAACTGAGTTAGTGGAAATTGTAGATTTTCTCAAGACTCCGGCACGTTTTACGCAAATTGGTGCGAGGATTCCCAAAGGTGTACTGTTGGTTGGCCCTCCCGGTACTGGTAAGACACTTTTAGCGAAAGCTGTCGCAGGGGAAGCAGGAGTTCCATTCTTCAGTATCTCTGGTTCCGAGTTTGTGGAACTGTTTGTGGGTGTGGGTTCTTCCAGGGTGCGAGATTTATTTGAACAGGCAAAGAAACAAGCTCCTTGTATTGTATTTATTGATGAATTGGATGCCATCGGTAAGTCTCGTAGCAGTAACGGTTTCTACGGTGGTAACGATGAACGAGAACAAACCCTCAATCAATTACTGACTGAGATGGATGGGTTTGCGGCTGGGGATGCAACTGTAATTGTGCTTGCAGCTACCAACCGTCCCGAAAGTCTAGACCCTGCATTGCTGCGTCCGGGTCGCTTTGACCGTCAAGTGTTGGTAGACCGTCCTGATTTATCTGGTCGTGAAGCAATTCTGAAAATTCACGCTCAAAAGGTAAAATTAGGAGATGATGTAGATCTAAAAGCGATCGCCACTCGGACTCCTGGTTTTGCTGGTGCAGATTTGGCAAACTTGGTAAATGAAGCTGCATTATTAGCAGCTCGCAATCAACGCCAAACCGTTGCTCAAGAAGACTTTGCAGAAGCAATTGAGCGGGTAGTCGCTGGTTTAGAAAAGAAGAGTCGTGTATTGAGCGATACTGAGAAAAAGATTGTTGCTTACCATGAAGTCGGCCACGCAATGGTCGGGGCGCTAACCACAGGAAACGGTCGTGTAGAAAAGATTTCCATTATTCCCCGTGGGATGGCTGCTTTAGGCTACACCTTGCAATTACCCACCGAAGACCGCTTTTTGATGAATGAAGCAGAATTGCGCGGTCAAATTGCAACTCTGTTAGGAGGACGTTCCGCTGAAGAGATTGTGTTTGGCAGTATTACAACAGGTGCATCCAACGATTTGCAACGAGCAACAGACTTGGCAGAACGAATGGTGACTACCTATGGTATGAGTAAAGTCTTAGGGCCGCTAGCTTACCAACAAGGACAACAAGCAATGTTCTTGGGCAATGGTGCCCCTAATCCCCGGCGGGCGGTGAGTGAAGATACAGCCAAAGCCATTGATAGCGAAGTCAAGGAAATCGTGGAAACTGCCCACGAACAAGCCCTACAGATTCTTAAGGAAAATAGAGACTTGTTAGAAGCGATCGCAACTCAACTTTTGGAAACAGAGGTTATTGAAGGAGAGAAATTGCATAATCTGTTGAGTCAAGTAAAACCTGTAGCTGCTTTTTAAACGCAGAGTAACGCTAAGGAAAGCGCAGAGGTACGCAGAGAATAGCTTTGCGTACCTCTGCTTTAAATCTCTGCGTTACTTGGCGTTTGAGAAATGCCACTCACCCCAATGCAAACACCAGCAAGGAAAAATGCGAATGCCCCCCCAGCTGCGCCTACAAAAGGTGCTATGGTTTGCGGTTGGGGAAATATGACGCCAAACAAACTCATGGCCGCAGCAAACCCACCAAAATAAGTACCAATTCCTAATCCCGCCCATCTTTGGGGTACTAATCCTAAAGCAAAGGGAACTGCGCCATTGACAATTAAGCTAAAGCCAGCAATGATTAGCGCAATAATGGGAATTTGTACGCCGATAAATACCATCATCAGTAAGGAAGGAATAGTTGCACAAATACCACAAATCATTGCTTGACGATTGCCAATTTTGACGGCGAACATCCCAGCTGGTATGTTGGCTAAAGCGATCGCTATTCCAATCCACACCATTTGCATATCGATATTATCAGTATTAAGTTGGGCTTTGAGGACTTTGCCCAAAACATCCATCAAAAATCGGATACCCCACGCTACACTAAAACCAGTTCCTAAAATCAAAGCTAATTTTTGTAAAGGAAACTTTACTATCTGTGCATTGTGTCGATCTACTGGTGTTTCTGGCAGATTAACTAACCTCAACACGGCCCCCGCACCCAACAACACAAAAGAACCAATTGCAAAGGTTAAAACTGGCCCTAAAGTGAGAATATACTTGTTGGCGATGGGTTTAAAAGCGCCAATAAATCCTCCCACCAAACTCACAGCACTGGCAGCCAACGGTAACTCGGCTGGTGTGGAATACATTCCCAACAAACATATAGCTGGAGAGCGAAATACTGTCATTGCTAATGCCCAGGCTACCAGAGTTATGGGCAGTAGCGATCGCATTATCATTGTAGGCGGGATCAAGCTGACGACACATGGTATGGCAATAAACAAAGCTGATGCCAGAATTACACCTACTGAAATGAAGGGAAATCGAGTTCCTACCCAGCGCCTAGTTTGGTCTGAAAGTCCCCCCATCAATGGTTCCAATACTGCACCCAAGGCATTTTCCACCAATAATAAACCAACAGCGAATGAGGCAGGAAAACCAAACTCAGTCAAAAGTTGGGGCAAGTACGCATTATAAATTAACCAAGTCAGGGTAATTGCCCCCTGTACTGCTGCCAATACCCAAACTTGTACCCATAAAATATTGAAAGAAGATTTTGAGGTAGCCATAAGAAGACGCGGGGACGCGGGGAATGGGAGACGCGGGGAACCCAAGAAAGGGAAACGGAACATAAGGGATGTGGTAAAGTTTTTACTCTCCGCGTCCCCGCGTCCCCCTTCGGGTTCGGAAGTTTGGACTCGACGGGAACCGCCAAGACTCCAACTTCCTCACCGTGTCCCCGCGTCCTATTTAATACTCCGGAACTGAGGGATCGATTTCCCGACTCCAAGCGGTAATTCCGCCTTTGACATTCGTTCCAGCGATCCCGGCTTCTTTGAGAATAGCGAGGGCTTTTGCCGATCGCCCGCCCATCTTACAATGAGCAATCAAATGGTGACCGTTTAATATTTCCTTCACCTTGGCAACGCCATCACCGTTTTCAATTTCTGGTAAGGGCACCAAAACTGAACCAGGAATCTTCGCAATCTCGTATTCATTGGGGTTGCGGACATCCAGTAGTACAAAATCCTTCGCACCACTATCTAGCAATTCCTTCAAATCCTTAACGGTCATTTCTTGAATTTCCATCTGCTGTTTTGCCTCCTCTGCCTTAGCTTGTGGAATTCCGCAGAATTGTTCGTAGTCTATCAGTTTTTCAATGACTGGGCGAATAGGGTTAGGACGCAGTTTCAACTCCCGGAATTTCATGTCTAAGGCGTTGTATAGCAGTAAGCGTCCGCTCAAGGTGTTACCTTGTCCGATAATAATTTTGACAGTTTCCGTTGCTTGGATAACACCAATAATTCCTGGCAAAATTCCCAACACGCCACCTTCTGCACAAGAAGGAACCATTCCTGGTGGTGGTGGTTCTGGGTAAAGGTCGCGATAATTCGGCCCGCCTTCGTAATTAAATACAGTGGCTTGTCCTTCAAAGCGGAAAATGGAACCGTAGACGTTGGGTTTGTTTAATAATACGCAAGCATCGTTAACTAGATACCTCGTAGGGAAGTTATCGGTACCATCGACGACGATATCGTAAGGTTGAAAAATTTCGAGGGCATTTTCGGAACTCAGACGAGTTTCATAGAGATCCACCTGACAATAGGGATTAATCTCGTGAATGCGGTTTTTTGCGGATTCAATCTTGGGTTTACCCACCCACGAAGTACCGTGGATGACTTGACGTTGCAAATTGGAAGTATCAATAACATCGAAATCCACGATCCCAATGCGTCCAATACCTGCGGCGGCTAGGTATAAAAGTAGTGGCGAACCTAGTCCACCCGTACCGATACAAAGTACGCTAGCAGCTTTCAGGCGCTTTTGTCCTTCCAATCCTACTTCCGGCAAAATCAAGTGTCGGGAGTAGCGTTCGTAATCATCTTTGGTCAACTGGATTTCATCCAGATTTGGATTTAACATAGCAGTTGTCTTGTGCAAGAGCGGGAATATTAATCCTATCGAAAAATGATATCTATCTTGAAATTAAGCCGTTAAGTTATATTTTCAATGGCCTCTGCTTGGAACTGATGAGTATCATCAAGGCTCCAGCTTCGCACTTGGGTGGCTTTACCGTTTTGGACGGAAACTATTATATACGAGTATCCTTGCCAAGCGTACAGGCGATCGCATTCTGAAGGTATGGCGGGGTTATCCGGGTGGGAGTGAAAAATGCCGATAATACTCAACGAGCGATCGCGTGCTTGTTTTTGTGCTTGTAACATCACTTGGGGTGCGATCGCATATTGCCGTTTTTTACTTTCTACTGTGCGGTCGCCTGATATTTCAGCACTTGCCTCTGTATTCCAGGCATTTTCTGTTGGCATCACTTCTACTGTCGTTTTGCCCTCACTAGCCAGATAACCGAAGATTATACCACAGCATTCCTCTGGGTAGACATTTTCGGCATGGGTGCGAATTATTTGTAAATGTTCTATGCTCAATTGAATCATGTCTGCGTTTGTAATTTTGCAATCTCTAGGGATTCTCGTTTTGAATACTTCATCACTTATTAAGTAGAAGGACTAAATTAAACCTAACTTAAAATTACCGGGTTTCGACTGCGCTCAACTCTCTTTTAGTCAGGCTACTGAGCATTGAGCGACTTGCCCTGAGCGGAGTCGTTGGCGCAGCCTCTCGTAGAGAAGGGAGTCGAAATGCGTATTATAAATAATTGTGTCCGCCTACTTAAAAATATTACATTTTTATTAAAAAATAGACATTCTATTAAATATTTCGGTATTTACTTATTATCGAGTTATTTAGATGTTTTCTATTTTCAGGCTAGATGTTCGGGCGCTCGATTGCAGACCAGAGCGTGAAAATATTTGTTTCCCAGTCCGCAGATCCTATTTTGAAAACAGTAAGACTTACGCATTGATAAACTAACTAAATTATAGGTTGTGAGTTGAGCGCATGTGCGATCGCCTAAAATTTTAGCACCAGCCTCTGTACTCCAGACATTTTCTGTTGTCTTACCCTCACCAGCCAGATAACCGAAGATTGCATCACAGCACTGTCTGGGTAAATGTTTTGAACATAGGTGCAATGAGTTTGCAAGTGCTGTTGACTAAATTTAATCATATCTGCGTTTGTAATTTTATCCTCCTCTAGCGGTTTTCGCTTGGGTACGAGATATTGCTATCTACTTGTTTTTTTGGCGATCGCGATCGCCAAAAAATCCCACAAAGACATCAAAAAGGTTTACTCCACTATTCTCCACTCCCAATTACCTAAGTAAGTTGGCACGATAAAACCAAACTCTACCAAAAAAAATCAACGCAGCTAAAACACTTATTCCTATTAGTTGTTTGCCATTTATTATTGCCTTATTTTAACGACAATTCTTGACGCCGACTTACATGTTTTCATAAGAGTGATGCCAAGTTAATATGTATTTTTACTGAATGTATTTCTACTCATTGCCTCGATCGTCTGTTTCCTGAGATGAGTATGAAGAATACACAAAGATAAGTAAACCTTGATTTAAATTAACAACGCTCTTTGCCCCATAAGGAATTCCAGGCTTGCCAGCAATTATCTGTTTAGCAAAATTGACGAAATTTCAGGGCTTCAACATCTAATTCCGATGAAACATCTGTACTTAAGCATATACTTTTTCAGGGAATAATATGAAGAGTATGCAAAGATCTGATTTTAGGCATAGACATCTAATTAAATATTCAGTATTTAGTTAGTATGGTGTTACTTAGATGTTTACTATTCTGATAGTTAAACGCCATAGGTAGTACTTTATAAGCAAGGCAAAAAAAATTCTTGGCTTATTACCTTTTACCTGTACACTGTCTTCTATTTTCAAGCTAGACGTTAGTGCGATCGCTCGCATAACTATGGCATGAAAATATTTTTTGCTGAGTTACAATTACCCAGCCACCAATCTCTATTTTCAAGCTAGTCGCTCATGGAAAAAACTCACAACCAACAATGAAAAAACTTTCCTTATTGCTCCCTTTTCAAGTTATATTTTGCAAACTAGCATTATTGAGAGTTCTAGCAGAAGACAACCATAAATTTTGAGAATTGATGTGTTTTCAATATCACTTTGATTCCAGGATTTTTACATAAATTATGTGGATGTAAAATAATGTTAAGGATGTGCAAAGATATTTGTTGAAATATAGACATCTAAGTAAATATTCAGTATTTAATTAGTATGAGCTTATTTATATGTTCCCTATTCCGAAGTTAAATACTCTGGGGCGTTAGCATACTCCAAGGTCGAAGCAAGCTAGCAAGAGCGTTTCCTAGAGAAGGCATCGCCCACAAGGAAAGCATAAAAATTTGTTTTCCTATTCCCTGTAAACTGTTTGTTATTTTCAAACTAGTAGGGCTAGACCTTGCAAAATAGCTAAAAACTTTGCCCAATAAATTCCTTTTTAAACTCCTGACCGTTGGAATAATTATGTCTTTGGTTAGACATCTATGGCTGTGACAACACCAACGGCTAAGAAAACCTTCGTGGTTAAAGAGTGAAAAAAGAGATTTGCTCGTATTGAAAGGGCTGAACTTAGATAGTTCTAAATAGTTTAAATAAGACCTACTTGCAAGCGGGTCAACAAGGCAAGTATTGGTAAAATCGCTAACCCTGAAAGCCGATAGTAAAGTATGCCGAAACATTTGATTTTCGGTGAATTATTGATGCCACAAAACAGGATCGATAATTGATAACTCAAGTTAGGAAGAATTTAATTTAGGCAGGAAAAACTTATGACGAATATCATTGGAACCAACGCAAACGATACCCTACTGGGCAGCAACAGCGCAGACACAATTAACGGTAAAGCCGGCAATGATATCATCACAGCTAAACAAGGCAATGACACCTTAACTGGTGGTGGCGGTAACGATATATTTGTTTATAAGTTTGGTGATGGCACTGATACGATAGCTGATTTCGGTGGAGTAGGTAAAGGCACAAATCCAACAGCCGGAGTTATTGCCGAAGTTGATACCATCAAATTTGAAGACTTCACTGCCAGAAATATGCTGCTGACCCAGAATGGCAGCAATCTAGAAATCACCTTTGAAGAAGTAGATGATACAAAAGTCGTCTTGAAAAACTTCAAATTAGAAAACTTGGAGAACCTAAAAGCTTCTGGAACAAGACCAGCGAGCGGTAATATTCTCTTTTATAACCAAACTAATATCACGGACAGTTTTAATGTTCTCAATGCCAACTCGACTGAAACTAACCTGGGTATCAAGAACACGGTCACTTTTCTCAATGACCTCGATAACAATATTACGGGTTTAGATAACTCAGATGATGTTGTCAATGGTCAAGGGGGCAATGATAAAATCGATGGCAAGAGTGGCAACGACCTTTTGAGGGGTGGTATCGGCAATGATACCCTCATTGGTGGTGTGGGCAATGATACTCTCATTGGTGGTGCAGGCAATAACACCCTTAAGGGTGATGCCGGTGACGATTACTTGAGGGCTGACTTTTTAACAGGCAATAATCTGTTGGATGGTGGCCATGGCAATGATTCTCTCTCTGCGTCTGGAAACCAGTACCTAAATACTATTGCCTCAGGTAATAACACTCTTAAGGGCGGTGCTGGTGACGATTTATTGAATGCAGACATTTCAACAGGCGATAACTTCCTAGATGGAGGGAATGGTAATGATAATCTCTCCGCTCAGGGGCAAGAGTACTACGACCAAGATGGATATTTGAATCTCTATTTTGCCTCAGGCAACAACACTCTCAAAGGCGGCGCTGGTAAAGATTACTTGAATGTTAACATTTCAACAGGCGATAACCTACTCTTTGGCGGCGTTGGCGACGATTTCTTGAGTGCTAGAGATTCAACAGGCGATAACCTACTTTCTGGGGAGGATGGCAATGATGCACTCGTCCTTTCTAGCTCATATATTAATGGGGTGTCTGGTAATAATACCCTCAGAGGTGGCGCTGGTGAGGATGACGTTGAAGTTAGAAATTTAACAGGTAGTAATCTACTAGATGGTGGCGATGGCAATGACAGTTTCATTTTAGATGAATTATCTACTGTCGTTTCCTCCTTAGTAACTCAAACGGTAGATGGAGGAACAGGTAACGACGATGTTTTGTACATCAATTTCTACTATGGCAATTCTACTGAGGCGATCGCATCTACTTTCAATGCCAGTACTAACACTGGCTCAATTACGGTGGGTAAAAATCAGATTAACTACAGTAATATCGAACGATTAGGTATTAGAGGTACATACAAAGACGACAATATTGTCGGGACTAATGGTAACGATACACTTTACGGTGGCAGTAATGGCAATGATACGATTATTGGTGGTAAAGGTAATGATTACTTGGATCTCGACGCTTCAACAGGTAATAACCTGCTCTCTGGAGACGATGGCAATGATTCTCTCTTTGCCGATGGCTCCTTGATATACTACCGCGATTATTTGGTGTCTGCCGATGCTATCTCTGGCAATAACACCCTCAACGGTGGTGTTGGTAACGATATCTTGAATGTTAACTTTTCAAGTGGTGATAACCTGCTCTGTGGTGGTGATGGCAATGATTCTCTATTTGCCTCTGCTCAGTTCGACTACATCAGCAACGGTAGATATGACTCCTCTGGTAATAACATTCTCAACGGTGGTGCTGGTGACGATCGCTTGGATGTTAGCTACTCATTAGGTAATAATCTACTCAATGGTGGCGATGGCAATGATACTCTTACAGCCTCTGATGCCACTGGTAAGAACACCCTCAAAGGTGGAAATGGCAATGATACCCTTACAGGTGGTAAGGGTAATGATAGCCTCTACGGAGGAGGCGGTACTGATACCTTTGTTTTCAATAGTTTCAATGAAGGTAGCGATCGCATTTATGATTTCAATACCACTAATGAAGTAATTCAGATATCTGCTGCTGGCTTTGGTGGCGGTTTATCAGCAGGCGTACTTCAGACAAGTCAGTTGAGAATCGGAACATCTGCAAACACTAGCACTCAACGATTTATTTATAACTCGACTACAGGTGCATTGTTCTTTGACCAAGATGGCAATGCAGGTGGGTTTGCTAAAGTACAACTTGCACAACTATCTGCTGGTTTGTCTTTAACTAACGAAAATTTTGTGGTTGTTTAAGGCTAATTAGCGTTCCATTACTGGACGGCAAGTAACATCAGAAATTATGAGAAGGCGAGGTGTATAGAATCACACCTCGCCTTCATTGTCAGTAAAAGGTTTCAAGGTTATGTAAAGTTATTTATTTAGAGAACAATAGCTCAGTAAATATTTTGTATATTAGTTTATTGACGGCTTATTGCAACCTTGTTAATTAATCTCTTTATTCCCCTTACCTATTCCCTATTTTTCAGCTAGACACGAAAGGCGATCGCTCAAAACAAGGGCATAAATACAGTAAACAACTTGCACAAGCTTGAACTACACCATCTAGGTCTGGTAGCTAGACATAGAGCCTATTGTAATTCTAAATTCCGTTGATAGCAACGGAAAGGTTTCCGCCTTGGCTCTTGAATTTTGAATTCTGCTGTATTTGTTTCCTGATTTTTAAACTAGTAAGGCTTATGCATTGACAAAAAAACAAATATCAAGTGTGGAGATGAAGCATTTAAGCCGAATTTTGTGATGCTTTTTGAGCATTTATAAAAGCATAATAATGGCTAATTTCGCGCACCCTTAAAAATTTGTAAAGTGCTTAAGGCTTAGATAGTTTTGATGCTTGGATAAGTAATACTTGCAAGTCAAAACAACGAGAATGTTCCGAAAAATTAATGACCTTTAAGGGTAACACGAAAGTATGCCAAAAGCGTCAACTTTTGGTGAATTATTTGCGCGTTCAGATAGCACTAACACAAGAAACGTCAAAAATTTGATTTAAGTAGGAGAAAGTTATGGCAAATATCATTGGAACCAACGGTAACGATACCCTACTAGGTACCACGAGTGCCGACACGATTAACGGTAAACTTGGCAACGACATCATCACAGGCAAACAGGGCAACGACACACTAACAGGTGGTGGTGGCAAGAATAGATTTATCTACAACTTGGGTGACGGCATTGATACGATTACTAATTTTGGTGGAGTGGGTAAAGGCACAAACCCAACAGCAGGCGTTATTGCCGAAGTTGATACCATCAAATTCAATGGCTATGGGTTGACTGCACGATATTTATTACTGACTCAAAATGGCACAGATTTGGAAATCTCCTTTGAAACACAGGCTGATACAAAAGTCATTTTGAAAAACTTCAAGCTAGAAGACTTGGATAACCTGAAAGCTACTCCAACAAGACCTGCCATAGGTAATATCTTGTTTGATGGCGAAACTAGCATCACTGATAGTTTTAATGTTCTGGATGCCAACTCCACAGAAACAACTATTGGCATTGCAAACACAGTCACCTTCCTCAATGATCTCGCTAACAACATTACTGGCTTAGACAACTCAAATGATGTGATAAATGGTCAAGGAGGTAATGACAAAATCAACGGCTTGGATGGCAATGACTTGCTGCGGGGAGGTGCGGGCAATGATACTCTGATTGGTGGTGCAAGAAATGATACTCTTGTCGGTAATGCAGGGAATGATAGTCTTGTTGGTGGTACGGGCAATGACAGCCTCATCGGTGGTATTGGTAATGACCTGCTGCAAGGTGATTTAAGAAATGATACTTTGATTGATATTGTAGGAAATAATACCCTTTACGGTGGTGCTAATGACGATTACTTAGATGTTGATGTTTCAGATGGCTATAACCTGCTGTCTGGAGGTGATGGGAGTGATTTTGTGAGCGCTATTCGTAGCTCAGGTAATAATACTCTCAATGGTGGTCTTGGTAACGATAGGTTAGATATTTTACTTTCACAAGGTGATAATCTCCTGAATGGAGGTGATGGGAACGATGGTCTCTCGGCCTCTCGCCAATTGGATGATAACTCACCTATCTCCGGCAGCTCAGGTAATAACACGCTCAATGGTGGTGCTGGTGACGATGGCTTGGATGTAGAGGCCTCCTCAGGCAATAACCTGCTTAATGGTGGCGATGGTAATGACAATCTCTCTGCCTCAGGTGGCTTCGTCGGGTCTGTGTCGTCTGGAAATAACACACTCATTGGTGGCGCTGGTAATGATAGGTTGAATGCCGGCCTTTCATTAGGTGATAATCTACTTGATGGTGGCTATGGTAATGACTATATCTCTATCTCTGGTGAAGCTACCTTACCTGGACTTGACACTAGTGGAAATAATACCCTTAAGGGCGGCGCTGGTGACGACACCTTAAGTGCTGACTTTTCATCAGGCGATAATCTAATTGATGGTGGCGATGGCAATGATACCCTCAACATAGGCATTGGTAGCAGTGGTAATGATAGCCTTTATGGAGGAAGTGGTAGTGATACCTTTGCTTTCCAAAATTTCGAGGAAAACAACCGTCGCATTTATGACTTTAACGCCACTAATGACATAATTCAGGTATCATTTAATGCTTTTGGTGGCGGCTTATCAGAAGGTGTACTTTTAGCTAATCAGTTCACCATTGGAGCATCTGCAACCACTAGCACTCAAAGGTTTATTTATAACTCGACTACAGGTGCATTGTTCTTTGACGAGGATGGCAGTACAACTACATTCACTCAGGTAAAATTTGCACAACTATCTGCTGGGTTGTCATTAACCAACAACAATTTTGTAGCTGTATTTTGATGCTTTTTGAGAATTTATCAAATGCTGATAATGGCAAAATCTCCATATCTGGATAAATTTGTAAAGTGTTTAAGACTTAGATAACCAAAATCCTGAAAAATGAGAATTTTCAAAAATTATTTAGAAGTTGGAAACCGGAAGTCCTTCTTTTGAAGTGATACCCCATAACTAAAGTTAGGGGATTGAAGCTGAAAGTATGTTGAAAGCATCAAGCGTTGCGAAATTATTAGTGTATTCACTCAGGCACAATTAACACGACTATCTGCTGGGCTGTCATTAACTAACAACAATTTTGTAGTTGTATTTTGATGCTTTTTGAGCATTTATCAAAGGCTGCTAATGTGAAAATTTGCACATCCTGAGAAAGCTGAAAACATAAAGCGTTGGCAAATTATTAGTGTATTCAAACAGTACTAACAAGAGAAAATTGAAAAAGCGTAAAAAATTGATTTAAGCAGGAAAAAGTAATGGCAAATATCACTGGAATCAATGGTAACGATACCCTACTGGGTACCACAAGCGCTGACACAATCAACGGTAAACTTGGCAACGATACTATTACAGGTAATAAAGGCAATGACACTCTAACTGGTGGTGGCAAGGATAGATTTGTTTACAACTTGGGTGACGGCACTGATACTATTATCGGTTTTGGTGGCATTGGTAAAGGCACAAACCCAACACCAGGAGTGATTTCCGAAGTTGATACAATTAAATTTATTGGTGCTAAGTTGACTGCGCGAAATCTGCTACTTACCCAGAATGGCACAAATTTAGAAATCACCTTTGAAGGGGTGGCTGGTACAAAAATTATCCTGCAAAACTTCAAACTCGAAGATTTGGAAAACTTGAAAGCTTCTGGTAGTACGACAGCTATTGGCAATATCTTGTTTGATGGGGAAACTAGCATTACTGATAGTTTTAATGTTCTCGATGCCAAATCTACAGAAACAACTATCGGCATCAAGAACACAGTTACTTTTTTCAACGATCTTGCTAACAACATTACTGCTTTAGACGACTCAAATGATGTGGTGAATGGTCAGGGGGGCGACGACAAAATCGACGGCTTAAGTGGTAATGACTTGCTGCGGGGTGGTACGGGCAATGATATTCTGGTTGGTGGTGCAGGCAATGACTTTTTAGACGGTGGTATCGGTAATGACCTACTGCAAGGCGATGCCGGAAATGATACCCTCAACGGTAACAGCGGTAACGATAGGTTGAATGCAGACTTTTCAACTGGCAATGATCTGTTAGATGGTGGCGATGGTAATGATACTCTCTCTGCTCTAGGTGACTACTACCTTGTAGCATTTAGTAATAACACCCTCAAAGGTGGGGCTGGTGACGATTACTTGAGTGTTGACTTTTCAGAAGGCGATAATTTGCTATCTGGAGGCGATGGTAATGATTTTCTCTCAGGTACTGGTTTTCAAGAAGACTACGACGACATAGGAACATATTATGGTATCACTGGCAATAATACTCTCAACGGTGGCGCTGGTAACGATACCTTGAATATTGACATTTCAGAAGGTGATAACCTGCTATCTGGGGACGATGGTAATGATTTTCTCACTGCCTCTGGTTATGAATATGATATATACAAAGGCTATCGTGGGACATCAGGCTATAATACCCTCAATGGTGGTCTTGGTGACGATACCTTAAATATTGACTTTTCAACAGGCGATAACTTACTCAATGGAGGCGATGGTAATGATTTTCTCACTGCCTCCTATAGCAATGGCAATAATACACTCAATGGTGGTGCTGGTAACGATAGATTGGAGGCTTTTAGTTCCGCAGGCAATAATCTATTCGATGGGGGCGATGGCAATGATAATGTCTACTTCTCGTTATCTGAGTTCAGCAATAGCACCCTCAAGGGTGGTACTGGCAACGATACGCTGACCTTTGCTTCTGGCGAGCTTGGGAACTGTACGATAGATGGTGGTACAGGTAATGATTTGTTGAATATCTATTACAACGGTGCCACCAGCGGAATCACTTCAACTTTTAATGCCACCACTAATATTGGATTGATTAAGGCAGGCACGAATCAGGTTAGTTACAAAAATATCGAACGATTAGATATCGATGGTACAAGCTACAATGACTTGATTGTGGGCGGCAATGCCAATGATACGTTCATAGGTAGGGATGGTAATGATAGTCTCTATGGAGGAGGTGGGAATGATAGTCTCTATGGAGAAGGTGGGAATGATAGTCTCTATGGAGGAAGTGGTACTGATACCTTTGCTTTCAATAGTTTCAATGAAGGTAGCGATCGCATCTATGATTTCAATGCAACTAATGAAATAATTCAGGTAATAGCTTTTAATTTTGGTGGCGGTTTATCAGCAGGTGTACTCAAAGCTAATCAGTTTACAATCGGAGCATCTGCAACCACAAGTACTCAGAGATTTATTTACAACTCGACTACAGGTGCATTGTTCTATGACCAAGATGGCAATACAGGCGGGTTTGCTCAAGTACAATTTGCACAACTATCTACAGGCTTATCATTAACTAACAACAATTTTGTAGTTGTATTTTAATGCTTTTTGAGCATTTATCAAAGGCTGCTAATGTCAAAATTCTCAGATCCGGAGAATTTGTAAAGTCCTTGAGATTTAGGATTCAAGTAGGAGAAAGTTATGGCAAATATCATTGGAACCAATGGTAACGATACCTTACTGGGCACCACAAGCGCTGACACAATCAACGGTAAACTCGGCAACGATACGATTACAGGGAACAAAGGCAATGACACCCTGACTGCTGGTGGTGGCAAGGATAGATTTGTTTACAACGTGAGCGATGGCATTGATACGATTACCGATTTTGGTGGAGTAGGTAAAGGCACAAACCCCACACCAGGCGTTATTGCCGAAGTTGATACGATTAAATTTGTTGGTGCTGGGTTGACTGCGCGAAATTTGTTGCTTACCCAGAATGGCACAAACTTGGAAATCACCTTTGAAGGGGTGGCTGGTACAAAAATCGTCTTGAATAATTTCAAACTAGAAGACTTAGAGAATTTGAAAGCTTCTCGTAGTACGCCAGCTATTGGCAATATTATTTTTGATGGACAAACTACTATTATTGATAGTTTCAACGTCCTAGATGCCAACTCCACAGAAACAACCATCGGCATTAAAAATACAGTTACCTTTCTCAATGACCTTGGCAACAACATTACCGGTTTAGACGACTCGAATGATGTGATTAATGGTCAGGGGGGTAGCGATGTCATCAATGGCTTAAGCGGTGACGATCTTTTGAGGGGTGGTAGTGGCAATGATATTCTCATCGATCGCGCGGGGAATGATACTCTTATTGGCGGTGAAGGCATCGATTTTTTGGATGTTGAGTTTTCAACAGGGAATAAAATTCTCGATGGTGGTGCTGGTAACGATGAATTGACAACTCTTGGTTCAACAGGTAATAACTTACTTCTTGGGGGTGACGGCAATGACACTCTCTCCATTTATAGCTCATCTGGCGATAATACTCTCAACGGTGGCGCTGGTGACGATACCTTGGATGCTGCCTTGTCAACGGGCAATAATCTGCTCTCTGGGGGCGATGGTAATGATTCTATCTCTACTGTAGACAGTGGAGGCAGCTTTCTTACCACTGGTAATAATACTCTTAATGGTGGTGCTGGTGACGATACCTTGGATGCTGGGCTTTCAACAGGCGATAACATCCTCAGTGGAGGGGATGGCAACGATTTGATGTTTGCTAGTGGCTACGACGACCCCGAAAGTTCCGTATTTGGTAATAACATTTTCAATGGAGGAAATGGCAACGATTCCTTCTCTATTGTCTTCTATCCTTCTGTTTCTTCCTTAGCGACTCAAACAGTAGATGGTGGGACGGGTAATGATTTGTTAGACCTCAGATTTATCGAGCCTGATGGGGCAATCACGACGACTTACAATGCTGCTACAAACATCGGAACGATCGCAACAGACAAGAATCTCATTAACTACAAGAATATTGAAAGCTTAGTGATTACAGTAGGTTCAACAAAGAACGATGTAATTGTAGGCACTAATGGCAATGATACGCTCTCCACGTTCATTGGTGGCAATGATACGATAGATGGCGGCGCAGGTGATGATTTGTTGAAGGTCTTCAGTTATGTTCCTACCGCAAATATTGGAATCACTTCAACTTTCAATGCTACTACTAAAGTTGGCTCAATTTCGGTAGGCACGAATCGGATTAACTACAAGAATATCGAGCGATTAAATATTACAGACAGCCAATACAATGACTACATTGTGGGAAGCAATGGCAACGATACGATAAATGAAAGCTCTAGTGGTGGCTATGAAGGCCCTGGTGGTGGCTATGATACGGTAGATGGCGGTACTGGTGACGATTTGTTGAACTTCGTTAATGTTCCTGGGAAAATCACTTCGAGTTACAATGCTGCTACAAATACTGGAGTCATTACTGCGGGCACGAGTCAGGTTAGTTACAAAAATATCGAACAATTAAATATCTCAGGTACGACCGACGATGACTCAATTGTGGGAACCAATGGCAATGATACCATCTACGGAGGAGGTGGTAGTGGCAATGATACCCTCAATGGTGGTGCAGGTAACGATAACTTAAGTGCTGACAATTCATTAGGCAATAACCTGCTAGATGGTGGCAATGGCAATGATTTTCTTAGTGTCTCTGGGGACGTGTTCATATACCGAGGTGAGGCTTCTGTAAATTTTGTTTCTGGCAATAACACTCTCAACGGTGGTGCTGGTGACGATAACTTAGTTACTCAGTTTTCAGATGGTAATAACCTGCTTGTTGGTGGCAGTGGTAATGATTCTCTGTTTGCCTTTGACCCATCATCTTTATATGTTTCCTATGGAGTTGATGGTATCTCTGGCAATAACACTCTTAGCGGTGGCATTGGTAATGATTACTTGGATGTTAGTAATTCATCAGGCGATAATCTACTCAATGGTGGCGACGGCAATGATATTCTCACCGCTTCTGGTGCTTTTGGCAATAACACCCTCAAAGGTGGAAATGGCAATGATACCCTCACAGGTGGCAAAGGTAATGATAGCCTAATTGGAGAAGGTGGTACTGATACCTTTATTTTCAATAGTTTCAATGAAGGCCTTGATACGATTTATAATTTCAACGCCACTAATGAAGTAATTCAAGTATCGGCTCTTGGTTTTGGTGGAGGCTTAACAGCAGGTGTACTCAAAGCTAATCAATTTACAATCGGTACATCTGCAACCACAACTAGTCAGCGATTTATTTATAACTCAACTACAGGTGCATTGTTCTTTGATGCAGATGGCAGTGCAGGCGGATTCACCAAGGTACAATTTGCTTTAGTTACTACTGGCTTGTCGTTAACCAACACCAATTTTGTGGTTGTTTAAAGTAAAGGTAATTAGGGTTTTATTACTCGATGTCAAGCAATATCAATGCGGGGTGTCTAGAATTGCACCTCGCATTTGATTTATCTGTACATTTGTAGTCATGCGTAGGTGTAGCCTGTGGTAGCAGCCCTAAGTAAAATAGTGGTGGTTTATCAGCAGGTATACTTTCGGCTAGCCAGTTTAATATCGGTGCATCTGCAACCATCAGTACTCAAAAGTTTATTTATAACTCAAGTACAGGTGCATTGTGCTTTGACTAAGATGCCAGTGTAAGTACCTTTACTCAGGTACAATTTGCTTTAGTTACTACTGATTTACCGTTAACCAACAACAGTTTTGCGGTTGTTTAATTGTAAATTAGCCGCACATAACCAAACAGTAGACAAACATCACAAATCCTTTAAGTGCGAGGTATAGCAGGAAACACGGTTAGCCGTTGATTTATGTCCTCACCTAACTGGTAACTACTATGCTAAATATATACTTTTATACTTTTATATAAATTTTAATACTGAGGAAAAATAATATAAAGAGTATGTAAAGATATTTCTTGAAATTTTAGAAATCTACGTAAATATTCTGCATTTAGTTAGTAAGATGTTATTTAGATGTTTCCTATTTTTCAGTTTAGATAGCTAAGGGCGTTGGCGTTCCCGTAGCGTCTCGTAAAGAAGCCCGCCATTTGCGGAGCGTCTCGTAGAGAAGGCATCGCCTATGACAAGGGGATGCAAATGATTTTGTCTATCCTGGGTAAAAGTTCACTATTTTTAAGTTAAGAATAATTACGCATTGACAAAAAACCGAATATGAATTGTGTATTAGACATTGAAGCTATAATTTTTTGATGTTTTTTGAGAGATGCTGGGGTTTAATTGGCTAAAAAACCTGAAGCGATCGTTATTACTCAATACACAGCCTCATAAATTTGTACAGTGCCTAAGGCTTAAAAAGTCCAAATTATTTGGATAGTTTCTATCTGCAAACCATTCAAAATCTCAAACTTCCGTAAAAATTGTTAACCCTTAAGGGTGATATCAAGTATATCGAAAGCGTCAACTTTCGAGAGATTTTTGTGCGCCAAAACAGCACTAACAACCAAGAACTTAAACATCGATTCAGGTAGGAAACAATTATGGCAAATCTCATTGGAACCAATGGTAACGATACTTTACTAGGTACTACTAGCGCCGACACAATTAACGGTAAACTTGGCAACGATACGATTACAGGGAACAAAGGCAACGACACTTTAACTGGTGGCGGTGGCAAGGATAGATTTATTTACAACTTAGGTGATGGCATTGATACGATTACCGATTTTGGTGGAGTGGGAAAAGGCACAAACCCAACAGCAGGCGTTATTGCCGAAGTTGATACGATTAAATTTGTTGGCGCTGGGTTGACTGCGCGAAATTTGTTGCTTACCCAGAATGGCACAAACTTGGAAATCACCTTTGAAGGGGTGGCTGGTACAAAAATCGTCTTGAATAATTTCAAACTAGAAGATTTGGAGAACTTGAAAGCTTCTGGAAGTACGCCAGCGATCGGTAATATTATCTTTGATGGACAAAGTAGCATTGTTGATAGTTTTAATGTCCTAGATGCCAACTCAACAGAAACAACCATCGGCATCAAGAACACAGTCACCTTTCTCAATGACCTTGCTAACAATATTACCGCTTTAGACAACTCAAATGATGCGATCAATGGTCAAGGGGGTAATGACAAAATTGACGGCTTAAGTGGCGATGACTTGCTGCGGGGTGGTGCAGGCAACGACACACTCATTGGTGGTGCGGGTAACGATGTATTGCGCGGTGATGCAGGGAATGACTCGCTCACTGGTGGTACTGGAAATAACCTGCTTGATGGTGTCGATGGTAATGATACTCTCTCTGTTTCTGGCTACTACGAAGATGAGCAGTACGACTATCGCTTGTCTGGTAAAAACACCCTCAACGGTGGTGCTGGTAATGATAACTTAAGTGCTAGTGGTTCAACAGGCGATAACCTGCTCTCTGGAGGCAATGGCAATGATTCTCTCTCTATTTCTGGTTACTATACCTTTCTATATCTCAACGATACCTACGACTCTCGCTCACTAGGAAAAAACACCCTCAACGGTGGTGCTGGTGACGATAATTTGAGTGCTAGCGCTTCAACAGGTAATAACCTGCTGTCTGGAGACGATGGTAATGATACTCTTTCCATCTCTGGTTACTACGACGGAGATAACTACGAGGAATACAACTCTCGCTCTTCAGGGAATAACACCCTCAACGGTGGTGCAGGTAACGATATCTTGAGTGCTAGCGGTTCAGAAGGCGATAATTTGCTCTTTGGAGGCGATGGCAATGATTCTCTCTCCATTTCTGGCTACTACAAGTACACTCCCTACGATAACCCATATGAACCCCGCGACTTATCCAACACATATGATTCTCGCTCCTCAGGCAAAAACACCCTCAGCGGTGGCACAGGTAACGACACCTTAAATGCTGGCGGTTCAACAGGCAATAACCTCTTGGATGGTGGCGATAGTAATGATATTCTCACAGCTTCTAATGCCACTGGTAACAACATCCTCAAAGGTGGAAATGGCAATGATACCCTTACAGGCGGCAAGGGTAATGATAGCCTTTATGGAGGAAGTGGTATTGATACCTTTGTTTTCAATAGTTTCAATGAAGGTGTTGACAAAATTTCTGATTTCAACGCCACTAATGAAGTGATTCAAGTATCAGCCGCTGGTTTCGGTGGTGGTTTATCAGCAGGTGTACTCAAAGCTAGTCAATTTACAATCGGTACATCTGCGACCACAAGTAGTCAACGATTTATTTATAACTCCACTACAGGTGCATTGTTCTTTGACCAGGATGGTAGTGCGGGTGGGTTTACCAAGGTACAATTTGCTTTAGTTACTGCTGGATTGCCATTAACCAACAACAATTTCGTAGTTGTTTAATCACGATTAAGACTCTATTAATCTAGATAGAGATAATTGCAAATGCTAAGAATGCGAGATGTCTGAAATAGCAACTCGCTTTCAACTCATCAATACAATGATAAAATCTCTGTCTAGATAAAATATATCTTCATCCATTTGGATTATTGCGATCGCTCCTTACACCTAGTCGGCCCTTAGTATTGCTGCAATCAATAAATATATGTATTGTTGTCTCATTCCTGACTTTAAAGCATCTGTCTTATACTTGATGTAAAGAATTAGCTAGGAAAATATTAAAAGATATAAAAAATAATCTCGGTAGAGAATTATCAGTAAATAATTTTTCAATATGTAAAGATATTTATTCAGAAATCAATTCCTCAGTATATATTCTGTATATTAATCATGAACGCTTTGTTTCAATGCTTGTGAAAGTTTATTTTTTTAGGCCCTGTAATTTGTTTCCTGTTTTTTTCAGCTAGATATTCACGGCTATAACCGTTAACATGGGCACAAATAAATATCTGTTGTCCTATTTTGAAGCTAGTAAGACTTACGCATTGACAAATCATAAATTAGGTGTGCTTTAAAAATTTTAGTTTGAGCGTTCAATATTTTTTGAGCAATGTTTGAGTTCAGGTTAAGCCTGAGGTATTGCTTATAAAGATGATTGCAAAAAGCCTAAAATGAGATTTAATTGAATGCACGCGTTCAGAAATTTGTACAGTGCCTAAGACTTAGATAGCCCAAAATATTTCGAGAAGTGCTAACTGCCAACCATTAAAAAGTTGAAACTTCCGGAAAAATTGCTAACCCTCAAGGATGAGGTCGAGTATATCGAAACATTCAACTTTCGGTGAATTATTTGTGCGCCAAAACAGCACTAAAAATTGAGAACTTAAATTACTCTACAAATCCATTTAGGAAGGAAAAAGTAATGGCAAATATCATTGGAACCAACGGTAATGATTCTCTAGAAGGCACCTCAAGCGCGGACACGATTAACGGTAAACTCGGCAACGATACTATTACAGGTAATAGAGACAACGACACCCTAACAGGTGGCGGTGGCAAGGATACATTTGTATACAACAGTTACACTACCGACTACATTACCGACCTTAGCGAAAACACTGTTACGATTACCGATTTTAGTGGAGTGGGTAAAGGTACAAACCCAACATCAGGAGTGATTGCTGAAGTCGATACTATCAAATTTGTTGGCGCTGGCTTAACTGCTCAAAATTTGCTACTCACCCAGAATGGTGCAAATTTGGAAATCACCTTTGAAGGAGTAGCTCGTAAAAAAGTCATCTTGAAAAACTCCAAATTAGAAAACTTAGATAATTTGAAAGCTTCTAGAACAAGACCAGCCATTGGCAATATTATTTTTGATGGACAAAGTAGCATTATTGATAGTTTTAATGTTCTGGATGCCAACTCTACTGATACGACCATCGGTATCAAGAATACTGTTACCTTTCTCAATGACCTCGCTAACAACATTACCGGTTTAGACGACTCAAATGATGTAATTAATGGTCAGGGCGGTAATGACAAAATCAACGGCTTAAGTGGCGACGACTTGCTGCGAGGTGATGCAGGCAACGACGTGCTACGTGGTGGCGTGGGGAATGACTCGCTCAGTGGTGGTGCTGGTAATAACCTGCTTGATGGAGGCAATGGCAATGATTCTCTGAGTGTCTCTGGCTACTATCAAACTGGTTACTATCAAGACTACGACTCTCGCTTGTCTGGCAAAAACACCCTCAATGGTGGTGCTGGTGATGATACCTTGAGTGCTAGTGGTTCAACAGGCGATAACCTGCTCTCTGGAGGCAATGGCAATGATTCTCTCTCTATTTCTGGTTACTATAGCTTTCTATATATCAACGATATCTTCGACTCTCGCTCTATAGCCAAAAACACCCTCAATGGTGGTGCTGGTAACGATAACTTGAGTGCTAGTGGTTCAACAGGTAATAACCTGCTGTCTGGAGACGATGGTAATGATACTCTCTCTATCTCTGGCTACTACAACGGAAATAGCTACGACGAAGACGACTCTCGCTCCTTAGGGAATAACACCCTCAACGGTGGTGCTGGTAACGATACCTTGAGTGCTAGCGGTTCAGGTGGCGATAATCTGCTTTCTGGGGGCGATGGAAATGATTCTCTCTCCATCTCTGGCTACAAGGAGTCCTACGTAGATGATAATCCCGATCCCCGCAGCTACTACGGCGGATACAACTCTCGCTCCTCAGGCAATAACACCCTCAACGGTGGCATTGGTGATGATGACTTGAGTGCTAGCGGTTCAGGTGGCGATAATCTGCTCTTTGGAGGCGATGGTAATGATACTCTATCTGTCTCTGGTTTTTACGAAGTAAATAGTAATGAACTATACTCCGAAACCTTCGACTCTCGCTCTATAGGCAATAACACCCTCAATGGTGGTGCTGGTAACGATAACTTGAATGCTAACGGTTCTACAGGCAGCAATCTTTTAGATGGTGGTGATGGTAATGATACCCTCACAGCCTTTGATGCCACTGGTAATAACACCCTCAAAGGTGGAAATGGCAATGATACCCTCACAGGTGGCAAGGGTAATGATACCCTAATTGGAGGAAGCGGTATTGATACTTTTATTTTCAATAGTTTCAATCAAGGTGTTGACAAAATTTCTGATTTCAACGCCACGAATGAAGTAATTCAGATATCGGCTGCTGGTTTTGGTGGTGGATTATTAGCAGGTATATTAAAAGCTAATCAATTTAGAATCGGTGCATCTGCAACCACTACCACTCAAAGGTTTATTTATAACTCTACCACAGGTGCATTGTTCTTTGACCAGGATGGTAGTGCGGGTGAGTTTACCAAGGTACAATTTGCACAACTATCTGCTGGGTTGGCATTAGATAATAGAAATTTTGTCGTTGTTTAATACGAGCAGAAAAAATTAGAAACCATCGGATTAGAAGGTGTATAAAACAGATGGGAGGATGAGGAAATATTTTCTTCCCTATCTTCCCATCTCTTTTACTGCCTCAATAAGACAATTTTGGAATACTGAATTGATATTCTAGTCTCCGAAACAAATCACTTCAGTTTTTCGTAAGCAGCCAAAATAATTTTCTCTGTTTCTTCCCAGTTAATACATTTGTCAGTTACAGAAACACCATATTTTAATTCTTCTTTTTTCCCAGTAATTGGTTGATTGCCTTCATAGATATTCGATTCCAGCATCATGCCAACTATTGATGTATTGCCGTCCAATATTTGCTCAATAATATTTTCCAAGACGGCTGGTTGTAATTTGTAGTCTTTATTTGTGTTGCCGTGGCTACAATCGATAACAATTCTTGGCGATAAATTTGCCTCTTTTAATTTCTTTTCTACTAGACTAACGCTTGCTGCATCAAAGTTTGGCTGATTACCACCTCTTAAAATGACGTGACCGTAGGCGTTACCTTTGGTTTGAAAGACGCTGACTTGTCCGTTTTGGTTAATGCCCAAGAAATTATGAGGGTTTCTAGCTGATTGTAGGGCATTTAAAGCTACTTGAATATTGCCATCAGTACCGTTTTTAAAACCTACAGGCATGGAAAGTCCGCTTGCCATTTCGCGATGAGTTTGCGATTCAGTTGTGCGTGCGCCGATCGCTGACCATGTAATCAGTTCGCTAATGTATTGAGGTATGATTGGATCTAGGGCTTCTGTACCGGCAGGTAGTCCCAATTCTGTAATTTTTAATAATAGCTGGCGTGCAATTAATAAGCCATTTTCCACATGAAAAGAATCATCCATTTCTGGGTCGTTAATTAATCCTTTCCAACCTACGGTTGTTCTGGGTTTTTCAAAGTAAACTCGCATGATTAGTAGCAGCTTATCTTGAACTTTCTCAGCTAATACTTTCAACCTTTGGGAATATTCCATCGCTGCTTCGGGATCGTGAATCGAACACGGCCCGACTACTATGAATTTGCGGCGATCGCGAAAATCTAAAATATCTTCTATTTCTTCTCTATACCTTAAAACTGTTTGTTCCGCTAATTGAGTTAATGGCAATCTCGATTTAATTTCATTGGGAGTTAAGAGAACGCGATCGCTCTCGATGTTAGCATTAAATAATTGGTGGTTGTGCATGGAGATTTTCTCGGATGTTTCTGAGTGGAATTTAATATACACACTTTTGACCGAAAATACAATATGAGTTAATATATTGTCTGAAAAAATTTATAATAAGACCTTATTTTAGTGAAACAATTACTTTTATGAATATTTGACTTTATTGTAATATCGCTGCTTTAAATTAATTGAAATATAAATAAATTCACAGTTATATATAAGTGTCAATTGATGCCAAGATTTCAGACAAAATTTTGTTTTCACCTTAATAACTGATAACTGTTGACTGATTTAAACTAACCGCCAAGGACGCGAAGGAAGAAGGAACGCTCATTTAGTGGAAGTTTACATTAGAGTTGGCCAAAGAAGGCAATAGTATTATTAAGCTACTGCGCTTATTATCGCAGATAGAGTGTTTGATATCATATACTGGCAGCAAGAGAACTTTGTAGACCCTTGTGTGGCTGGTTTTGCATAAGATTAAGAAATATTGTTTTTGCTCGATTGATTATGTATGTAAAGGTGTTATCTGCTTCAATCGATGACAAACCACTCATCCAAAGGATGATGGAGCTTTATCAGTATGACTTTTCAGAGTTGGAAGATCGAGACCTCAACGAACATGGTTACTTTGGATACCCTTATCTAGATTATTACTGGATTGAAAGCGATCGCTACCCGTTTATTGTGCGAGTAGGCAAAAAGCTTGCTGGATTTGTTTTAGTGAACCAATTCACATACATTGCAGAGAGTGAGTATTCTATTGCAGAGTTTTTTATCTTACGAAAATACAGGCAACAAGGAATTGGTAAGCTGGCTGCTTCTCAAATCTTCGACCGATTTTGTGGTAAGTGGGAGATTTATCAAATTAGCACAAATACAGTCGCTCAAAAATTTTGGCGCAGTGTCATTGCAGAATACACAACAGGGAAATTTACAGAAATTGCCATTGATGATGGCGATCGCCAAGGAATGATTCAATGTTTTGATAACACCTCAAAATGTTCCTTGAATAATTCCGCCGTCTACTTGCAACATGACTCCATTCACAAATGAGGCTGCTGGCGAACTCAAAAATACTGCAACATTGGCAAACTCTTCTGGCGTTCCCATACGACCTAAAGGAACTTTGGCATTGATTTTGGCGATTTCTGCTTCTTTTGTTTCGCCACTTTTACTAATTTGAGCGTTGATTAATTCTTCGACTCGTTCTGTATATGTCCAACCTGGTAAAATGCTATTGACGCGAATTTTATCGCTACCCAATTCTTGGCTGAGAGTTTTAGTTAGACCAATCACCGCTAATCGAATGGAATTAGACAATACTAAATTTTGGACTGGTTGTTTGGTTGAGGTTGAGGTGATAGTTAGAATCGCTGGTGCAGTAGATTGACGCAAATGAGGTAAAGCGTATTTTATTAGACGGACTGTACTCAGCAAATTCAAATTAACGGAAGTTTCCCAGGTTGCTACATCGATATCATCAAAAGTGCCAGCGGGCGGCCCTCCGGCGTTGGTAACAAGGATATCCAACCCGCCAAATTTCTCCACCGTGGCATTAATCACCCGTTCAATATCTGCTTGACTGGTGACATCTGCACGCAGAGATAGTACTTCTGCGCCTGTTTCGCTGGTAATTTCCGCCCTAGCTTTGTCAATTAATTCACTGCGGGCGCAGATGGCTACTTTTGCACCCTCACGGGCAAATTGCCTTGCTGTAGCTTTGCCCAAACCTTTACTAGCAGCTGTTACTAAGGCGACTTTGCCACGGAGTTGCAAATCCATAATTTTGATGTTTATTGTTTACAGTAACTTGAAGCCCAGGTTATTCAGAACTTGCCGCAAGCGATCGCGTCCTCTCAATGACTCGACAGTTGCAATCCGTTGGGCTGAGTGTTCTGACCAATCACCAGCAACATTCATCTGTTGTTCAGTATAGAACTCTTTGATGATGTTATTGTAATGAGCGATCGCTTCATCTTGTTCTGTCAATTTATAGGTTTCGCGGTGCAACACAGCTGATTGTGGCAACCGTGGCTTAATTGCAGCATTCACTTCCGGATTTGGATAGCCTACACACAACCCAAACACAGCATACACAGAAGAAGGTAAATTCAATATTGCTGCTACTTCTTCTGGCCGGTTGCGGATTCCACCGATATATACTGTTCCCAAACCCAAGGACTCAGCCGCTATTGTGGCATTTTGCGCCGCCAACGTTGCATCAACCGTCGCCATAACAAACATTTCCAAATATTCCAAACCATCATGGGATATGCCGCGACTGTCAGCAACATAAGCCAGACGTGCTAAATCTGCTAACCACACCAAGAATAAAGGCGCTTGGCGGATGTGTGCTTGATTTCCCGCCAGCTTTGATAACTCATCTTTGCGTTCTTGGCTTTCGACTGCAACCACACTCCAAGTTTGCAAATTTGAAGAAGTAGATGCAGATTGGGCGGCTGCAACTAGCAACTCCAGAGTTCCAGGTGGTAAAGGATCTGAAAGATAAGCACGAACCGAACGGTGAGATAGTAGTGATGTCAGAGAATCATTCCATTCAATTTCAGGATTGAAGGGAATTTCACCGTACCGCGATCGCAATAGTTCTACAGGATTGGTCATACGTAATTCTCCGGTTCAAAATTTTAAAAGGCAATAGGCAATAGGCTTGAAAGTTTTTTGCTATCAGCGTTTTGCCATCTGGTTATGTCCTAATCTAGCTACCAACTGCTATAAATTAGAGTTGGATTTTTGTAATATTCTGAATTCTGACTCTTGAATTCTGAATTCTAGATTAGATTTTTGGTGAAAACGCAGCGTATTGTTCCTTTGTTAACACTCCATCTCTGACGTTAACTTTTTTGGGAATCAACTTTAACTGATAATATGTATCAGCTACTTGTTGTTGTAAATTTATCAGTTCATCATTAATTGGTACAATCCCAAACGTCCGCCTATTAGTAGCTTTTCTCATAGTTTCTATGTCAATTCCTAACACAGATGAGAGAGTTTGCGCTACTTCTTCTCGATTCTGTTTAGCCCATTCTTCTAGCTGTTGAATTTCCTCCAATACTGCCTTGACAACTTGGGGATTTTCAGTTGCAAATTTCCGGGTTGTTAAATAATATCCCCCCTGTTTGTTAATTCCTGTGCCATCAATCAGGACTCTAGCTTTAGTTGCTTCTTGAGCCGCTGCATAGAAAGGATCCCAAATTACCCAAGCGTCTACGCTACCCTTAACAAATGCGGCGCGAGCATCAGCCGGAGGCAAATATTTAGGCTGGATTTCACTATATTTGACTCCAGCTTTTTCTAGCGCTTGGACTAACAACAAGTGGGCGCTAGATCCTTTTTGAAAAGCGATTTTTTTGCCTTTGAGATCCGTCACTTTTTGAATTGGAGAATTTTGGGGAACAAGAATTGCTGAACCAGCAGGACTAGCAGCAATACCAGCGATATAAGTTAATGATGCTCCTGCTGCTTGGGCAAATATTGGTGGTGATTCTCCTACATGTCCAAAGTCAATACTACCCACATTCATCGCTTCTAGCAATTGCGGCCCCGCAGGAAATTCAATCCATTCCACAGATATCCCATCTGGTGACAACCGCTTTTCTAAAACACCTTTATTTTTCAACAAAATATTCGATTTTTGATATCCAAATCGCACTAATGTTGCTTTGCTAGAAGCAGAATTCGCCACAGATGTCGCACTGGGATTAGGAGAATTAACAGTCGATGTTGACGAACAAGCAGCAAATAGCAAGCTCAAACAAACACCAGTAACAAAAGCCCCCGCTATTGGTAAAAAAGAACAAAAGAATAATTTATTTTGATTGTTAAATAAATTCCTGATTTCGGTCGAGGACATCCACTTGGCAATTAAGCGGCGAAAGATATGGCTAACCATCAAAATCATCCCTTTGAACTATATTAATACTATATATCTATAGGTTTACCGTAGTATATAGTCAATGGGCATTGGGTATGCAGCATTAGTCATTAGGTAATTAGTTTTTCACTAATGACAAATGACTAATGACAAATGACTAATCCAGCAAATCAGGTTCTTCGCGGATAATGCGATCGTAAAGTGGCTGGAAGCTAAACCATCCACTTTTAGGCGCTCCCACTTGACTGTGTGTTAAACGCGCTGTTTCGTGTTTGATAATATTGGGTCTACCTGCGGCTTGTGCCAAAAGTTGTGCTTGACACGATCGCTCTAAGCTAATGTACCAAAAAGCAGCTTCATCTACCGTATGTCCCACAGTTAAAATGCCGTGGTTACGTAGAATTATGGCTTTAGTTTCGCCCAAAGCTTCCGCAAGTCGCTTCCCTTCAGATGTATCTAATACGACACCTGTATAATCTTCAAATAGTGCATGATCTTCGTAAAAAGCACAAGAATCTTGAGTCAAGGGGTCGAGCAGACGGCCCAAACTCGACCAGGCTTTGCCATAAATTGAATGGGCGTGTGCGGCTGCAACTATGTCAGGTCGAGCCTCATGAATTTGAGAATGGATGGCGAAAGCAGCTTGATTTACTTGAGCATCGCCTTTGACCACCTCACCTTCTTTATTAACCAAAATCAGGTCAGAAACTCGAATATGACCGAAGTATACTCCTAGTGGATTCACCCAGAAATGGTCTGTAAACTCCGGATCGCGGGCTGTAATATGCCCTGCAATGCCTTCGCTGAAGCCAAAGCGACCAAACAGGCGAAAAGCAGCGGCTAGGCGTTGCTTGCGGTGCAGGCGTTCATCTTCAACTCGCTCGAATACAGGGGGTTGCGGTCTATAAAACTTGTGCATGTTCTTTTTCCTCCTCCTCTTTGCAGGGAGCATTAGAATATCCAGAGCGAAAAGATTTGACGCTGTGAGATTCTGGAATGAATTGGTGACGCCAGATGCAACCAGTATCATTGCCGAGAAGATGAATAGATACAGATTCACTCTCGGATGTGGTTTTGACAGCGTGAATATCGCCATCTGGAGGTAGGAGGCGGTAAATATCCCCCCTTTGAAGCCTACGCACTTCAGTTATTTGTAATTGTGCGTGTTCTGCGGCATTGCCGCTATCTACACGCCGATAGACTGTCTCTTCTTGATTGCCTTTGTATAAACCAATCAATCCCCAAGCTAAATGGTCGTGGACGGGAGTAGTTGAACCTGGAGGTATCACCAAGCTAAAGACCGATAAAGAACGGTCTTTAGCCCGAAAAAGTAGCCATTGGCCAATACCACCGCCCATTTTGCTTTCGGGGTTGATTTTGGCAAACTTTTCGGGTAACCATTGCTGGTTGGCAAGTAGCTCTTGAAAATAAGGTTCTAATTTAGCTAGCTGTTGTATGCGATTTGTCGTAGTATCAGCAGTAATTTCACGTACTTTTGCTACAAGCGATCGCAGTTCTTGGCTTTCAATAAACCATTGGTCTTCGGGCAAGGGTTCTAAAATAGTATCATTCGTCATTTATATTCCTCATTAATCTAAGTAAGTCGGTTTAAATATTCCTCGTAACTTAGTTAATCTTTATTTAAATACTTTCGTTTTATTGTGCCAACCTACTCGCTAAGTTTTTTATCTTTGGCGTAAAACTCCTATTTGATTGCTTCAAAAAACTCCATACAAGTTAAAAAGGCTGATGCCCTACTCCCTAGCCTCTATCTCCCTTTTAGTTTTGACATTGGGGTGAATTTTAAACCCAAGTTGCTCAAGTTTTAAATGGGAAAACGACTCCTTGAGAATAATAGTAAAGGGATATCGCTGAAATACAGTAGCCTTACCTTGTGACAATAGTAACCTAGCGCGGCTGATACGTACCGGGTATAACGGTTGTTGGTTGGAATCGAGAATTAGAACTTTGCTCATGTATTAAATTCCTGACAGATAAAGTTAGTAACCAATAAGGGCAAATAACACTTAATTCATCTCATTGTGTTGTATTTTATTTAACGCACGATAATAATGAGAGTATAAAATCCAACCCCAACACTCTCGTCTGTATTACTCATTAAGCTGTAGTATTACTTTTAAAGTACGGTAATTCGGTCGATTAAGTGTGGAATTATTTAAAACAGAAATTATCACATACAAATTCAAAAAGCAAGTCCTCTTGTGGTCAACTACTGGGCTGACATACATCAAGACAAGCTTGCACAAAATCTTCAACTACGCTGTTTCCAGAATCTCGTCGCCACGCCACAGCTAGCACACTGGGGCTGACATCCCGAACTGGGCGGAAAGTTTGTCCAGACAGGGCGTAAACTTGTGTAGTGGTTTGCGAGACTAGTGCAATTCCTTGACCATTAATCACTGCTTCCATTGCTTCATTAGTATTATTTACTTCCGTACCAAAGACGATAGGATGGCCGTCACGTTCATTCTTTGCTAGCCAGTGATCTCGCCAGATTCCTGCTTCAGGAGGTACTGTAATAAACGGTTCATTAACCAAATCTGCCATCTGCAAAACTTCCCGCTGCGCCAGGGGATGGTCAGATGCTAAAGCAACCCATCTTGGTTCAACTAATAAGATTTCAGTGAATAATTTTTCTTGTTTGGGAACTGGTAACCTTAATAAGGCAACATCAGTATTACCTGAGAGGAGTCCAGCAGTAGGATCTAAGAGATCGAAGAAGCGAATCGCTACCCTCCACCCTGGTTGTAGGGCTTGAAACCGTGAAAAGATAGATTTCGTTAATTCGCTACCAATCCTGCAAATAAAACCAACGCGTAATGTCTGCGTTTCCTTTGCTGCAACTTCTCGCAACGTTAACAAGGTAAAGTGCCAATCTTGGATTAGCCCTTGAGCTAAAGGCAAGAGTGTTTCACCAGCAGCAGTTAGCTTCACTTCTCGACTATTACGGCGTAGTAGTTCAATACCCAATTCTCGCTCTAGTTGGCGAATTTGCTTAGATAATGCTGGTTGTGAGATATATAACCGCTCAGCAGCACGGGTGAAATTTAACTCTTGTGCTACCGCAACAAAGTAACGAAGCAAGCGTAAGTCTGCATCCATCCTGTTTGGTAGTTTTTATCTATTCTTTTTGGTTATAGCAGTATATCTTGGACTTTTGAGGCAGTTTGCGATAAAAATTTCTAATGGGCATTGGGTATGGGGCATTGGGCATTGGGCATTAGGCATTGGGAGATGGAGATATGGGGGGACAAGGTAGACAAGGAGGACAAGGCAGACAAGGGAGAAAAATTGCTACCTTGTCTCCCCGTCTCCCTTGTCTTCCCTCTCTCCCTTGTCTTCCCCGTCTCCCTTGTCTCCCCCCTCTTCCTTGTCTCCCCCCATGCCCAATGCCCCATGCCCTATTCCCTAACTTATGTTTGTCAATACTTTCATCAGGCGTCCAGTTCTGACGACTGTCTGTACATTTATCATTTTGTTGCTGGGAAGCATTTGTATTCCTATCCTGCCAATTTCTCAGCTACCAGATCTCGCTCCGGTGCAAATCACTGTTAGTTCTAACAATATTGGTGCGGATGCTCAAACAACAGAAAGCACTGTTACTAATATTATTGAACGACAAATTAATGGTGTTAAAAATGTATCTTACATATCTTCTAATACAGGTAATGATGGCTCAAGCAATATAACTGTTTCTTTTCCAACTAGTGTTAATAGCGATATTGCTCAAGTAAACGTTCAAAATAAAGAAGCTCTCTCTGAACCTCAATTGCCGAGTAGCGTTCAACAAACAGGTGTCACAATTGAAACGGCATCAAGTAGTTTGCTTCTCGTCTATGGGTTCTACTCAGAGAATAATGAATATGACAACATTTTTATTAGTAATTATGTTGATTTATTCGTTCTGGATCAAATTAAACGCATTCCTGGTGTAGGAAGCTCCAGGATTTTTGGAGAACGCAAATATGCGATGCGTCTTTGGCTCGATCCCAACAAGCTTGCTCAACATCAGTTAACTCCTCAAGATGTGACGACTGCCCTGCAAGAACAAAATATTCAGGTGGGTGCAGGGGCAATTGGTAAGGAACCAGCACCAGATAATCAAAGCTTTGAATTTGCTTTACGCGCAACCAGTCGATTCAAAGATGCGGCTGAATTTGGAGAGATGGTGTTAAAAGTGGCTCAACCCGGTACCACTAACACTAACACCTTAGTTAAAGTCAAAGATGTCGGTCGAGTTGAACTAGGGGCAGAGAGTTATCTTGCTGATGCCAGATTCACCATTCCGGGAAATGCTTCAAAACCGGCTGTGGGTTTAGGGATATATCAACTTCCAGGTAGTAATGCGTTGCAAGTTGCCCATGCTGTGGAAGAACAAATCGAAACCCTAGCAAAGAATTTTCCCCCAGGACTGAAAGCGCAGTTAGCATTTGATACCACTCCCTTTGTGGAAATTTCCTTAGAAGAGGTACTACACACCCTGGTTGAGGCGATCGCACTAGTGGTGTTGGTAATTTTTGTTTTTTTGCAAGACTGGCGCACCACAATCATTCCCACCGTTGCGATCCCCGTGTCTTTGATTGGGACATGTGCGGCTCTTTTGGTTTTAGGATTTCAAATTAATACACTGACACTATTTGGTTTCGTGCTGGCGATCGGTATTGTCGTCGATGATGCAATCATTGTGGTGGAAGCCGTTGCAGTCAAACTGGAACAAGGCATGAAGCCGTTTCAGGCAGCCGTGGAAGCCATGAAGGAGTTGACCGGGGCAATCATCGCCACTTCACTTGTACTGATGGCGGTATTCATTCCCGTTGCATTCATTCCCGGCACCACTGGGATTGTTTACAAACAGTTTGCCTTAACCATTGCTTGTTCCATCGCCATTTCGACTTTCAATGCCTTAACCTTCTCTCCGAGTATGGCAGCGATCCTCATGCGCCCAGCCCAGACTCCACGCGGCCCTTTGGGCTGGTTTTTTACGCAGTTTAATCGGGGATTTAGCTGGTTCACGCGCCGATACGTCAGGTTTGTTAGCTTCCTTACCCATATTAAAGTGGTTGTAGTTGGAGTTTTCATTGCTGGTTTATTGGCAACGGGTTTCATGTACACAACAGTGCCTACCGGATTTATTCCAGAGGAAGACCAAGGCTACTTTTTTGTAATTGTCCAGGGGCCTGACGGAGTTTCTTTGAAATACACAGAATCGGTGATGGAAAAGGTTGCCAAGGAAGTTACATCGCTTCCAGAAGTCAGAGCCAGTTTTATGATTAGTGGCTTTGGTTTCGATGGCAATGCTTCTAATTTAGGCATTGCCTTTGCGAACCTGAAACCTTGGAAAGAAAGAACCGAACAATCTCAATCTGTTTATGGCATACTTCAGAGACTGAACAAAAAGCTGGGTGCTATTACCGAAGCTAGAGCGATCGCTGTGAATGCTCCACCTGTGAGAGGGTTAAGTACTACAGGTGGTTTTGAGTTTATCATTCAAGACCGCACAGGCAGTGCGCCGATTGAAAGTCTGGTTGAGACCACTCAAAAGTTTATTGCCGCAGCAAATAAAAAACCAGTTCTGCAACGAGTCTTCACTCAGTTCACTGCAAACACTCCGCAATTTGACATCCAGGTAAACCGCAATCAAGCCAAAGCTCTCAATGTCGAGATTAATGATGTCTTTGGCGCGTTGCAATCTTACTTGGGATCGCAATATGTGAATAACTTCGTCCAGGGACAGCGACAGTACCGTGTATACGTCCAAGCAGATGGAGTTTACCGTGCAAATCCTGATGATATTAACAAGTTGTATGTTCGCTCAACAACCGGGGCGATGATTCCTTTGGGCAGTTTGGTGAAAGTTACTCCCTTTGTGGGGCCAAAAACAATCTCCCATTACAACTTATATCGCTCAATCAAAGTTCAAGGCGCTCCAGCTCCTGGTGCGAGTTCCGGACAGGCGATTAAAGCGATGGAAGAAGTCGCAGCAGAGGTCTTACCCCAGGGATTTGGTTACGAGTGGACAGGGACTTATCTGCAAGAGAAGACATCAGGAGGAGCCACTGGGTTGATTTTTGCTTTAGCGATCGTGATTGTGTTTTTGGTGCTGGCGGCTCAATATGAGAGCTACATCGACCCAATTATTATTTTGCTGACAGTTCCCCTAGCGGTTTTGGGAGCAATGACAGCGATTTGGTTGCGATCGAATATTTTCATGGCGGGTAGCCTGTTTCCCAAAGTAGTAGATGATATTTATTGCCAAGTAGGTCTGGTGACTTTGATTGGTCTAGCCGCGAAAAACGCGATTTTAGTCGTGGAATTTGCCAACCAACTGCACGAGCAGGGCATGAGCTACACGCGGGCGGCGGTGAAAGCCGGACAAGAACGTTTGCGACCAATTTTAATGACTTCCTTTGCAGCACTGTTAGGATTTTTGCCCTTGGTAATTTCTGAAGGAGCTGGAGCAAGTAGCCGCTGGTCTTTAGGCACAGCACTGTTTGGGGGGCTGCTGCTTTCAACGTTCTTGAGTTTGTTCTTAGTCCCAATTCTCTACATTCTAGTTAAAACCTTGGCTCAATCTATATTGCCTCGTCAGCAACGGGGAGGCTCAAATCCTCCAGATTCTCCAAATGGAACTTCGGATGGACACACAGCTCTGCCTGCTGGCTCAAGTCAACAGCACGATGGAAGAACTGCTTGATGGGCATCGGCCAAACAGGGGGTGTGGAAAGGGAAAGGGGTAAGGGGAAAAGGGGAAAGATTAAATTTATTCCTTTTCCCTTTAACCTTTTTCCCCCGCCCTTCCATCTCCTTCTTAAATCTGATAAGTCTGCCTGATTACCTCTTCTATTGAACCTAAACGATGATACTTTTCTATTAATTCGTGGGACTTTGTTTTTCGGTTGGCGAGCAGCTTTTTTAATGGTGTTAAAAAATTCACATCTGGATCGTCTCCTAATGCAATTTCAGCTGCTTGCAAAACTTTTGTTGCATTGTCAAAAATATCTTCGTTGTCAAAGCCTTTTTTTGCAGACATTTGGTGCAAAGCTGCATCGGGTACTGTTGCTCTACCCAGTAAGGTTTTATCTAACACCAACCCTTTCAATAATGCCAGTAAAGCTGCATAAATCGAGAAATCATCACAACTATCACAAGCCTTAAATTCAATGCGACCTATTTCAGCTGGAATGCGGGCGATTTTAGTTAAGGAAGGTTTACTATTAATCAGTTGTTCCTGTTTCTCAACAAAAACTAAGGCTGCTGGTCTTTTCCCTGTTCGGATAAATGTCCTTACTGATAATCCATCCCATAAAGCTCCCTTATAAAAAGGGGAGCTATAACTAAAAGGGACAATGTAGGGACTGTAATAAGTTAATTTTCTGCCAATATCAATTAAATCTTCATTAGACAAATCTGCTAGTGAAATATTTAAATCTGGGCCGTATGTAACCATGTGAATATTAGCAGTTTGTTCGTCAGGTTCAGCCTCTAATTGTTTGATTTCATAATCATTTAATGGCGGTTGAGGTACAAAAATGGGATTGTATGGATTAAAACTGACTAAAACTGGTGAGAAACTAAAATTAGCAGCAACTTCACATAATAAGTGAAAACTTTCTGACAATTCAGCAATAGCGCCGTGAATATTAGAATGTATAGTTGTTCTAATTTCGATACCTTTAGAATGACAGTCTATCACCTCATCGCAATCTGCAAATCTTTCAAATCCTTCAATATACCATCTCTTTTTTTTAATACCCGCATCACCGACGCGTAGCTGAGGATAATCGCTGGCGTATATAGGTAACTTTTCAATTATTTGATTGAAATCAGCAAATTTGGTATGGGAAAAATCAGCAAACTTTCTTTCTTTGTTCAAGAAAGCGACTTCATGTTCAATGCCAAAAAGAAACATTATGTAAACCTTAATTAATGATAATTAACATCAACAGAAGCCGCGATTAATTGACGCCGTTTGGTTTGATTAAAAAACTGTCGCCCGATAACCACAAAGTCTGGTAAGTCAATGGAAAATCTTGAATGACATCCAAGTTAACTTTGGTTTTACTCATGGATAATCCATTAGAGACATTAATTTCTCCTTGTGAGATAATTAAAAAACTTTCTCAAGAGGATTCTGAGATAGATTTTATATCAAGTCCGGTAGTTATATGGCAAGGAGTGGGAAGTGGGAATATTTTGTTTGAGAGCAACTTAGTATGAAGGCGATCGCTAGAAGGCTCATCAGGCAATTATAGGACTTACGCAATAACTACACCTAAATCGTTAACTGCTGCCGTACCCTCAGGCTAACGCAACGCCAGTACTCTACGAGAAGGCGCCTGGAGGGCGTCTACGTTCAAGTTGGGAAACCCGCCCACACTACTGGCTCCCCTACGTGTATTTCACCAAATCAAATATGAGTCCTATACAAGCTATCCTATTAGAAAAAAATCTGGCGATCGCTTCCTGTACAAAAGCTCTAGAATTCACAAATTACACGTATTGAAAAAGTTCCCAATACATACTCTAGGCTATGAATTTACTTATAAACGAATCGCACACGAAAAAATTCCATATAATCCTGCCGTGAAGGGTGGTTATACGGAAAAATTCGGTATAATACCCAAATAAGGGGGTAAAAAAGAAGTTTTCCGCATATTCAGACAGAAATTCGTTGTAATGCTTGATACATTATTAGAATTGAAAAAAGATTATACGTAAAGTTTCCGTATACTAAATAGTTAGCCGCTTTCTGAATAAAATGGTTCAGAATGTAAGCGACCACAGCAATTTGATTTATATGTACGAACTTCTTTTTGAAGGAAATGTTGATTTTCTAAATCAATCCTTGCTCGCCCTCGCCAAGACGTAGCGCAACGAGAGAAACAATCAATGGCAACAACGAACGAAGCAGTCAGAGTCTTCAGACGGGTCGTGACCGGTCACGACCAGGACGGGCGTGCTATCATTTTGTCCGACGCGCCACCCAATCGAGTGCAACAGGTCGGTGGCCCAGGCGGCCCGACTTTCTTCGAGGTGTGGAATACCCGCGAGATACCGGTTACGATCGATCGGCAGTCCGGTGAACCTGCGGAGAGCGGCCTGGTGTTGGCACCTCCGAAAGGTGGTACCAGAATTCGCGTGATCGATTTTCCGCCAGAAGGCGACGCGATTCGAGGGCTGACAACAGCCGAGGCGACTGAGAAGTTCAGCGAGATGGGGGGGGTAGAGGCCGCACAGTCAAGGAGTGACGCGCCGCATCCCTTGATGCACCGCACTCAGACCCTCGACTACGCAATCGTTCTGGAGGGTGAGCTGACGTTGGTGGTGGATCGTGGCGAAACGACCGTCCGAGCCGGTGATATTATCATCCAGCGCGGAACCAACCATGCCTGGGCGAATCGGTCTGACAAGAACTGCCGCGTCGCTTTTGTCCTAATCGATGGCCAGTTCGTCGATGGATTGTAAATCTTGAACCTGAGGAGACATCCATGCGCCTTCCACCACTGGCCCCAGAAACCTTGAGTCCCGAACTCCGTAAAGTACACGACGAGATCGCCGCTCTTGTTGCACGCACGCAGGAGCGAATCGTCATTCTCAACGGACAGAGTGCATTGATCGGCCCTTTTCCAGCCATGCTGCACTTTCCTCAGTTCGGCGTTCCCGCCCTGATATTTCAGAGGTCTTTGTCCTCCGAAGCACGCCTGCCAAAGACGGTGCGTGAGGTAGCAATTCTGACGGTTGGTGCTGCCTTCGGGGCACGCTACGAACTCTACGCTCACGAGATCACCGCAGCGGAAGTCGGACTCTCGCACTCCCAGATTGCGACACTTGCGGCGGGCAATTGTCCTTCCGAATTGAATGACGAGGAAGCCATCGCCCACGATGTTGCCCGCGTGCTGACCACCGGTCACATCCTGCCAGCCTCGACGTATGCACGCGCGCTCGAAGTGCTCGGACGGGACGGCGTTGGCGAACTCGTGTTTCTCATTGGCGGCTACTGTCTCATTGCGATGCTGCTGAATGCCTTTGATGTGCCAGTGCCAGACGCCGATGTCTGACGCCTCATGGAAGCTGTGTCCGGGGCGATCGCTTTTTAGCAAAACTTTGCGATTTACTAAAGGTTATCGCTGTTGTTGCAAAAGCGATCGGCAACCCAGCAAGCGCACCCTTAAATCATCACAAGCCTATTTAGACGATAAAGTTAAGTTGATTTACAAGCCGCTACTGCACCCACTATCCTGACAGTCACCAGGTAGGGTAGCTTAGTAGTGACTAAGGAAAGCGTGAAGCGTAAGTTTATGACAAGTACTGTTCAATCCCCCTACAGCAGCGAACAAATTGCCGCTTGGTTACGTGGACTGCTTACTATTGCTTGGGCTGATGGTAATTATGACGAACACGAGCAAGAAATAATTGCCACCATTACTAAAGATGAATTAGCTCCTAAGATTCAATGGGAGGATACGCCAGAAATCATTTCCCCTGAGGAACTAGCCGCAGTGTTGGGTAAAGGTACCCCAGCAGCGGAAAATTTCTTGCGGACAGCGGTGATGGTAGCGATCGCAGATGGTACTTATTCTCCTACCGAAGATGAGGTTCTGCAACAATTCTGCCAAGCCTTAGAACAACCACAGGATATACTCGAAGCCCTCCGCCACACCCTAGAACACCCAGAGCAAATTACCCCCACAATAAGTGCAACTGGACTTACAAAACGTCAAATTGATGCACTACGCCCCCTGCGCGAGTGGCTCGATGGGTTAGATATTCAAGACCCAAGAGTAGCCCGCTTTTTGTGTAAAATGATTCCCTCACAGTGTCCCTTTGAGCGGGATGTCACCCTATTTGGACACAAAATTGTGCATGTACCACCGATGTGTAAAATTAACCCATTGTATGAACAACTGGTGGGCTTACGTTTCCGTGCCCTCTCCTACTTGGCAGATAAATGCGGTGAAGATGTTTCGCCATATATTTAGTCATTAGTAGAGACGCGATTAATCGCGTCTGTACATTAGTCATTAATTAGGCAGCATAATGTCAAGTAGGAGGTTTCAAGATTTACGGGTTTATCACTGGCTAAGACGAGCATATAGCCGTAACCTGTTAACACGACAGGAGATGCACTCAAACTAATCATGAATGACGTTGCACCTCAATTAAACGCATACCTAAAGTCAATTGGCAATCTTCCAAATGACCAATGACCAATGACTAATGACCAATGACTAATGACTAATTATGCAATTTATCGATCGAGCAGAAATTGAAGTTGCAGCTGGCAAAGGCGGCGACGGTATTGTCGCCTTCCGGCGGGAGAAATATGTGCCGGCTGGTGGCCCCTCTGGTGGTAACGGAGGGCGGGGTGGTTCGGTAATTTTCGTTGCCGATGGAAACCTACAAACCTTGCTGGATTTTAGATATAATCGCCGTTTTCAAGCTGAAAACGGTAGTCGTGGAGGCCCGAATAATTGCACTGGGGCTAATGGCAAAGATTTGATTATTGAAGTTCCCTGCGGTACAGCTGTTTATGATGCCGAAAGTGGCGAATTGTTGGGGGATTTAATTGAGCCTCAGCAGACTTTACGTATTGCCCAAGGTGGTAAAGGTGGACTGGGAAATCAGCATTTTTTGAGCAACCGTAACCGCGCCCCAGAATACGCTCTCCCAGGATTACCGGGGGAAATAAAGCAGTTGCGCTTGGAGTTGAAACTTTTGGCAGAAGTCGGGATTATTGGCTTACCAAATGCTGGTAAATCGACTTTAATTTCATCTTTATCAGCTGCACGCCCAAAAATCGCAGACTACCCCTTCACCACTTTGATTCCTAATTTGGGTGTAGTGCGGAAACCCACTGGCGATGGTACGGTTTTCGCTGACATACCCGGACTAATTGAAGGAGCTGCCCAAGGGGCTGGACTAGGACATGATTTTTTACGTCATATCGAGCGCACGCGGGTGCTACTTCACTTAATTGATGCCACCAGCGATGATGTGGTTGGCGATTATAACACCATTCAGCAAGAATTAAAAGCTTATGGAAGAGGTTTAGCAGAGCGATCGCAAATTTTGGCGTTAAATAAAATTGATGCAGTCGATGGCGAAACTGTAGATTTAGAAGCATTAGCTACCCAACTGAATCATCTCTCCTACGCCCCGGTTTTTCTGATTTCAGCAGTTACCCGCACCGGCTTAGAGCCAATGTTACAGCAAATCTGGGAAATTCTCGACCAAATGAAGCCCGCTGAAGAATTATTTCGTTAACGAAGGCAGGAGGCAGGAGGCAGAAGGCAGGGGGCAGAAGGCAGGGGGCAGGGGGCAGAAGGCAGGAGGCAGAAGGTAAAACTAAAACTAATTACCAATGCTTAATGAGCAAGATTACTAATTATTTTGATATACCCTGGTTCAGGGGAATTTTAATTACGAATTCAGCACCTTTTCCTAGCTGCGAAATACATTCTAAGGAACCACTATGTCTTTCTGTAATGATTTGGTAGCTGATAGCAAGTCCCATTCCCGTACCTTTGCCGATGGGCTTGGTAGTGAAAAAAGGATCGAAAATCTGTTTTTGCACATCTTCTGGTATTCCCAATCCGTTGTCAGCAATTCTAATTGTTACCTGATTTGGCTCCGACAGTTGGGTACGAATGCAAATCTTGGGTATTAGGTATGGGGCATTGGGCGTGGGAAGAAATTGGGGATCTCTTAACAGGGAGCAGAGGTAAGGATCTTCTCCCTTGCCCCCTGCCTCCTGCCCCTCTGCCTCTTTCCTATCTCCCCATTCTCCACTCCCCACTCCCTGTTCCAAAACATCGATCGCATTTGTCAAAATATTCAAAAATACTTGGTTTAGCTGCCCAGCGTAACATTCAACTAAAGGTAGTTTGTCGTATTCTTTGATTACCTCAATTTTTGGGCGTTGGTCGTTAGCTTTTAAGCGGTTTTGCAAAATCATCAAAGTACTATCGATTCCTTCATAGATATCAACTGCTTTCATTTCGGCTTCATCTAAGCGGGAAAAAGTTCGCAGGGAAAGCACAATATCTCGAATGCGGTTTGCCCCAACTTTCATGGAGTTAAATATTTGTGGCAAATCTAATTTTAAAAAGTCTAGTTCGATGAATTCTACAAAATCTTGAATTTCTCGCACAGGTTTGGGATAGTGTTTTTGGTATAGTTGCAAAAGTAAAAGTAAATCTTCCATGTATTGATTTGCAGGGCTGAGGTTACCATAAACAAAATTCACTGGGTTGTTAATTTCGTGCGCCACTCCTGCAACTAATTGACCCAAGCTAGACATCTTTTCATTTTGAACTAACTGAATTTGGGTGCGTTGAAGTTTGTCAAGTGCTTGTTGAAGTTCTTGAGTTTGTTGTCGTAGTTGTTCTTGGGACTTGAGTAAAGCTTCCTTTGCTCGTCGGCGTTCTGTGATATCCAGCACCATTGAAGCAACACCAATCACCTGACCATTAGGATCTACTAAAGGGTTGTTATACCATTCACAGACTATCGTTTTACCATCTTTCGTGACGTTCTCGTTAGTACTAAAATTGCCTCCTTGTTGTGTTAACAAGGTAGTAGCAATTTGATTAATGTGTTTTCTGACATTTTCAGGAATTATAATCTCAAAAGGATTTCCCAGCATTTCCTCTGTGCTGTATCCGAATATTTTTTCTGCTGCGCGATTCCATGTTTGAATCTCAAAATTGCTATTCCATTCAATAATGGCTAAAGGTGTTTGTTCAACCAGCAAGGCCAGTCTTTGCTGTGAAGCCTTGAGTTGTGCTTCTGCTTGTTTATATTCGGTAACGTCACGAAAATACCAAATCCTACCGTAACAGTCTTCTAACCCTTGCTTGCTACCGACTGGCGCTGAATAGCGGTCAAAAATTTTTCCAGACTTGAGGAAAATTTCATCGCGGCTAGTTTGTTGGCGATGTTGGTAAAGATACTCTACTTTAGACAAAAATTCCTCTGGATCGACTAATTGGTCGAGTACCCATCCCAGGAGTTGGCGATCGTCGTTTGTTTGGATGATTTGTGGCGGAATTTGCCATAATTGACAAAATTTCTGATTGTATGATGCAACTTGGCGATTTTCATCAACAATTAAAATTGCGTCGATGGAAGCTTCTTGTTGAGCTTGCAGCACAGCATTGGTGCGGTGTAAATTTTGTTCTGTTTGCTCGCATTCAACCAGTACGGCTTGCTGTTGGCTATCCTTGGCTAAGTAACTATCTGTTAAATCCTGGTAACGCTGACGTTCTGATTTTGCTGTTTGATAAGCGATCGCTAGTTCTTTATTTTCTTGGCACACTTCTTCCAAGCCTTTCCGAAGTGCCTCATTAATTTGTAATATTTCTGTTATCTCAGTAATATTACTAGTTTTACTACTGACGCTCAAAAGTTTATCGGCTTGTTGGTGTGAAATAAAATCGCGAATACTACCTAGCAAAAATTTATTACCAGCTTCATCTTCAAAACAAGATTTTTTTGTACAAACCACATGAGCTATACCCTGAGCATCAGTCAAAATATCCAGGTTTTCATCAAGAATATTTGTAGTGAAAATTAGCTCGTCTTTTTCCCAAAAAATATCAGCTTCTGGTTGAGGAAAAAAATCATAACTAGACTTGCCAATTAATTCTTCTCGGCTACGACCCACGAAATTACAGTAGTTATCGTTAACTAATACCCAGCGGTGTTCGCGGTCTTTGACAAAAATCGGGTCAGATATACTATTAATCATCTGACACAGAAAAAGGAAGGAAAATTTTTGTTGGTAAGGGCTTTGTTTTGGCGAGTGAATATCTAAGAGTCTGGGATGGTTCATACCCGAATTTATATTTCCAATCAAGCTCAAAAACAGCTATTTAACTAGTTGCTTGTTAGCATAACTAACATTTAGTATTCCCAAGTTTAATGCAATTGCAACAACTAAAAATAAGCCAAAATTTAAAATTTAGAAGTTAAAATTGGTGAATACCACATCACAAAACAAAAAGCGAATACATAAGGCTTTGTTGGCTTTTAACTTTTCAAGCTAAATGTTTATGTAATAAATGGCACAAAGATGGCATAAAAATATTCTTTCCTACTCCTTTTTCTCTCTTTTGAAGACAGAGATCTTGAAAGCCATAATTCCCGTACAATGCAGATTGATTTTAATAAAATTTAATACTTATTTGAAATATTTTCTTAAATATTTTTGATGACTACCAATATCTACGGAAAACTTTACCAACTAAAGACACCAAGCGCGGGCATTTATCCGTATTTATCCGCATTAATATGCTATAGCGCAGTTGTGTTGTATAACATAATTGATACAAAAGCTTAAACCCTTGCTTAAGGATAAAAAAACGGCGTTAAACTAGAATTACAGGGCAATAATTACAGGAAAAATATGATGAGCGATCGCGACTATACACTAATAATTGATAAAAGTGGCAGTATGTCCACACCAGACCAAGTTGGTGGTAGAAGTAGATGGGAAATAGCCCAAGAATCTACACTCGCTTTGGCAAGAAAGGCAGAACAGTTTGACCCAGATGGTATTACTGTTTATGTATTTTCTGGAAAATTTAAACGCTACGATGATGTAACTTCAGCCAAAGTCGCACAAATATTTCTAGAAAACGATCCTGCTGGTACAACTAACTTAGCAGGTGTACTCCAAGATGCAATCAATAATTACTTTCAACGCAAAGCTGCTGGTCAAACCAAGCCAAACGGAGAAACAATTTTAGTCATTACTGATGGCGAACCAGACGATCGCAAAGCTGTGTTTGAAGTTATCATTCATGCTACTAGGCAGATGGAGCGTGATGAAGAATTGGCAATTTCGATTATTCAAGTAGGTACAGACGCCCAAGCAACTAAGTTTTTGAAAGCTTTAGATGACCAGTTGCAAAGTGTTGGCGCTAAATTTGATATTTGCGATACAGTCACTTTAGACGACCTAGAAGAAATGAGCCTTGTAGATGTACTAACCAACGCCATAACTGACTGATAAAGCCTAAATTTATCAGCTTTATCTAATAAATCAACAACAATTTTTGGAGATATTATCTATCCTCAAAAATTGATTCCTAATATAGAAATTTTGACTAAATTTTGGGGAAGTTATAAATGCTAGAAAATCGAGATTATACCTTAATTATTGACAAGAGTGGCAGTATGGCCACCCCAGATCAAAAGGGTGGCAGAACCAGATGGGTAACAGCACAAGAATCTACTTTAGCTTTAGCTAGTAAATGCGAACAATTTGACCCAGACGGCATCACTGTTTATGTATTTTCTGGTAAATTTAAGCGTTATGAAAATGTGACATCCGGCAAGGTAGCACAAATTTTTCGAGAAAACGATCCCTCTGGTACAACTGACTTAGCTGGTGTCTTGAAACATGCAACTGATGATTATTTCCAACGCAAAGGAGCCGGTCAAACTAAGCCAAATGGTGAAACAATTTTAGTAGTTACTGATGGCGAACCAGACGATCGCAAAGCAGTAATGAAGGTGATTATTGAAGCTTCTCGCCGCATGGATAGAGATGAAGAATTAGGCATTTCTTTCATTCAAGTTGGTACAGATCAGCAAGCTACCCGTTTTCTCAAAGTTTTAGACGATGAACTCCAAGGCGCTGGTGCAAAATTTGATATCTGTGACACGATTACTATGGAAGATATGGAAGATTTGAGTTTATCAGAAGTGCTGCTCAATGCCATTAATGACTAGTATTAAGTCAAAGGCAAAAGACAAAAGGCAAAAAAAAAGAATAGTTAGACAGCAAGCTTTTTAACTATTTCTATTTTTGTAGCCTTTTGAAAAAATTGCCAATATAGAATCTTGATTTTCGCTTTCGCTTTATAGGACTTATAAAAATGGATTCTATCGATAAGCTGTTAGCTGAACTGAAAACTGAATACAAAGAAGAACAACCCAAACAGCAGCCGCCAAAATCAACTCAGGCTAAATCTTTTATTCCAGCATCACCAAAATCTGCATCTTTCATGGATAATCTTTTGGCAGAAATTAAGTCTGATTTTGCAGAAAAAGATGCTGCTGAGGAATTAAAAAGACAGCAAGAACTAGAACAGGAACAAATTCGCCAAGAACAACTCAAAGCTAAACAACTAAAGGCTTTGAAAGTGCAAGCAAAAGAATGGTTAGCGAAAATAGATCCATTGTCGCCTGAAGGACTTTGGTTTGAAAGATTTGCTGAAAGTTATCCGTCAAAATTAGAAGCAGCGATTGAATATTTACGAAATAACGAATAACGCCTCACATCTTAATGTTGATGGTGATTGTTTCGACCAAAATGTTGAACAGCCCATTCATGCATAGCGTAGAGAATTGGTTGCAAAGTTTCTCCTAAAGGTGTGAGTGAATATTCCACTTTTGGTGGAATTTGGGGATAAACTTCTCGATGAATAATACCATCTTCCTCCATTTCTCTAAGTTGCTGAGTCAGCATCTTTTGGGTTATTCCAGGTAAAGTCCGTTGCAACTGGCCAAATCGTTTGACGCCAGTCATTAACTCTCTAATAATCAAAACCTTCCAGCGTCCGCCAATCACCTTGAGTGTAGTTTCTACTTCACAAGTCAGCCTGGTATAGTTGTCTGCTTCAGCTTTCATAGAAATTTTAGTGGAAATTTACTTCCAAATAAGTATTATTATATTCGGCCAATGCTAGTTAAACCTGAGTCTGCTGTACGAGACTTTCACCCGTATCAGCACCCTTCCGCAAAGACAACAGAATTGGGGCAATAGCCAACGGTGAAGTACGATTAACCAAACCATTTTGTCGCGACGGGCTAAGGCTACACAACTAGTAATGAAATTACTTATGAATAGTTATTACATTGTGCTTTAAATTACTTTCTAAGCTGTAACTCAAAGTGGTAAAAGAATTGTTGTTGGATGATTTTCCCTATACAAAATTCCAGCAAAAGTCAATTTTTTTACTGCCTAAGAAACTTTCATGCTCAAACAGATATCTGCAATCATCACCGTCCTGATTTTAATGGGGTTTGCATCTACATCTCAAGCTGCAACTCACCGTTCGACGTGGGTGGAAAATGAAATTTACCAATACAACCATCCGTTTGCTTCTCAATTGCCCCAAGAACTGGCAACGAAAATGCAAAAGATGACAGCTAGCCCCTTCGCCTTTTATCGAGGGACGGCTCACATCTTTTATCGTGATATGCAAACTTTACCAGGTTCAGGATTTGTGAATTCTTCAACATCAGCCATTTGGTTAGAGGGAGACATGCACATGCAGAATCTTGGAGGAATGAGAGATAGCAACGATAATAACGTCTTTGATACCACTGACTTTGATGAAGGTTATCTTGGCCCCTACGTCTGGGATTTGCGACGTATGGCAGTCTCTATCCTCTTGGCAGCTAAAGAAAACGGTTTTAGCTCTGGTGATGCTCAAGATATTGTGCGAAATTTCTTGGATGCTTACCTCAACAAGATGAGCGATTTTAAAGGGACTAATGACGAGCTATCATACCGACTAGAAGAGAGCAATACCAACGGTGTGGTTAAGGATTTGATTCAAAAGGCAGCAGGCAAGAACCGTTCTATTTTACTAAATAAGTACACGCTGTTAAATAGCACTAGCGATCGCATTTTCCAAACAACTTCGGAACTTCAGCCTGTATCTAGCAGCACCTATTCAAATATCGCTAGTGCTATCAGCAGCTATATTGCTTCAATTCCCAGCAGCAAACGCTACAGCAATAGTTACTACACCTTAAAAGATATTCGCCTCAAATTAGGTTCTGGTACTGGTAGCCTTGGTAAATATCGCTATTACTTACTTATTGAAGGGCCAAGTTCAGCAACCGATGATGACCGGATTTTGGAGATGAAGCAACAAAGCACTAGCGCCGTGGCGATCGCATCTCCAGGTCTGTTGCCGAGTTCAGTTTACAATCATCATGAAGGAACAAGGGTGACAATTGCCACCAAAGCGATGCTTGCTAATACTGACCCTTTGGTTGGCTACACTACTGTTAGCAGCATTCCCTTTATGGTGCATGAAAAATCACCCTACGAAGTAGATTTTGATTATACGTTGCTAACCACTAAGTCAAAGTTCATGGATGCGATGGCTTATGCAGGTAAAGTGGTTGCCAAGAATCATGCCATCTCAGATAAAGACTACGATGCTGCCATTGTTGCCGTCAGCGTTGACAAGGAAGTGACTGATATAACCAGCACTAACAAAGGTGTATTTAAAGATGAGATCGTTAACTTTGCTCTAGATTATGCAAATCAAGTCGAGTACGACTATGCGAGTTTTAAAGACGCCTACAACCGAGGAGTAACACTCTACTAAACTTTGGTTTTGTGCCTGGGAGATGGGGAGCGATCGCTCTTTTGTTTTGCTTTGGTTGCAAAATTTGAAGTTACAGCCCCATCTCCAAAGATTGTGGCAATTTGGCACAACTTGTCTGTGTTTTGCAGTTTAAATGAGATATCAACAGAACGCAACAGCCAAAAGGTTACACGAGGAATGGTTTACTCCATACCTGAGTAGCTCCACAAATTGCCAGTTGTTGACCCAATGCTGTAGAGTAACTCAGCAGACAACTTACAGCCCTCGGTCATCGCTTCATTACAACTGGCTAGTAATTTACTAGAAAATACATAGTAGGAAACAGGCAACAGGCTTAAAAGTCTGTTGCTTATTGCCTGTTGCTTGCTATTACTAAGATACTTTTGGTTGCTGCCATAGAATGAGTTTCAATTCAGAACAGTTGTAAGCTCCATTACTAATTTGGTGTTCGCGATCGGCTATCCAATCATAAATTTGTGCAGCTTTTGTTAATGCCACTTTTTCTGAACGATAAAGCCGAGGAGTAGGGCAGTAAGCTTGGCCATTGATGTGTATAGCTGCAATCTGCCAATAGTCGCTGCCTTCACCCTCTGGTACAACGTCCAAAAACCCGTTACCGTAAGGCTGGATTATTCCTATGTTCATCTATAACCATCAAACTTGAAAACAAACGCCATAACAGAACTGATACCAGCCATTCAACCAAGAAAAAGCTGGAATCACTAGGGAATACAATAGCAACCCCTGTTAATCATTTTGTCTTCACGAGCAATGGAAATCTGAATTCTTGGTCACTTTTCGTCTTAATTCCGTTATTGGCAGTATTGAAGGAGGCAGGGGGCAGGAGGCAGTGGGCAGGAGGCAGGGGGCAGAGGGCAGGAGGCAGAGGGCAGGGGGCAGCAGGCAGGAGGATGGATTCTTCATTTTGAATTTTGAATTTTGAATTGTTTGTCTCCCCTGCCTCCTGACTCCTTTTTATGATTCCTGGCTGCCACAACTACCGACTGCAACGCAGTAAAGTGCAGCATGATGCTTGCCATCAATGCCCAAAATGGCGTTCAGACTCATATCATGGAATCCACCGATACAAAGACTACCAAGGCCTAATTGCACAGCCATTAGGCATATATTTTCAGCTTGATGACCAGCTTCCAAAAGAGCAAAGCGGTAGCCGCGGGCACCGTATTTGCACATAGATCGCATGAAAACAGATGTGAACACGAATAGAGCATTGGCATTCACAACGTAATCCTGGCGCAATAAGGCTTCTACAAAATCTGTTGGTACTGCATCGCTAACTCGATGTAGCCCGTGACCGCGTGGCTCATAGTGATACAGTCCAGCGGCCAAACCTTCTACTGCTTGCGTGGATACGAAAACTTCAATCGGATAAAGTCCACCCGCTGAGGGAGAGTTGCGGCCTTCAAAGAATTGACCCTCCACTTGACGTAGACCGTTGATTCCGCATCCTGCGTCGAGTAGTTGAGCCAAGGAGATAATTGGCATAACCTTATTCTCAAACGATCGCACAGAAGAACGTCGTTCCAAAAGCTCAGTTAGAGGGTTATTGCACGGTATTTTTGGAAGTTCGAGAAAAGGCGCCTCCGGCATATACCGCAGTTCAGTAGCCGGAACACGCTTGACATAACTCTTAGGTACTGGGGAGTTCAAATGATACAGAAGGGCTAATTCCAGAGGTTCTTTATCTGTATACATCACACTATTTTTTAAATTAAATTTAAGTATTTATTCGACCAACCCAAAATTGCTGTGTAGGTCACGCAAACAAAGAGTCATTTTTAACAATATTTTTTCCTCCCCTGCTTCCTCTGCCTCCCCTGCTTCCCCTGCTTGCCCTGCCTCCCCTGCCTCCTCTGCCTCCCCTGCCTCCCCTGCCTCCCCTGCTTCCCCTACCTGCCACCATACAAAGTTGTCTTGGTAGACCAGTAATTAAGCCATAGGATGCGGACAGGGATTTAGTTCATCTCCAGTACGTTGTTTGCTGTAACCTAGCTTTTCTGGAACCTCAAACAAACGTCGAGTACCTAGCGGTTCTTGTCCATAGCCGAAATATATAGGGACTAGTCCACTGGCTAAAGTCCGCACTACTCGAAAACCAACAGGCCTGATATCGGAGGTTGTAATCTCGACTAAATAAGGTTCAACGCCAGCTGAATGCAAGCTTACAATCAGCGATCGCAATTTCTCTACCTCTGCTTGAGATGTGTAAGTTGGTAAATTTTCAACCTTGAGGTATTGGTCATGGTGAAATAAGAAATCCAACTCACCCAGCCGAGCCGTTGTATAGAAAAAAGCACTGTGATCGTCCAAAGACTTAATATCACTATATTGGTTGAGATTAGCGCCAGCGCCGCCAGCCATACGTTCTATGTCGCCAAAGCGGGATTGGCAAACTTCAAAAATTGCTTTGCGAAGCGCCGTTGGCCCATCAAGATGGCATCCCAAACCAGTTGCGACGGCGGGAGTTTTACCGGAGCGATCGATTAACATAGCCATCACAACTGGGACTTTAATATCACTAGTCAAATCGAAGGTAACTAGCTCAATTCCAAATCTGGCATAGTGGCGTGCAATTTCCGTCTCAATTCCTGGTCGATGCTCGAAATAGATGCGTGGAGCAGGTAAGCGGTTTAACCATGTAATGATAAAAGCATCGCGCTCAATCAATTCGCACAAGCCACTGTAGGCAGCAAACTCCAAATAAGGGCCGCTAGCCATGCCATTAGAATTGACAGGTAAAATATAATCCCCTGGTTGTTCGCTATGCCAGTCAAAATAAACCAGGGAGGCTGGGACTAAAACCTGTTGGTTAGTTGCCACAGACACAGCAGCAATCCACGAAGTCTGCATTGCGGGATCGAAAGCTGCAAAGGGAAAGGTTGGGTCAGAGTATTGTTTGTCAGAAAACGAGAAAAAAGCTGGAGGAGGGACGGCACTATCGCCTAATTCTTCGTAGCTACTGACAAGTATCTGGCGGCGATCGACAATGCTACCGCAATAGCGTTCTATAGCTTCGCCAACAGCACCAAAAATCGCTTGTTCATCAGTCATACCCCTGCCTACGCCGTAGCGTAAATCATCTGGCTGTTTGCGAAGCTGAAAATTTGCTAATTCGGCTTGCCACAGAACTGGCAATTCAAACTCTGTATAAGGCTTGGCGAACCTATCTATGGCTCGGATAATTCCGGTATGGGGGCTGACTAAATCCTGCCAGCGTGGCCTAGCGATCGCTGCATTCACTGTGTTCTCTCCTGCGCCGAACAATGAGGACAACTAGGTTTTTTTAGTACAACGTTGTGAGTCAGTTTTGTACCGATGGAATCGAGATGCAATAATTTTCCGTCAGTGGCGATGGGCAAACCAAGCAATATCTTGATTGCTTCAAGAGCCAAGTAGCTACCAACTAACATCTGGACTATGGGCAAGTTTTCTCGCAGTCGTGGTTGAGAACGGCGTTCTCGGTTGAGAAACTGCTCAATTGCCAACTCTGCTTCCGGAAGTTTCGCACAAGCCATAGCCCGCATCCGATAGCACAGATAGCAAGGGCCGTCTTGAGAAAAGACCAACGGGCCGATAGTTCCCTCAACACCAGCAGCACCGCCTGGTAGCAATGGACGCTGCATTTTCAGGCATAGTCTGTTCAGGCGATAGGCTAGATTGACTGATACTGCATCGGTGGCGACAACAACGAGGTCAACGTCATCAAGTAAAGGATTTACTGTTTCGTCGTTAGTTAGAGGATCTGTTATAACCTCAGTTCGGGTTACTTCTGCTATCGCCTCAATTTTTCGAGCTGCTTCCACACCTCGAAAAGCACCGATTTGATTGAATACCGAGCCTGACATCATCAGTGAATCGGACGCTACTGTACGGGTATCATCGCACAACCGGAGAAAACCAATACCAGCGCTAGCTAGATTCATTGCTGTTACCAGCCCTGAACCTGTGAGTCCGAAAACCGCAATTCTAGCGTTGGTTAAGTACTTCTGGGCATCCTTTTGCTCAAAGCCTAGCTCGTGATAAAGACCGATCTGAGGAAGTAAATAAGCACGACTCTCTAAATCGACTGTATTTTCCCAAAAGTCTTCTACTAAGCGATTGTCCATCAAAAACTCTAAACATTGATTTAATGAAGAATCTGTCAACTTTTCGCCAATGACAGCACGTATTTCTCCTATTGTTCGGGAGCCGTCTAATAAAGGTAAAACAATCTTTTCGAGATCGTGCAATGCTTGACCTTTTACTGCTAGCGTTCGCCGCGTCGTTTTGATTATCATAGTTTCTTCGTCATGACAATCTGGCGGCATAACGTTAACAATGACATGTTCTAGTAAACGCAGGCGGCGATCGTCGTTTAATTTCATAGGCTTTATCAAAATGCTATTGACTGTTGACTGTTAACCGTCAACAGTCAACGCGAAATTAGATGACCTTTTAGAGGCGGGATGAGCTTAATTAGTATCCAAATCCAAACTCATCAGTGTCTTGTGTGACATCAGATGCTGTTTTGTCGTCACTAAATTTACATCCACCACATCCACCACATCCACGACAAGGTATGCATCCGCGACAAGGTATGCATCCACCACATCCGCGACATCCACCACATCCGCCACATCCGCGACATCCGCCACATCCGCCACAACTAGCAAACCATCTTTGTTGAATGGTAGAATCAAATGCTCCTGGCGTTGCTAATTTTTCTAAAGCTGCTATTTCCTCATCAGACAACAGAAGTTGTTCTAGTTTGTCTGCTTTGTCTATCAGACGCATTTCTACTGTTTGTTGAGTCAGTGTTTTTTGGGCAAGCATGATTCCTTACTCCTTTTAACTTCAATTCATTAATCTGTCTGTGAATCAGCATTCGATTACCGGAAAAACTTTGATGACGTTTTTGAGTCAACCAAATCTTCACGGAAGAATAGCTATTTAAACAAGTGAGTAGGAAGGAATGACCAGAAGATCCGATAACGCTTAATTTTCGACTATCATCCCTTTGCAGGTTTAGCTAACAAAAACTCAGACTCTAGATAAGAGTCTCACTAATCTACAAAAGGTCAAAATCACTTGCTTATCGGTGACGCTAATTTACACACACAGGGGTATGTAGCTCAAAATTTTGTGTTTCTACTAAGTTGCAATCAAAGATAGTAAGTTGGGTTGAAAGTAGGGAGTGAGAATATTCTGCTTTAACGCAACTAAGTATTAAGAAAAACTTTGCTGCATCAAGGTCACCAATAGCGTCTCTTTTGAGCCTTTAATTCTTATAACAATATCTTCTTCTAGAGCTTTTTATTCTTTCTCAAGAGGTATATTGTACTATGGATAACAATTTTGCTCTTTACTAAGGAAGATTAAATCAAGTCTTGATAGCAATAACAAAAGCTACTATATTGCATTACTTAATTAAAAAAATCTTCAATCTAACGTAATTTGAGATTTAAAGCTGATTTTTCAATAATAATCACTAGGGTCTTGAACAATCTGGCTCTATTCATTTATGAATACGACTTTAGTAAAGTAGTAATACTACGATTATACGTAGAAGATTATCTAAGAAGACTAGCCTAGAATAAATGTCTCATCAGGCTTTGACTCTAGAATTTATATTAATGCGATCGCCTGAGTAAAAATAGCCATACTACGATTCTCGACAGGAGATTTTATAACAACAGCAACTCAGCCTAAATATCTCCTCAAGGGTGAATTCCAGAGTTGACATCGGCCGTAGGCTATTTTCATACACGTATAAATTATTTAAGGCATAAATTTTAACTATTTTTGATATATTCATACCCTAGAAATCGAGATATAAGTTGATTGGGAGTACTAAAGTGAGAGATAACAAATCCAACCTTTTTGAAATTAGAGAACTATCTAAATAAAAATCAGGTTTAATTCATGAGCGATTTGAGAGTTGGGTTGAAAGACTACACTAGAGCTTTATTTCGTTCTCTACCCTTGTTATGGGCAGCAGCACCTAAGGAAATGCTTTTTTTGATTGCTGTCATTTTGTTACAAGGGATTCTTCCTGCTATCAGCGTTTGGATTACCAAACTAGCGGTAGATACTGTAGCAACAGCATTAACATCTGGTAAAGAATTAGGTAATGCAATCTTGTTACCTTTAGTAGCAGGATGGGTGTTAGCTCTATTACTACAAACGCTTTTGTATCCTTGGATATTCGCACTCCAGGGAAATCTCAATGATAAGTTAACGGCTCATATCAGCTTATTGTTAATGCGTAAAGCTGATACTTTTCCAGATCTGAGCCGTTTTGAAGATTCCCAGTTCTATGATGAGCTACAACTTCTGCAAGAACAAATTAACTATAAGCCGTTGAATTTGCTGAATAATTTGGTTGAATTAGCCCGATCTTTGGTGACGTTGATAGTTATTGTTGGACTACTAGCACCCCTAGCTTTTTGGATACCATTGGTAATTGCGATCGCAACTATACCTCAGATAGTGGTTTCTTCTCAGTATGGCAAAGCTATTTGGCTAACTTTATTTGAACACAGCCCTCACGCCCGCAGAATGCAATATTACACTTCGGTGATGCTCACTGACACCTATGCCAAAGAAATCAGGTTGTTTAAGCTAGGTTCGTTTTTTATCGATCGCTACCTACAAGCATTCGAGTCTTTACATCAATCTATGCGTTATTTGAGGGGCAAGCAAGCATTTTGGTCGTCTAGCTTAGCTATTTTAAGTACTCTAGGAAATGGTTTTTCTTTTTACTGGGTGGTACATAAGGCTTTTAGAGGAGATTTCACCCCAGGAAGCGTACTTCTGTTCGTGCAGTCATTAACTTACTTCCAGAATAATCTAGAAGGATTTATTGGTAATTGGCTAGATTTGTTTGAAAATGTCCTCTACATGCAGAAATTTTTCAATTTTCTCGATACCCCAATCGCAATGCCATTGAGCATACCTGGAGAGAAAATACCAACTCCCATTCGCTCAGGTATTACTTTTGAGAAAGTTGACTTTTGCTACCCAGATGGTCGATTCGCCCTCAAGGACATTTCTTTTACCCTTTACTTTGGGCAAACGGTAGCCATTGTAGGCGAAAATGGAGCAGGTAAAACTACTCTAGTTAAGCTGTTGACCAGGCTATACGATCCAACAACAGGAAGCATTCTAGTGGATGGTATAGACCTGAGAAATTTCAATTTAGAACAATGGCGGCAGCAAATTGCTGGAGTTTTTCAGGACTTTGGACACTATGCGCTGACGCTAGGAGAAAATATCGCTTTAGGAAACCTAGCTGCTTTGGAGTGTCCAGACATTCTGAAGTACGCGGTTGAAAAAGCCGATATCGTCAAACTAGTCGAGCATTTTCCCACAAGGGAGGATACACCACTAGGTAAGCAGTTTGGCGGAACTGAACTTTCTGGAGGTCAATGGCAAAAGTTAGCTCTAGCTCGTGCTTTTGTCCGCAAAGAAGCCCAGTTACTACTTTTAGATGAGCCGACTGCTGCACTCGATCCCCGTAGCGAGTACGATTTCTACCTTCGGTTTATTGAGCTAGCTGAAGGCAAAACTACCATTCTAATTACCCACAGATTAGCTTCAGTGCGAATGGCTCACCGCATCTTAGTTCTCAAAGCTGGCCGTTTAATTGAGGATGGCACCCATCAGGAACTTTTGGAGCGTGGAGGCGAATATACCGCGCTGTGGAATATGCAGGCACAACAGTACGGGACTTCCAACCAGCAGTAAAGATCGTGAATCGGATATTTTTCAGCAGGCAGGGGGCAACCCAACCTTAAAAGAGTGGAATTGAAATAATGATATTTTATACCTCAACGCGGAGATTATAAATATACAGCACATTGCAGCTTGGTGAGGTACAGATTCGTAGGGGCGCATAGCTATGCGCCCCTACCCGTGTACTTCATTTACCTGAAATACACTGTAATTACGTCTTTAAACTAGGCTTGGAACCCAGAAATTAAGTTGTAATTGATACTACTCATATCTTCTGCCTCCTGCCCCCTGCCTCCTTCCTCCTGCCTTTCTTTGCAGAATAGCGGGATGTTTAAGTTTCGATAAGCGATTCTCGGTAGAGGTGCGTGAAAATCTAAATAAATTATTAAGCGAATACCCAGAAAAGATGGGTATATATTGGGTAGTTACCCCCTATTTTTCGGCAAGCTATTGAGCGATGATTATGTGTATAGAAAGCGCTGGCAAAGATTTTTAGCTGGCATTTAATAAACCGCATATAAAAACAAAGCCCTGGATTTTTTCAGGGCTTTTTAAATTAATAGATATCAGTATAAAATTGCCTGATGCCTGGACGAATAACAATACTTTTCAAAGGGAGTAGTGATGTCTAACATTGAGAACAACAAAATAATAGCTCGACGCTGGATTGAACTTATTAGCGAACATAATATTGAAGATATTTGTGAAATGACCGCTCCAAATTGGAAAATGCACGGTGGTTTACCTGGACTTTCCCCAGGCCCCGATGGTGTACGTCAACTGTTTGCTTCATTTGGAGATATTGACCAGAAATGGACAATTGAAGATGTAATTGCTGAAGCTGATAAAGTTGTTGTGCGTGCAACTAATACCTGCACCCAAGAAAGCTTCTTTGGCATACCTGCTCGCGGTCGCCAGCAAACATTTACAGCTACTTTCATTCATCGGATTGTTGACGGGAAGATAACTGAAACTTGGCGAAACGCTGATGACCTCGGACGAGTTCTTCAACTCGGTGCAAGGATTGAACCAACAGACCAGTAGTCTTGCATCGGGAAGTTTTCGAGATTATCGCTTGAGTGTTGCGATCGCATTCAGTAAGCTAGAGTGATTTTTAACATATCAGCGAAAAGAATTTTAGTTCACCAAACTCAAAGGTTATTGGCGGGAGTTCGCCACCAAGTTAAATGAATCTGAATTTCCCTCTGGTGAATAATCTCTTATAGCTAAAAGTTGTGCAACCATCTCTGCACGAGACGAAACCTCAAGCTTGCGAAACATTCGCTTTAAGGCTTGCTTGACAGAATTTTCAGTAATCCAAAGTTGATTCCCAATTTCTGCGTTAGTTAGCCCCAAAGCAACCAATTGTGCAATTTGCAACTCACGAGGTGTTAAGCGATCGCTTCTAAAAGGTTGGTGCTGCGGCTTTCCTGCGGAAGTACTTTGTGCGACTGTTGCAGCCCAAACAGATAGGTGTAAGCAAATGGCACTCAAATCAGTGAGATTTTGTGTATCAAAGGCAGACATCGACTTTTCACGGGTGCAACCTACTATGCCGACTAATTGATGACGATTAACGATCGGCCCCGCCATGACGTGCCAATGATCGGGGCGGGGACAAATGATTTTCCAAGCCTTTGGTGACATCACTAATGCTTCATGAACGGGCGCATGACGCTCCACCAGATAACGCGCTATAGGATTGCGTTCAATAGATAATGCAATTTTCTGAATTTCCTGAAGATTTTTATCGGCAGTTAAAGGTAATTTGTCGAAGAAAAAGATGGAATATCGTTTGGCAGCAAAATATTCACCAATTTTTGGTACAACTTGCAATCGTAGTTCATGCTCATTACAAGCTTGGTTGATGGCTTCAAAAATCAGCTTTAAGGGACTTGTCATTAGTAAAGTTGACTCAAGTGTAATCGATTGAGGTCTAGAAGCATTGCACTACTTAGCCTATATTAGCTTTAATTCCACTAACACTTTGACATAGAAATCAACAAAGGAATTTTTATCAGCTTTCTATTGATATGAGCGTGAAAAAGTACTCGTTCGAGGACTAGGCGCGGTGGCTCGTCATTCCTAGTATAGAAATCGATTTCGTTATAAACGGGACTAGGAGATTTGATTCATGAGTCACTCACAACAGTATGTCGTTGGGTTGGTCTTTTACCCTGGCATGACAGCACTCGATATCATCGGGCCACAAACGGTATTTAGTTCGCTGCCAGGTATTCAAATCCACCGCATCTGGAAAACGCTAGACCCGATTCATACTGATGATGGGATGAAGATTGTGCCAGATACTACCTTTGAAACTTGCCCGCCGTTGGATGTAATCTGTGTTGGTGGGGGCTTAAAACAGGCGGCGGTTGTAGACGACCCACAGGTGCTGGAATTCTTCCATAAACAAGGCAGTACCGCAAAATTCGTGACTTCTGTGTGCTCTGGCTCTGAGTTTCTAGCGAAAGCAGGGTTGCTCCAAGGTTATCGAGCGGCGACTCACTGGCTGTTTCGCGAACAGCTAGCAAAATTGGGAGTTGAGGTCGCAACAGAGCGAGTTGTCGTTGACCGAAATCGCATAACGGGTGGTGGTGTAACGGCAGGCATTGATTTTGGTCTAGCCATTGCTGAAGTGCTTTGCGGCCAAGAAGCCGCCAAGATCGCCCAACTCTTGATGGAGTACGACCCCGCCCCGTCATTTGATGTAGGTTCTCCAGAGAAAGCAGGTGCAGATCTGGTTAATAAAGCAATAGCCTATGCTGCTGAAGCATTCAATTTAGAAGTCAAGCAGGTAGCTTAAGATGAGCGTAAATCTAGAAATAAATCGCGATATTGCGATCGCAAGCTGGGTAAAACGTAGCTTTTACGCGATTTCAATCCTCTTTAACCTCTGTTTAATTGCTCAGATATTAACGGTTGGTGTTGCATACTTCATCGATCCTGGCTGGTGGAATATTCATGTGTGGCTCGTGCGAGGATATAGTGGACTGTCACTAATATTGCTAGCAGGGTTGTCCATCGCTCCCTTCTCGAAACCAATACCATCGCTTGTCGCCAGTCTGCCTGTGCTGCTTGGACTGCAATTTTGCACCATTCATCTCAAAACTCCTCTTCATTTAGAGGTGCTACATCCTTTAATTGGATTCACGCTATTTTATGTTTCTTCGAGCCTTGTACATCGTGTATCGCGTGAGGTGTTTAACAAGTCAGATACTGTGACTGAATCTTAGGAGGAATCCCCAGTGAGTTAAGCTGGCTCAAAATCACTAATGGTTATATGAGTCAGCATTGGACTTTCTGGGTAGCCCTGGCAATCGCGATCGCTCAAGAGCCGGAAATTTACTATATTACTTACTATTACGAAATTATTACAAAATTTTTAAATGGCAGGAAGCAGCCTACATAAACAATCGTGCCTTAAGTTAAGCTAAGTTCAAATAGGTGTATTTTGAATCATACACTTTTGGCTTGAATGATAATGTTTTAAAAATCTTAATAAATAGCCGCCGGGAGCGATTTTGAGGTTTGAAAATAATGAAGATTCTGAAGCAAAATCAACAAGTATTAAGTATTCAAAGAGGAACTAAAGTAGGCTTTTTCCTTGGCATCAGTTTTGTAATGGTTGCGCTTTTAGCTATGATAGTTTTCGTTCTATATTCAATCAGCATAAGCCTTATTAGCTTTCAGTGTTTTTTTGGCTTTATTTTTAATCGCAATTGTACAGTGACAAATAAAAATTCAGGGTACAATTGCTGATTAAATAAAATCCTAAGAATGTGTAATGTTTCTACTTAGGATGAGTTTAGGAAGGAGAAGGCATCGGCATTTCATGAGAATTCTTCAAGAGATAGGGAGAACAATTTCAAATTCAGTTCCCTCGTTGGGCTGAGAACGCACAGTTAAAGTGCCGCGATGTTGTTGGATAATGGAGTAGCAGACAAATAACCCCAAACCTTGACCGCGACCAACGGGTTTTGTAGTGAAAAACGGTTCAAAAATCCGCTCTTGCAGACTCACAGGAATCGTACTATCTGTATTGGCGATCGCAATTCGTAACCATTCACCATCTATCATTTGAGTACGAATCCTAATTTCTGGGCGATCGCTGTGGGGATTATCTCGAATCGCATCAATGGCATTGTTAATAATATTCAAAAAGACTTGATTCAACTGACTGGGATAGCAAGTGACCAGAGGTAGATTGCCATACTCCTTGATGACGCGCACTTCAGGTTGATTTTCAGAACCTGGCAGGCGATGTTGCAAAATTAACAGTGTGCTTTCAATACCACTGTGTAAATCTACAGCTTTGATTTCGGCTTCATCTAAGCGAACAAAGTTGCGTAAACTCTGGACAATTTGGCTGATGCGATGGCTACCAACTTTCATAGATTCTAAGATTTGATTGGCATCCTCAAACAGAAAATCGAGGTCAATTTCTTCTCGCTTATCTTGAATAGCTCGACTAGGTTGGGGATATTCCTGCTCGTAAAGCATCAGCAAGCTCATCATGTCTGCGACATAACTTTCTGTATGGACGAGATTACCCTTGATAAAATTAACTGGATTGTTAATTTCGTGAGCAACACCAGCTACCAATTGGCCGAGGGATGACATTTTCTCGCTATGAATTAATTGTCCTTGAGTTTGTTGCAATTTTTTCAAGGCTTGCTCTAAATCTTGGGCTTTTTGGTTGAGAGCTTGGGTTTTGTGTTCTACCTCTGCTTTTAGCGTCTGAGAATAGTTTTCGGTTTGTTGATACAGACGGGCATTTTCCACAGAGATGGCGGCTTGGCTAGTGAGGAGTTGGAGAATCTCGATGCGATCGCTGGTAAAAGCACCTAAAGTTAAGTTGTTCTCTAGGTACAAAATACCGATGAGTTTTCCTTGGCGGCTAATTGGCGTACACAAAACTGATTTAGGCTGGTGAGTGATGGTGTAGCGATCGCTAGCAAATTGCACTGCTGTACTCAAGTCTTCAAACACAGCCGTATCTTGAGTTCTTGCTACTGCATAAATCAAACTGTGGGGAATTTCTGAGTATTGCTCTAGGGGAATTTCTAAGGTTTTTACCAGTTCTCGATCGGCTTGAGCTACAACTAACCATTGTTCCTCTTGGCGAAGAACTAAATGACCCATTTGTGCGCCAGCATTGGCGATCGTAATCTGCATCAAGGTTGCCAATAGTTTCTCTAATTCAATTTCTTGAGAGATGGCTTGTGCGGCTTTCATCACCGCTTGCAAATCTAAGTATAAATTTTGGTTGCTAGAGCTTTTAGTTACACCTTTCATCACAGTTGAGGGGATGGTTGTTGCAGATGTGATGGCAAGATGAGTCGGTTGGAGAATCACTGTTAGTAGTTGCGGATATTGTTGTTCTAAATGGGCGACTTTCGCCTTTGCACCCCAATGGGCGTAACAGTAGTAGGCTTGTTGTATATAGTCTGCGGCCAAGTTTTCTTTGCCCCAACTAAGGTAGAATTTGGCAGCCAGTTCGCTGGCTAAGGCTTCTTCTTGGATATAGCCGTTTTCTTTTGCTCCCTGAATGGCTTTGTCATAGTAGATCTTTGCGTCTGCATGACCCAAAATTCTTGCCCGCTCTGCTTCAACTAAATCGTATTTGTGTTGATGATTGGCGGGAGCGTGGAACGCCCACTGACTCATCAATTTCTGGTTTTCTGCAACTTTTTCTAGTGCCGATTGTTGCTCTGCCTCATTGCCATTTGAACAGGTAGCCAACAGAGCGAGGGAGTAGTAGAAATTATGTTCTGCAAACTGCAAGAAGCCAACCATGTTTTTGCGGTATTTTTCGGCTTCTTGAGCATGGATGAGGGCCTGCTGATAGTCCTTAAAGATGAACAGAAGAATGGTCTTTGCCAGATGGAGCAGAAACAGGAGAGTTCCGTTTTGAGTTCCCAGTAAAATTGGCAGCATTTTCTCCTCGTCGAAACTCTCCCCAACGAGTATTAGGGGATCTTCTGTTGCTCCCATCAAATTCAACACGAGCTGACGACAAATCTGTCCGAAGTAAATTTGATATTCTTGCTTGAATTTCAACAACAGATCGATGTAGTTTTGCTGTTGCTGATTCACCTGCTCTAGTGCTTCACCAACGAAGAAAAGATAGTTACAGTACGAGGCGGCGTTGTAGCAGGCATACTCTACATCACCGACTTCTAATCCAATCTGAATCGCTTCACGTAGGGGAGCGATGGTTTTGCGAGCGGGTTCTTGCCAGTGCCGCACAAACACATCAAAAATGTTAGCTACTTTAGCATGTAATTTCCTGTCGTTGAAGCGCTCCAGTAATTTTAATCCTAATTGTCCAAACCGATAGCCTCTGGCAATTCCGGTTGGGCTACTACATAAAACCAGACCATAAAAGGTGTAGCCAAATGCCGAAAATGCAGAGTTGCCAAATTGAATCGATAGGTTCACTAACGTGTAAGCAATGGGTGGTAACAGATCTGGTTTAGCGTTGAGGCTGGGAGTCACCATTGCAATGGTAATTCGCATGGCTGCTAACTTGTGCCGATCGACCATCTCTGGCAGATTAATTAAATCCTCGATCGCTAACTCCTGTGGCGGTTCTTTAAACAGCGGTTCGCCCAAAAACTCCAGCACTCGCAGACAGATGTCGATTGCTGCCAGCATTTGATTCTGAGCAATGTAGAAATAAATTCTGATTTCATACATCTTCACCTTTTGCAGCAAATCCTGGGCGTGCTGAAGAACAATTTCTGAAAGCCTTTCTGCCTGCTCGAAATGGGCAGTCAGGTACTCAATTTCAGCCGTTTCTGTATGAAGGGCAAGGGCCAAATCGTAATCATCTTCCCAACCGTTTTCTCCAAGCAGTGCCAGCCCTGCTGTGAAGTATTTACTTGCCGTTTCATAGGCGGTTGCAGCCTTGGCTTTTTGTCCTGCTTGCAGATTCAGTTGAGCCAGTTCGTTTCGTTGACCTAGATCCAATTCTTGCAGCTTGGAGATTTCGTCACCATTTTCTGGATTCAACAATCCGGGAGAACTTTTTTGAGATGTCAATCTCAGACCGTAATTCAATTGATTGACAATTTCAAAAATTTTCCCCTCACGCTCCGCTTCAGGCGTATTTGCCCACAGTTGTTGCCCGATTTTGAAGTGAGTAGACTGTTTTTGCTCTTCTGGAATTAGACCGTAGGCAGCTTGTTGGACGCGATCGTGCAAGAATTTATAAGGAACGGCAATCTCACCACCGCGATCGATGTTGTCTGAGTTATTTGATTGGAAGAACTTGTAGGTTTCGCTAATGGGGAGAATCAGTCCTTCTTGTAACGCCGTCCACAGGTTGGTCGCCATATCAATAATTGATTGTTCGGAAATCATTGCCAAGGTCTTCAAATCAAATTGGCTGCCAATACAAGCCGCGAGTTTCAAAACCTCCTGTGTCTGGACTGGAAGTTTCTGCAACTGCAATGCCATGAACTCTACCACTCCATCGGTCAATGCCAACTGCCGCACCGAAGCCAGGTCGCATTGCCAGTAACCCAGTTCAGGCTGGAACTGAATGCAATCCTCCTCGTGGAGTGCTTTGAGAAACTGCGTTGTAAAAAAGGGATTGCCTTGAGTTTTTTGATATACCAATTGCGTCAGGGGTTGAGCCACTTCATGGGGACAACTTAAGGTATCTGCCACCAACTGATTCACCGTTATTTCCGCCAAGGGTTGCAGGGCGATAGTATTGACGGTAGCTTGGGTTTGTTGAATCTGCTCCAGCGTCAGTATCAACGGATGAGTCGGAAAAACTTCATTATCTCGATAAGCGCCCAGAATGAGTAAATATCCAGAACTGGCTTCACCGATCGATAATTGCAGCAAATTCAGAGAAGCCGAATCTGCCCATTGCAAGTCATCTAAAAACATCACCAGCGGATGCTTAGGGCTGGTGAAAACCTGGATAAATTTCTGAAAGAGCAAATTGAAACGATTTTGGACAGCACTACCAGATAGTTCCGGGACTGGGGGCTGTTGACCGATAATTAGTTCGAGTTCCGGAATCACATCAACAATTGCTTGTCCGTTTTCACCCACAGCCGCCAAAATTTTCGCTTTCCACTCCGCCAATTGGACATTACTCTCACTCAGCAGTTGTCCCATCAAATCGCGAAAGGCTTGCATCAAGGCACTGAAGGGAATATTACGCTGCAACTGATCGTACTTGCCTTTGATGAAGTAACCGCGTTGTCTGACAATCGGTTTATGGACTTCATTAATGGCCGCAGTTTTACCAATCCCGGAAAATCCTGCTACTAGCATCATTTCTGAACTGCCATTAGCCACACGCTCAAAAGCTTGAAGCAAGGTTGCAACTTCTGTTTCTCGCCCATAGAGTTTTTCGGGGATAATGAAGCGATCGCACACATCCCGTTGTCCCAAGGCAAAGGTTTCTATTCTACCCGTTGATTTCCATTGATTGAGACAGCATTCTAAGTCATGCTTCAAACCCAAGGCGCTCTGATACCGATCTTCGGCGTTTTTCGCCATTAACTTCAATACTATCTCTGAGAGGATCGTGGGAATTTCTGGATTAATGATGTGTGGGGGGAGTGGAAGCTTGGCTAAATGACAGTGTATCAACTCCATTGGGTCATTGGACTCAAACGGTAATTTTCCAGTCAAAAGTTCGTACAATGTCACCCCTAAAGCATAGAAATCACTGCGGTAATCAATGCCGCGATTCATTCGTCCGGTTTGCTCCGGGGAAAGATAGGCAAGGGTTCCTTCCAACATATTGGGATTTTGGATTTCTTGGGTTTCGCGGGGGAGAAGAGAGGCAATGCTGAAGTCAATCAGCTTGACTTGTTGCGATTGTGGATGAATCAGAATGTTGGCGGGTTTGATATCTTTGTGGATGACTCGATGCTGGCAGACATCATAGAGAATATCGGCAATTTGTCGGGCAATTTCTAAGATTTCGCGTAAAGAGAGGGAATATTTTTGCGTATAACTCCGTAGGGAAATGCCACCAAAGTCTTCCATCACCAAAGCATAGCTGTTACCGTAGGGTTCTAGACTGTAGGGATGGGTTATGCCAGGAATGTTGAGATTTTTGGTAATTGTATACTGGTTACGAAACTGTAATAATTCGTTAAAGGTGGGGTAGTCTTGCTGTAACAGTTTAATCACCACTGGACGCTGACTTGACTCCTCCACTGCTCGATAAACTATTGTCTGAGAACCTGAATAGAGTTCTTCAACAATGGTATAACCGGGGAGATGGGGCAATGAATTGGAGTAGGGAATTGCTGCCAATGTCATAGTTTAAAGTAAAAATGTCTAGAACAAGGTTACAAATTTAATATTTCCCAAGAATTTGGCAGACGAAACATTCCGTAAAGTGTTTACATAATTAGGTTAGCGACGACTAGACATGAATGCTGCCAGATAAAATGAGGTTAGCCACGACATAAGGAATCAGGCGGTAAAAGATCGACAAAAGGGATACAAAAGCATTGAATTTCGCAGAAATTGGACATTATATGAGAAGTCGGTTTTCAAAAAGCAGAAACACCATCTTTAAACCAAAAACCCGGTCATAACGACTGGGTTTTTGGTGGGCTATATGACCCCAAGGTTAGTTATAGAAGTTATATATTAGTCGTTCGTTGTTCTAATAACTGCTACAACGCCGAGATTGCGAATTCCAGAAAACTAATTAGCGCTTACACAAAAAATTTCTAAAAATCTTATTCCTTTGCGTACTTTGCGGTTCGGGTTTTATAATTCAGGACTTACGCAAAAATAGCCAAAAAACTTAATTTATCAAACCGCCTTCTCTACGAGAGGCTTCCGCCAACGCGCAGGGTCTTGTAGAGAAGAGTTCGTAGAGAAGGCGTAAGTCCTATAATTGTCTCTTTACCTACCAAACATCAAGCTGGTTACTCGATTATAAAATTTTATACAAGTATTGTGGAGTGCGATCGCCAAAAAATTATTTCAATTATGGGACTATGATTTGATTACAAAAAACTCCCCCTCAGCTTCAAAACCCTGATTTCCTACTCCCCATTCTCTCCCCAAGCAAACAATTTAAAAAATCAAATCATAGTCCTATATTTAACTACAGTTAACTGCTGAAGCTGAATTTACCTTTGTTAAATCTCCAGTGAATATGGCTGTATATTTATAAGGTGATGAACTAGAACAAGTCATAGGATTTGTATTAGCGCGACGCGGAGTCCACCACGAATCTGCATTCACAGTTAAATTGATACCATTCCATGATAATCCTGTGACAACTAAAGAGTTGGTTTTGCCATCATTAGCCTTTTTTGCAGTCAAAAATGTGGCATAGTAAACGCTACCATTTTCTGGATTAATTTTTGCTATGATTGCCACTTTAGGGCCGCCACCGCTTCCATAACTACTTAGCCAACGACCACTAGCAAAGCGTCGAAAATCATTACCAGTCTGGCTACCAGTGGATGAAAAAATGCCGTACAAAACGTTTCCTCCATCCGAAAATAGTCCGTAGCCTGTACCATCATCATTAGTTATTTCGTAATCACTGCGACACCATTTTTTGATGCCATTGTCAAAACGGATGATGCGAGGATCTTTGTTTAGAGATGATACTTGTTGATAACCAATATAGATGTTTGTTTGCCCAAAACTCGCTCTAGGGCCATTTTTATTTTTGATAGTTGTCTCGCTGTCATTGCATGTAAAGCTCACACCTTTACCAATAGATGACTGTATAGTAGTTTGGGCAATAACTGAAGTAATGGGTAAATCAGCAGCCAATACTACTGAGAAAAATGAAAATGCTAGATATTTCGGCAATTTACGGCGATAACTCATTAAACTTGTGTGGTTAAAATGTCCAAAAGGACACCATATCACAAAGTTTCCGTAATTAGTAACCCCTAAACAAAATCAGCCATTTTTTATTTTAGGTTATCTGTAGGATCTTGATAAGTTCCTCAAACGCTACTTGCTTTAATAGCGTTTAATTGATGAGGTAGCACAGCTAGCTGTGCTAGCTTGTGGGAGAATATAACAGGACTCATCTTTAATTTTTGTAAAGCCAGATACAACTCAAAAGCCTGCTTTATGGTCGCTTCAGCAAATTTATTCAAATCAAACCATATTTCCTGGATTGATAAAAATTTATCAAAATCAAGATTTATGATTTTTCTTGAGATGAGAGTATTAACAATTCACGCATTCAAAATTCACGCATTAAAGACAGTTAGAGTTGGGGATTTAAACCCCAACTCAACTGATACTACGTGTAATGGTTGGGGTCTTAAACCTTTGATGTTACGATAAAAAGATAAAAAGGAGTGACGAGATTTGATATTATTTACATCTCATCTATCACTCCTAATAACTTGCGCGTTGATAAGCTGTTACGCATTGTTAAATTACACCAGTTTAGTAGTTCATTTATCCTCTAACTAAAGAAGCGAATATTTGTTAAAATTATATGTGTTATTCTATACATTGTTTTGTAAAGTGAGAAAATCTATTTTCCCTTTGAAGATATAGTAGTTTGACTATTGGTCATTCTCAGTAGTCTTACTTTATCTGTATAACAGCGATATCTATTGATAATTTATTAATCTCAAACGTATTTAAAAACACAAATAAAGTTAACTAAGATTATATATCTTTGGTAGTAGTGGCATGATTCTTGTGATGGAAGTTTGGTAATAATAGAAACAATTACCATTAAGGTTCAATAATTAAAGGAGTAAGATAGCGCTATTCAACAAGAGCGATCGCTTAAGGTCGAAATCCACGTTTTTCAAGTGTCCTGTCCGTTATAGTTTATCTTTTAGTCATAATTTTGACAGGCTAATCATTTATTCACAAATCAGCATTTAACTGAGTTTACAGAATTTTCTTACCAAAGGTAGAAGTAATACTTAAGTAAAATGCTATAACCTATACATTTAAAACTTTCTGCTTGGCAAAAATATTAATGTTTACTAAGCAATTTTTAGATTCAATTTATATTAAATGTCTAGAGCTAATTGTGATATGTGTCATTTAAACAACTGACTCGGCTGTAGCATTTTGAGACATCAATTGTTGAAAACCCTCAGTAAAGGTTTTTTCATCAATTAAATTGAACAACAATTGCAGCTGTATGAAACTTAAATTCATTACTCAACAAAATCATCAATGCTGCAATTTTCTAAATCTTTAGCTAGTAGATTTATTTTGCTCAACCTCTGCAAGTAAGTAGCGGGAATTTAAGGTGAACATAGAAAAATTTATTCAACGCGCAGAAGTATTGCACAAGCGTTTAGCAGATTTATACCAAACTGCTAGCGTCTTGCCTTGGATTCCACCAGATCTTCTGCCACAGGCTTTTAAGGAACTGTATAACACCTCAAAGATAGTCCAGTTAGCAGCAGAGGAATTGCATCAACAAAATGAGGAACTAATACAAACACGCAATTGGCTAGAAACAGAACGTCAGCACTACCAAGATTTATTTGAGTTAGCGCCGGATGGCTATTTAGTAACTAATACAGAAGGTATCATTCAAGAAGCTAACCAGACAGCAGCTAAGTTATTTAATGTTTCAAAGCATTTTCTAGTGGGCAAACCAATGATTAATTTTGTCCCTTTAGAAGAACGTCAACAGGTTCGCAATGAACTTATCGAACTATCCCAATCACCCAGAGGTAAAGAGTTATTAATACGTTTGCAACAAAGTCACGGCGAATTATTTGATGCTGCTTTGACGGTGCTTGTTGTTCGTAATTCCCAAGGAAAAGCAACTTATTTGCGCTGGATGCTACGTAATATTTCTCAACGTCAGTCTTTAGAATCAGCAGTAGTCAAGAATAATGGCAGCGACTTGTTTGCTGGTCATCCCGTGCAGAAATATTCTAAAGGAGAAACTATTCCTCTCAATCCATTGGTAATTTGGTATGTTTGTCAAGGTTTGGTGAAGCTAACTACTTACTGTGAAACAGGCGAAGAAATACTATTAGGATTGGCGACAACAGAAATGGTTTTTGGTAGTAGTTTGACTTCTCTAAACATTTACCAAGCAGTAGCCCTTTGTGATGTCGAGTTGGTGTCAATATACACAGCAGATGTCGCAACTTCTCCAGCTATCAGTCATACTCTTTTACCAAAAATTAATCAGCGGTTACAGCAAACAGAATCTTTTTTAGTCATTTCTGGAAGGCGACGAGTACAGGAGCGTTTACACTATCTATTACGACTTTTGAAACGAGAAATCGGTGAAACTGTACCAGAGGGAACTCGTTTAAGCGTTCGTTTAACTCATGAAGATATTGCTAGTGCTTGTTGTACTACGAGGGTAACAATTACACGATTGATAGGTAAATTACAAGAACAAGGTGTAATTGATTTTGATTCAAAAAAACATATGATTTTGAAAAATTTAGATTAATTAAGTAGGAGGCAGGAGGCAGGAGGCAGGGGGCAGGAGGCAGAGGGGGCAGGAGGCAGGAGGCAGAGGGGGCAGGGGGTAGGGGGTAGGGGGTTCCCTTCTTCAAGGGGATTGGCGATCGCTCCTAAACCGGAGCCACAGAATTTTCAATTTGGTGGTGCAACAATTCACCTATAAGGGTTCCAATCCCCCTAGAATTGCATTCTGACGCCTTGGCGGAGCGTCTCCGGCTCCGCTCCTGAATTCTAACTTCTGAATTCTTCTTTAACTAAATATAGAATCCGATTTTATCGGCGCAGGTAACTAAAATTTGGTTCGGGTCTACCAACAAAGCAAGAATGGGTAAAATTATATTTTTTGATAATCGCTAATGATGTTGTCGCTTCAGATTTATTATTGCCAAAGTCAAACATCCAATGGTTGCCGTCTACAATTTTCCAGCTATTGTTGATTCGATTAACGGTTGTAGTAGCAGGATTAAAAGATACACAATCTTCACCTTGTAATGAACCAGAAGGAGCGCTACTATTTACCAATAGATATTGGAGCGATGGTTGTGGTCTTCCAACAAAACAGGATTTATTCATGCCATAGTGCTTGAGAACTTTGAAAGCGCGGGTGGCTTCTTCTTTTTTGTTACCGAAGTCAAACATCCAGCGATCGCCATTTTCAACTATTTTCCAGCGATCGCTAACTTGGTTAACACTAATATTATTAGGATTGAAAGCAATACAGTCTTCTTTAACTGCTTGTGTCTCAGGTGTTAATGACACTAGGTTAGAACGATATTCTTTGTTAGTTTTTCTATCTTTTAAAATGATATATATCGATTGGGGAGGTGTTTCACCTTGCTCAACAGCAAACCAAAGAGAATTTAGGTCTTTAGGTGAAGAGAATGCACAAAAACCATAAATTCGCTGGTTGTTTTGACCATTATAGATATTTACCCAAGTCCTAGAAGAATTATTGTTTTGTCCGCAAGGAGGTAAATCTGGTGCTTTTGTAAATAAGTTGTCAGGGAATGCATTCCAGTTTGCTACTGATAATTTATATCTTTGAAAAATCTTGCCTGACACTGTATATGGTTCTGTCCCGGTAAAAACTAGTTTTGGTTGGGGTATGGAATTGGATGCAAGATTAAAAAGATTTGTCTTTGTGGTATTCTTGCTCCAGGTATCTGCTATTTGGAAGTTATCAGCAGCATAAGCAGCAGCAAAATTAGATAAAATCCATCCAACGCTGAGTAAAGTTGCAAATTTGTTGTATTTTTGTAATTTCATTTTGACTAAACCTCAAAAATGTATGCTATTTAAAACCTGAAGTTCACGCAGAGGAGAAAGAGAAATGTTAGCTGTTTGTGAATAATTTAGGCTTGTTGTATTAATACAATTGGCAGATTTATCTTTCCATATTTTTTGTTTTTAATTTTTATTACAAGCGGCGAAGACAACTTTAGTATTTATGTAGATTGAGTTGCTCGATCGCGTTGGCACAAAATAATGTATATCTGATTTGGCAGATATTGATAAAATCACGATCGCATTATTCGACTATGGACATTGGCAGCACAACTCCATCATCGGGTTACATCTTGGCACTAGACTTAGGTACTACCGGCAACCGCGCTTTTGTGTTTAACGCAGAAGGTAAAATTGTTGGGCAGGCATACAAAGAATTGACTCAGTATTATCCACAGCCAGGATGGCTAGAACACGACCCCGAACAAATCTGGCAAGATACCTGCTGGGTGATGGAAACGGCCATCGCCAATGCCAAAATTTCCCCATCAGCGATCGCCGCGTTAGGATTGACTGTGCAACGCGAAACCTGTTTGATTTGGGACAAAACTACAGGAAAACCACTTCATAAAGCGATCGTTTGGCAAGATAGACGCACTGCTCCACTGTGTCAGAAGTTACAACAAGAAGGCTATGCCCCAGAAATTTACGATCGCACCGGATTAATTATCGATGCCTACTTTTCTGCCACTAAGCTCAGATGGCTGTTAGACAAGTTTACAAATGTGGATCTGAACAATGTCTTAGCAGGGACTATTGATACTTGGGTGCTATGGAAACTCACAGGCGGAAAAGTTCATGCTACCGACCACAGCAACGCCAGTCGCACAATGTTAATGAATCTCAAAACCTGTGAGTGGGATGAGGTTCTCTTAAAGTTGTTCCAGATTCCGGCTGAAATTCTGCCCCAGATTCAGCCCAGTTTAGGAGTATTTGGAGTTACCGATGCGACTTTATTGGGTGCGGAAATTCCCATTAGTGCCATTTTCGGGGATCAGCAAGCTGCTTTGTTTGGTCATGGCTGCCATCGCCCTGGTTTGATGAAATGTACCTACGGTACTGGTAGCTTTTTAGTAGCTCACACTGGCTCTCAAATTGTGCGATCGCCAGAAAAACTCATTTCCACAGTGGCATGGACACAAAGGAATTCAAGCGGCGTTTTGGATGTCGGCTATGCCTTGGAAGGCAGTATGTTTACCAGTGGAGCTTGTATACAATGGTTGCGAGATAGCTTGAAGTTGATTAAAACTGCGGCTGAAACTGAAGCAATGGCAAATCGAGTTACAGATAATGGCGGCGTATATTTTGTACCTGCATTTAGCGGACTGGGGGCACCCTACTGGGATATGAGCGCCAGGGGAGCATTTTTCGGCATTACCGCCAGCGCACAACCAGAGCATTTAGTACGCGCCGTGTTAGAGGCGATCGCTTACCAAGTTGTGGAAGTAGTACAGGCGATAAATGCATCTAGTAGTACGCCAGTTGGGCGATTAACCGTAGATGGTGGTGCTTGCGAGAACGATTTTTTGATGCAATTTCAAGCTGATGTCTTAGGCATCCCAGTCGAACGTCCGATAATGCGCGATACTACCGTTCAGGGTGCAGCATTCGCAGCAGGTTTAGCCGTGGGATTTTGGCAGAACTATGAAGCATTGGTGCAGCAACGTCAGATTGAGTGTGTATTTGAGCCAAAGAGCAATTTATCGAATTTTACTACTTGGCAAAAGGCAGTCAAACGCACTCTCGCTTGGACAGATTAGATATTAGACTTCTTGCAGAAGTCGGGAAAAGGTGAAGGGGAAAGGGGGAAAGGTTTGGTATTTTCCTTTTTCACGCAAGAGTGCAAAAGTGCTTTTTGCAAGATATCTATTGCCTATTGCCTCCATCACTCAATTGTTACTCAAATTTTCTTCCATATAGCGTGGATCGCGTACTTCTAGGTGCAAAAGCAGTGCCGTAACTAATGCACCGATAGCTGCCAACCAGAAGGTAGCTTGATAGTTAATATTGTCTGCTATCCATCCGCCTAGTATGGGAGCAATGATGGTGGCAGGAGCGACAAGGGTATTACCCAGACCAATATAGGCTGGTCGTTGGCGCTGGTTACCAAACTCTAAAGTCATTACCGCAGCGACATTTTGCAGAGCGATCGCACCTATTCCCGCTCCTATAAACACCAAGTAAAACCAGTTCACATTTGGTGCTATTCCAGCTAGAACCGAACTGATAGCACAGGCAATACAACCAGCCTGCAAAGCTAACTTGTTACCCCAACGATCGCCCATCCAACCTAAAACCAATCCAGAAATAGTTTGCGTTAGCATCAGCAAACAAGTAACTAACCCAACAGATTCTTGTCCCATCCCATATTGGTGTATGGCATAGAGTGTATAGAAGGGAAGCGGCATCAGTGCTAATTGTGAAATCAGACGTGCGATCGTAAAGTAACGGAAATTGCGATCGCATCGGAGAATCACGATAAGACTGTCCCAAAATTCACGTCTATTCTCAATGGGAGATGATGAGTTACTTATCGGCTCCCGCGTCCTCGACATAAAGAACCAAGATAGAGCCATCGCAAAACTAGCACACAAAAAACAGAGAGCAAAATTAAATGGTTGGGCAATTTGCTTGAGCAATAAACCCGCTATCATGGCACCACAAATGCTCATCAAATTACAAGACGCCCCTATGGCACCGTAAAAAATGCCAAGTTTTCCGGAGGGAACAATTTTAGCAACCATACTTTGCCAAGCAAGAGCGCTAAATCCGCTGCCTAGCCCCTGCCAAATGAGTACGGCAAATGTTAGCTCTAAGATAGTTTGACTATTTAGTTTTAGCTGTAACAAAGCTACCAGTGCTAATCCCAGAAAAGGAAGTTTTTGGTGAATTGTTAACAACATTACAGTCGATTTGTAATATTGTAGTCGAGCTACTTTATCAGCAGTTAAAAGCTGAGGTAATTGGCAACCTAAACGCGGAATAGCTGGTATCAAACCAATAATTAATGCAGAATCGGTAAAACTACTAACAAATAGAGGGATAATCGTGATAAATGAAGCAAAACCGCTTCCTAACCCAAAAAATCCACTTTCAACAATATTGACAGCAAAATTATAACGAAGGTCTTTTTGAATTTCAGAATTAAGCATTTTTAAATTGCAGGAACTTGAGCAGCATTTTCAACAGGTTTATGTACTTTTTAGGCACTTAGTAAGTGCTAAGTACTGGTCAAAAACCTGAATCTCATAAATTGTTCCCAGATGCTGCACTTAAATCACATTCAGAGAATATTTTTCTCAAAAAAAATCCAAGCTTTTTGTCTGCAATATTTTTGGCAATTTCCGCTCAAATAAGTAGGAATAAATACTCTAAATTGCTATGATGCAGAAAAATAGAGCAAGAGAGATTTAAAGCCTTTTGAAGATTGTTGATAAAATAAAGAGTAAATTGTTGGAAATCAGAGTTTCCTACAACTATTGCATGGTAAGTTTGATTTCGGTCTAAATTGCCGTCTTAAAATTTAATAACTGATATAGCAGTCCTATTTGATTTTTGATAGAATTTGCCCTCAACTACAAAAAGCTGATTTATGCCTAATTTAAAGGGAACGGGTAATGGGGAAAAGTTACCCAGGCTTAAAAACGTGGGATTTAAATAAGGATGTTTTGTTTTTTGGGCTTCTCTTCTGTAGAATATGCTAAAAGCGAAGGAGAGGCTTCACCAACACCTTTCAAAACGATTCTTTGTTCAAAATGCCGCTCTAAAGCACAGCCAAAGTTTTTTCTATTCTCTGTTCCCTATAAATAAGTTCAAAAATCAAAGCGGATTACTATAACTGTTTTAAAATATCACTTAATATATAAAGTTAAGATTGCGATCGCATGACTAGTAAACCAAAGATTTTCATTGATGGAGAATCAGGAACCACAGGCTTACAAATTTACTCACGCCTCAACCAACGGGATGATATCGAGATAGTTAGCATTGAGGCATCTAAACGAAAAGATGCAACTGAGCGAGCTAAACTGCTTAATGCTGTGGATGTTGTCATTCTCTGCCTGCCTGATGACGCCGCCCGCGAAGCTGTGAGCTTAGTTACTAATACTAGCGTTAAAATTCTTGATGCCAGTACTGCCCATCGTACAGCACAGGGTTGGGTATATGGCTTTCCCGAACTAAATCCAGGACAGCGAGAAAAAATCGCCAGCGCTCAGTTTGTGAGCAATCCCGGTTGTTATCCAACGGGATTTTTGGCTTGTATCCGTCCGTTAATTGCCAAAGGAATTTTAAACGCTGACTTTCCCATCACCGTGAATGCAGTGTCAGGTTACTCTGGTGGCGGGAAAAATCTGATTCAAAAGTACGATGCTTTCCACCAACAGCAAGGCGGGGGAGAATCGCTTTATCCCTATGGAATTTACGGTTTGCAGTTTGGGCATAAACACGTTAAGGAAATGCATTACTTTTCTGGGTTAGCATCGCCGCCGCTGTTTGTACCGTCAGTGGGGGATTTTGAGCAGGGGATGTTAGTACAAGTGCCTTTGCCGTTGTGGATTTTGGATAATCCACCATCAGGTGAGGTAATCAATGAAGCGATCGCTGATTATTATCAAAGTGAAAAGTTTGTCCAGGTTGCTCCATTTAAAGAACCCACACTTCTCAGAGACGGAACGTTTCTAGATGCCAAAGCAATGAACGGCACCAACTTTGTTCAGCTTTTTGTCTTCGCCAATGACGCTACCAATGAAGCGCTGCTAGTTGCTCGTCTTGACAACTTAGGCAAAGGCGCATCCGGCGCCGCAGTCCAAAATCTCAATATCATGCTGGGCTTTCCGGAAGAGTTGGGATTGTGAGGGTTGGGGAGGTGAGGGGCAGAGGAAGCAGGGGAGGTAGGGGGAGCAGGGGGAGAAAGAATAACCAATACTTCTCTGCGAGAGGCTGCGCCAACGACTTTGCTCAGTACAAGTGCCCCATGCCCAATGCCCATTCCCATTATTTTGCTTGTTCTTTGAGTTTCTTTAACAACTCAATTACATGCTGTTCAAATCCTTTGTTTCGTTTTTCAACTGATTCAATTAAAGGTTTATCAAAGGGATTTAAAACATTGTTACCTAATTGCATACCTATAGGTTTTAAATGCCCGCCTGCTAGATTTTCCAGAAATTCTTGGGGTGGTTTTTTGAAAATATTAATAAACCAATCACAGGTTGATTTAGCAATATTATCTGATTTAAAACATCCTAAGCCCATGATATTAAATAATTCACTATCCTTGATTAAATTCTGGGTTTCTTCGATGGTTGGTTTCACACCAAAACCAAGTTTATCGATGATATCTGCTAAAAATTGAGGACGAATGGCGCTGGCTGTATTGGTAATAGCAGGGGCTAATAAAATTGAAACCTGCCCTTTAATAAAGATGCTGTTAATTTTAACTTCTCGACCTACATAGCTACAAATTAATTTCTGAACTTCTACAATTTTGTGTTTTAGTTCTTCAACCAGCGTATTAATGTCTGCAATCACACTTTTGATTTGTGACTCATCTGAAGTGTAAGATAGCAGATTGCGAATAAACTTTTCTCTAGCTTCAGTTTCTGGAGGTAAAGCAGTAAATCCTTCTAATAAAGAGATATATTTGCAGCCAAGACTATGCCCAATCCAAGAAAAGTTTTTATCATTTAAATATGCTTCATAGTCGTATCCTTCAACAGTTGCCATTCTCACAAGTTCTGGCAGAATTTCGTACTGCTCTCTCATGAGAAAACCAGCTTCTACATAATGGTTAAAAGTAAAATTAAACGGCAGAATAATAATTGTATATCGCTGTTTATATAAAGATTGCAGCAGATAGCGATAGAAAAGCATGGGGAAAAATGTACCAAAAAAAGCTCCTGCAATAAATTGAATCACCCCTTTAGGCTGTGGATGAAGGGCAACCCAACTGTGAGAAACTGGCTTAAATCTCAATTGTAAATTCATATTATCTTTAACTTATTTATAGGTATATGCTGAATCTACAGATTGAGGTTGCTGCTTTTCGGATTTTTTGACGGATATTTTTGCAAAACTGAGATGATTCGCTATTCATAGCGATAATCTTGTAATGGTTCTCAGTCAAGGTATGAGGTTGGCAAACATCGCATCATGATTACTACGAATCGCGTTAAACGCTTGTTACCAATCTTATCGCCATTGATTGCGTTGGCGCAGCCCGCCGTAGGCATCGCATCTGCCCTACTCGTTGGCGCAATTCTCATCTTGTGTGCTAGAGCAAATCCTATCGTCGCATACACAGCTTTATTTCAAGAATCCCTTTCTACCTACTTTGGATTGGGCAATACTCTTAACAAAATGACGCCGCTATTGTTTACAAGTTTAGGTGTATTAGTGGCGTTGCGTGCCGGTCAATTTAATATTGGTGGCGAAGGACAAATTTATTTAGGTGCTTTGGGAAGTACTTTAATTGGGTTATATGTGCAAGGATTACCTGGTTTGATTCACATTCCGCTGTCGTTGTTAGCAGGATTTTTTCTAGGTGCAGTTTGGGGTTGGATTCCTGGTTATCTCAAAGCAGTGCGGGGAGTGAATGAAGTGATCGCTACATTGTTATTGAATTATATTGCAGTGAATTTAGTTAGCTATTTAGTGCAAAATCCTCTGAAAGCACCAGCAGCACCTAGTCCTTATTCACCACTGATTGCTAAATCTGCTCAGTTACCGATTATTTTACCGGGGAGTCTTGCCCATGCGGGGATTTTGCTGGCGTTAATTGCAGCGGGGATATTGTGGGTATTGTTAGTGCGATCGCCTTTAGGATACCAAATTGCGGCAGTGGGATTTAACCCGAATGCTGCTCGTTATGCTGGTATTTCCGTACAGCGCACTATTATGCTGGTGATGGCGTTAGCGGGTGGTTTAGCCGGGTTAGCTGGTGGAACTGAGGTGATGGGGTTAAAATTTCGGCTATTTGAACAAGTTTCGCCTGGTTATGGATTTGATGCAGTTGCGATCGCTTTTTTAAGTCGTGGTAGTGTTTTCGGTGTACTGTTAACTTCCCTATTTTTTGCTGCACTTCGCAGTGGCGCTAATGTTATGCAACGTAGTGCAGGGGTGCCGGTGACTGTAGTTTACGCGATTCAGGGAATGGCTGTGCTATTTATTGCGATCGGTTTGGCGGTAGAAAGGCGAATAAGCGCAGATTAATTTTGTGATTAAACACAACAGCAAAGTCAGTAAGGAAGAGTTAATTGAAGTACTGAAAAATCACATCATAGAATTATTTTAAATTATTCAAAATTGAAATAATTGTTTTTCACCCCAAGCATATGCAACGTAGTGCAGGTATGCCGATGACAGTAGTTTACGTGATTCAAATATTGACTGTACTATTTATTGTCATCGGTCTAGGGGTAGAACAACGCATAAAAGTTATGGAACCTCAAACTAAGGCAGATTAATTAGGTATCTAAAAATTTGACAATAAATATCTAAAAATTTGGCAAATTTATCAAAATATTGTTTATCCCAATAAGTAGAACGGCGCAAAAAAACCGGAGTATATAACGGAAAGTAAAGTCGCTCAAAAAGCCCTTATTCTCTGCCTTATGCCTCCCGCCTCCAGCCTTGTCGTAGCGACAATTTTCAACACCTACCTACTTATCGTATTTAACCAAAATTGAATTTTATTAGAAAAGTTTTTTAGCGAATCTCCTCATTTATTGTATAAAAATATCTACAAGTTTGGTAAATCTATCAAAACATTTTTCATTGTCTCGATCGCTTAAATGACATAAATTGTAAATGTAGGCAGCATTGGTTAAAAATTGATTATCTATATTTTGACAAGATAAACAAACAATACCAAAGCTACTAACTAGCTTGCCAACACAGAAGTCATGGAAGAGACTTAATTTTTTATTTCATATAGCTATATGAATTTCATTGAAATTTTTGAACAGCAAATCTAATTTCAAGCTTGCTAGATAAAGTTTTTAAGTTTACTAAACCTAGCAATATTTAAGTCTGATTCCTGTAAGCTAGGAAGATTTTTATGCTAAGAATTTAGGAGGATTAGCTCTGATGGCAGATTTAACTAATAGTGGTAGCGGTAACTCCTCTACTGGTGGGGACAATCCATTAAGAGATTCACCTTTCGGCCGCCTGGGTGAAGTTCTCAGTGATGAGGAACTCTCCAATCTATTCAGCGGTGTTGGTGATGGAGAAAATAGCGGTAGTCCATTCGGTGGTGGTGGTGGCGGCGGCGAGAATTTACCCTACAATGGTAATCCTTTTGCTGGCGACAACTTTTGGAATATCTTTGCAGGTGGCGTAAATCCATCCACAGGGGGTGGCGATCGCGATCCTTTGACAGGTGCTGGTAGTCAAAGCACTAGTATCAGCACAACTGAAATACCAGACGGGTTTAATTTAAGAGTTACTATTGACAACCTGGTTAATTCAAGGTTAGACGAAGAACTGGGTGATGGACAAATCCCATCATTCGATCCTAGCCAAATCCCATCATTTGGTGGTGGTAGTGGTGGACAAATCCCATCATTCGATCCTAGCCAAATCCCATCGTTTGGTGGTGGTAATGGTGGGCAAACCCCATCATTCGATCCTAGCCAAATCCCATCATTTGGTGGTGGTAATGGTGGACAAATCCCATCATTTGGTGGCGGACAAATCCCATTTGCTTAATAAAGGCAGTAATTATAATCCTTGAGTAAATCAGTCGATCGCCACAAGGAAATAATAATGATTTTTTTCAGTACATACTATGCTAATTAGCCATGTTATGCACTGAAACTTTTTACTATAAAGCCTTTAGGCAAAATTTTATCGTTCACAACCAAAACGAGAAAAGCCTTTATTTAAATAAATTTTTGGTTGACTAAAGTCATACTTAGCATAGCAAATAGGAGAATTAATGCCAATGGAAGCATCTGCTATCGATTCCATAAATAATGAGCTTAATACCTTTAATACAGGCAGTGGTAGCAACCTGTATAAAAGTAGTTCCTTCGCTACCGATGGTAATTTCTATGCTGAAGGCAACCTATTAACAAATGATAACAATATTGTTCTTGGTAATGGTGGCGGAAATATTCCAGGTGGGGCTATTAACCCTTTTGCTGGCGATGCTGGTAGTGGACTTCAACAATTAATTTTCGATCGCTTGAAGTTAGTTCTGGGTGACAATTTTTTTAAGGACGTTGACAAAACATTGGCAGGAGGTACAAATCCATTTCTAAATGGCGGTAATCTAATTTTAGATAATGGGAATGTGCTTGAGCGATCGCCTTTCGATCCGTTAAGAGAAGTCCTTGGTGATAATATACCTTTTAGTAACAGTGGAAATACATCCAATACTGATACTCCAAAGTATAATGAAAATAACGCACCCGTTGGTAATGCTAACAGAAACTTTGGTAATAATAACGCAACAATTGGTAATTTTAACTCTGATTATGGCAATAACAGTGCAACCATAGGCAATGGAAACTGGAACTTTAATAATGACAACGCAACCATTGGCAATGGTAACTGGTTATTTGGAAAGGATAATACAAACCTGGGTAATGGTAACTGGTATTGGGACAACGGAAGTAACAACTCAACGCTAGGAAATGGCAATTGGCACTTCGGCAGCGATAACTCAACTATTGGAAACGGAAACTGGGATTTTGGTAAAAATAATACAATTATTGGTAATGGTAATTGGGTTTTTACCGATGGAAATACAATTGTTGGTAATGGTAATTGGCTAACAGATAGCGATAATACAATTATTGGAAACGTCAATAACATTGGTAGCTTAAATTTATCTCCACAGGAAGTCAAGACTAATGTTAACAATTTAGTTGACTCCCTTATAGGTAAAATAGGCCAAAATTTTTTGGTATTAACAAAAGATTTTGACGCATCAAGTACGCAAACGTTTAATCGACTCATCTCTTCTAAAAATACTGATATTAATAACAGCGATATATCTAACAATATTGAGCAATTTTTAGCATCACTCAATATCATTCCAGAAAATGCGATCGGTTATCAGCCTTGGCAAAATCCTCAATCAGTCCCAGAACCGAATTCTTCAGTATCGTTAGTAATAATGGGGTTTGTCTGTGTGCTGTTATCAATATTCAAAAAACAACAACGTTGTTAAAGTCAACTATCCAAAGCTGGTAAAAATTTACCTACTAATTTATTTATAGTTATTTCACTTGCAAATAATAACTACTTGGTTGTTATTTTTTTGCTGAGTTTTTTAACTAACAAAAATTTGTTGCTACAGTGGAGGAATATCCAAATCTTTGCAAATCTTGACAGCTAAAACCTCAACTATATCAGTGTGTCTTGGAACTGCTGATGTTCTGTTATTTAATGGATTATAGTAAATTGTATGCTTTCCACCCTCTCGAAGGAACAGACAGCCATTTTTTTCTAGATGGCGAATTAATTCACGTCTTTTCACTAGAATTTGATAGTAATTTGTTCGCGGACGACATCTTTACCTGAAAGTTGCTGTTCTGCAAGTTCCCGATTTGATATTAGAATTAATTCTATCGCTTCCCGTAGGCTTTCTCTTGCTTCTTCTAAAGTTCTTTCTTGTACATTTGCACCCGGTAACTCTTGAACGTAACCAATATACCAATCTTCTATCTTTTCAAATACAGCAGTAAAAGAATTTTCCATACTCAACTCCAAATATTTATTTACTATTGATACTAAATTAAACCACAACTCCTTCCAATTCCTCATCTGTGAACTCATACAATTGGCGCAATTTATCTAACTTCTCATCATCAGCTTGCCAGAAACCGCGTCCGTGTGCCTCCAACATTCTGCCTACAATATTGCGGAAAGCTTCCGGATTTGCCTTGCGTAATTTCTCCGCCATTTCAGCATCTAAAGCATAGGTATCAGCTGCTTGATCGTAAACCCAATTATCGGTAAAATCGGCAGTACCGCCCCAACCAATTAACGCCGTCATCCGTTGAGAAATTTCAAATGCGCCACCCGAACCTTGGTTAGCCATTGCTTCGGCCCATTTGGGATTTACTAATTTGCTGCGATACTCAATTCTGAGTAAATCATCTAAATTCCGGGGTGTAGTATCTTTCGAGAAACTTTCTACAAAACTGGTTGTAACTTTTTTACCGCGTTGTTTTTCTGCTGCCTTTTTCAAGCCGCCAGTATTAGCATAATATTCCTGAATATCAGTTAAACCATATTCTACAGAATCGATTTCTTGAACAATGCGATCGCTTGTTTTTAACAACGTATTCAAAACTTCCGATCTAGCTTGACCTTTATCATTTCTACCATAGCTAAAAACATTGCGACTTTGCCAAGTATTACCTAATTCTTCGCCAGATTCCCAGTTACCATCAACCACTTTATCATTCACCAAAGAACCAAAATCACCAGCCGGATTAGAAAACAATCTTGCCGATGCATTTTCTACACCTTGCGCCTTCAAAACCAAAGCATGTTTTCTAATAAAATTCTTATCTTCTGGTTCATCAACATCAGCCGCCCGTTGAAACAAATCATCTAACAACTCAATAATATTCACAAAACTATCGCGGAAAATTCCCGATAAATTTCCCAACACATCAATGCGCGGATGTCCAACCTCTGTTAAAGGTTTTAATTCATAACGAACAATTCGCCCAGTTCCTTCCTTAATAGGTTCAGCACCTACTAATTCCAAAAGAATCCCCAAAGATTCACCCTTAGTTTTAATTGCATCCAATCCCCATAACATCACCGCCACAGTTTCCGGATATTTACCATGTTCTTCCAAATGCTGGGCGATAATTTTTTGAGCAATTTCTCGTCCCCTTTCATAAGCCCCAGGTGAAGGCATTCTATAAGGATCTAAAGCATGAATATTTCTCCCAGTTGGCAACACACCAACCCCATCGCGCAACAAATCACCACCAGGCGCCGGCGGAATATATTCCCCATTCAACCCCCTCAACAAATTCGTTAACTCATCTGTAGATTGCATCAACAAATCCCTTATTAATCTTTCCTCCTCTTCTCTTTCTTCTTGGCGTTCTCGGCGTCTTGGCGGTTCGTTTATTTCTTCCTCCTCCCCAAAATAAGCCTCCAAATACGAACCCAACTCCTCCTCACTCGGCCTTTCCCCCAAAGTATGCAACCCCGAAGAAAACAACCGATTTTCTAAAACTTGCAAATACTCATACAACTCCACCAAATAATGCTCAAAAGCATGACTACTAAACATCCGAATATTCTCCGGAGTAAACGAAATACCCAACTTTTTCGCATCTTCAAATGGACAATCTGCATCTAAACCCGTATCCACAATTTTTTTACAAATCGCTTCCTTCAGTGCATAATTCTTTTGTGGATCTTCCCGATACTCCGAGATTAAATCTCGCAATGCTACCAATTCCTTATACAATCCTGCACGTCCATAAGGCGGTACATTATGGGAAACCAACACGCCATAACCGCGACGTTTTGCCAAAATTGACTCAGAAGGATTATTCGCCGCATATATATATAGATTAGGCAAATCTCCTAACAAAATATCCGACCAAGAATAACCCGTATTACCTAAAGGAGAACCAGGCAACCATTCCACCGTACCATGCATTCCAAAGTGAACTATAGCATCAGCTTGAAACTCATTTTGCAACCATTTATAGTAAGCAGCGTATTGGGGATGCGGCGTTAAATCCCGTTCAAACATTAAGCGCATGGGGTCGCCTTGTATTCCCAAAGGTGGTTGTACGCCTATCCAGACATTGCCTAATTGCACACCACCAATTTGGAATTCATCACCATAGGTTTTAATACCAGTTCCCGTGAGAGATTTCCATTGTTTTTCGATGCGAGATGTCCGCAGATATCCCAGCCATTTTTCTAATGTACGGACATTTACTGTACTTGTGGGGTGGACATCTTGTCCGTTATTCTCTAGGGGCAGGCGAGACGACTGCCCCACAAGAGGATTAGCTTCGTCTGCTTCTTTCACCCAGCGAATCAATTCTTCCCCATCATCTGGTAAATCTGCGATGTTATAACCTTGTTCTTTGAGTGCAGAAAGAAACTTCAAAAGACTACGGGGGACATTTAATAGTGCAGCCGTGCCCACAGCACCGTAACCTGGGGGAAAGCCATATAAAATAATCGCAATCTTGCGTTCCGATGCGGGTTTTTGCCGCAAAGCCACCCAGCTTTTGACTCTACCAATTAACCGCTGCACCCGTTCGGGAACTAAATAAATATTTTCGCCCACTAAACCACCAAGGGGAACGGTATCAATGGCGCCATCTAATTCTGGTAAAGCGTACAATACGACACTTTGCAAGCCGCCGATACCTTGACGCGTCCAGGAGTAAATATCTTGAATTAATAGTGGCGCTGCAACAATATAAGGTACATTCTTGGCAGTGAGGATGCGCTTTGCTACTTCTACCTGGCGTCCTGCTTCCATTGAACCAGCCGGGCCACCCACCAGAGGAAAGCCAATTGTAGAAACCATCGCATCCACCTTCACTGCTTCAGTTGAAAGTGAGGGAGTCTCGATATTACCTAATTTTCGTTGCTGAATTTCGTAGTCGGTGGTCATCCAGTCTCGTACCGCTACGTGTCCTTCCACGCCGTTGATGAAAATTGGCAAAGGAATTAACCCAGCGGCTTCAAAATGACGAATCAGTTGCGGAATATAAGGTTGTTTGGTAATTACGTGTTTGCGGTAAAGAATAATTCCGACAACAGGCTTTGTGGGGTGGGCATCTTGCCCGCCCTTCGACAATGGCAGGCGAGACGCCTGCCCCACAAGATACCATTCTAAATATGCTTTTGGCGATGCAAAAAACCCTGAATAATCGGGATGAAGTAATCCCATATTCGGCGTTTCTACTGGCGGTGGAATATCGCCAACGCTCAAACCTAAGTATTTTTCCGCCAGTGTCCAGAATAATGAAGCGACGTTTTCTGAACCGCCAGCATTCCAGTAACCATAGATAATTAACCAGTTGCGTAAGTCTTGGACTTTTTGTACTGGTACGTATTTGAGGAGTTTCGGGCCAATTTTTAAGAAACTGATGTAACCTGCGAGTTTGTCTTCTTCCCGTCCGTTGCTGAATTTGTCGAGGATGAATTTAACTGGTTTGGGCATTCCTTTGGGTTTATCGCCAATGGCAAAATCACCCAGTTTGGTTAAACTCATCAATTCCAACGCTGACTCAAACACCAACCTGATGGGAATTTGGGCAATGCGATCGCGCAACCACACAACTTGGTCATAATCAAATAGTAAGCTGCCGAAAAACACATCCGCGCCATCGAGTGCTGTTTCTACTTGTTGGCGTTTGCTTGTAAGATCGCGATCGCTAAATACCCGAATATCCAACTGTGGACAGCCAGAGTTAGCCATAAAAGCCGCTTTTCTATACAAGTCAGCGTTAAACGATTCAAACCCAGCAACCAAGACGATGCGTTTCATGCCCGTAAGTTACGAAATATTTCTTCACTTAAATTTTAAACGTGCTTTCAAGTTGATTGTTAAATATCTACCCACAGGTTCGGGTTAGTAGAATTCTGGCAAGCCTCAACAGATAACCTTTGTGCGTAAGTCTTGACTCTATAACTATTATGAAAGTATAAAATTTATCAGCGAAGGCAGAGGGCAGGAGGCAGGAGCCAGGAGGCAGGAGGCAGAGGGCAGGAGGCCTACTTCAACATGGCTTTCTACTTTTACTAAGCGTTATTATCTGAATAATGGGGGTAATTGCTGCATTTAATTTTATTGCAAGACTTACTCGGTTATTCTCGATTTTGATAAATTATGAGGGTTGTGTTTTTTGTAGCAATTTTTCTTTGTGCGAGCGCTGGATTTTACCGCAAAAAAATTTCTGATTCTACTTGGCATAAAAATAAATTTTTTTGCTAGCATACTAATGCTTAAAACAATGCGATCGTTGTCAAAAAATACTTTACAAATTAAGTATAAACAAAATTTTTTCTTTATAATTTTAAGAGTTTTGGACTAAAGAAGTCACTTGAGGATGGAATCATGAAATTTGGAATTGATAGCGGGCACAATTGTCCACCAGATACGGGAGCTAGAGGAATCAAAGTTGAAGATAATTTAACTCTGGATGTGGGTAATAGAGTTATAACCAAGTTAAGAGCTTTAGGGCATGAAGTTGTAGTATGTAAGCCAAGTAGCGCAAGTACAGTAAGAGAATCTCTATCAAAAAGATGTGCTACAGCGAATGGCAGTAGAGTAGATGTTTATGTCTCAATTCATTTTAATTCTTTCAACGGGCAAGCTAATGGCACAGAAGTATTTGCTACTAGCGATGCAGGTAGAAAAATCGCGAAACCTGTATTAGATGAAATTGTGAAATTGGGATTTTTTAATCGCGGTGTTAAGAGTGGTTCCCACTTGTTTGTCCTCAAAAATACGGATATGCCGGCGATTCTGGTAGAAGGTTGCTTTGTTGATTCAGCAAAAGATATGAATCTTTATAATCCAGAAGCAATGGCAAATGCGATCGTTAAAGGTTTAACTGGTAAATTGCCAAGTAACCCAGTTCCCCCAGTACCAGATGAAGAAGAAAATGTAGATGATACTATTAAGAGGCTGCAACAAGTTCTAAACCGCCTCAAAATAACTGATGCAAATGGTAGGACGCTAGTAGAAGATGGTATAAGTGGGGCTAATACAAAATCTGCCACACAAAAATTCCAGAATATTATCGGAGTGCAGCCGACTGGAATTGCTGACAAAACTACATGGAATGCCATCAATGTAATTTTGGCGAAACGAATTATCCGACTAAACCATGCTGGTGGTGAAGTTGTCAGATACTTGCAATACCGTATGGGTATTGAAATTGATGGCGTTTACGGGCCGCAAACCGAAGCTGCAATCAAGAACTTTCAAAGGCAAAATGGTTTGGATGCCGATGGCATTGTTGGGCCTGCTAGTTGGCAGAAGTTGATTGGTTAGACTAAAGCTGTTTGAAGTTTAAAGTATGAAGGATGAAGACAGCAGACACAAGGCTATCAATAAGAAATGAAACACAAATAAGGCTTGATGTTTTGTAGTTCATACTTCATACTTTATGCTTCAGCCTTTAGTCGGATTAGCCGCGATTTCGTTCTAGCAGTAGCATCATCATCAAACTTAACAAAATTTGCTGCTCTTGGCGATCGCTTAGTTCATCCACAGCTTTGATGATAAATTTTCTAGAGAGGAAAGTGGGGATTTTCTCCAAACGCATCACAACCGTGCCATCATCTCGGCTGACCAAATAGACTGGATTAAAAACATAACCAGTGAATATTCCTACAACTGGAATTTCTGCAAAGAGGGCATCAGCAATTTTCACCCACGGATTTTTCTCCTGGATGTTCAAAGTAGTCGTGTCGCCATCAAAGATGTCATAACGCGCACGCCAAAGAGATTTTAATCCGCGTCGTTTTACTGAACCAATGTAAGTACCGTTGCTATCCGTAAAGTCATAGCGTGCTGAGAAGTCAATAATGCGATCTGCTTTGATGTAATATATAGGACGAGTTTGCTCAACATCAGCAAAGACTGTAATTGCTTCCTTGAGCTTGAAGAGTTTCTGTTTGACATAGAAAGCCAAATTCCCTTGAGCATTAACAACAGACATTTGTGGTGCAAATGCCCAGAGTTTAAAGGTGAGTTCCAGAGGATACTGCATAGTTTTGGGTAAAACAAGAAAATTATCACCCTATTAATCCCAATTTTATGCAAAAAGTAACATAAACCCTCTTAATGGAACAGGGAACAGGGAACCTTATATTACACTTAAAAATTAGTAAAAAATTAGTAAATAACCAGGGCGTAGGAAACCACCTATGCTGCTGACAGGAATTTGTTCAACTTGACAAGGTTTACGTTTGATGGGTATCAATCGCCCTCGATCGCAGATAATTCCCTATCGCTCTGGTGCTTTTTTGGCGGTGAAGTTTCGCCAAAAGTAAAAAAGTAAAGGGCTTTACAAGCCTATAACAGTTTTTTCTAGTTTATTGTATGATGGTACACATTTTGGTTTTTTGAATTTTTACATTAAGTAGGGTAGCACAGCTAGCTCTACTACCGACTATGTGTTGCATCCACATCAGATTACTTAGTCTGGTATTCCTCTCGTCTTCGGCGATGGATAATCTTCAGTTACAATCAAAGTCGAGTCAACCAAAAATTATCTGAATTTGAGCATGAGTCTAAGTGAGATCGGACAAAAGATAGCTGGATTTATAAAAATTGTATCTATCGTTTTAATTACTAGTGCAATAGGATTAGAATTAGGCAAAATTTTTGGGGTATTAGATATTAATGAAATTCCTAATAATCTCATTCCTCTTTTTGGCATAGCTAGGTTTGCGCTAATAGTTCATCTATTTGAAGGAATAATCGCAGCTATTTATTCCGGCTCAAAAAGTAAACTGCCATTTCAATATGGTATTTATACTTTTTTCGTAGGTACTGTTGGCTTAGTGGAATTATTTAGGCAAGAAAATAGTTAGTTTTTATTACTAAGTAATAATTCACAAATCAGAATAGTTGAAGATTGTGTATTATATCAAATAGACGTTGCCATCCAACGTCTCACACCTAGCTAAGGTAAAATTGTGATAAGATTTTTACCCCTATATTTCGGTGGAGTGCCATCGCTGCGATTAGTTTCTATGAAAGTGTTTTTGCAATACCAAACGATTGTATTCTCAAGTTTGAACAAATGAATTATGCCTTGCTTTTGTAGTTGTAGATGCTTCTATAAACTCCTTAAAAGTTGAACGAGTATGACCAAGGAAGATACTCCACTTACCGGAGATGCGCTGATTAAAGAAGTCTGTCGGCGGATTAGAGTAGCCCGCAGCTATTGGGATGCTCATAACAATGCTGCTTGTCGGGGCGAACGCGATCGCGCCTTAGCCCTTTACAATACCCTCACCAAGGAACAAAAAGAACAGATTCCCCAAGTGTTGCGGGTGTGGTTGCGTTACCGCAGTGAGAAATACTTTGGCGCACACCGAACGCCACCAAAGTCAGCACGAAAATCAAAAAAGCCCAATTCCTATTAAGACAGGAGGCAGGAGGCAGGGGGCAGGAGGCAGGAGGCAGGGGGAGAAGATAAGTTGTTCTTGAGAGAAGAATTACTGACCAAATACTTTCTTTCCTCCCCTGCCTCCCCTGCCTCCCCTGCCTCCCCTGCCTCCCCTGCTTTAATTGGCTTGAGTAATATTCGCCGAGTAGATATGCCATTTTTGCTGCTCTGGAGTTGAGCCAGGAATATTATTGACTCGTCGCAGCACATAAGTACCGTGAAATCGTTGCGGACTTCCATTGATGGTGACAGCAGTAACAGTAACTGGAATTTCAATGTATGACGAGCCTGCTGCCCCGTCTAATCTACCTGGTTCTCCAACCTCTACAGTAACGGATGCAGTGTTAGCAAAACCCTGTTTGAAGTCCTCAAATGACTGCTTGCTAGCAGCTCCATCTCCATCCCAAGCTGAGTAGGCTTGTTTATAGTCTTGACGGGCGATCGCATTGTAATATTCACGAATAACTTGGACTGCTTGTTGCTCAAGCGGCTTGGTATCAGCAGCATTTTGTGTGGGAGAGCCTGGACTGGACGCGATGAGATTTGTAACTAATGGGCTATTGGCGGAAGCTAACTCTGATTTGGCAGAATTATTCCAGGTTGTAATGGCGATCGCAAGTAGCATGACTCCAGCGATCGTGCGGTGCTGTTTTAACCAGATAGAAAAGTTAATTTTTGACAAAGATATCTCCTGGCAAATGCTGAGTACTTTTCTAAATTCAGCATACTATAAATACACTGGATACAGCCATTGACAATTTCAGATGAATATGCACTTTCTATCCTTAGGTGTAGCGAAGTTAGGGAATTCCAAAAATTAAATTATCCAATTTTGAGAAGGAAAATCAGAGCTGAATTTTCCTCCCCTGCTTCCTCTTGTCTTCACTTTTTGAACAAGAACGATACAAGTCTAGGTGGTTTATTTTGGTCTTGCTCGTGCCACCACTCGTTGAAATCCTCAAGCAGGAAACCATGATTTTTTGCTGCCTGAAAAAAATCTGAGAGGTGATGTACAAATGCTGGAATTTGAATCACTTCTTGATTTCTTTGAAAATTAGCTTGTGTGCCTCCATATTGCCTGAACGGATGAAGTTCACAAATAAAAAAGTATCCTCCTTTAACAAGTACGCGGTATGCTTCCAAAAAGATAAATGATAAATCTTCGATGTGTTCTAGAACGAGATTGCAGGCGATCAAATCAGCAGACTCATCGCTACAAATCCATTGGTTTGTGATATCTGCTGTAACGAACATCACATTGGCTGAATTGACTTTCTCTTTCGCCTTCTCGATCATCGATGCTGAAAAATCTAATGCATAGACTGTTTGGGCGATTTGTGATAGCAGTAGCGTATTTTTGCCTGTGCCACAGCCAATTTCAACCACTGATTTACATCTCAAACCCATTAAGGTTTCTTTAGTAACGATTCGATCCAAATCGCGCGTCAGGTTTTCGTCAGCATCATATGTAGTTGACCAATTATCGTATGCGGCTTGAACACTCATATTTCTTAAAATAGAACAGGGAACAGGACTGCGTGTGATTGTTGATTTAGACCTTTTAGGGGGAGAGGGAACGAACAGGCAACAAAGAAAGCGCCTAACTAACAAACCTTACTGTTGCCCATTGCCTATTCCCTGTTCCCTCTCTCGAAAGAATTATCCTAACTATACGTTTAACAGTCAACCCGAAAATATGTACTGCGTTAAATGCGCGATAACTTATTGTACTGTTCGATCGCACAGGCCCAGCGTCAGTAATGTTGCTGCTCCAAACGCTGCTATTGTCCGGACATGGTTCCAGAGTGTCCAGTTCGTAAGATATCTAGCCCATAGATTTGCGCCCTCAGTGCTATCTGGTTTAGCGATCGCCAGCGCATCATTCAACGGTACATTGAAGACGATGGTCACTAGAATAGTGCCAACGAGGTAAAGCAAACTACCAAGCAATAAGTACGCGCCACCAGGCTGATGCCACTTTGAGAATGAGGCGATGGCCAGAAATAGGCAAGCCAAAGCCGTTCCAAACAGCGCCACCATAAATAAGGGATTGATTGCTGTGATATTGATCGATTGCATAGCAATAATGCCTTCTCTAGGCTCAAGTCGAGCAAGAGCGCTCATGACAAAAGTCGAAAAAGCAAAGAAGACTCCCGCCACTAGTCCGCAGCCCAAGGCAGTGAAAAGTTTTAATGCAAAAGGCAAGTAGTCAACAGTTGTCATAAATCCTCCTAAAGATGGGTGACTAATTAGCTTTCCTTGATTCAAAAATGAGCAATGCTAACTTACATTGTTTAACAAAAGAATGCGTTTTCTCAGCACATAAACTCCAATCAATGCCATACTTCTTCTGAATTGAATTAATTTCCTTTAGATTAGGAAAACAATTTATTTTCTAACTATTTGATTCTTGTGCAACTATCAAAATCTTGCGGTCAGTTTTCAAAAGTTCAGATAGAAATCTAAAAGGATATGATTAGGACTTACGCATTGACAGGAAAGACCAAATATGAATGATTTAAAAAGCACATCTGTCGTAGGGGCTTTAGCATTGCTCATACGTGTCAACTTAAGCTCAAACGTTTATCCCACAGGCACTTTACCCCACCCCTCAATCCCCTCCCCTTAACAAGGGGAGGGGAAGTTTTGGCTCAAGAGGGCTATTTAATGAATCTGACTTTCTTAATTACGAATTAGGAATTGGGATAACGCACCTCACCACCTACGCGTCGAAGCAGTCGCAAAAAAGAGTAAAAAAACCTTGAGCGATCGCCCTTTACCTCTAACATCGCGTTACCATCAGATATTGTGGCATTTCCGTGGGTAACTCGATAGCATCTATGACCGCCTCTCACTCTGAAACTCCATCTGCCAAGCCCGATGCAAGTACTTTTATTTCTGACCATCGGCAGGTAGACCGCAGTAAGCTAAGTCAAATGTACCTGCATTATGTCGAGACGAAGGATAAATATCCTCACGCGATGTTGCTGTATCGAGTGGGAGATTTCTTTGAATGCTATTTCCAAGATGCTGTCAAACTAGCACAAGAATTAGAATTAGTCCTCACTAGCAAGCAGGCTGGGGAACAAGGACGGGTAGCCATGTCTGGGGTTCCGCATCACGCCTGGGAACGCTACGCAACGATGTTAGTCGAAAAAGGCTATGCAGTGGTAATTTGCGACCAAGTAGAAGATGCAGCAGAAGCTACCGGCAGATTGGTACGGCGGGAGGTAACGCGCGTCCTGACTCCAGGCACTTTGCTGGAAGAAGGAATGCTAAAATCAAGTCGCAATAATTACTTAGCAGCAGTAGTAATTGCCGCAAATCATTGGGGTTTAGCTTATGCAGACATCTCCACAGGAGAATTCCTCACCACCCAAGCTAGCGATTTAGAACATCTGACACAAGAATTAATGCGCTTGCAACCTTCCGAGGTGCTGGTTCCCACAAATGCGCCTGATTTGGGTAGCTTGCTGCGTCCGGGGGAAACTTCGCCACATTTGCCAGAGTGTTTGCCGCCAGCATTTTGTTATAGTTTGCGATCGCAAGTTCCATTTTCTCAAGGCGAAGCTAGACCAAGATTATTGCAGAAATTTAAGGTGCGATCGCTCGAAGGACTCGGTTGCGACCATCTTCCCCTCGCCGTTCGTGCGGCTGGTGGACTTCTAGAATACCTAGAAGATACCCAAAAAGAAAACCCAGTCTTCTTGCAAAGACTCCGGACTTACACCGTTACTGACTATTTAATTGTAGATAATCAAACTCGTCGTAACCTAGAAATTACTCAAACTGTCCGCGATGGCACATATCACGGTTCCCTACTGTGGGCATTAGATCGAACGAGTACAGCGATGGGTGGGCGTGCTTTGCGGCGGTGGTTATTGCAACCATTAATCGATATTAAAGGCATTCGGGCGCGACAAGATACCATCGAAGAATTGATGGAAAATACACCCCTACGTCAGGATTTGCGACAGTTGTTGCGGCAAATTTATGACTTGGAACGGCTAACGGGAAGGGCGGGTTCTGGTACTGCTAACGCTAGAGATTTAGCAGCTTTGGCAGATTCTCTTTCGCGCTTACCGGAATTATCCTACTTAGTTACGGATGCGCGATCGCCATTCTTGAAAGCTTTACAAAAAGTACCGTCAATTTTAGAAGAATTGGCACAAAAATTACATACCCATCTTGTAGAGTCGCCACCAATACACATCAAAGAAGGCGGATTGATTCGTCCTGGCGTGAATTCCCTCTTGGATGACAGGAAAGCGACTGTAGAAGCAGACCAGCAATGGATTGCTAATTTAGAAGTTGACGAAAGAGCCAAGACAGGAATTCCCACATTAAAGGTAGGATTTAACAAAACCTTTGGTTACTATATCAGTATTTCCCGCGCCAAAGCCGACCAAGTACCCACTAATTACATCCGCAAGCAAACCCTGACCAATGAGGAACGCTACATCACCCCAGATTTGAAGGAACGGGAAGCGCGAATTCTTACCGCGCGGGATGATTTAAATCAATTGGAATACGAAATTTTTACGGCGTTGCGCCAAGAAGTCGCAGAACAGGCGGAAGTCATTCGCAATCTTTCCCGCGCAGTAGCCGCCGCAGATGTGTTGTGTGGTTTAGCAGAATTGGCGGTGCAGCAAGGTTACTGTCGTCCAGAAATGTTGCCTGGAAGGGAAATTAACATTGTTGATGGTCGTCATCCAGTGGTGGAACAGTCTTTACCTGCGGGGTTCTTTGTCCCGAATTCGACGCAATTGGGTCAAGAGTCATTAGTCATTAGTCAATTGTCATTAGCAGAAAACCAAGAACAAACAACAAATGACCAAGGACAAATGACAAATCACAATCCTGATTTAATTATCCTCACCGGGCCAAACGCCAGCGGCAAAAGTTGTTATTTGCGTCAGGTGGGATTGATTCAATTAATGTCGCAAATTGGTAGTTTTGTACCAGCTAAATTTGCCAAATTGGGAATATGCGATCGCATTTTCACTCGTGTTGGTGCAGTGGATGATTTAGCAACGGGTCAATCTACATTTATGGTGGAAATGAATGAAACGGCAAATATTCTCAATCATGCCACATCTAGGTCGCTGGTATTGTTAGATGAAATTGGCCGGGGAACGGCAACATTTGATGGTCTTTCTATTGCTTGGGCGGTGGCAGAATATATCGCAGGGGAAATTCGGGCGCGAACGATTTTTGCCACTCATTACCATGAGTTAAATGAACTAGCCAGCATTTTACCGAATGTTGCTAACTATCAAGTCACAGTCAAAGAATTACCCGACCAAATTATCTTTTTGCACCAAGTCCAACCAGGAGGCGCAGATAAATCCTATGGAATTGAAGCGGGAAGATTGGCGGGTTTACCTGCGGTAGTTATTCAACGAGCAAAACAAGTAATGGGGCAAATTGAGAAACATAGTAAGATTGCGATGGGTTTGCAAAATTTGGATGTTGATTAACTAGTAGTTCATCGCATTAGTTATGAGAATTATAGATCCCTGACTTGTTAAAGAAGTCGGGGATCTGAACACCCACAACCCAGTAAGAAAAGATCGGACTAATTTTTCTATCTAGGGGTTATTAGACAAAATCCCCAATAGTGGTATATCTAAGCTATTCCTTTCAGGCTTAGGTAAGACTAAACAATATGCGATCGCCCATTCCTTGGGAGCTATTACTGTTAATATTTACAGCAACAGCTTGTAGCACTCAGCCTTCTTCTAAACAAGTGGCAGATGAGTTAAAAACTGTGACATCATGGACTGCAACCGCTCACATGGTTGGTAACTTCTGGCTAGAAGGTAAAGTTCCCCATACTTACGCTAAACAGACATTGCAAACTGCTCAAAAAAAACTCCAAGAAGAAATAGATACTTTAGCTGAAGTAACTCCTGCCGAAAACCGAAAAACAGTAATAAATGAAGTAGAAATGCTCAGAAAAACTGTTGGGCAAATGGCAAAAACTGTAGACCAAAAAGACCGTAACGGTTTAACTAAAAGTATCGAGCAATTATCCAATCAAGAACAGGCAATTCATAACCTAGCAAAAGCAGTAGGCGAGCAATCATGAAACCAGGAAAACTGCTAGAAGTTGCGTTGGGCATTCTCACTAGTATAGGAGGTTTTTTAGATGTAGGAGCGATCGCCACCGCCGCCGAAGCTGGAGCATCCTTTAGCTTTCAACTAATTTGGGCGATATTGCTAGGTACGATTTGTGTGATTTTCTTAGTAGAAATGTCTGGCCGTTTAGCAGCTGTCAGCAAACATACACTAGTGGATGCTGTCCGCGAACGTTTGGGATTTCGCTTTTTAGTTATTCCCTTACTTGCAGAAATTTTCGTCGATTTCTTAGTATTAGCAGCAGAAATTGGTGGTGTTTGTATTGCTCTCCAATTACTTACAGGCATCAGTTTTCAATGGTGGGCATTACCTGTAGGGTTTCTCGTTTGGCTGCTACTTTGGAAAGGTAACTTTGATATTATTGAAAATGGCATTTCGATTTTAGGATTGATTACTCTTGCCTTTGTTTTTGCCACTATTAAATTACATCCCTCACTAACTGCAATTGGCTCTGGCTTATTACCAACCCTACCTCAACAAGACACCTCACATTATTTCTTTATTGCTGTCAGTATTTTGGGCGCTATCATCAGTCCCTATTTGTTTTACTTTTACTCTTCAGGTGCTGTAGAAAATCGGTGGGACAAAAGCGACATAGGCATTAATCGTGTTGTTTCAGTTTTGGGAATGGGATTTGGTAGCGTAGTATCTCTGGGTGTGCTGATAGTTGCGGCGTTGGTGTTGCATCCCCAAGGAATTCAAGTTGATAGTTACGAACAAGCCGCCCTGACTTTAACACAACCACTCGGCTACTGGGGCTTTGTGTTGTTTGCAGCATCGTTAGGTATCACTTGCTTGGGTGCAGCGTTGGAAATTACCCTTGATACAGGTTATATCGTTGCTCAAGCATTCGGTTGGAACTGGGGCGAAAACTTACACCCAAAACAAGCTGCTCGTTTTAGCACTGTTTATACAGTCTTTATATTTCTTGCTACCTTGCTAATGGTAATTGGTATTGACCCATTGCAGTTGACTCTCTTTTCTATGGCTTTAACAGCCGTGATTTTACCCTTGGTTGTATTACCATTCTTGATATTGCTTAACGATGAATCTTATGTAGGTTCTCACCGTAATGGCTGGCTGAGTAACAGCGTTGTAATTTTGATAATTATTCTGACATTTATTTTGGCAATTACAGCAATTCCATTAGAGTTTTTGGGAGGATGAAATGGATTTGTTTAGAGATGTTTTGGATAATCAATTAGTTGACCGTAACCAGCAAAAGATAGGTAGAGTTGATGGTATTGTTGCCGAATTACGAGATAATCAACCGCCGAAGTTAGTTTATATCGAGGTGGGTTTTCCTGTCTTGGCACGAAGGCTGCATCTTGGTTGGGAGGGTTGGGTTACAGCTATTCAAAGGCGCTGGGGAGCTAAACGCAGTGAAACTTTTCGCATACCTTGGTCTAGGGTGGTTGATGTGGGTATCGATGTAGATGTAGATTTGGATGGGAAAGACACACCTGCGATCGCCTACGAAAAGTGGCTGGAGGATAATTTTATTGGTAAAATCCCAGGAGCAGAGTAATGGCAACCCGTGAAATTCATTTAGAACTGCTCTTAGGTAAACAAGTATTGGACTCAGACGGTAAACCAATAGGGCGAATTGAGGAAATCAGAGTCGAAAAACAAGGCGATGAATGGGTGATTCAAGAATATTTAGCCGGCCCCATCGCAGCTTTAGAACGTTTATCAGCCTGGAAATTAGGTTTGAGTATTTTACATTTTCTAGGCGCACGTAAGATTCACGGCGGTTATCGCATTCCCTGGGACAAGCTTGACTTGGCAGATTTCAAACATCCGCGCTTGCGTTGTACTCTCTCGGAGTTAAAAGAGATTCACAACCAACTAGAAGCACAAAAGTAGGACTTATACCGTTTCAACTTAAGATTGATACACAGTACCTGCCTCAACGGATAGATGTGCTTAACCCAAGCGTATTGCCCCTTGCCCCTTTTTTAAGGAGGTTGGGGGATCTGAGTGCGTAAATTCCGAAAAGTATACTGAGAATTGATATCATGTTCGCATAATTAGTTATAATTCCCACAGTCATTGCACCCCACCCCGTCAAAGCTGCGCTTCGTCTCCCCTCCCCGCTTGCGGGGAGGGGATTAAGGGGTGGGGTTCTCCGGGTTTAATAAGTAATCAAGCGGACATGATATGAAAAGGTTTGTTCCACAAATAAATTTACTGATTCTGGAACTTTTTTATACTAAGTTACGTTCAAACAGAATATTATCACTCCCGTACAGATGCGATTAATCGCCTCTGTCTGTGCCCAAGTTAGTATCTTTAACTAGAACTTATACCATTTCGATATGAAGACGTATAGAAAGAACCCCACCGCCTGCGGCATCTCCTCTTACCAAAGTTGGGAGGGGTGAAAATAATGTGCAGCTTGACAAAGAATTGGTATTAAGTATTAGATTTTAAATTTTCGATGAACAATCCAAAATCTTAAATTTGCTGACTTGCAAACAAGCTAAGAAGATTGTTGCAAAAGAATTCATGTATAATCTTTTAATTCAAATTTTTTAAATCGATCGCATCCAAATTTTATCTAATTTGCAATTATGAAGCGATGGCTGTCCGACAGCATTTTCCTAAACAAAATTATTAAAAATGCTAGCTGGTTACTAGGAGGTCGAGTCATGACAGGACTCACCAGCCTAGTGTATTTAAGTGTGGTTACCCGTCACCTTGGCGTTACAGGTTTCGGTACGCTGGTTCTCATCCAAACTTACATTCAGATAGTAATAGATTTAACCACCTTTCAATCTTCTCAAGCAGTGATTCGTTACGGGGCTATTTGTCTTGAACGAAACGATAAAGTAGCTTTGCAACAGCTATTAAAGTTTACCACCTTGCTGGATTTTCTAGGAGTGCTGATTGGGTTGGCGATCGCAGTTCTGATTGCTCCCCACATTGGTTTTTATGTGGGATGGGATCGAACCTTAATTACTCAAGTTCAGTGGTGTAGTTTGATTATTCTTTTTACTAGCACAGCAACACCAAGAGGCTTGTTACAACTTTGCGATCGCTATGATTTATTAGCCTTACAAATTACCATTCCTACCTTTATTTCCATGTTTGCAGCACTCATCGCTGTAACCCTGAATGCTCCTTTATGGGGATATCTTTTAGTCTGGTTCATTGCACAGGGATGTGGAGGGTTAGTGTTGTTCGTGATTGGTTGGAAAGAAGCCTGGAAACGAGGAATGCTCAAGAACATGAATTGGTCTGGAATCGAGTTGAGTCAACACCATCGCGGCTTATTACAGTTTTGCATTGTCTCTAACTTTGATTCTTCCCTACCAACAATGATGAGACAAGCTAGCCCTTTAGCCGTGGGAATTTTCGCCACTCCCGCAGCCGCAGGATTGTTTCAGGTAAGCTATGAATTGTCTACTCCCCTCAAGGATCTAGCTTTGATTTTGAATCAATCTGTATATCCAGAACTGGCTCGGTTAGATGTTCAACAAAAGTCGCGCTCGTTTGTGGCTTTGCTGTTAAAATCAAGTGCGATCGCCACAGCAATCGGCGTGCTAATCTTGATTGTCATCGTTTGCCTGGGTGAAATTTTCTTGAAATATTTCTTTGGCGATGAATTTATTTCTGCTTACAGTATTTTATTGCTTTTGGTGACAGCAGAAGTCTTCACGATGGCAAATTCCGCTTTAGAACCTGCCTTTTATGCAATCGGCAAACCGAGTTTTCCTTTGAGAATAAATGCGATCGCTATTTTGGGAGTTTATTTCCCATTGCTGTTGATTTTAACTAAATCCTTTGGCATCCTCGGTACTGGAATAGCAACCTTATCTTCCACAGCTTTAATCTTGATTCTCAGTAGCGTACTAATTTCGCGCCAACTGCATCAAAAATTAAGAACATACACCAGAATTCAGAATTCAGAAGTCAGAATAGGGAAGTAATATCATGTCCGCTTGAAGACTTATCATCTAGAAGGCAGGGGAGCAGGGGAGCAGGGGAGGCAGGGGAGGCAGGTCTTATTCAGGAGGGGTCTGAATCGCCAACTGAGGTAAAACCTCCTGCCTCCTGCCTCCTGCCTCCTGCCTCCTGCCTCCCGCCTTCTGCCTCCTGCCTCCCGCCTTCTGCCTCCTGCCTCCTGCCTTCTGCCTCCTGCCTCCTGCCTCCTGCCTCCTTCATTGAAGACAACTTAACGCGGCGACTTTCACGCGATAGTGGTATCAAAGCTGGGGTTTGACTTTGACTATTACTTTGTTTAAAGCTTTCTACTACCTTAGATAGTTCTGCAATTGTCGATGCCTCAAATACGCTACGCAAAGGTAACTCTACATGCAAGGCATCGCGCACTCTAGAAACAAGCTGAGTTGCTAGTAATGAATGACCGCCTAATTTAAAGAAATTATCGTGAATACCTACGCGCTTCAATCCCAAAACCTCAGCAAAAATTTTCACCAAAACTTGTTCTACAGGGGTTCGAGGTGCAATGTAATTTTCAGGCAATTGGAACTTGATGGCATCATGGAATGCTCTTAAGGTGCGGCGATTGACTTTACCATTAGCTGTTAGAGGTAAAGACTCTAATACTACAAAAGCCGATGGCATCATGTACTCAGGGAGTTTTTGAGTTATGTAAGTCTGCAATTGCGGCACTAACTTACGCGCTGCTTTGGCTTGCAAAGGATTATTGGCGTAAGATTGCCAGGGACGAGAGTGAGTAATACTATTAGGAAAAATAGTTTTCTTATCTACTCTATCTTGATGTGTAAAAACTACATCATAATGCCCTGCAATACTTGAATCTGACCAGGCAATATCAACTCTATAAGGCAGATTTAGTCCATATAAATCTTCTGGATCTACTCCTAAATTTTTCAATTCTTGTAAAGCTTTACGTATTTGACCTACAGTTTTAAAAGCTTCTACGTCTGCAAGCCATTCTGCTGTTTTAACTGCTGACATCACCCGCGCATTAGGTACATTGATAATCTTTAAGATTTCCGGTTGATTATCAATTAACAACTGACGCACTGCTGAGACTGTTAAATTATCTTCAGACCAGTTCAAGACTGAATAATTTACAGTATTATTAACAGTTTCGTTATTAATGTGAAGAATCGCGTTGTAACGAAACTCAGTTAATTCATTGTGATGTTTACCCCGCATCAATTGAATTTGTACATTATTAATTTGGGGAAAGCGTTCCTTGATTGCGGTAAAAAAAGCTGGGTCGATAGCTAATTCTGGTTCTTGAAATATTTGCATTTTTATCCGTTGCTGCAACTCCAAACAGGTAAGGGAAGGTTCGGCTTGATACAGTTGCACTGACGCATGAAAAGCTTCCAAGAGTGGCAGACTACGCACATCTCCTATGAAAATAAAGCCACCTGGAGCAGTTGCCTTCACAGCACCTTCTAATACGGTAATCAGATAATCAATACTAGGAAAATATTGTACAACCGAGTTGAGAATTACTACATCAAAAGCTGCTGTTTCTATTTTCTCGAAATCAGTAGCTACTTGCTGATACAGCGTTACTTGGGGCATTTCTTGTTTTTGTAACTGCTGCTGAATGTAGTTAAGTGAAAGTGAAGAAAAATCTGTTCCGCAATATTTTGTGCAATGAGGTGCAATTCTAAATAGAATTAAACCCGTTCCACAACCAATTTCTAACACTCGTTTCGGTTGTAAAGCCAAAATCTGCTCGACTTGGTTATCTACCCATTCACGCATCTGCTCTACTGGAATAGGCTGATTTGTATAACTACTATTCCAGCCTACAATATTCAATTTTGGATCTGAATCAACAGGTCGATCGTAAGTTTCGTTATAGAGCATTTGCCATTGCGAAACTTGCTCATTCTGCAATTGAATTAATTGCATATTCTCTTGTTTGCTGCTAGATTCTGTTTTTAGTACTACATAAGCTATTAGGCGCTTTTCCCCTTCATCCTCACGAATTATGACTACAGTTTGCTGTACTGCTGGATGTTGACTCAGTACTGCTTCAATTTCTCCCAACTCGATGCGGTAGCCGCGAATTTTCACCTGTTCGTCGAGGCGGCCTAAAAATTCAATATTACCATCTAAGCGATAGCGAACTAAATCACCTGTTTGATAAAGTCGTGCTTTTAAATTATTAGAAAAAGAATGCTCTATGAAGCGTTCAGCAGTTAAGTCAGGACGGTTTAAATAACCTCGTGCCAATCCATCACCAGCAATGTACAATTCGCCTGTAACCCCAATCGGTACTGGTTGTAAATGTTTATCTAGTATATAAACTTGGGTATTGGCGATCGCCCGCCCAATTACAGGTGCTAAATTATCTTTATTCTCAACACAAATATGACCGGAAGTTGTCACAACTGTATTTTCTGTTGGGCCATAATTGTTAACTAACTGGAAAGTATGACTAGCTAAAGGATATTGATTTAGTTTCTCTCCACCTGTAAGTAATATTCGTAAAGCTGCGTTCTGCGGAAAATCTAATAATAAAATCTCTGCTAAAGGTGTTGGTAGGAAACAAATTGTTATTGCTTTTGATATTAGCCAATCTCGTAGCTGTTCGGGTATTTGCCGCATTTCCTCAGCTACAAAATAAATGCTTGCTCCAATACTCAGATAAGGCCAAATTTCCCAACCGCAAGCATCAAAGCCAACTCCAGAAATTTGCGTTACTCGGTCAAGTGGTGAAACTGCAAACGCTTTGTGATGCCAAAATACTAAGTTTAACAATCCTCGATGTTCGATTTTAACTCCTTTCGGTTTTCCAGTTGAGCCGGAGGTATAAATCACATAAGCGAGGTTATCTGTTGTAACTTCACTAGTAGGGTTATCTTCAATCTCTTGAGAAATAATCTGCCAATCTTTCTCTAAACAGATGATTTGTGAATTATAGTTTTTCAAACGTTCCAGCCCAAATTTATCAGTTAATAAAACCGAAACTTGAGCATCTTCAAGCATAAAATTTAAACGTTCAGATGGATAGCTTGGATCTAAAGGTACATAAGCTCCACCTGCTTTCAAGATGCCTAACATCCCGATGACCATATCAAAAGAACGTTCTACACAAAGCCCCACTAAAACTTCGGTTTTAACTCCTAACTTTTTTAGATAATGTGCAAGCTGATTACTGCGTTGATTTAACTCTTTGTAGCTGAGTTTTTTATCGCCAAATACCAATGCTATGGTATCAGGATTCTGTTGTGCGGCACTCTCAAATAACTGATGAATACACTTATCTTGAGGATAATCAACCTGGGTATTGTTCCATTCAATTAATAATTGATTTAGCTCAAAGCTGCTTAAAAGTGATAATTGTGCAATTGGTTGTTCTGGATTTGCAACTATACCTTCTAGTAATGTTTGGAAGTGTCCTAACATTCTGGCGATCGCAGCGTCATCAAATAAATCAGTGCTGTAAATTACAAAACCACTAATCCCTTGTGAACTATCTACCCATAACCCATTTTGAGTATTTGGTTCCCACAGGTGAAATTCTAAATCAAAGCGTGTTGTTTCCGTTTCAAATGGTAGCGTACTTAAAGTTAAATTAGGTAACTCTAATGAGTTCATAGGCGCATTTTGCAGTGCAAAAACCACTTGAAACAGCGGATTTTGATTCAAATTACGTTCTGGGTGTAGTTCTTCTACGAGTTTTTCAAAAGGTAAATCTTGATGGCTGTATGCTCCTAAAGCTACCTCTTTAACTCGGCTCAATAATTCTCGAAAAGTTGGGTTTCCTGATAGGTCGCTACGCAATACTAAGCTATTGACAAAAAAACCAATTAATCCCTCAATTTCGCTACGGTTGCGATTGGCAATAGGCGAACCAATAGCGATATCTTCTTGTTGTGTATAGCGGTAAAGTAAAACTTTAAATGCTGCTAGTAAAGTGATAAACAAAGTTACCCCTTCTTGCTGTGCCAGAGCTAAAAGTGCTTGGCTCAAACTTTTTGATAATTGTAGAGGTTGCCTTGCACCTTGGTAAGTTTGAACAGCTGGTCTTGGCCTGTCAGTTGGCAGATTTAGCAGAGAAATGCCGTCTAATTGTTTGTGCCAATAACTTAGTTGCTTTTCTAATACTTCCCCTTGCAACAATTGACGTTGCCAGTATGCAAAGTCTGTATATTGAATTGCCAGTTTCGGTAGAGGAGAAGGCTGATTATTAGCATTGGCTGTGTAGAGTGTTGCTATCTCTTTTATTAACACCCCAATCGACCAACCATCACAGACAATGTGGTGCATAGTCAGCAGCAGGATGTATTGTGTTTCATCCAACCGCAGCAGTTTTACTCGCAGTAACGAATCAGTTGATAAATTGAAAGGAAGTTGAGCTTCTTGGGTAGCCAGTCTTCGTGCTTGTATTTCTCGTTCGGCTTGTGGTAGTTGCTGTAAATCTATTATTGGTAAGGGTATTGTAAGGGTAGGATTAATTACCTGAACTGGTTGCCCTGACTGTATAACAAAACTCGTGCGTAAAGCTTCGTGTCGTCGCACGATTTCGTTAAAAGTTTGCTCTAGTGCGCCTAACTTCAGTGAGCCTGTTAACTGTAGTGTGAGGGGAATGTTATAAAAAGGATTATTAGGAATTAATTGGTCAAGAAACCACAACCTTTGTTGAGCAAAAGAAAGGGGAAGATTGCCCGATCGCGAAATAGGCACGAGAGGTCTAAAGCTGTGGTTATTACTACGATTAGATGCTTCTAAAAATTCAATGATTTCTACTTTGCGCTGTTGAATTTCTGCACGCAATTCTGCTGTCAAAATTCCTTCGGGAGCGTTACAGCGAAACTTTTCATCATCAATAAAAACTTGAATATCTAAGCTGCGAAGATAAGATAAAAACTCAAAAGTATTCAAAATCACACCCCTTCGCAACAGTTATTTCTTATTAGTTATTAACTAACCCAGCATTTTTATCACACTTACAACGCTGTATAAATCATTCTTGGGAGTGAAAGTTGGATGATTCTAACTATGCTATGAACCTTAAAGCAGTTAATCGAGATATTACAAGGTTTAGACTCATGATATTCATGCCTCCTAATTTTCTACTTGTATGGCTGATTCAACTGCTGTCGGTTGGGGTACTCGGCGGTGGGATTTACATTCTCTATGAGTGGTACGAAGGAGAACTTGTAGGAACATCCTACTTAGTGGCTGGATTAGTAATGTTTCTGTGGTCTTTTGGCGGTCGTTTTATCAGTTTGCCACTGCTGCGCCGTCCGGGAACTGACGAACCTAAGTTTATGCGTAGCAAAACCGTCCAGCGTTTATCACGACCGGATGGTAGCGTACTGCAAGTAGAATTTTTTGGGCCTGAGGATGGTCAACCGATTATCTTGTCACATGGTTGGGGGCCGAACAGTACTGTATGGTATTATACCAAGCGACAACTAAGCGATCGCTTCCGAATAATTGTTTGGGATCTGCCAGGGTTAGGAAAATCCTCAAAAGCGAAAAACAACGATTGCTCTATAGAAAAATATGCCCGTGACTTGGAAGCTGTTATTGCCATAGCAGGGGATAAACCTGTTATCTTGCTAGGACATAGCATGGGTGGAATGATTAATCTGACATTCTGTCGCCTGTTTCCAGAGCAATTAGGGAGTCGCGTGGCTGGTTTAATTCTTGTGGATACTACTTACACGAATCCGGTAAAGACTTGTATCTTTAGCGGTGTGGTACGTAAATTGCAGAAACCGCTACTCGAACCTGTGTTGTACCTCACTATTGTGCTGTGGCCGATTTTTTGGTTAATGACTTGGCTTTCGTATTTCAATGGTTTGCTCTATATCAACGTAGAACTGTCTGGATTTACGGGTACAGAAACACGGGGTCAACTAAATTTTGCAGCTTTACTATCAGCATTGGGTTCCCCTGGCATTCTAGCTCGTGGCACCCTGGCAATGTTCAAATTTGATGAAACAGACACACTTGCAACTATTAACGTGCCTGTGTTGGTTGTTTGTGGTGCTTCAGATATAGCAACTAAACCTGTGGCGAGCGATCGCATGAAAGCAGAATTGCCTTACTCTCAAAGAGTTACCATCAAACCAGGCGGACACATGGCATTGATGGAACAAAACCAGCAGTTTGCCGAAGCTGTTAGTAATTTTTGTACTGTGGCTACTCATAGCTGATAGCATTTCACCTTAAGATTGATACAGATGGCAAGCAGGGGGGGCAGGGGAAGCAGGGGGAGCAGGGGAAGCAGGGGAAGCAGGGGGAGCAAGAAAAATGATTTGTATCAATAATTTCGTGAAATGGTATTAAAGGGAAAAGGGTAAGGGATAAAAAACCTTTCCCCTTTCCCCTTTCCCCTTTACCCCGCTTGCGTTAGCTTGGCGTAATACTAGTAGTAATTTTTTCTTCGAGTTCGGTTATTTAAAGGCTAGACGTACTTAGTAACCTTTGGTTAGATCCAAAGTAGAGGTCGCTCAATTCTTCCAAAGAAACATCAGCCTGAGATTCCGGATTCAGGAAGTAGGGATGGATGGGAAGGAGTTCGGGACGGGGATGGGTTTCTGGTGAAGACACAATCTCCTCAAGCAAACTCAGGTAGTTTTCAGCAGTAGATTCCCAAGTGTATTTCTTTAACACCCGTTGCTGACCAGCCTGGGCAAAATACTCCCATTCTTTGGCATCACATAACAATCGCTCTAAACCCCGCGCAATATCAGCAGGATCTTCTGGGTCAACGAGTACGCCATATTCCTTATTTCCCTGCTGGAAGCTTTCGCTAGGGCCGCCGTTCTTGGTTGCTACCACCGGTAAGCCTGCTACTGCTGCTTCTAAGGGAGCAAGTCCAAAGGGTTCGTAGAGTGCGGTCAGTGCAAATACTGAGCGCCGTTTAACCAAAAATCGATATGCTGCTGCCAGTGACTCTTGAGATTGATCTGACAAGCCAAATGCGCCGATCTTTCCCCACAGGTCGTTTTCTTTGACGACCTCCCGAATGGGGGCTAATACTTCTTCGGTCATATCGTCACTAGTCGGCTCTCGTAAAGGATCGTCTAGTCCCCCTGTGATTAAGATTAAGTTAGCTCGTTCCTGGAGTGTTGGACTCATGGCGAAGGCTTGCACCAGCCCTAATATATTTTTTTTCAGTTCCAATCGACTGGATGCAACGATCGCTGGCAAATCTCGACGTGATTCGGCAATGTCTCGCGCCAATCGCTCTTGAATGAACTCTTGGGTAGCCTCCTCGTTTTCCGAACGTGCTTTTGCACCGAAAATCGAAAAATCTGCTCCTGGTGGAATTACTGCAAAGCGATCGTCGTTGTCTACATTCACTGCACCACCATAGACTCGGTGAGAATACTGTTCAAAGCGTTCTTGCCGCGTACTGGTGATATTAATAGCCGAGCGATTCATACTCAAGCGTTCGGCTAAGATGCGATATTTAAAGTGGAATTGCTCGTCTATTTCTGTAACATTCTCCGGGGTGACTTCTAGTTTGTCCATCTTTTGAGCGCCGAGAGAATGAGCAGTAAAGGTAAATGGTATGCCTGCCTCTTGCTCGATCAAAACACCGCACAGTCCTCCATCACCGTAGTGGGCAGTCATGGCATCCGGTAAGCCACCCTCTTGTTGATAGAATTGCAGGATGTTGGGTATCCAATCTTTAATCAGATGAGTCCACAATAACTCTTTGGGCAAAAACTCTTTTGGCCCGGCTGGTAAGCGGATAATGCGGAGGTTATCGACTCCTGGATAGGTGTCGATCGCTTCGGCAAACTCTGGCCACTCCGGATCGATGATTTGACGGGTGAGAATATCAACTGTGTGTCCCTGCTGAGCTATGGCTATAGCGACTTGCTTAACGTAGATCAGCTGCCCCCCAAAATCTGGGTGTTTCGTTATGTGGCTATTGGCAGAATCAAAATTGCCTTGAGGGTTAAGAAATCCAATGTGCATCGCCCCACTTCCTAATACAGGTTGATTTCTACTAGAGATTGTTGCCTGAGACGGCAGCACAACACCTTAGCGAGCTTGTTAAAAACTCCCAAGACTGAAAAACACAACCATTCAGGCTGTACATAAACACCATTAACAAATAAGTCAAAGGGTTTTTATTAGTTCCCTTCGGCTTAAACCCAGCTAATCCGCGCATTTTTCTATGCTTAAGTTAATCGCTACTGTACCTCAAGTACATATATCGGATGGCATAAATTAGATCTCTTGCAAAAGTTCTTTTTGTAAGAGGTGGGAAAAGGGAAAAGGTTAAAGGGGAAAGGGAAAATAACAAACATGCACCCCCTTTCCCCTTCCCCTTTTCCCGACTTCTGCAAGAAGTCTATTGTATAGCGATCGCTCTTTTCGGCGTTGCTCAAAATTCCACTTCTTCTCGTTCTTTTCCTGTAGTTTCAGTCTGACTTCTACCTTTTGCTACCCAAGACTTTGCATCAATGTATTTAGCAAGTTGTTCGACTGTTGGCGCTTCAAATAAATTGCGTACAGGCAAATCTATTTGGAAGGTGTCACGGATGCGGGAAGTTAGCACAGTCGCCAACAGAGAATGACCCCCCAATTCAAAGAAATTGTCGCGGATGCCTACTTGCTCTTTTCCCAAGACTTTGGCCCAAATTTCTGCTAGTAACTCTTCAAGTTGCGATCGCGGTGCCACGTAATCTTGATAATTGAAACTAATTGTCTCAGGTGTGGGTAAAGCACGGCGATCGATTTTGCCATTAGGTGTTAAAGGTAAAGATTCCAATATCGCATAAGCTCTGGGAATCATGTATTCTGGTAACTTTTCTTGCAAAAATTCCCGAAGTAAGGACGCAAAGGTTTGTATGTTTTGGCTCGGTATTTGTTCGCGATCGGCAACAATATAAGCCACTAAGTATTTATCATCAGGTACATCTTCACTAGCAATGACAACAGTTTCTCTCACTCCTAAATGTTGACTCAACACCGCTTCAATCTCTGACAATTCGATGCGGAAGCCGCGAATTTTTACCTGATTGTCGATGCGACCTAAAAATTCAATATTGCCATCTGTTCCATACCGAGCTAAATCACCAGTTTTATAAAGACGTGTTTTTGATTGATTACTAAAAGTGTGAGTAATAAAGCGTTCAGCAGTTAATTCACTGCGATTAAGATATTCTCGCGCCAGTCCGTCTCCACTAATATATAATTCGCCAGTAACGCCAATCGGCACAGGCTGGAAATACGTATCTAATATATATATTTCTGTGTTGGCGATCGGACGACCAATAGGTAAATATGTAGCTGATTCTGGTAAGTTTTCTACATAATAATAAGAAGAAAATGTTGTATTTTCTGTCGGCCCATAAACATGAATTAAATGCTTTGGCGCACCATGTTTGATAATTTTTTTAACCCATCTTATATCGACAGCCTCGCCACCAAATAGTAAATATTTCAAGGTTGCGAAAGCTTGCGGAACATCTCTAGCAAACTGTTGAAACAAAGCGGTAGTCAAAAACAGAACGTTAATACCTTTCTCTCGTAGCTGTAATGCAAATTCGTGAGGCGAAAGAGTTACATCTTTACTAATTCCCACAAGTTGAGCGCCATTAAGTAAGGCTCCCCAAATCTCAAACGTCGCCGCATCAAAAGAAACGTTTGAAGCTTGAGCGATTTTATCGGATGGTGACAATTTTATATAGTTTGTATTACACACTAATCGATTTACAGCTTTGTGAGGTACAGCCACTCCCTTGGGTTTTCCTGTAGAACCAGAAGTATAAATAACATAAGCTAAATTCTCACTATTTAAATCGCTTTTGAGATTGTCTTCTTTTTCTTGGTTAATAATTTTCCAATCTTTATCTATACAAAGAATTTGATTTGAGAAATCTGGAAAATCCTTGAGCAAGTTTTCTTGTGTTAGTAATACTGAAACTTGAGCATCTTCCAGCATAAAATTTATGCGTTCTTGGGGATAACTAGAATCTAATGGAACATACGCTCCCCCTGCTTTCAGAATACCCAGCAACCCAATTATCATTTCTATAGAATGTGGAATACAAATGCCGACTAAAACTTCTGAAGCTACTCCTAATTTTTGTAAGTAGCGTGCTAGTTTATTGCTGCGAGTATTCAACTCTTGATAAGTCAGTTGCTCGTTAGCAAAGTTTACTGCTATAGAATCAGGATAATGCTGTACCTTTTCTTCAAATAATTGATGAATACATTTATTTTGAGGATAATTTGCTTGGGTGTTATTCCATTCCACCAATACTTGATGTAGTTCAAATTCATCTAATAATGGTAAATTGGCAATTCGTTGTTCTGGATTTGCAACAATCCCTGATAACAGAGTTTTAAAATGTTTCAGCATTCGGGTAATGGTGGCTCTCTCAAATAAATCTGTGTTGTAAACCATTACACCTCGCAGACCTTCAGAATATTCCCAGCTTCCACCCCATAAGCTTCTAAAATCCTCCGAACACTTCCACAAATGCAGTTCCAAATCAAAACGTGTTTTTTTCAAATCAATATTCCTCAAGCTAGGTACTAACCCAGGCAATTCTAGTGATGACATTGGCGCATTCTGAAAACCAAACACCACCTGAAATAGTGGATGTTGGCTCAAGTTTCGCTCTGGATGTAGTTCTTCAACTAACTTTTCAAACGGTAAATCTTGGTGGCTGTATGCTCCTAAAGTTACCTCCCGTACTCTGGCTATGACTTCTAGAAAAGTGGGGTTTCCAGATAAGTTGCTGCGTAGTACTAAACTATTGACAAAAAAACCAATTATTCCTTCAATTTCGCTACGGTTGCGGTTAGCAATTGGCGAACCCAGTGCGATATCTTCTTGATGTGTGTAGCGGTAAAGTAACGTTTTAAATGCTGCCACCAGCGTCATAAATAAGGTAGCGCTTTCTTGCTGTGACAGCTTTTCTAGTGCATCAATTAGGTTTTTTGGTAACTCTAGAAATTGTGTTGCTCCTTGATAGTTTTGTATCGCTGGTCTTGGTTTGTCAGTAGGCAGATGCAGTATAGAAATACCGTTTAATTGCTCCCGCCAGTAAGCTAACTGGCTTTGAAGTACTTCTTTTTGCAGCCATTCGCGCTGCCAGTGAGCAAAATCGGCGTACTGAAGAGGCAGTTCTACTAGAGGAGAAGGTTGGTTTTGTGCAAAAGCAGCGTACAGCGTTCCCAATTCTTGAATCAGTATCCCAATAGACCAATCGTCGCAGATAATGTGGTGCATATTCAGTAATAGAATATGTTCTGTCTCACAAAGCATGAGCAGCATTACTCGCAGCAATGGGCCGGAGGATAAATCGAAGGGATGTTCTATCTCTGCGGTAATAATACACTTTGCTTCAACTTCTTGTTTATCAGCTGGGAATTGCTGGAGGTCGAATACAGAAATAGGTATTGTTAAGCTGGGTGTAATGGCCTGTAAGGGTTGCCCATCCAACACAATAAATGTGGTACGTAAGGTTTCATGACGACGCACGATTTCGTTAAAAGTTTGTTCTAGTGCGGCTAAGTTCAGCGAACCTGTCAAGCGAATTACTGTCGGCACATTGTAGATACTATTGCCGGGGATCAACTGGTCGAGGAACCATAGCCGCTGTTGAGCAAAAGATGGGGGAAAGATGAAGACTTCTTGAGAAGACATATGTAGGCGGCAGGGGGGGCAGGGGGCAGAGGGCAGAGGGCAGAGGGCAGAGGGCAGGGGGCAGAGGGTAGAGAGTAAGATTTTTAGTAAATAGGCATAATTAAATGTAAGATGTTGATCTCCAGAAACTAGATAGGACAAGCTTTTTCCCTTCTGCCTCCTGCCTCCTGCCTTCTGCCTATTTTAAATTTTGTGCTTTCTCAATGCAGGCTTTTAGCTGTGCAGCGAGAATTTGGATATGGGGTTTTTTCAGCATAGTTAGGTGGTTGCCGGGAATATGATGAATTTCAATTTCTCCCGGAGTTAGCTGATGCCAACCCATACTCGGATCTTCTTTGGCAATGCTTGAGTGAACCTTTGTTCTGAAAAGATTAATTTTTTTGGGGTACGTTTGGGGGACGTAGTTGAGAACTGCTTGGCTATTGGCATAGAAAACACGAAGCATTGGACGAATTGCTAACTCGCTTAAAAGTCTTAACTTGGATTCTTCAGGTATAACGTTGAATGTGGCATCCTCTTTCAGGGTGAGATGGGAGAAGAGATTTGTTTGGAGCGATCGCACAATTTTATTAAAATTAGTCCAACGAGAAGTTAAACTGTTAACTTTATCTTTGCTGATAGCGATAATTAGATACAAATAATCGAGGAAAAACGGCCATATATATCGCGCCACTGTAGTCAGCATAAACTTGAAACCATTAGCCAAAGAAGGTATATTGCCTGGAATTGGTGCTAAAGTATCAAGCACAGCCAGTAAAGCTACTTCTTCGCCAGACTTTTGCAGTTGTTGAGCCATTTCAAAAGCAACCCAACCTCCAAAAGACCAGCCTCCTAAATAATAAGGGCCTTCAGGCTGCACTTTACGTAATGCTTCAATATAGTGGCTAGCCATATCCTCAATGCGAGTTAGTGGAGAACTTTTTCCGTCAAGTCCAATAGGTTGTAGCCCATAAAATGGTTGATTTTTTCCCAAATGATTAGCTAATTCGTAATAAGGAAAAACAACACCAAAAATCGGATGAATGCAGAAAAAAGGCGGGTTAGAACCAGCAGTTTGAATTGGAACTAAGGGTGACCACGGTAAAGAATCTCCTTTTGAAGATAGAGAATTTGCTAAACTTTCTATTGTTGGATTTAAAAACAAGGTAGATAACGGCAATTCGCACTCGAATTGGTTTTGTATTTGCTTCATTAGGCGTACACTTAACAGTGAATCTCCTCCTAAATCGAAGAAGTTATCGTGAATACCCACACGCTCAGTATTAAGGATTTCAGCCCAAATTTTTGCCAACATTAACTCGGTTGGAGTACGAGGAGCGATAAATGTTTTATCTATTGAGTAGTTAGTCGGAATGTCGAGTGCTGTTAGCGCACAACGATCCACTTTACCACTAACTGTTAGCGGTAGAAAATCCACCATTACAAATGCTTTTGGTATCGTGTATTCTGGTAATTTCTCTTTTAAAAATTTACGTAGTAAAGACGCGTAATTGTGCTTTTCTAGATTAGCAACAATATAAACCACCAAGTATTTATCGCCAGAGACATTTTCTTTAACGATCGCTACTGCTTTTTGTACGCTTTGATGCTGACTCAGCACTGCTTCAATTTCTGACAACTCAATGCGGAATCCACGAATTTTTACTTGATTATCAATGCGACCCAAAAATTCAATATTACCATCTGCCTGATACCGAGCTAAATCACCCGTTTTATAAAGTCGCCCTCCCTTTTTATCGTTAAAAGGATTGGGAATAAATTTTTCAGCAGTTAATTCTGGACAGTTAATATAGCCTTGTGCTAATCCCTCACCACCTATGTATAATTCACCGATAATTCCAATTGGTAAAGGTTGTAAATACTTATCTAATATGTAAATTTGTGTGTTAATAATAGGACGACCAATTAATATTTTTTCACTCTGAAGTTTAATTTCTGCAACGGTTGACCAAACCGTTGCTTCAGTAGGGCCATAAGCATTAAAAAACCGACGTTGAGAGTTACACCAACGTTTTACAATATCATCGGTGCAGGATTCGCCTGCACAAATAATAGTTTGCAATGCTGGAAGTGATTCTGTAGGTAGTACTGCTAACACTGCTGGCGGCAGGGTGACATGAGTAATAGATTTTTCGCGCAATAATTTTAGCAAAGGTTGTCCGGGAAGAAGCGATTCTTTATTTGCTAAATAAAGACTTGCTCCTGTTTGTAGTGCCATGACAATCTCAAAAATTGAGGCATCAAAACTTAACGATGCAAATTGTAGAATGCGGTTATTTGGTTGTATGTTGAAAACCTGAATTTGAGCTTTTGCTAAGTTGGATAATCCTCGATGTTGTAGTAAAACGCCTTTAGGCTTTCCTGTTGAACCAGAGGTGTAGATAACATAAGCTAGGTTGTCAGATGTTACGCAGGTGGTTGGGTTTTCTTGGCTGTGTTGTGTAATAATTGTCCAATCTTTATCTATGCAAATGATTGGATTTGAAAACTTTTCAAAATGCTTGAGTAAATTTTCTTGTGTCAGCAATACTGAAACTCTTGCATCTTCTAAAATGAAGTTAAGACGCTCTTGAGGTAAGCTTGGCTCTAAAGGTAGGTATGCTCCACCTGCTTTGAATATGGCTAATAGTGCGATTATGATCTGTGGCGATGCCTCCGGCAACGTCTTCGACGAACGCTCTACACAAATGCCAACTAAAACATCAGGAACTACACCCAATTTTTGCAAGTGACGTGCAAGTTGATTAGCTCGAATATTTAATTCTCTATAGCTGAGTTGTTCGTTACCAAATACTAGTGCGATCGCATCGGGAGTTTTTTCCACCTGCGCTTCAAAGAACTGATGAAAACATTTGCGATTTAGGTACTCTATTTTCGTATCATTCCAATCAATTAATAACTCTTGTCGTTCTCCCGCAGTCAGCAAAGATAAATCTGAAACCCGCTGTTCTGGATTGGCAACAACGCTTTCTAGCAGCGTTTGAAAATGTCCCAGCATCCGAGTAATAGTTGTCTCATCAAATAAATCGGTGCTATACACCACTTGCCCTTTCAAACTTTCCAAGTCCCGCCACAGATGAAACTCTAAATCAAGCTTTGCAGTTTTGCTGTCGAATTCAAATAGCGAAAGCGTTAACCCAGGTAACTCTAGCGCATCTATAGGAGTGTTTTGAAGACTAAATACAACCTCAAAAAAAGGATGATGGCTCAAATCTCGCTCTGGTTGCAGTTCCTCCACCAGCTTTTCAAAGGGTAAGTCTTGATGGCTGTATGCTCCTAAAGTTACCTCTCGCACTCGATTTAATAATTCTCGAAATGTCGGGTTACCTGAGAAATTTGTACGTAGCACCAAGCTATTAACAAAAAAACCAATTAATCCTTCTAGTTCGCTATGGTTGCGATTAGCAACAGGCGAACCTACTGTAATATCCTCTTGTTGCGTGTAGCGGTAGAGCAAGGTTTGAAATGCTGCCAGCAGAGTCATGAACAAGGTAACGCCTTCTTTTTGGCTAAATCCTTCTAGCGCCTGAGTTAAATTTTGCGGTAGTTCCAAAAATTGTTTGGCACCCTTATAAGTTGGAATTGGTGGCCTGAATCTGTCTGTGGGGAGATTCAGTATTGAAATTTTATCTAACTGCTTTTGCCAGTAAGCTAACTGAGTTTGTAGTGGCGAAGTGCCGTTTGCGCCTACACCTTGCAGCCACTCTCGCTGCCATTCGGCGAAATCTGCATACTGAATGGGTAGCTCTGGCAAGGACGCCGGCTTATTTTCTACAAAAGCTTTGTATAATATCCCCAATTCTTTAATTAGCACTCCAATTGACCAACCATCAGCAACAATGTGATGGAGATTTAACAGCAGCAGATATTCTGCTTCATCTAGTTGTAGTAGCTTTACTCGCAGTAATGGCCCAGTGGTGAGATTGAAAGGACGTTGAGCCTCTTGGGTAACGATTTGTTCCACTTGTGCCTCACGTTCTTGGCTCTCGAAATTGCGTAGGTCTATTAAAGAAAGAGGTATGGTTAAACTGGGTGCAACCGCCTGTACTGGTTCTACCATCACAAACGTAGTACGTAAAGTTTCGTGGCGACGTACAATTTCGTTGAATGTCTGCTTTAAGGCGGTAAAGTTAAGGGAGCCTTTGAGCCGAAGTGCTGTTGACACATTGTAAAATGGATTGCCAGGTGCTAACCGATCGAGAAACCACAATCGCTGCTGGGCGAAAGAAGTAGGAAAAACGAAAACCTCGACTTCTTCAGAAAAATTGAGTTCTTCATCATCTGTAAGATTAGTGAGAATATACTGACTCATAAGTAAATGGCAAACAGTTCTAATGGAATTTGTAGAAACTTTTTCTCAGCCCATCGATATATTAAAATTGGACGCTACTCTAAGAAAGTTTACAATGAAAAGTTCATATTTATTGAAGTGATAAAAATACAATTTTACAGGAAGTTGCTGTTAGATATGCCATTTTAAGAGAATATCAATTATCGTTGAAAGAGCAAGTTTGACGTTGAAAGAAGTTGTGATTAACCTACGCCCCGCTACCTCTGCTGATTTGAATTTGTTGCGATACTGGGATGAAAAACCTCATGTGATTTCCTCAGATCCTAACGACGATTGGGGCTGGGAAGTAGAACTCGAACGCACTCCCGATTGGAGAGAGCAATTAATTGCTGAAATTGATGGTCGTCCCATCGGATTTATTCAAATTATCGATCCAGCACATGAGGAAAGTAAGTATTGGGGTAATGTCACCGAAGATATTCGCGCTATTGATATTTGGATTGGGGAAGAGACAGATTTGGGTAAAGGCTATGGAACGAAAATGATGCAGCTAGCAATTGCCCGATGTTTTGCAGACTCATCTGTGACAGCTATACTCATCGATCCCCTGGTTAGTAATACTCGCGCCCACCGTTTTTATGAACGTCTTGGCTTCCAATTTATCGAACATCGAAGATTTGGTGAAGATGAGTGCTTTGTTTATCGCCTGAGTCGAGCAAATTGGCTTCATGAAGCTGAGATGTCCAAATGATAATTTGGGATTTTTCATTATATTTAATTTATTTGTACTGCCGATAAAACACGGAATGTAGCTTTTTAATCTGTAGGGGCGTACAGCTGTACATTGGTGTCAACTTAAGCTCAAACGCTTATCCCACATACGTTTTACCCCACCCCCAACCCCTCCCCTTGCCAAGGGGAGGGGCGATTTTGGCTTTAGACAAAATCGGGGTGGGGTAACGCGGATCTTGATAGTAAGTGAGAGAACTGAATATCACATCTTTATAAGGGTTTCACACTAAGTTGACACCAATGTACAGCTGTACGCCCCTACTCAACCCTCAGTATGGTTTTGGTGAAGAATTTGCTCAAGACAATTAGCAAAATCCACACCAGAAAGTATTCGGTTTGAGTCAGCAGCGAAAATAACCGCTTGTTAGCTTAGAGAAGTGCTAATTACAAGCTCAATCCTTACTCACAGCGAGAACTATCAACAAAAGGTTTTAGACTGTCAGTAAAAACTGTAGGTCTTAAGCTTTACAGAAAAGTTTGATGCTAAGAAAAAACTGGCTTTTAATAACAGGGTTTGCCCTTTTAATTTTGACTATGGTTTTGCACAGAGAATTTATGGATAAAGCTCATACTGTCACGGGAATGTATATATTCGGCGATAGTCTTTCAGATACAGGAATGGTATTCCAAGCGACAGGAAAAATGTATCCACCTAATCCAACTTATTTTCAGGGGCGTTACTCCAATGGTCGAGTATGGATTGAGTATCTAAGCGATCGCTTGCATCTTTCCTCTAAACAAACTAACAATTTTGCTTACGGAGGAGCAACCACTGGCAGTACTAGCAACAGTTATGTACCTAGTTTACTCAACCAAGTACAGTCGTTTACCCAAACACATAAAAAGGCCAATTCGGATGGTTTATATGTTTTATGGGCAGGGGCAAATGATTATTTACAAGGGGTAAGCAATGCAACTGTTCCTGTAAACAATCTGATTAGTGCAATTAACTTGCTAACTGATATAGGTGCCCGAAAGATTTTGTTAGCCAATTTACCAGATTTGGGACACCTACCTGCCACGAGAAGCACTGCTAATTCTGTGAATTTGAGTGCATTAACACAAGCACATAATCAAGGCTTAAGGCGATCGCTCAAGGTATTGATTCAACAAAATCCCCATCTTCAGATTGCGACTTTAGATGCTAACAGCTTATACCGAGATGCAATAACAAATCCAGCAACATTTGGTTTGAAAAATGTCATCGCTTCCTGTGTATCTGGCTCTAGTATCTGTAATAATCCAGAGCAATTTTTGTTCTGGGATGGCATTCATCCGACAACTGCGGCTCATCGCATTATAGGAGAAAAAGCTTTTACAACCATTCAAGAAGCAGGAATGATTCGTTCTGATTCAATATTGGTTCCTTGAACAAGAATTCAGGAGTAGAGCCAAGACGTTCTGCTCTTGAATTTTGTTTTAATAAATTTCCACTTACAGGGAAAGTTAACCTTTTTCTTGGAAAATAAGAAGTATAGCATTTGAAGCATAGTTTCGGACATAAGCTGACCGTAAAACCCGCATAACAACAGACTTTCTTTGCCTGTTGCCTGCTATATGCTAATTTACCTGGATTAAGTTTATATGGAAACAATTAAATACATTCTGACTGAAGACCAAATGCCACCAGCTTGGTACAATATCCAAGCTGATTTACCGCAGGCATTACCGCCAGTTTTACATCCAGGTACTGGTAAGCCAATTACACCAGATGACTTATTGCCTCTGTTTCCCTTAGCACTAATCGAACAAGAAGTTACTGTCGAAAGATGGATTGAAATACCAGAGGCAGTACGCTCGATTTATTGCCAATGGCGGCCGACTCCTCTTTATCGTGCCCGTCGTTTAGAACAAGCTTTAGATACACCAGCTAAAATCTATTACAAGTATGAAGGTGTTAGCCCTTCCGGAAGCCATAAACCAAACACTGCTGTTGCCCAAGCATACTACAACAAAGAAGCAGGAGTAAAAAAATTAACTACTGAAACAGGGGCGGGACAGTGGGGATCGTCTTTAGCATTTGCTGGAGCATTATTTGGTTTGGAAGTGCTAGTTTACATGGTTAATGTTAGCTATCAACAAAAGCCTTATCGCCGGGCGTTAATGGAGAGCTATGGTGCTAGGGTAGTGGCAAGCCCCAGTCATGAAACCCAAGCCGGACGTAAAATTTTGACAGAATATCCCAACAGCACAGGCAGTTTGGGTATTGCCATTAGTGAAGCCGTGGAAGTAGCAGCAGCTGATGAACAAACTAAGTATGCTTTAGGCAGTGTTCTCAATCACGTACTGCTACATCAAACAGTAATTGGGCTGGAAGCACTAACTCAATTAGAGATGGCAGGAGATTACCCCGATATTGTTATCGGTTGTACGGGTGGCGGTAGTAACTTTGCCGGAATTGCTTTTCCATTTATCGGTGCGAAACTGCGAGGAGAACGAGATATACAAGTAATAGCTGTGGAACCAGCAGCTTGTCCCTCATTAACTCGCGGCAAATATGCTTATGATTTTGGGGATACTGCCCACCTGACTCCACTAACGAAGATGCACACTTTGGGTAGTGGATTTGTGCCGGAAGGCATCCATGCTGGAGGCTTACGCTATCACGGTATGGCTCCTCTGGTCAGCCATATTGTGAATTTAGGACTAGTTCAATCGCGTGCTGAATACCAACTGGGTTGCTTTGCAGCCGGATTAACTTTTGCAAAAGCAGAAGGAATCTTACCAGCGCCAGAGGCGAACCATGCAGTCAAAGCGGCGATTGACGAGGCTTTACGTTGCAAGGAAGAAGGTGTTAGTAAAACTATCCTGTTTAATCTTTGCGGGCACGGACACTTTGATATGCAAGCTTATATTGATTATCAAGCAGGAAGGCTTGTTGATACTGAATATAGTGCTGCTGAAGTGGCAATGGCGCTGGCTGGATTACCTGTAGTTCAGTAGTGATATCATGTCCGGGTAATTAGTTATGATTTCGGTAATCATTAGACCCCTCCCCACAAGCTCTTAGGGGAGGCAAAGCACGGCTTTGGCTCTTTGGGGTTTTTCGGGTTTAGTAATTAAGTAACGGGACATGATATCAGTTTACAGAGCTTTTCATTTGGATGGAATACATGCTTGAATACTAAATTATCGTAAGGGCACAACAATGTTCATACGTGTCAACTTAAGCTCAAACGTTTATCCCACATACGTTTTACCCCACCCCCAACCCCTCCCCGATGCCTTGGGGAGGGGCGGTTTTGGCTTTAGACAAAACCGGGGTGGGGTAGAGCGGATCTTGAGCGTGAGTCAGAGAACTGAATATCACATTTTTACAAGGGTTTCACGTTAAGTTGACACCAATGAACAATGTTGTGCCCCTACTGTGGTCTATTCAACTGCAAATTGCTGTAAACAATAACTTTCAAGCAGACATGATATTACCGCCGACTCCGAAAACCTTGTTTTCCATTAACTTGGTCGAAGAGTACATCGTATTTATCAAAAAATGCAATTCCGGGGTTTACAAATATACTCATTTGTGATTTTGGTGAGATACTCAAATTCCAGCGATTAAATCCGTCGCGGTTTCCTGGTTTGAGACTGTAATCAAAAATGCCATTCATTGCTACTTTCACAGTATTTGCTGAACCCAGTACTCCTGGTTTGAGTTTTCCTGCTGTAGAAGCTGACTTGAATTCAGCTAAACCATTAATAGTTCCAGTATCAGCGATCGCAGCGGCATTACAAGAATTTTTGGCAGAACTCCCAGCAAGAGTTAAACAAACTTTGCCTAGCCGAGAGTCCCATCTGTTACCAGGTACACCATTAATTTCTGGTTGTTGACTCCAAGAGGCCATTTTGAAACCTGCTTGATTCTGGGCCGTTAAACCGAGAATTAGGCTGCCATTGCTGTTACTACCACCATTTCCTACGACAATAAATCCGTTACTCAGATTACCTGATAATTTTCTCAACGGGTTATAGGGCAGTGACTTTTCAAAATAGTTGACACCAATAATACCGGAAAATGGCGCACCACTTTTTGCCGAACAATTGGGTTTTTGGGCACTACATTGGCGACTAGTAACAACCTGTACGGGAACGGGTTCTGCGGTAGGAATCAAACCAAACCTGACATTAGTATAAACTAATTCTCCTTCAAATACAGTACCATCACTTAATTCCTCCTTGATAGTTTGACCTGTTCTTTGGATTGGAGCATTACCTAAAAACTCTTGGGGAACTCTTAAGCCTGCTGAGCCTGTATCTAATAAAACACGTTTTGGTTGACCATTGGCGATCGCCACTTCCAAAAAATAGCCGCGAACGCGCTGACCGAGGGAAGGCTTTGGATATAAAGGCAGGGATACGGTGTTAAAAGTTGGCTTGCGGGGTGTGTTTTGAGAGATGTCGCGCAATGCTGAATTAGGAAAAAGAGCCGCAAATGCCGATTGACGTTGAGGTGCTGGTTCAGGCGCGATATCCCAGAGGCTTTCATAGTAGAAAAAGCCGATACCTAAACCGCGCTGTTGCGCTGCTACTACCTGAGATTGGATTTGCGCTATGGAAACTGGACGATTTCGTAACCCCGCCATAATCCCGATACCAGTTGGGATGACTTGTTGAGTTTCTAAAATTTCTGGGCGGGTAATTTGACCGATAAAACTTTCTAAATCATTGCGGTACACCTGCATAACCAACTCATCAACAATGCCCAACCTTACCCAATTGAGCCAGTCTTGCAGTTGCAGCTTGTAAGCAAAATCATAGTAATTGGGAGCAACTGAGAAGATCGCATTCGGTTTTTGAGCTTTCACACTTTGATAGAGGTCTACCATGAAGGCAGTAATTTTATCTGCCCGCCATTTTATCCATGCTTGGGCTTGGGGATTGGATGGAGGAGGATTCCCAGTTTCTTGAGTATATAGACTAATCGTGTACTTATCGTAACCAAAATCTACGGGTAAACTCGTATGGTCGTCAAATTGAACGCCATCAGCATTGTATTTCGTAATTACTTCCATCACGAGTTCGCGGATAAAGCTTTGCACTTGGGGGTGAAAGGGATTCAACCACGCTACTTCACCCGCAGCACTAATTGAAGTTTGAGTTCCATCCTGTTTTTGTGTTAGCCAATCTGGATGCTGCGACGCCAGTTCCGAAGTTAGAGGAACCATAAAACCAAATTCAAACCAGGGTATTGCTAGTAACCCTTGGCTGCGGGCTTGACTAATAATGTCTGCAATGACATCTTGTCCCTCTGTTCCTTTAAAGAAAAAAGGAATACCCTCTTTCTGCATTATGGCGCTGGGGTATTGTGTATAACCATCATTCCAGACTACGGGATAAACAGTATTAAAGTTTAACTTTCGCAGTTGGCTCATACCAGCTTGGACTTGTGAGCGATTTCGGAAAACGCTAAAATCGTTACCACTGAGCCACACGCCCCGAATTTCCTGGCGAGGTAATTGGGCAACAGCAGGGGCAAAGCTGTTGAGTTGCAATACTGCAAAGAATGATATTAGACACAATAACGGCAGCAGACGCTTTCTCAAAAGCCACCAAGCTCGATCGCTCAAAGACCATATCTGTTGACTGGCTACACTAAGCTTGCTTAAACCTAGTACTACCCGTCTCTTAACAGGTTTAAATAGTAAATTATTTAGAGTCGCATTAATTTCTTTGCTTTTTTCCCAAAACTGAGTTGTCATTACTTCTATTTACTAAACGTTGGTTAATTGGTTACATTCGATTCCATATAAATATTAAATTGCCATACCAAGAAAACTGATACAGCAATTTAGCAGCAACATAGTTGACGCAGTTATAAGGTTAGTAGTGCCAGAAAAAAATGTATAACCCGAATTTCTCACGCATAGGTGGGGAGTGTGGGGAGTGTGGGGAGTGTGGGGAGTGTGGGGAGAAAGATTTTTTCACCATCCTCCCACACCTCCCACACCTCCCACACCAGAGATGGTGTGTTGAAGTTTATTGTTGTGGTATCCTTAAACCCATGAATTTCAAACCTCACCAAAGTACTTTTGAGGAGAAACTCAGCGCAGGTATTGGGCTATTCCTGGGACTGCTGTTCATTGGGGGCGGTTTTTGGGTGCGTAACATAACCGCGCACGAAATTGCAACGCTAAATGAAACGAGGGGTATGGTGGTGGACAGCATCAGTCGTCGCGATCGCAGCAGTAATAACGATCGAGAAAAAGAAACTTATGCACCAGTTATCGAGTTTCTAGCCAACGGCGAACGCACTCGCTTTACAGGCAGTTATGAGTCTTACCGCTCCAGCAACGGCAACATAGTCGTGGTACGTTACGATCCCAAACAACCGATAAAGACTGCGCGTGTGGTGAATTCGCTTGAAGGCTTAGTTCCTTGGGGCATGTTTGCTATGGGTGGATTCGCTGTTGTTTTTAGCCTGGGCGCATTTTTGCCTGTACGCTGGTCTTCAGGTGACTAACTAGCGATCGCAATTCTCAGGTAGCTTGGGAATATAGAGTTTAGATTTTCAAAATGTCTTTAACTGAAGAAATTCTTTCTCAACTACCGGGGGATGTTTTAGCAGGCTTGCACCAGAGCGATCGCATCCTCACATCCCTAAGAGAAAACACTGCACCTATACCAACATTAGTTACAGAAAGTCAGCAGCCTTTAGGCGTTGCAGATTGGGATGTGCTGATCTGCGGTGGCACCTTGGGCATTTTAATTGGTTCGGCTTTGGCTGTCAAGGGGCTGCGGGTGGCGTTGATGGAACGGGGGATTCTGCGGGGGAGGGAACAAGAGTGGAATATTTCTCGTAAAGAATTAGATGTGTTTGTGGAATTGAATTTGTTGACAGAGGAGGAATTAGAAACTGCGATCGCCACTCAATATAACCCAGCACGAGTAGGCTTTGATGGTGGTACAGAAATTTGGGTAGAAGATGTTTTGAATATCGGTGTAGATCCTGTATATTTACTGACTACATTAAAAACGCGATTTCTCAATGCTGGGGGAAAGTTGTTAGAAAACACACCTTTTAAAGAAGCGGTGGTGCATCCAGATGGGGTAATGGTAAATAATCAATTCAAAACTAGGTTGTTAATCGATGCGATGGGACATTTTTCTCCCATCACACAACAAGCACGTCAAGGAAAAAAACCAGACGCCCTTTGCTTAGTGGTGGGAACTTGCGCCAAAGGTTTTCCGGAAAATAACTCAGGCGATTTGTTGTTATCATTTACATCTTTGCACAATCAGTGCCAGTACTTCTGGGAAGCCTTCCCAGCTAGAGACGGTAGAACTACTTACTTGTTTACCTACATGGATGCACATCCCCAACGCTTCAGTTTGTCAACTTTCTTTGAGGAATATCTGCGTCTGCTACCAGAATATCAAGGTGTGGAATTGAGTCAGCTGAAATTTCAACGGGCGTTGTTTGGCTTTTTTCCCAGCTTTCGCCAAAGTCCCCTCAAAACTCCTTGGAATCGCATTCTACCAGTGGGAGATAGCAGTGGTAACCAATCTCCGTTGAGTTTTGGTGGTTTTGGTGCGATGGTGCGTCACTTGAAACGTTTAACATTTGGCATTGACGAAGCGTTGCAAACTGAACAATTATCAGCAAAAGCACTGTCGCTGCTGCAACCGTATCAGCCAAGTTTGACTGCTACTTGGTTATTTCAAAAAGCCATGAGTGTTGGTGTAAATCAGAAAATTCCTCCAGATCGAATTAACCAACTTCTCTCAGCAGTGTTTGAAGAAATGCAACAGTTAGGTACGCCAGTACTGAAGCCATTTTTACAAGATATAGTACAATTTTGGGCACTGACGCAAACACTGTTAAAAACTAATTTCTCTCATCCAGAATTAGTTATTCAAATAATTCCCCAAGTAGGTTTGGGAAGTTTGTTAGATTGGATGGTGCATTACGCTAATTTAGGTGTTTATACTGCCTTATTTAAGTTAAGTCCAATGTTAGAAACATGGATGAAGAATCAACCAAGCGAACAACAATATTATTGGCATCGTTTGATTGATGCTTGGAAGTACGGTTCTGGTGGTGACTACTCGGAATAACAGAATTGGTGAATTCTAATTAGATAATATGTGTGTGAGGATAATATGATTGAACGGAAATCTGTGGGAATCAAATACTTTGCAGTAGTGATTGGTTTCTTGCGCGATCGCCAAGGGTTTTTAGAGGAAGTTCGCCAAGGTACAAGATTACCAAATAAAATCATTTCTTTACTAGTTTGTAGTTCGTTATTCCTCGCAGTCTATGGCGGAATTATCGGTGCATATCATAGCTGGATGCAAGCTTTGTCTTCCGCCATCAAACTCCCAGCCCTTTATTTAATTACACTGCTGATTTGTATCCCAACGTTGTATTTTGCTAACGTTATTTTCGGTTCAAAGCGGACTTTTGGACAGCATTTAGCATTAGTATTGACCGCAGTTTCAGTGACTAGCGTACTTTTATTTAGTTTTGCACCTATTACCCTGTTTTTCTTACTAACTACCAATAATTACCAATTTTTAATTCTCTTAAATGTTTTTATTTTTGCACTAACTGGATTTATTGGTATTTCCTCGTTATATCAAGCCACGAGTTTAGTTTTAGAACAAGATGATGAAGGTAGCAAAACACGTCAGAAGATTTTACAATTTTGGCTGTTTCTTTATGCTTTCGTCGGTAGCCAGCTAGGATGGACTCTTAGACCATTTTTTGGCACGCCTGATTCTGCATTTCAATTGTTTCGCGAAAGAGAAGGTAATTTTTATCTTAGCGTGATTCAAGCTATCAGCTACTTGCTGGGAATTCGTCATTAGGAAAGAATTCAGAATTCAGGAGTCAGAATAGTCTAAAGATTAGTAAATATACCAAATATCAACCAAAAAAGCATTATGTTGGAAAAGCAATCTCGCGGCGTTAAGCAATTTAATGTTTTGGTGAATTTATTACGCGATCGCCAATCATTTTTAGAAGAAATTCGTCTGGGAATAAGATTACAAAATAAAATCAGTTCTTTGTTTGTAGCTAGTTCGATTTGCTTTGCCATCTATGGCGCAATTATTGGTGCGTCCAACGGTTGGGCACAAGCATTATCCAGTGCTATCAAACTTCCCGCATTTTATTTATTAACACTGATAATTTGTTTTCCAACTTTGTTCTTTTTTAATGTTTTGTTTGGTTCGCGGAGTAGTATTCAACAACATTTCGTTGTATTGCTCACATCTGTATCAGTGATTAGCGTACTTTTATTCAGCTTCGCACCAGTGACACTATTTTTTCTGATAACTACCCCAGATTCTTATCAATTTTTCAAACTGTTGAATGTATCAATATTTGCAATCACAGGTATCTTTGGCGTGAAATTCCTTTATGAGGGGATACAATTACTTTCTCAACAAGATGAAGTAGGCAAAACAACCCGTACCACTATTTTAAGATTTTGGTTGTTGCTTTATGCTTTTGTAGGTATGCAATTAGGATGGTTTTTTAGACCGTTTTTTGGTGCGCCTGACTCAAAATTTGAATTATTTCGAGCCGTGAAAGGAAACTTTTATCTTGATATAATAGCCGCGATTTCTGAAATTTTAGGTTTCCGTTAAGTTAACACCAAAATTTGTAATAGAAAGCTTCACAATCTTTTTTAGGACTTGGCAAATTGGCAACTATTACAAAGATAATTGTGTTACTTTCAATATTATACAAGGTGTATTTGCACTTTCAAGCTATTGAGACGGGTTGCAACCCGTCTTTATTTATCGGTAGAAAGGTGTACGAGATTATTTCACCTACTTGCTGGTAAGTTAAAAATATTTAAATTTGCATCCTCAAAAAAATGAATCTCTTGTGGGGTGGGCATCTTGCCCGCCCTGGTTGTGCAAATCAAACACGCGACAGCTTATGTTCTGACATTTATCTGTTGGGCAAAATCACTTTTGGATTGTTGATTGGAGAGGGCTGCTTGCCAAGATTTGATTGCCCCTTGAATATCACCAGCTTGGTATAGTTTCAGCCCTTGTACTGACTGTGTTAAACCTGGCGATCGCGTTGCTATCTGTGCAATTGTTTTATCCCCAATTATTAGGGAAAGATGCGCTAACAATTGGGCATAAAATCAGCGTTGTCAAGAATAAAATTACTTTAGGCATTGATTTTTGTAGCAAGTTACGATGTTGCTGTACTAGCTGTTAGTGCATGGATGGACGGAGTTGATTGCACGCTGGCAACTGGGCAACCGACTTTTGTGTTAGCTCGTCCTCCAGGACATCATGCTCTTCCAGATACAGGAATGGGATTTTGTTTGTTTGCTAATGCTGCACTGGCAGCCCATTATGCTTTAGAATTGCCTCAAATCAAACGTGTAGCAATCTTAGATTGGGATGTACATCACGGCAATGGAACTCAACAATTAGTAGAAAATAATCCCCAAATAGCGTTTTGTTCTATTCACCAATCACCATTTTTCCCCTTCACCGGGAGAGAAACAGAACAGGGGATAAACAATAATGTGTTGAACGTTCGTGTAAAGGCTGGTAATACTATCAAAGAATATGAGCCTATATTTCAAGAAATAATTATACCTTTTCTTAACCATTTTCAGCCAGATTTATTAATAATTAGTGCTGGTTGTGACGCGAATGAGTCTGACTCACTAGGTTGGGTAAATTTACAACCGACAGATTACGGCATTTTCACAAAACTATGCCTACAAGTAACTTGTAGAATTGTTTTTGGTTTAGAAGGTGGTTATGAATTGAATAGTTTATCTCAATCGATAGTCTCTACTATTAAAGCTTGTATATCTTCAGTGTAAAAATTATCTAGCAAAGTCAATGCAATCTCTAGATTTTTCTTGCTATCGTAATATTGTTGTACTAACAGGGGCTGGAGTATCTGCGGCTTCTGGGATTCAAACATTTCGCGGTCAAGGTGGCTTGTGGAATGAGATTAAAGCTTTGAGGCTGGCTTTTGGAGATATTTAACTTAGAGGGGAAAGAGGCGAGCTCCTTCCTATCGAACACGATTATCATTTTCATTTAAATTATTTTGAGTATTTTAACTGATTGACAAAATGCGCTTTATTTTAGCCTCTCACTGATGAGACTGCCTCTTTAAAAGATAAGTTTGCTTCAAGTAGCAATTAACATATTTTTATCTTGACGTATTGATAGTAATAGCTAATTCGCTCGGTAAATAAGTGAGCGATCGCCAATTACAAACATTAACTATAGAGAGTGCAACTAAACTTTACCAAAGTAAAGACAAAGAATAAAGCCACGCATCTGGAAACACAGTCAGTAAGGCTAATTCATAATTAGTAGCAGTATTTTTAGTTCAAAACTATTAACATTATGCAAACTTTTTCAACTTCAAATAGTTCTAAAATCCTACTAGTAAATATTTGAAAAAGCTACTCTTTATATCTCATACGGTTTAGTTAAGCTTTTTTTCCCTGCTTCCCCTGCCCGAACAGATAAATTCTCTTAACTGAACTGCATAGTTTTATATTTGCAATCGTATATTGCTCAAAATCTGGCGAACTAGCATTCAACTAATGAAATTTAGCTCAGGAGGAAAATTATGGTTAACTCGATCGCACGTGAAGAAACCGTTCTTGAACAAGCAGCGATAGAACCATTCAAGGCAAGCCTGCGGGGTGAGTTATTGGGCCCTGCTGATGCAGGCTATGACAATGCCCGCAAGGTCTACAATGGCATGATTGACAAACACCCCCGTCTGATTGCACGTTGTGTAAATGTGGCGGATATCATCGCATCTGTAAATTTTGCCTGCGAACACAATCTGCTGCTTGCGGTTCGAGGCGGCGGCCACAATGGTGCAGGTTTGGGAATTTGCGATGGCGGCTTAGTTGTCGATCTCTCACCCATGAGAGGCATTCGCGTCGATCCTGTAGCGCGTACAGTGCGGGTTGAAGGTGGCTGTACCTGGGGAGATGTGGATAGTACAACTCATGCATTTGGTCTAGCTGTGCCCAGTGGAATTATCTCTTCTACTGGCGTTGCTGGGTTGACATTGGGTGGCGGCCATGGCTATCTGACTCGCAAGTATGGTCTAACCATTGATAATCTCCTAGAAGCTGACTTAGTGCTGGCAGACGGTCGTTTTGTTACCGCCAGCGCCCAAGAAAATGAGGATCTATTTTGGGCGATTCGCGGTGGCGGAGGTAACTTCGGCGTTGTTACCTCATTTTTGTTCAAAGCGCACCCAGTTAACACTGTCTATGCTGGCCCGACGTTGTGGCACTTGGATCGAGCTGCTGAGGTTATGCAGTGGTATCGGGACTTTATTATCAACCAGCCGGAAGATATGTATGGTTTCTTGGCCTTGCTGAAAGTACCACCAGGGCCGCCTTTCCCAGAAGAACTGCATACTAAGACAATGTGCGGCATTATTTGGTGCTACGCTGGAGCGGCAGAGAAAGTAGAAGAAGCATTCCAACCAGTTCGCAACCTTGCTCCAGCATTTGAACACATTGGTTCAATACCCTATCCTGCTTTGCAAAGTATGTTCGATGGATTGATGCCATCAGGGTTGCAGTGGTACTGGAAGGGCGATTTTGTTAAGGAGTTGAGCGATGAAGCGATCGCCCTACATCTGAAACATGGTTCGCAGATCCCGACATTGCTTTCAACTATGCACCTATATCCAATTGATGGCGCAGCACATCGAGTCGGCAAAAATGATACGGCTTTCAGTTACCGTGACGCCAAGTGGTCAGCAATTGTAGCTGGTATCGATCCAGATCCCGCAAATGCAGACAAGATAAGCACCTGGGCAAAAGAATATTGGAATGCATTGCATCCTTATTCCTGTGGCGGAGCCTACGTTAATTTTATGATGGAGGAGGGTCAAGAGCGAGTCCAAGCTACTTACCGCGACAATTACGAGCGTCTGCTGGCGATCAAGAAAAAGTACGATCCAGCCAACCTGTTCCGTGTCAATCAAAACATCAAGTAAAATCGGCGATTAAAAACCACATACCAGTCGCCTCAAGTTGTTGCAAAAGGGGGAAAAGGAGGGATCTTCTCTTTCCCCTTTTCGCCATTTATTTGAAGCAGGCAGGATAGCGCAGCGTAAAGCCTTCTCCTTCAAAGACGTTAACGCGTAGCTTGCTTCTGTGCAGCAATGGCTCCCTACTGCTGTACTATCACCGAATTCGGCCACAATTTATTCTGAATTCACCAATTCTGACTTTTGAATTCTTGTTTATAAATCTAGCTATTGCTAGATGTTCCAATTTTATTAAAGGCTATAATCTACATCTGTTGCACCGAGAGATTAACTTGTGGATGCCATATTAGAACGATCGCACGAATTAAAACAAGCCTTAGTTGATTTCGTCCTTGACGCAGAAGGCGAACTCGCACAAGCACTGGAAACTTACGCAGCCGAGCAGTTGCGCCGTGGAAGTGGCGATAGTACGCAGCAGGACTTAATCGTCGATAGATTTATCACAGAAGGAAAAGTCGGCGAACACTCACCATTAGAGTTGTTTCTCGAAAGTCATCCAGATTTAGACCAGAGCGATCGCAGCTTAATTAACAGTTGGCATCGTAGTTTTATTGGCTTATTTGCCATTACTAACATCTTACCTGATGGCTTTGAATTAACCAACTGGTTAACAGATAAACACTACATTGTCAAGCCAAATAATCCTCAAACATTACAGGCAATATCTCGTTTGAAACTTGGAGAAATTTTACTAACTCGTATCTCTCCTGTTACCGATAACTATTGGATATTTTCTGGTCCTTACACGCTCATGGGTAAATTGGGTAAACCAAAACTTGCTGTAGCAATTGGGAATTTTAAAGAAAATTATAAAAGTAATCTTTACAGCGATGCTCCCGAATTGCTAGAGGAAGCTTGGGAATCGGTAGCCCAATATCATCAACAGTTTATCGATTTTTTTGGTACTGATGAGATTACATTACCTGGTTACCAACTGAATAAAAAAATAGCAGAATTCCAAGAAATAATTACTGAGAAAAGCTTGGCAGCAGCGGGAATCGATACTTCTAAATCTCTGGCAGAAGTGGCAGAAGAAGCTGGCATTGACGATGAAGAAATCAAAGCAGCGGCAGCAGAATTGGGTGCTGATTCCAACGCAGTTTCTCAGATATTTAACAACAAAAAGGGCAATAGCAAAATGGTGATGCCCAAAGTTGATTTACCACCTGAACTCAAGAAAGCAGAACAGGTCACGGCTCTTTCTCATCCTCGTTGGGGGCAAATGTTTTTACCAACATATACTAAGGTACAAAGCATCTTATCAGCACAAGATTGGCAAAGTGTTGAAGGTGCCGAAAAATTAATTCGCTTCTACATTGAAGATAAAAGTATTAATGCCTTTATTTGGCATCGATTAGCGCAAGAATATCCAACTCAATTAGAAAATCTGTTGCAAACATTTCTGCAACGTCCAGATTTTCGGCTTGAAAGTGACTTAGACCCACTTTTGCAAGAATTCAACAAACCTATTGAGCCAGAGTTACCAGAAATTGCTAGCGTACCCATACATCTACACAATTTATTTCAAGAAGCATTAGGAGAAGTGAATAAATCTAAGCCTAAGAGTAAGGGGCAACAAAAGTCAGCTAAGGGTTTTCAAAGAAGTTAGCAAAAGTCAGAATTCAAGAATTAACAATTTCAAGGTGCGTTGCACTGCGTGACAACACACCCTACATCAAATTTATATTTTTCACATACATTAAATTTTTCTTGCCGACTTGCTATGTAGTTAAAGTTCGGAATATATAAGCTGAACGATCTGATCTACAATTTCATCTGGACTCTCAAGCTTGACTATAAATCGATCGAAACCAGCATTCAAAGCCTTATGTTTTGAGACTTCCCGTGTATAAGAAGTAACGGCGATCGCTGGCAACTCTCTTATAAATTGGCAAGAATGTACTCTAATTTGCTCGATTAACCAATCTCCATCATGACCAGGCAACTTCATATTGCACAGTAGAACATCGGGATGAAGTGTTTCGACCAAAGTCAGAGCTGCTTCTGCATCCGGTAAAGCTATCACTTGTGCGCCAGCTGCTTCCAAAATAAAGGTGAGCAAATCTGCAATCTCTGGTTCATCTTCTACCAGTAAGATCAGGATTCCAACAAGGTTCTGGAGTGAATTCAACTCAGTTTTTTGGTTGCTTGTTCGAGCCATTGCCATACCTTTTTTTATTGCCTGCTATAGTCTGCTATTTCTATTGCAGCGCATCGAGCCGAATAAGTGTTCACCCTAAATACACAAACTTAGGGTAGAAAACTCTATCAAAAAAACTTATAGCATTTTGCCTGTTGCCTTTCTCGTTCTAGTTAGGTAACAGGTAGGGGCACATAGCTATCATTGGTGTCAACTTAACGTCAAACCCTTGTAAAGATGTGATATTCAGTACTCTGGCTTAGCATCAATATCCGCCCTACCCCACCCCGGTTTTGTCTAAAGCCAAAACCTCCCCTACCCTTGGCAAGACTACGGTGTACACACATCTCTCTAGGAAACCAAAATCCTCGTAGATCCTCCTAAATCCTCCTTAAAAAGGAGGACTTTGAGAAGTTTTTGCCCCCCTTTTTAAGGGGGGTTGGGGGGATCAAAAGGCTGCGGCGCAACTCTAGAAGACTTGTGTGTACACCGTAACCTTGGCAAGGGGAGGAGTTGGGGGTGCGGTAAAACGTAAGTGATTAGGCGGACATGATATAACACAGAAACGTTCTCACTTGGAATAAGAACATTCTCATTTGAAACAGAAACGTTTTCACTTGGAACAAGAACATTCTCATTTAAAACAGAAACGTTCTCACTTGGAACAAGAACATTCTCATTTGGAACAGAAATGTTCTCACTTGGAACAAGAACATTCTCATTTGGAACAGAAATGTTCTCACTAAAAACAGGAATGTTCTCGTTTAGAACGCGAAACTTGCAGATAAAAGCTTGATTAATGGAGTAGAGAACATGAATTTTACTGTTCTGAGGTAAAAGAATCGCGCAAATATGCTAAATTTTCACGTACAGTAACAGTATTAGGATGATCCACCCCTAACCGACGCTCAAAAATATCTAATGCTTGGATGTAAAGGGGTTCGGCTTCGCTGTATCTGCCTTGGGAACGGTAGAGTGACGCCAGGTTGTTGAGACTTTGTGCGACAGATGGATGTTCTTCACCCAGCAGCTTGCGCCAAAGTGCCAAAGCTTGGATGTAAAGGGGTTCGGCTTCGCTGTATCTGCCTTGGGAATGGTAGAGTGCCGCTAGGTTGTTGAGACTAGTTGCGACATCTGGATGTTCTTCACCCAAACGTTTTTTAGTGACTTCTAAACACTGCTCATACCAAGGTAAAGCTTGGTTATATAAACCTTGACCATCGTAAAATCCAGCGTTGCCAACGAATACCCAAGGTAAATCTTCATCGGCTATATATTGAATGAGATTGTTGGCTACTTCAGCTAAATGAGGTATGGCGGGGGTGGCGGCGGTGATTTGCTCAAGGGTGGGTGAGTCAGGAATATCTTTAGCAACTGCTACCATTACCTTGCAAAAACTTTGCTTAAGTTCCTCTGCCTGTTCTAAACCCGTACACTTATATTGAAAAAACTGCCGCAACAGTGGATGCAATTGGTAAACTCCCTCACCTTTGCGCTGGAGTAAATGTAGATTCAGCAAGCTATCGTCTCTAATTTCTTCTAAATCTTCAACATCTTCATCTGGTAAACACTGTTCCACCAACTTCCAAGGTATGGGTGCGGCGGCAAATAAACTCAATAAACAGCCCAATTGCTTATCGTCGTCTTCTAATTCTTGCCAACTCAACTCAAAGGCTGCTAACACACCTCGTTGTGCTGTCATGTCGGCTTCTGACTTAGATTTAGACAGAGAACGCTCATCTAATCGCTTGTTCTGCAAGCGCCGCAACATCTCAGCTAAAGATAAATCCTGTTTTCGCGCCAGATAGCGCCCCACTAATTCCACACCCAAAGGTAAATATCCCAGCCACTCACACAATTGATTTGCTACAGCTAATTCTCGCTCAATTCGCTGTGGTGTTTCCTTGAGTAAAGACTTCAACAACTCCAGCGCCGCCTCTGGTTGCAGCACATCCAAAGATAACTGTGGGATGCGTCCCAAGTTCTGGCGCGTAGTTATCAACACTTTAAACCGAGAAGGTAGCGACTGTAAGTAAGGCTTGACTTCCTCGTAGTCGCTAACATCATCCAACACTAACAGTACATCACCACCACGCCAACGCCGCCAGCAGTATTGCACTTGGGCGAGTATATCAAAATCTTCTGGCGGCTTTAAATCAAGCTGCGTTCTGGCAAACTGCACAACTTGAATGCCCACATCCCCAGTTTTTGCCAGCAACCAGCAAAGCCCACCATTGTATGTTTCGCGTTGCTGGATGGCATATTGCAGGGCGAGTTCTGTTTTCCCAACTCCACCCATGCCAGCAACAGCGGCTATTGCTACTTGTTTATTATCCTGCAAAAGTTGGTGGAGTTTTTGCAATTCTGCTTCACGCCCGACAAATTCCACCACCCCACTCAGGGGCAAATTTTGCGGTATTTCGGTAGAAGAATTTGACTTTACCCGTTCCCGTTCGGGCGACTGTAGTCAGAAGTTAAAAGTTTGGGTTCGGTTGTCATTAGAAACGTTCCCAACATTCCCGCCATAATTTTTATCGACTGTGTTCGTAAAATTCTGAATAATAGAGGGTTGAGATTTAACAGCATTAGCCACCGTCTCAACAGCTTGAGCAATTTCCGGGTCTTTGTTTGCCGCTTCCTCTACTTGTTCGATTAGATGTGCTTGACCATAATCTAAAGGTTGTGTTTGAGCTAATTCAATAGCACTTGCCGTATTGGGTTGTTTGCGCTTTAGGAGTAATAATAACTTTTCGCCTTCGTTCCAAGCCTTTTCGCCGATGATTTCACCAGTTTTTTCAAAGACTTTGGTGATGACTAAGGTGGCGATCGCAGCTGCTGTCAGTGATACTGGCTCCATAATTCGCCAAAATATACGGAATTTTACATATAGTTCTCAGTCTAACAGCCTTTAAACAAGTAATAAGGAACAAATAACAGAAAAAATTATAAAAAATTGAAGGGACGACTTTTACAGGTGAAATCGTCCCTCTCAACTTTTAAATAATTCGCTGCTTTTTGCAATTACGTTTTATGATGGCGAAGGGTTAGCGGCGATAATGACGGATCTAAAATAGGACTTACGCATTGACGCAAAATATAAAGTATGCATGGTTTGAAAACCATATCTATCGTAGGGGCACACCAATGAGCAATGCTGTGCCCCTACAACGTGGGTTTACGTATCATCAAAGAACGATTAATCAAAGCCTGAAACGAACTATTTTCGTAAACGCATATCATGATTAATTTGTACAGTGCGTAAGTCCTATAAAATTTTGGATACCTGTTACCGATTTCCACCCTGAGTTGACACTGTTAATACTTGCGGTGGTGTAGCATCAGGTGGATAGAGTAAGTCTACTTCTACTAAAGAGCGATCGCCAGCTTTCATATTTAATGAAACTAAGGGTTCCCCTGGTTGACCCCGCTTTTGTACTAAATGCACAAACTCTGTTTTTGGCTGATTTTGCTCGTCTTTATAACGTATCCGTACCGTTCCTCGAAAGAAGACTTGACGCGCTGGTGTACTTAAAAAGCGTAACCCTGGCTGAACTAACCGATCCTCTTTTAACGGAGTTTGTATCGATACGCTCACAGTTTGAGGACTTTGGGTATTGTTATATAACGGCAACTTTAAACTATATTGAATTCCATAGTTGCCATGTGCGCGATATGCAGTGTCAGGATAGCGCACCAGCATCTTACCACTTTGAATTTGATTAGTTCCTAAAGTACCACCATGCAGGGTACTCAAGGCATAGGAAAACATTTCACCAGGTTGGGGAATAGTTAAATACTTAGCTTTGGGATTATCTACTAATAAAGCTCGCCATTGGGTACCAGCAACCACTCCAGCAACACGCCCGTAAACTATTGGCTTACCAGTGTCTTCTAGAGGGGTGGGGGTTTTATCTCGCGGGGTAGACAAATCACCATTATTTAGTAGATTTTCCCATTCTTCCAAAGTAGGGGCACGTTCGCTACCATCAGGATTTGTCGGGGCGAACATAGCTAGGCTAGCTGCGTAGACGGTGTTACTACTTTGCAATCGTATCAAAGTAGACCGACCATTGAGAGGCGGCGTCAATCCCTGCACCGGAATTGGTAAATTTAGTAACATCCGACTTTGCCCTGGTGGAATTTCAATTTGGGCAGGGAAAATATTTTGTCGTTGTCCTCTTAATATATCAGTCATAACGCGATCGCCAGGGCCGGCAAAAATTTTTCCTAAAGGATTTTGGGTAAAGGATGGTAACTCAATAAATGGTGCATCGGGTTGGCTTAAATAACTCGCCGCCTGCAAAATATTTACCTTCACCGACTCCGAAGTAGGGTTATGCAACATTATCCCCAGATAAAGAGAACGTAAATTTTCTGGTGGTTCTGCTCTAGCTACATGGTGAGCAAAAATATCAAATCGTCCTCGAAAGGGAAAATTCAGATGCGCTGTGGGAAATTTTTTGTCTTTTGGTGAAAAAGTCGAAAGTAAAATTCCTTCTTTTAATACCAATTCCGGACTATTGCTGTTAAAAGTTGGCATCGCATCCAACTTCCCTGGTAAAGGTCGCACTTGTTGTGATTGCACCACTTCTTGAGGCGGTGGTGTAACAGGTGTGGATTGGGCTATGGGAAAACTTAGTAAAAACGGCAACATATACTTAGGTAACACTTTGAACATACAGACACTAACAACTTGATGAAAGTGCCAGATTGTTAATAATTAATAAGAAATCAGCAACTATACCACTCAAATTTTCTCCATTGAGAACCGGAACGTGAACAAAGATACAACGCATTGGTAGTTGGTTTTGGTTTAAGTAGTCTAAGACGCAATAGTAAAGACCTTCGCAAACAAATTTACCGCAGTCGTGGCTAATGTCAATTGCCGCTGCTTCGGCGACTAATTTTTCTAAATCAACATCTGTGTGCAAAATACTTTCACCACAGCTGGCGGTTAATTCCACACTTAATTTTGTGCGACTGGCAGCCATGCCACAACAGATGATGTAATCAGGTTGGATTGCATTGATTTTTTCAATTACCAGGGAACTGGCCTGTTGCACATCTACGGGTAACGACCGCAAAAAAGTTAAATCATGGGAAATCAGCTGAAGTTTCGTAACTTCTATTAATAAATCATCAGATGAATTTGATTGTTGATCGCTCAGCCAAGTGTCAAAGGAAGTTAATAGAATTCTTTTCTGCATAACAAATATTATTTACAATAGGAATATTATTTAAAATAGAAAAACCCTCCATAATAATTTTACAAGGAGCAGGTAGATGCCAGTGATTGCGGTCGTAGACTACGAGATGGGAAATTTGCACTCAGTCTGCAAAGGTTTGGAAAAAGCCGGGGCAACTCCTAATGTTACTTATTCTCCAAAGGAATTAGAACAAGCAGATGCAATAGTTTTGCCGGGAGTGGGAGCATTCGATCCCGCAGTACAACATTTAAGATCGCGTGGTTTAGAACAACCGATCAAAGATGCGATCGCATCCGGCAAACCTTTTTTGGGTATCTGTTTGGGACTGCAAATTCTCTTTGAATCAAGTGCAGAAGGTATCCAACCAGGACTAGGAATTATCAAAGGAAAAGTCCGGCGGTTTCGCCCCGAACCAGATATTACTATTCCTCATATGGGTTGGAATCAACTGCAAGTGACTCAGCCAAAAAGTCTTTTGTGGGAGCATTTGCCGTCAAATCCTTGGGTGTATTTTGTCCATTCCTACTATGTCGATCCAATAGAAGAGCAAATTCGTGCAGCAACCATCACCCACGGTACTCAAACTGTAACAGCTGCGATCGCCCGCGAAAACCTCATGGCTGTCCAATTTCACCCGGAAAAATCTTCTAATATTGGATTGCAAATCTTGTCTAATTTTGTAGCTCAAGTACGGGAAAAAATTCCTGCATAATTATTTTTGTCTTTGTCATTTGTCCTCTCTTACAAAGTTCTAATGGTCGGAAACCTCCGCTCAGACTTTGCGCTTTGTCCTCGGTGAATAAATCAAAATCACCGCTGACGATTAAACACTGACTAATGACCAATGACTAATGACTAATGACTAATGCCTAATGAGTCTGAGAATTTACGGTAATCGCCAGCTAAAAACTTTACCAGGGAAAGAGACTAGACCTACTAGTGCTAGAGTCAGGGAAGCAGTCTTTAATATTTGGCAAGGAAAAATTGCAGGTTGCCACTGGCTAGATTTGTGCGCTGGTACTGGTTCAATGGGCGCAGAGGCTTTGTGTAGAGGAGCCGCCTTAGTAGTGGGAATCGAAAAATCGAGCCGAGCCTGTGGCACAATCGGTCAAAATTGGCAACAGGTAGCTAGTGCCGAACAAGAATTTCGGGTACTGCGGGGAGATATTATTGGGCAGTTAAAAACGTTATCAGGCAAACAATTCGATAGGATCTATTTCGATCCACCTTATGCCAGTGGATTGTATGAGCCAGTTTTAGGAGCGATCGCTCAACATCAACTTTTAGATCCTAACGGCGAAATCGCAGTTGAACACGCTTCACAAGATTGGACATCGCCAGAGATTCCCACTTGGGAAATTTGCCGCCAGAAAGTTTACGGCAACACATCGCTTACTTTTTATAGAATTCGCAACCAGGGGGATGGGGAAGACGAGGGAGCAGGGGAAGCAGGGGAGGCAGGGGAAGCAGGGGAGGCAGGGGAGGCAGGGGAGGCAGGGGGAGCAGGGGAGGCAGGGGTAAAGGTTAAAGGTTAAAGGGAAAAGGAATAAATTTAATCTTTCCCCTTTTCCCCTTACCTTTTTCCCTTTCCCCATGCCCCATGCCCAATGCCCCAGCCCCTACTTTATCAGCCTCCGAGCTGGTTGGGGCGTTTGTATTGCTTATAGGCAGCGTAAAATAGTCCAGCCAGGGTGACGAAAACTAGACCAAGGACAATACCTGAGAGTAGGGGTTCAACCACTGTAAGTCTCCTCTTTGCAATTGTTCAATATTTGTTTCCCGTTTTTGATTTTACCAAATTTGGTATGAATCCTCTGCTCTAGAGCCTTTTGGACAACTGGCCATATTAAAATCATCTTGGTGTGCTTGCAGACACAAACAAGAACCTTTTAAGCTATGTGTAGGAAATGAAAACTTTTTAGCACACCTAAACTTTTACAGCAAACCTTTTGGATAATCAGATTCCCAAACCCGAAATTTTGATTCAGCGCATCATTTTATTGGCGCTGGCCATTCTGTTAGCAGTGCCCTTGGGCTTTTTTGGCGTTCACTTGGTTCAAGCCTCCGATCCTTATGTCAAAAGTGTTTTATCCTTAACAGGAAACCCAATTCAAGGACACGCTATCTTTCAAATTAATTGTGCTGGTTGTCATGGCTTGGAAGCAGATGGGCGGGTGGGGCCTAGTTTGCAAGCTGTATCGAAGCACAAGTCTCGGTATGGACTGATTCACCAAGTCATTAGTGGCGACACGCCCCCAATGCCAAAGTTCCAGCCTAGTGCCCAAGAAATGGCAGACCTTCTGAGCTACTTAGAGTCGTTGTAGACATTCGATTCTTTGGCTGCCAGATGCGTAAATTCCTCATAGAAAAAGGCAGTACATCGAGTACCGCCTTTTTTAATTTGTGAAAAATTTTAAGAAATCTTAACAAAATCTAAAAATTTCAGATGCGTTTTAACCTCTTGTTTATAATCTGGTAGTTTTTACGTAGAGTCTTTGATAAAAACTTATAGAAATTGTATATTTTAAAGTATGTTAGCAAACTACTATTTAATTATTCTGAAATTGAAGTTAGCGTACCTGACTTAGTGGGACTAAGGCAAAAGTTTCCAGTGAATCGGCTACAGCATAGCTTCTTTGACAAACAAGATATTCTTTGAAATAAATTAAAGCTAATGACTGAAGCGCTCCAAATCGGTAATCGTAAAATTGCAGCTAGCGAACTGATTTCTTTACTAGCTAGTTACCAAATGCTGCCACAATTGCAGCGGGAATTGATTGTGGATGAGGCGATTGAGCAAAGCTCGCGCTCAGCTGATGTGGCAATAAATCTGACACCTGAAGAAGTAGCCCAAGCTAAACAGCAGTTTTACGCTGAAAAACAGTTAAAAAATGAAGAAGACATCCAAGCTTGGATGGCACGTCAGGGTTTGAGTTACGAACAACTAGAAGCAGTTACTACTAGAAAGCTGAAAATTGAAAAATTTAAGCAAGCCACTTGGGGCAATAAACTGGAAGCTTACTTTTTTCAGTCCAAGTCAAAACTCGACAAAGTAATTTATTCTCTACTGCGAACCCAAGATGTGGGAATTGCTCAAGAACTTTACTTTCGCATTCAAGCAAAAGAAAACTCTTTTGCTGATTTGGCACGGGAATATTCACTTGGGCCAGAAGCCCAAACTGGCGGTTTAGTAGGCCCAGTAGAACTCAATGCACTACATCCAGTCATGGTGCAAATGCTCTCTAGCAGTCAACCAGGTCAAATATTACCCCCTACCCGCATCGCTGAATGGTTTGTGATTTTGCGGCTAGAAAAATTTATCCCCGCACAATTGGATGAAGGTATGAAAGCCCGTTTACTAAATGAACTGTTTGAAGCTTGGTTACAAGAACAGCAAAAACAAATGATGTCTGCACGACTAGAACAAGCTGCAACACAAACACACGAAGACGTTGAAAAACCATTAACCTAATACCAATTCGCAATTCACGCAATTTGTAAAATTCAGATTACATAGCACTCATACTTGATTTTTGAAACGCACATAGTAGCATGTCAACGTTAAAGTCTACAATTATATAGCAATCCTAAATCAGTCGTGAAAAGTTAGATCCCCGACTTCTTTGAGAAGTCGGGGATCTGGACACCGAGAATTTTCACAAATCAGAAAGATTTTAGCGTCTAATTCACATAATGCGTCAATTTGAAAAAAGAATCTGACAGATAGATTGGATAGGGGCGCAAAGCTTTGCGCCCCTACAGATTTTTGATGTGTTGCAAAGATTTTTTGAAATAGTATAATTTTTAATTTTTAAGAGCCAAGCAACTTATACCAATTTAATGTGAAGCTGCACTAAATGAGTAACTCTCTATTCTTGGCGCTCTTCTCTTCGAGACGCTTCGCGAAGGCGTACTTGGCGGTTCGTTTAATATTCTGTGCATCTTCATATAGAATTGGTATTAGCTTTCATTGACTAACCGTTTCAAACACCTTTAACTCTTTTTCTGATACAGCCTGATGTTCTTTGCGCCAGGCTTGGGGAGGCAAGCCATGATGTTGGCGAAACTGGCGGGAGAAATGAGATACATCTTGATAGCCTAAGGTTTTGGCAATTTTCTCTATGGTGTGATTATTATTTTGGAGTAAGAAACGCGCTCCTGCCATCCGACGTTTAACAATCCAAGAGTTAACAGTTTCTCCTGTCTGCCTTGCTACTCGGTTAGTTAAGTAAGCTGGTGAGTAACCAACGGCCTCAGCCACATCACACAAAGTAATTCCTTGATGATAGTGCGCTTCGATGAAGTCAAAAACTTCTTTTAATTGGGGAATGCTAGGAAAAATTGATTTCCCAAAGATAATGGTTTCTTGACAAGAGTCTTCTGCAACGCCAATACTTGCACTTTCAGCGATCGCTGTAATATTATCATCTACAAATATTGATTTTACAGGTCTCTCTAATTGAACCGTACACCAGTATCGCAGATTAGCTTGCTTTTGCAGTCGGCTAGCGATCGCTCTGAGCAATTCATCTATTGTAGAGGGTTTGGTAAGATAATCATCTGCCCCCAATTCCATAGCTTTGCGAAGATCTGCTTTGGTACTACTACCAGTCAGAAAAATCAAGGGAATAATCGCTGTCAGAGGATTTTGGTGTAGCGCAGTGAGAACGCTATAACCATCCATATCGGGCATGGTGATATCGCAAATAATTAAATCCGGTATATGCTCTTGTGCTTCTTGAATACCAGCAAGACCATTATCAGCACCTATCGTATCAAAACCTTTAGCCTTCAGACCTTTTAAATAAAGATTGCGGGTAACGTTATCATCTTCGATAACGAGAATTTTCTTTGACGATTGGTACATCATTTCCTCTCACCAAAACTGTTTGCGATCGATAATTGTTAGGCTCTTGCTTAAATGTATAAACAGAAATGAGATTAATTACCTTTTTGAAAGTTATAAATATTCAAATATTAAATAATAATTATTTTTATTCAACACTTATAGGACTTACGCAAAAACTCTCTCAAACTCTTATTTCTTTGTGTCCTTTGCGTCCTTTGCGGTTCGTTTTTTCATAGTTTTGCGTAAGTCCTGACTTATAACCCAGAATTGATGGACTTTGATTTGATTAGTGGCAACATCACAGTAAAGGTACTACCCACACCAACTTCGCTTTCTACAAAAACTTGACCTTGATGTAAGTCTACGAGAGTTTTAAGAATCGATAGCCCTAGCCCAGTACCAGGTATACTATCGACATTACTACCTCGGAAAAATGGCTCAAATAGCCGTTGTCGATCCTCTAAGGAAATCCCAATACCTCTATCTTTTACATGGAAAATTACTTTCTCTTTATTGCACGATAGCTTCAATTCAACTGCTGCATTTGAGCGAGAATACTTAATTGCGTTATCGAGCAAATTCTTCAAAATTGGTTCTAATAGTTTCTTATCTATACAAGCTATTAAAGAACTATCTTGACTAACGAAATTTATCTGAATTTTGCTGATACTCATCTGCATTTTTGCGACTAAATCATCACAAAATTTAACTAAATCAAGCGGTTTCGGGTCAAAATTTAGTTTCGCTGATTCTGCCTTAGAGAAAAACAGAATATCATCTAATATTTGGCCAAGTTCTTCAGTAGCTTTTTGAATGTGATCGAGGAGCGGTTGTATTTTCTTCTGTGTACGTTTGTCTACTTCTTCCTTTAGCAAACTATTAGAAAATGAAACAATATTCAGTGGATTGCGGAATTGATGGCAGACCATAGAAAGAAAGCTAGCTCTAAGTTCGCTTAATTGTTTTGCTTTTTCTAAAGCTTGATTAAGGTTTAATTGTGCATACTTATAATCAGTAATATCAATACCTGCAATCATTTCAACTGGTTTTCCACCAAAATCCAGCACTCCATCCAGGGTTGCAACTGCACAAGCTAGCCAGCGTTCCGTACCGTTTTTTGTGAGAATATTCATCTCTTGATATTCAAATTTACCTGCTTCATCCTGGTTACGTATTTGTCTGCGTCTTTTACTTTTAATTAGTCGGCGCAAATCAAAGCCTGTTAATAGTTCTTCTTTTGTGTAGCCAGTAAGTTGCTCTACTGCTGGATTTATGTAACAAAGCCGGGTACCTTGAATTAAGAAAGTGCTAGCATCTGTTGTTTCTGCTAGAGTCCGAAATCTAGTCGCATTGAGCCGTAATGCTTCTTCTGTTCGTTTAGATTCAGTAATATCCCAAATACTCCAGACTCTACCAATAATTTTGCCTTCAAGCAAGTGAGGTTTAGAGTAGTGTGCAAAAACTCTGCCATCTCTTAACTCTAGAATGTCATAGCTCTCGAAATCAGATTGGCTAGATACTTCCCAAATGAGCCGGTTAAAAGCTTGCGGATCTTTAAGTTGATTCTCAAAAAATGTTTTGCATTGAGGACATTTTTTAGATAATACTAAAGACTCTGGGATCTGCCACATATCTATAAATTTCTGATTCAAGCTCAGAATATCTCCCTCAAAGTTAACTACAACAATGCCAATGGCTGTAGATTCGAGGGTAGAGCGAAGTAAAGATAAAGATGCTTCTAATTCTAGTTCTTTGGCCTTAAGTTCAGAAATTTCCTGTTGTAAATAATCTTTAGTACCCTTTAATCCATCAGTCCATTTTTGCACGCTTAATTCTACTATTTCATCAGTTTTCTCGCGAACAAAAGCACAGCCAAATTGCATATCTTGGTCTTTGACATAGCTAATGGATATTTCTACTAGAAATATTCGACCTCCCTTTGTCCGATACCGAGATTTAAAAGTAAGTGAGTTTTGCGATCTAATATCTGACCAATTGTGTAGAAAAAAGTCTACATCTACATCAGCCAGTGTCATCGAAAGTAGTTCTTCACGCGAATACTCAGTCATCAGACATGTAGCATCATTAACGTAAAGAAACTGTGCTTTTTCTCCTAAACAAAAGGCAGCATCAACAGCGCTATTTATTAGGAGGTGAGCAAACTTCATCTGTACTTCTGGCTCTTGAGGCCACTGTGTGTTGGATGTAGTCAATGTACGATCGCCAGAATTCATATCTTTAACTTGCTCCTTTTCATTAATCAGCGCCATAGCTGCTAATGAGCTAGTAATCCCAATCTCCTTAAATCCTTACTTAGTGCGGTTTAGGCTGCTGACAATCAAAGTACTTTGCAGACTAGATAAAATCACTAATTAACTTTACAAAACTTATCATACCAACAAAACCTATAAAAAGCGAACTATTTAACCAGAATTACCTCAAACAATCTTGCTCGTTGGAGTTCATTTCTGAATTAAAAAGCTTTTTCTCTATATATCATCAAATTTCGACAAATCTAATCAAGATTTGCCAAGATAGTTTATTCGGTAAGAGTTCTAAACTCTTAATCTACTAAGTTAAGAAGATATTCTAAATTTAAACTACCTAATATCAGATTTAACTAGTACCGAACGACATAAATACACCAACCATACCGTACTTCAAACAAGCTACAAAATTGCTAAAAAACTTATAAAGAAAGCTTTTAGAATTTTGAATTCCACATAGTCTGTAAAAAATCAGGCTATGCACGTCGCACCTTATAGAAATACGCTACCAGTTTAGAGTCGTTTGATTGTCAACATAAATGAATTTGCCCTGCTTAGCTGGGCTGGAATGAGCAAGTTTTTACTCATGAATTCATTTTCTTAATTTATCTTAACTTACTATCTCAGGGATCTAACTATAGATGAATGCCTTTAGTCATCTGTCTCAAGAAATACATTTGTATTAAACCATCTAAGGCTAAATGTTAATTTTATTACATTAGTAATTTACAGAAGGCGGCGATTCATTCCATTCCTATAGCAAATGCAATGAATAGCCGTTTGCAGTCTTGATGGTTAGTTATTAGCCAATACTCATTACTGTCTCAAACAATGAATATCATAAACAACGACTAATGATTAATGGCTCGAAATGCCATAAACGATAGGTTCAATCCTAATTTTACGTACTCATCGCTTAGTCATCTGTCAAAAGAAATATAAAAAGTTAAGAAACATAGTTTCTTTTGTTACAAACCATTGAATGAAACTATATTTAGTGACAACATAATAATCTTGGCTGCATAATGCGGAATTTAAAATTTTTTGCCAGTGACAAGAGACTTTTGAAACATCCTCTTAAGTAGGAGGCAAAAGGCAGAGGGCAAAAGGCAGTATCGATCGGGATTTTAAAGTTTTGTATTTTACATTTAATTATGTCTACCTGCTTAGAAACTTGTTTTAGCTGAAAGCCTTGCCTGGTAAAAGTTAGGATTTTTATTTAAATAAATGAATTAAACACTCACAAGTAAGTAGGCTTAATTAAACTAAACTATGTAAATCTTTGTAATGAAAAACGCAAAAAGCTTTCTAACTTATCTCTTTAGACTTTAATCTTATTGATATAGTGATGTTTATTTCCACCAACTTGCTTAGCGATCGCCAAACTGTTGTGGTTTAGCTGAAGAAAACAGATTTGATATACATCAAAATTAAGAGAGTTTTCATGGTAAATGTAGCGATGTAGCTGATGAGCGATCGCCAGATATTAATCCTCCAAAGTAGATAAGTAAATATTGTAGCTATCGCCACAAAAGCAAAAGATTTGACATGCAAATCGAAAGATTTTTCATTGCAGATTAGTCTTGATTATATTAAATCTCACCAGTTATTAATCTTTGCATCTGTAAATCTGAAATAACTACCGTAACCATCGCAATAGAAGCGAAAAATTTGACACGCTCATCAAAAGATATTTGATTGCACATCTGTATTTATCTCCTCTATTGTGGTTTGTATAAGCACAGCCTGATTGCTGTATTATTTGCAAAAATTTTTTGGTAATCCACTCACAAGTATCAATCAGCAGCAATCAACCGTTTCTAATATCGACAAAGCTTGGTGATAACTGTAAAAATACAGATTTATTTGTATTGAATATTTCCAGCGCTGTGATTGTAAACGAAACAGCCCTTCAAATTTAATGTAATTACCTGAAAGCAATGAGTCAAAACTATACAGGTTCAAATCCTCTAATTGCCAGTGAGTCATACAACGAATTTCCATCAAACAAATATGTAGAATCTGTATCTGACGTTTCCCATCAGGTTGATGAATCAGAGAAGAATGGGGAAATTCAGCCTTTTTTCTACAATGAAACGCTGCCAACACTCTCAGTTGCAGATGCCATCGCCCAGATGTTGGTAAGTTTGGGAGTAAACTACGCCTTTGGTGTCGCTGGCGGTGCGATGGCAAGTCTTTGGGGTGCACTATCCAATAGCAACATACAGGTGTTGAACTTCCGCCATGAAGCGGGAGCGGCCTTTGCAGCCACAGAGGCTTACTTTGCTAGCGATCGCCCTAGCGTCGTCTTCACCACAGCAGGCCCTGGTATCACCAACGCCCTCACCGGCTTATTTGCGGCTCGTGGCGAAGGTGCAAAGGTAATTTTACTGTCGGCTTGCACCTCCGCACCACAGCGCGGACGTTGGGCAATCCAAGAAACCAGCACCTACACGCTGCCAAGTGGGGGAATTTTTACCCCAGGAGCGCTATTTAACTATGCAATCACCATTGAATCTGCGGCTCAATTACCGCAGATTTTTCGTAAATTAGCCCTAGCTTTAGCGCAACCAGGGGGATTTGTCGCTCATTTGAGCATTCCCACCGCCGTGCAGACAAGTTTAGTTGAAGGTGTAGCCTTTCCCAAGTTAGATGTTTCTCGTTGTCAGGTAACTCCTTCTAGTGAAGCGATCGCTAAATCTTTGGAGTTATTATCATCTGGCCCCTTTGCCATCTGGGTCGGTTTCGGTGCCCGTGACGCAGCAGACGAAATCCGTCAACTCGCCGAAAGAACTGGAGCAGCCGTCATGTGTTCCCCCCGCGGTAAAGGTATCTTTCCCGAAGATCATCGTCAGTTCGTGGGTGTCACCGGTCTAGGCGGTCACGCTTCCGTCTTGACTTACATGGAACAACAACCTCCACTACACACACTCGTATTAGGAACCCGCCTTGGGGAACCAACTTCCTTTTGGAGTTCGGCGCTAGTTCCCCAAAGAGGCTTTATCCATGTAGATATTGACCCAGAAGTGCCAGGTGTAGCTTATCCACACGTTGAAACTTTCGGGGTTCGGTCTGACATCAAAGCCTATCTCCAAGAATTGTTGCAGCACTTACCAAATGCTCCTCTTGCACATTTATCCTTTCCTCGTCCGGAACGCGAAGCCATCGCATCGGCGCCAGAAGTAGACTATCCAGTGCGTCCAGAAGTATTGATGGCAGCAATTCAAAAGATTGTTGTTGAGGGTAGCGATGCCATAGTGATGGCAGAGTGTGGGAACTCATTTACTTGGTCAACGCATTTATTAGAATTTGCCCAAGCCAATCGTTACCGAGTCAGCACCGGAGTAGGAGCAATGGGTCACGCCGTCACCGGAGTGTTGGGTGCAGCGCTGGCAAACAATACCAAAGCCGTGGGTATTGTCGGCGATGGCGCAATGCTGATGAATAACGAAATCAGCACAGCAGTGAAATACAAAATTCCAGCGATTTGGATAGTACTTAACGATGCACGTTACAACATGTGCCATCAAGGTATGAAAATCTTGGGATTAAAAGGTGCCGACGCAACACTGCCGCCAACAAACTTCGCCATGATTGCGCGGGGGATGGGAGCAGAAGCGATCGTAGTTGTGAGAGAGTCCGATATTGAACCAGCATTAGAACAAGCGATCGCTTCAAATGTTCCTTTTTTGATTGATGTTGTCATTGATGGCGATCGTCTAGCACCCTCCGGCGGACGTAATAAGAGTTTGGCAGCCCAAGGAATCAAATCAAATCCCGCTCAAACTCCAGCTAAACCAGTTTCATTTCCCTTAGTTTGACTTACCAATTCGTAATTGAGCAAATGGCGAATTTTAGAGAATTGGTATAGCTTCCTTGTTCAGAATATCAAACTATAAGCCCAGACTAATCAACCCAAAATCAATATTGAGAAACCAAAATGCTGCTCTTTGAAACTGTTAGAGAAATGGGCCACGAACAAGTTCTTTTTTGTCATGGTAAAAATCCAGAAATTAAAGCGATTATTGCTATCCATGACACAAGTTTGGGGCCAGCAATGGGAGCTACAAGACTGTTTCCTTATGTTAGTGAAGAAGCTGCTTTAAAAGATGCCCTGCGTCTCAGTCGGGGAATGACATATAAAGCCGCATGTGCGAACATTCCGGCTGGTGGAGGAAAAGCAGTTATTATTGCTAATCCGGAAAATAAAACGGATGATTTGTTGAGAGCTTACGGACGTTTTGTCAACAGTATAAATGGACGTTTTATTACTGGACAAGATGTAAATATTACCCCTGATGATGTGCGGACAATCGGTCAAGAAACTCAATATGTTGTTGGGTTATCAGAAAAGTCTGGTGGCCCTGCTCCCATAACATCTTTAGGAGTTTTTCTAGGAATTAAAGCTGCTGTCGAGTTTCGCTGGCAAACTAAAAGACTTGATGGCATGAAAGTAGCAGTTCAAGGTTTAGGAAATGTAGGTAAAAATCTCTGCCGTCACCTACACGAACATGATGTTCAGCTTTTTGTCACCGATATAGATCCAGCAAAAGCAGAACAAGTAAAACAGCTTTATGGTGCAACTGTTGTAGAACCATCCGAAATTTATTCTCTTGACGTAGATGTTTTTGCTCCTTGCGCTTTAGGAGCAATTCTTAATAGCCATACAATTCCTTTTCTCAAAGCTAGTATTGTTGCTGGTGCAGCTAACAATCAACTAGAGAACGAGCAGCTACATAGCCAAATGCTTGTTAAAAAAGGAATTCTTTACAGCCCTGATTATGTAATTAATGCTGGAGGGCTAATTAATGTTTACAACGAAATGATTGGCTATGACGAAGAAAAAGCCTTAAAGCAAGTCCATAACATTTATAACACATTACTAGCAATTTTTGATATTGCTAAACAGCAGGGAATTACTACTAACGATGCTGCCAAACGATTGGCAGAAGACAGAATTGCCAGGGGTAGAGCCAAGACAAATAAGGCGATCGCAGCGTGAATAAAAACACAGAATTCAGCATAAATCTGTGGAATATCTCACCAATTTTCCAATTAAGCGCGAGTATTTATAAGGAGTGAACAATGGAAAAGAATACGTTTGCAACATCAGCTTATATCGCAACTTCACCAGAGATTGCCTTTGACTACCTTTGTAGTTTAAAGAACTTGGATGAATGGACGCTTTATAGCCGGATGAAAGAGCAAATTGACGAAGATACCTGGTTGGGAAGTGCGTCTGGTTATCACAAAAATCTCTACTATCATGTTAAAAAATTAGAGAATAAACTTTTCTATGGTATTGAGTGGCACTGCGGGTTAGAGTATCAAAAATATTTTCAAGTTTACCCCGTCTTACTTTTTCATCCAGATTATATCGAGCCTGGATGTGATGAAAAAGGCGTATACTTTCACTGGTTAAGCTTTGTCGATCCAAAACGACAAACTCAGATGATTATGCAGGGAATTCACACGGTACACACTTCCGAGTGTCGTTCTCTCAAAGGAAATTTGGAGCGTAAAGCTGGTTATACAACAGCAGCTAAAGGGCGCTATTTTATTGATACTGACACCATCTATGTTGATGCTCCAATTGAAATTGGAATTGAATACTTAAAAGACTTACGAAATATAGATGAGTGGGCGCATCTACTACGACCAAATGGCGAGATTGGCTTGGATTCCGGCGAATTCAAAGATGAATATGACCAGCAAGTAAAAGTTTCTGTGCGGATACATAGTTTGAGTAAATACTATTTAGTCGAACAAGAATACTTTTATCCAGAGTACGAATATTATCAGCGCTCTGTAGCGTTAATGATTCCAACCGCTTATGCTTTCGCCGATCCCGAAGCTTCTGGTTTTATCCTGCATCGAATCACATTTTGGAAAGCAGATGGAACCGTTAGCCACGGCAAACTTCAGATTGAAGATTTTGGGGCTGAAAGCATGAATATTAAAAGGTTGCTGGAAGCAAAAGCTGGCAATTTAAGCTCATTCGATCGCGGCATGAGTTACTTACCAAAAATTAAAGAGGAGTTAGTTAATAGTCATTAGTCATTAGTCATTGGTCATTGGTCATTAGTTATTGGTCAAAGGGCAAAGGACAAAGGACAAAGGACAAATAACAAATGACAAATGACAAATCAAAAAATATGAAACTGAAGCAAGTTACTATCACTTTACTGAGTTTTTGTGTTGTCGGTTTTTCTGAAATCAAATCTGCGGTAGCTGCATCATTTTCGGTAATCGCCGAGGGGCTTTATAATGCAGGAGGTTTAAGTTTTGGCCCTGATGGTAATCTCTATGTCACAGAGGCGGGAATCGGGGGAAGTGGAAGTTGCGTTCCGCCACCAAGTGGTCAGGGCGATTCTTTGTGCTACGGCACGAGTGGTGCAATTACCAAGATTGGGAATGGCAAAACCGAACGTATACTTACTGGACTTCCTTCCTTAGCACTACCAGATGGTACTGGAGGCGCTGGGCCGCGTGACATCAAATTTGATGCTACAGGTAAGCCTTATGTTCTGCTGGGGTATGGGGCTAATCCAGTTTTGGGCGATCGCAATTTGGGTAACACCGACCTCGGTAAAATCATTGCACCCGACTTTAATACCAACTCTTGGACAAGTATTGCCGACATAGCTAGCTATGAACTAGCTAACAATCCCGATGGAAATGATGTAAATAGCAATCCCTTGGGTTTAATAATCGATGGCAATAATTTGGTTGTGGTTGATGCAGGTGCAAATAACTTGCTCAGTGTAAAAACTGATGGGAATAATTTGCAAGCGATCGCCACATTTCCTCAAGAAATATTGACTAACCCAATCTTTCCACCTGCTGATACTCCATCCAATGAACCATCGCAGGTACCATCTGTAAACGAAACACCGCAATTGCAGTTTCCCATTCAAGCGGTACCCTCAAGTGTCGCCAAAGGCCCGGATGGTGCTTATTATGTCAGCCAATTTAGTGGTTTTCCTTTCCCAGAAGGTGGAGCAAAAATCTATCGCATAGGTGCTGATGGTTTACCAACAATCTATGCTGATGGCTTTACCCAACTTACAGACTTGGAATTTGATACTGAAGGTAATTTATATGCTTTGCAGTATGCCAATCAGTCAGCTTGGAAGGGTAATTTTGATGGTTCTCTAATCAGAATAGCTCCTGATGGGACTCGCACAACCATCCTCAGTGGCAATGGATTAGAGTCACCCAGCGCCTTGACTATTGGTTTAGATGATGCAATTTACATCACAAATCGAGGCGATCGCCCCGGTCAAGGACAAGTCCTCAAAATTGAAAATTTCAAGTCTATTCCCGAACCGAATAGTGCTTTAGGCATATTAGCGATCGGTGCTTTGGGCCTTGGTTGGTTGCACAGGAAAAAAAGCCCCAAAACCTTACTGGCTACCAGTCCTAAAAAATTTCTTCTCAATTCTGACTCCTGAATTCTGAATTCTGAATTCTGACTTGATAAATTATTTAACTCTCAATCTCCCAAGCTATGAAACTCAAGTTATTTGTCCTTACATCTGTAACATTCTGCTTTGCTGCTATTTGTGGAACACCATCTGCACAAGCCGCAAGTTTAACGAAAATTGTCGATGGAATTAGTAATGCACGGGGTGTTAGCTTTGGCCCTGACGGAACTCTCTACGTAGCAGAACCAGGTGTCGGAGGCAACGGCAATTGCCAACCATCTCCGAGTACGCTGTTTCAACCTATCTGTGCTGGTAATACTGGTTCACTCGTCAAAGTTACGCCAGGTGGTCAACCACAGCGGATACTCACAAACTTTCAGTCTTTAGCAGAACAACCAAGCGGCAACCAAGGCGCCGGTATTCAAGATATACAATTCGATTCTTTAGGGAATGCTTATCTTTTGACTGGGTTTGCTGGTTATCCAGGAAACCGCGATTTAGAAACACTTAACCTTGGTTCTCAATTTCCCCTCCCACCGCAGCAACTTGCTACTTTCCCCCCATCCACGCCCGATAAAGTACTCAATACTCCGCTTTTAGCGCAACTCTACAAAGTAGACTTGAATAGCGGTAAGCTGGACAGTATTTTCGACTTCGCCAAGTATGAAATCACCAACAATCCAGATGGTGGAGATGTGGTAACCAATCCCTATGACCTGGCTATTAGCGGTGATAGTGCTTATGTCGTTGACGGTGGTGGGAACACTGCTTATAAGATTAAACTTGATGGAAGTGAATCCCAGGCAATTGGAATTCCCAAAAACATCATTAGTGCCTCAGAATTGCCACCCTTGCCACCAGGGCAAGAGTTACCTCCAGGGCTAGTAGATGTGCTTCCTGGAGGAAACATAGGGGTTCAATCAGTACCTACAGGTGGTGCAATTGGCCCAGATGGAGCTTTATACGTTGGTGAATATACGGGTTTTCCTTATCCAGAGGATAAATCACGGATTTTCCGCATTGGTGAGGATGGCAACCCAGAAGTTTATCTGGATGGGTTTACGCACATCACAGATTTAACCTTTGATGAGAATGGTAATTTGCTGGTCTTACAGTTCAGCGACACGTCTCAATTAGAAGGTGACATCAGAAATCTACCTGGTTCTCTGATCAAAGTTGCTCCTGATGGCACTCGCACAATACTTGTTGCAGCAGGCCAAGGGCTAGATTCGGCTGATGGAATTGATATTGGCCCTGACGGCAAGATTTATATTACCAATCGTGGTGTTGGCCCAGCACTAGGGGAAGTTGTGCGGGTGGATGGTTTGGTTACAGAAACTATCCCCGAACCCGGTTCAGTAGCAGGCTTATTAGCACTCGCTAGTGTAGGCGCTACTGCTGCGATGGGCAAGCGAAAACGCCTTCCAAAGTTAGATGAAGAGTTGGTAGCCAAAGCAGAGACTGTCTAATTCCTTTTTACCTGGCTTTGTCAGGGAGTGCTTAGAAAATAGAATGCTGCCTCACAGAGAAAGTTGCATTTCAAACACGAGGCAGCAGTCCAAACTTCAGAGTTCCCAAACTAGGACTGGGAACAAAATTACTCCAGGAAAGAGTATAACTCATACAACCAGGACTTAAAACTCATGGGATTAGTCAAAAATTTGTCAATTGGCATTCTCAGTACCGGATTCGCGGTGTTGGCAACAGCAGTCCAAGCTAAGGCTGTAAGCTTAACTTACGACAGAAGTATCGGCAGTCCTGGCTTCGGCCCTGGGCAACTGTTTGTTCCCCAAGGCATAGCGGTGGATAGCCAAGGGAATACCCTTATAGCTAACGGACGCGGTGTTAACCCGGATGGTACTCCTAACTACAGCCTCGGTAACAAAATTGAAATATTTAATCCTAGCGGTCAGTATATTGGAGCAATTGGCTCCGGCGGCACGGGGCCTGGACAGTTTGATGAGCCAACAACTGTAGACTTTAATCCAGTAACAGGGGATTTGTATGCAGGTGATGTTTACAACAACCGCATCAATCAATTCGATTCTGAGGGTAACTTTATTAGATCCTTTGCAAATGGATTATTTACCCCTCGCGTAAATGATAGGATTTTCTTTGGGCCATCTGGTGTGACATTTGACAAAGCTGGCAACGTTTACGTAGGTGATTTTAACGGCGAAAGAATCCTTAAATTCACATCAGACGGACAGCAAATTGGTGTCATTGGTGGCACCTTGGGCACTGCACCAGGGCAATTCCAAGGTGTAGCAGGTGTAAGAATTTCCCCAGTTAGTGGAAATATCTTTGTAGCTGACCAGTATAACAACCGCGTTCAAGTACTCGATCCAAATGGTAACCCTCTGTTGGCATTTGGTTCAGCAGGTAGCGAACCTGGACAGTTTCTTCAGCCAATTGGCATCGAAGTGGACGAAGAAGAAAATGTTTATGTAGCTGATTCTATCAACAGCCGCGTACAGGTGTTTGATAAAAACGGTAACTTCTTGACTTCCTTCGGTGAAAATGCCCGCGATGCATCAGGTAACCCTGTACCGCCTCCAGCATTAACTGGCCCTCCTTTTGGCGACCCCCTCGACCTCACTCCCGGCAGATTTAACTGGACGGGTGGCACAAGTTATAAAGATGGCAAGCTTTATGTGGGCGATTTCTTCCAAGGTCGCGTCCAAGTCTTAAACGTAGAAGGCAGAAAACAAGTACCCGAACCTAGTTCAGCGTTGGGGCTAGCATTACTCGGACTTGGAGCTGCTACCGTCACATTGCGGAAACATAGACAACAAAAATCAACTTTCAGTTTTGAAAAGGAACTGCAAAAACAATGCTAAATAATTACTAATTCGTAATTCGTAGTTCGTAATTAAAAAGCGTAGAGCAGCCCATATTGCTCGTTTTTAATTCAGCGATCGCCAATAGAATGGAGAGTCAAAAGCTACCACTCAATTGTAATTACGAATTACGAATTACGAAAAAATCAACATTCTCAACTGCTTCCAGGAAATTAACATTTAATGCACATTCTGATTTATTCATACAACTATTATCCAGAGCCAATTGGTATCGCACCTTTAATGACTGAACTAGCAGAAGGACTAGTTAAACGAGGTCATCAAGTTCGGGTGATTACAGGTATGCCTAACTATCCGCAGCGGCAGATTTACGATGAGTATCGGGGTAAGTTATACATTACTGAAGAAAAAAATGGCGTGATTATTGAGCGTTGTTACCTGCGAATTAAGTCTAAACCTAACCTTGTAGACAGGCTACTTTTAGAGTTGAGTTTTGTCTTTACAAGTTTTCCACAAGCCCTCAAAGGTAAACGGCCTGATGTAATTCTGTTAACAGTACCGCCATTACTTATTTCCTTACCTGCAATCTTACTTGGTTGGTTATACAACTGCCCAGTAGTGTTGAATGTGCAAGATATCCTTCCGGAAGCTGCTGTGCGTGTTGGATTAATTAAAAATAAATCGATGATTCGGATTTTGGAGGCTTTAGAAAGATTTGTTTACCGCAGCGTACATACTATCAGCGTGATTGCCGATGGTTTTGTAGATAATTTAATCAAGAAAAATGTACCTGCCAAGAAAATTTCCTGCATTTCAAATTGGGTAAATCTCAATTTTATCCGCCCTTTTCCAAAGCAAAATAATTCTTGGAGAACTACTCATCAACTCGATGATAAATTTGTAGTTCTTTATTCAGGTAACATTGCTTTAACGCAAGGTTTAGAAACAGTAATAGAAGCAGCAGCTTGCTTGCGTCACATCAAAGAAATTGCCTTTGTCGTAGCCGGAGAATCCGAAGCCCTCAAAACTTTGCAAAAACATTGTCTTGCTTGTGGGGCTGATAACGTTTTACTGCTGCCATTGGAACAACGAGAAAAACTACCACAAATGTTAGCAGGCGCAGATGTGGGGCTGATTGTGCAAAAGCGCAATGTAATTTCTTTTAATATGCCTTCTAAAATACCATTGCTGTTAGCCAGCGGTCGCCCAATTGTGGCTTCAGTTCCCGCCACTGGTACTGCTGCCAAAGCCATCGGACAAAGCGGCGGCGGCTTGATTGTTCAGCCAGAATCAGCAGATGCTTTGGCTACTGCGGTACTGGATTTATATAATCAGCCGAAATTGGTAGCGCAATTAGGCCAAAAAGGAAGAAAGTTTGCGGTAGAAAATTATTGCTTCGAGCAAGCTTTGGATCGGTATGAAAAACTATTTTTTGATGCGATTGCTAAAAAAACATCAACTTTGGATATCTTACCAAAACTGAGTTCTAAAGAATCACTTGTTGATATTTGAAAATGGAGAAATAAGGTGAACAAAAGCGACCAAAGCTCCATCGCTCTAATTGGCGATCGCTTATCATTATTACATAAACAATTACTTTATAAAACTGATATTCCTGAATTTGCAACAAATCATCTCAGTCCCCGAAAAATTACTATCATCGGTGGACATGGCAGAATGGGAAGATTATTTAAAGAGCAATTTTCCGGAGTAGGTCATCATGTTAGCGTTCTGGAACATGAAGATTGGGGATATGCAGAGGAACTATTAAATTCAGCAGAATTAGTTTTAGTCAGCGTTCCCATCGAATATACAGTTGATGTTATTCAGCGTGCAGCTAAATATCTTACGCCAACTACAGCTTTGTGCGATGTCACAAGTGTTAAAATACAGTCAACTCAAGCAATGCTCGAATACCATTCAGGCCCTGTTATGGGTTTACACCCGATGTTTGGGCCGAATATTAAATCGTTTCTAGGACAAAAATTTGTGATTTGTCCGGGGCGAAACGATGAAGCATTCCTATGGTTATTAAACTTGATTAAAGGTCAAGGTGGCGAGTTAATTGTTTGCACCCCTGAAGAACACGATGGAATGATGGTAATTATTCAAGCGGTGCAGCACTTTTGTAGATTGAGTTTTGGTATTTTCTTAGCAGAAGCCAGAATTAATGTAGAACAGAGTTTATTACTATCAACTCCTAGCTATCAGCAACAAATTGAGAGTATTAAACGTTTGTTTTCCCAAAACTCTCACTTATGTGTGGATATTATGCTAGCTACGGAAGACAGATGTGAAGCAATTAACTCTTTAGCTAATACTTACAGCCGCTTGGCAAAACTGGTGAGAATGAAAGATAGGGACGGATTAATTCAAGAGTTTGAAAATATCCAAGGCTTTTTTTAAGGAAAAAACAAGGCTCTTGTAAAATAAGTTAAATTTTTAAAATATAGGTGATAAGTACAGGACTTACGCAAAAATTGCTAAAAAGCTTGATTTATCGAACCGCCAAGATGCCAATAACGCCTTCGCGCAGCGTCTCGTAGAGAAGAATTCGTAGAGTCTGCGTAAGTCCTAAAGTAGAAGAACTAAATTAAACCTAACTTGAGATTACCGGGTTTCGACTACGCTCAACCCTCTTCTATTCTGGCTACCGAGCATTGAGCGACTTGTCCTGAGCGGAGTCGTTGGCGCAGCCTCTCGTAGAGAAGGGAGTCGAAATGCGTCTTCTAAATAATTGTGTCTACCTACCTAGTATTTTGGATTTTAGATTTTGGATTGGAAGTCGCTTTAATTAAAGTAATTACAGTAAATGGATAGATAAGTATTTACTACTTTGGATAGAAGTTAATTACTACAGTAAAAGCCATCAAAAAATATTTTATTAAAGCGTTGCAAAAAGCGAATAAATTGACACCCGATCTAAAAATTATTCAATGTATTATTTGCTGGATATCTAGTACTCTTAAATAAGAAGCGAAAAGATTTTAATTACATTTTTATAAATCATTTATGGATTAAGACAGCTTGATTTAGATTGACACTAACTGATTTAATTTTGTTCTCAATCCAAAAATCAATACTAAAAATAATTAATGGTTATCGGCTAATGATTGACTAATAACTATTCCAGAGAAATTACCCATGATTTTTGATTCCCGTTCCTATAAAACCCTTGGCGGTGTAAGTGTTTCTCGCTCCATAACCCAACTGAAGATGGACACTGCCCTTGAAGATATTCTGTTCCGCTTAAATTCTCAGCGTGGAGGCTTGTTAAGAAGTAGCTACGAATATCCAGGAAGGTACAAAAGATGGGCAATTGGATTTGTCAATCCACCATTGGAATTGACTACGCAGGAGAATGTTTTCACTTTAAGAGCGTTGAATGAACGTGGCTGGATACTTTTACCATTATTGTTAAAGTATTTACGGCAATCAAAACAACTGGAGAAAGTTTGCCAAGACAATAAATATATCACAGGATTTGTTAAACCTAGCAAACAATTATTTGCTGAGGAAGACCGCAGTAAGCAACCTTCAGCATTTACAGTTGTCCGGGAAATTTTACATATTTTTTCTAGCCAAGAAGACGAGCATTTAGGATTGTATGGTGCGTTTGGTTACGATTTAGTATTTCAATTTGAACCAATTAACCAGCGTTTAGAACGTCCTATAGATCAGCAAGATTTGGTACTTTATTTGCCTGATGAATTAATCATTGTTGACTACTATCAGCAAAGTGCATTTCGTTTACAATATGAATTTGAAACGGTGCATGGTAGTACTAAGAATCTTCCACGCACAGGCGAGTCTATTGATTATCGTGGAAGACATCTGTTAGCAACTCAAACTGCTGACCATGCAATAGGTGAGTATGCAAAAAAAGTTGAGGTTGCACTCGACTATTTTCGCAGAGGCGATTTATTTGAAGTGGTTCCTAGTCAAAACTTTGTTGAAGGTTATGAAGAAGAACCGAGCAAGTTATTTGAAACTTTAAAGGATATAAATCCTAGTCCTTATGGATTTATTTTTAATTTAGGTGGAGAATATCTAATTGGTGCGTCTCCAGAAATGTTTGTCCGGGTTGAGGGTAGGCGGGTAGAAACTTGTCCAATTAGTGGCACTATTCGCAGAGGACAAGATGCTCTTGATGATGCTGTGCAAATTCGGCAACTACTCAATTCACACAAAGATGAAGCTGAGTTGACGATGTGTACTGATGTCGATCGCAATGATAAATCCCGAATCTGCGAACCTGGTTCAGTACAAGTCATTGGTCGTCGCCAAATTGAATTATACAGCCATTTAATTCACACAGTAGATCATGTTGAAGGTACACTGCGATCGCAATTTGATGCCTTAGATGCATTCCTAAGCCATACTTGGGCAGTTACAGTCACCGGCGCACCCAAAAGAGCAGCAATAGAATTTATCGAACAACATGAAAAAAGCGCTCGACGTTGGTATGGTGGAGCAGTTGGCTATTTAAATTTCAATGGTAATTTAAATACTGGATTAATCCTGCGAACAATTCGATTAAAAGACTGCATCGCTGAAGTGCGAGTTGGTGCCACTGTTCTTTATGACTCCATACCACAAGCAGAAGAACAAGAGACAATTACCAAAGCAGCTGCTTTATTTGAAACAATTCGCCGCGTTAAACAAAGGAGTCAGAAAATAAATGGTTCTAGTTTTATCAAATTAAATAAACAGATCCCAAGTGTGAAACCAGGTAAACGTATTTTGCTAATAGATTATGAAGACTCATTTGTTCATACATTAGCTAATTACATTCGCCAAACTGGTGCTAACGTTACCACATTACGTCACGGTTTTTCTGATTCCTTGTTCGACAAAGAACGACCAGACTTAGTTGTTTTATCTCCCGGCCCTGGCAGACCAAATGATTTTCATCTTTCCGAAACTATCGGTGCAATTCTTCATCGTCAAATTCCTATTTTCGGAGTTTGTTTAGGACTCCAAGGTATCGTCGAAGCTTTTGGTGGAGAATTAGGAGTTCTTAACTATCCCCAACATGGTAAATCCTCACGAATTTTCGTCACTGAGCCTGATTCTGTTACCTTCAAAAATTTACCAAAATCTTTTGCAGTCGGTAGATACCACTCATTATTTGCTATCCGAGAACATTTACCAAAGGAATTCAAGGTAACAGCAATTTCCGATGACGATGTAATTATGGGTATCGAACATCAAACACTTCCCATCGCCGCCGTTCAATTTCATCCAGAATCAATTATGACTTTAGCCGGAGAAGTCGGTCTGGGAATTATTAAAAATGTGGTGAGCGCATATACGCAATCGGAAGTTTTGACTGTTGAATGATATAGCGACAGGCAGGAGGCAGGAGGCAGGAGGCAGGGGAAGAAGAGAAGTTGTTCTTGAAAGAAGAATTACTGAGCAATACTCTCTTTCCTCTCCTGCTCCCCCTGCCTCCCCTACCTCCCTCCATCTCCCCACCTCCCCAAGCATTTTATGATTAACCAAGTTACCCATCGCCGCCACATTCTTGAAGAGATTGTGTTGCATAAAAAGCAAGAAGTTGCACGAATGCAGGAAGAATTTTCTTTAGCTTTTTTGGAACAACAGTTAATTGTGGCTCCGGCTGTACGAAATTTCTTGAGTGCTTTGGAAGAAAATCCGAAAGTACCTAGTTTAATTGCTGAAGTCAAAAAAGCATCACCCAGCCGTGGGATTATTAGAGCAGATTTTGACCCGATCGCGATCGCTCAAGCTTACGAACGAGGCGGCGCAGCTTGTTTGTCAGTCCTCACTGACCAAAAGTTCTTTCAAGGCAGTTTTGATAATCTGCGTGCTGTACGTCAGCAAGTAGCATTACCCCTACTGTGCAAGGAGTTCATCATTGACCGCTATCAAATTTATTTAGCACGGACAGCGGGCGCAGATGCAGTCTTGTTAATTGCTGCTATTTTATCAGACCAAGAACTCAAAGAGTTTTTGCAAGTAATTCACGATTTGGGCATGAATGCATTAGTCGAAGTTCATACCTTGGCAGAATTAGATCGGGTGCTAAACCTTGACGACTTGCGTTTATTAGGAATCAACAATCGTAATTTAGAGGATTTTACAGTTGATTTAGGAATCACACAGCAACTTTTAACACAGCGTCAACAATATTTGCAAAGCTTAGATATTACCGTCGTCAGCGAGTCTGGACTGTATACACCTGCTGATTTATCTGTTGTCGCTGAAGCTGGTGTCCGTGCAGTTTTGGTGGGAGAGTCTTTAGTGAAACAAAGCGATGTAGAACAAGGTGTACGTAATTTGTTGACTGTTGAGTGTTGAGCCAAGACTCATTAATGGAGTTCAAAGACTCGCTCACGAGTATCAAAGACTCGTCCACGAGTATCAAAGACTCGCTCACGAGTATCAAAGACTCGTCCACGAGTATCAAAGACTCG
>JAVRBO020000086.1:0-103393 GCA_034531195.2 Nostoc sp. ChiSLP01
CTCCTTGTCGAAAATATTATCTTCTTTCTTAACTAACCTGCGGAATGTGGGTTTGAATATGAAATTCAAAAATCAACTCTTCTCAACTCTTACTCTCTGCGCCTCTGCGCCCAGCGTTCGCGTAGCGTCTCCCTTAGGAGAAGTTTTGATCGGCGGAAGCCGCCGCTCAAACTTCTCTCTGCGCGAACTAAATTCATATTCTCAATCAGCAACGCCAATTTTTCTATTATTATTCGAGGCCTATTCAACCAAATTGATCCAAGGTAAAGCGGAATGAACGGCGTTAAACAGGCGTTTGTCACCTGTGTAAAAATCTGCTTGAAATCTTTGAGCTAATGCTAAATAATGGGCATCATAAGCAGCAGGAAGGTTCAATTGTTGCGCGATTTCCCAAGCTTGTTGATGGAGTTGGCGATCGCCATAAAATTGAATGGCTAAATTTAGAGCATTGTTGATACATTGCTGGGCTTCTGTACTCAATAGTTGTTTCGCCAGTTTCATTCGATGAAATACATTCGTGACTTCATAACATAAGAGAGTTGGAGCAATAATCTGGGTTTGTGTTTGCTCCCATTCATCCCACAATGTTAAATAAGGTGATGTTTCTAAAGCATTGGTGATTAATTTAACTACGAAATTAGCATCCACACAAATAATTTTTACAGTCATGATTTTTCTTCAATGGGAAACAAATCCGCTATGAATTGTCGATCCCGTTCTTCTCGTATTTGATGAATAATTTCGTCAACATCTGGTTCTAAAGTTTGACCACCAAGCCGTTGCCCAATAGCTTGAGCATTGGCTAAAATTCTTGGTTTTAAATTTTGCCAATTAGATTGATGTGTTAATTTTTGGTTTAATAACTCTCGTTCTTCAGGAGATAAAGCTTTGATTGCATTGGCTAAAGATTCAACAAGCTGAATATTCATAGATGTATGTTCCTTGTTCAAAAAATGGCGCTTGTCTAACCCTTTTTCATTGCTTCATTATATTATTTTTCTCATGATTTCATCTGGATTGACAGCAGCTATTTTACTAACAACAAGTAGATGACCTCGTTGTAGTAGCGAAACATGGTCAGTATCAAGCACCCATAGTGTCATTTTAACTATACTAAAGCAAATATTCTTTTACTCTTGCAAAAAATCATCTTCTGTAGATTTGTCTAGTTCATGTCGATAGTTTTCAATAGCTTTGAGCATTTGCTCAAACTGTGGGTCGTCTTTAAAAATTCCAGCCATTGCTAACCAAGGGTTTTTCTGCTCAGTAGATGGCAATTTTACAGGTAATGAAACAATTTCTGCACCAGCTAGATGAGTTTCTAAACGTTGCTGAAGTTGGGTTAATGCAGCATGGCGATCGCTTGCCTCAACTTGTAATTCAGGGAAACCTGGAACAATGGCAACCGTTCTCCCATCAGCTCGTTGCTTGACAATAACATTTACTAAAACTTCGTTATTGTTTTGGCTTCTATTTTGTGATGTTGCAGATGAAAAGGAATTCATAATGATTTTATCGTCTGATTATTTTTAATTGTAAATGAAATAGGTGGTGAAATTGCTTTAATATTGTTTGTAGAATTAGCTCTGTACAAACTTTGAAAAATCATTGGCTCTGTTTATATGGGTATTGAAGCCAGTTATAGGCGCATAAGACTTCAAGAGTTTGAAAGATTGCAAAATGATGTTGCCTACGCAAGTATTTTTTTTGGTGATGACTTAGAAACAGATGAAGAAATTCATGCTTACTTTGAAGCTTTAAGAAATAGCGATCGCTATCTAGATCTTGATAAGCATTGGCAGTCACTTCACTTTTTATTTACAGGCGAATTTCCACACGATAGTGACAACAAGGATGATACATTGCTGCATAAAGTATTTATGGGAGGTTCAGCAACGCCTTGGGAAGCAAACTATGGCATGGTACGTTATTTAACTGTGACTGAGGTTAATGAGATAACTGAGGCTTTAAATCAAATCTCAGAGGAAGAATTCAAGTTGCGTCTCGACAATCTACTTGGATCTCACCAGAGTAGAGTATACATGGAGCCGCATTTTCTCGAACTAAAAGTTGAGTTAATTAAGTTTTTCAATGTAGCGGCACAAGAGGGCGATATAGTACTTTTGTCATTGGATTAGATTAAGCTTGAAAAACGCAAGCGCCCTAGAAAATCATTATTTTTACTCTTTAATGTGCTTTTGAAATAATTTGTTTAACAACAGCAATAAATCGTTCCATATCAGCCTCGGTAATAGCTCCCATTGTTGATACTCGAAAGATAGATTTGGCTAAATTTCCTTGTCCAGAATAAATTACAAAATCCTGTGCTTTCAGTTGGTCGTGAAATTCTTCATAGCTGAAATTATCTGGTAAATAATAGGCATTCAAAACTACAGATGAATTTCCTTCGGGAAGTAATGGTTTAATTCCCATTGACACTAACCCGTCTTTAACTAAGTTTGCAAGTTGGCTGTAATAGCTATGTCTAGCACGCCATCCTCCTGCTTCTGCCATTTCTTGCAAAGCTTCTGCTAAAGCATAAAATGTCTGCACTGATTGAGTAAAAGGTGTACCGCCTTTATCTTGTTGCTGGCAATAGGTTGCTAAATCTAAATATAAGGTGCGGGGGATGGTGTCTGCTGACGATAGTGCATCCCTTCGTAAGATGACAAAGGATGTTCCAGGGACACCATGCAGACATTTATTGGCTGTTGCAGCACAAGCAGTGATTCCCCAAGCCTCAAAGTTCAATTCTTCGGCACCAAAGCTGCTAACTGCATCTACTAATATTTGAATGCGGCGTTGCTGACAAATTGCAGCAACTTCCACCAAATTATTGAGGCGACCAGTAGTAGTTTCGTGATGGACAACAGCGAGGTGGCTGATATTGGCGTTTTCATCTAACAGTTTAATTAAACCTTTGATATCTATTTCAGCATCCCAAGGATGGGAAAGTGTGATGTAATTAATGTCATGAATTTTGGCAATTTTAGATATTCTTTCGCCATACACGCCATTTTCAATTACCAACAATTTCCCATTTCTTGGTACTAAAGTGCTAACCATAGCTTCCATCGCTGCTGTACCAGAACCGGTGAGTAAGACTGCTGCCCAGCGAGCGCCCTCAAGATTGTAAACTTGAAGTAACTGTTCGCGGATTCTGCTTTGCAGCTCGGCAAATTCCACCTCCCGATGGCACAAATCAGGATTTAACAGCGCATTTCTGACGCGATCGCTCAAATTAACAGGGCCAGGATTTAGTAATATCATTTTGTTATTTGTCATTTGTCATTTGTCATTTGTCATTGGTTATTCTCTGCGTCCCCGCGTCTCCCTCAATATTTTTCACGAAGCGTTGCAAAACTGCTTCCGGGGTGAGGTTCGGTCTGGGTAACTTCTCTAGAGTTCCGGGACGGATTTTGAGATGGGCGAATTTCGGTCTAGTTTTAGTATCTGCGGTAAATAAAGCATCTAAAAGCGCGGGATCGTCTCCGGCTAATGTGACGCTGTAACCGCAGGCTTCGGCAATTTTGGCAAAGGAGATACCAAAAGAGACGGTGGCTTGTGCGCCTGTGGAATCGTGGACTTCATTATCTAAGAGAATATGGATTAAATTAGCACCGCCATAAGTGCCGATAGTCGCAAAATTACCCATTCGCATTAATGCCGCACCATCGCCGTCAATCACTACTACGTTGAGATCGGGACGTGCTAAGGAAAGCCCCAACCCCATTGAGGAAGCGCAACCCATCGACCCGACCATATAAAGATGATTCGCACTGTCTTTACTGGCGAAGAGTTCCCGCCCAGTGTATCCGGTGGTGGCAATTATTACAGTATTTTCGGGGTTAATGAGTTCGACAATTCGAGCTAAAGCTTGGTTGCGGGAAATCCGTTGTTCTTGGTTACCGTTAAAAAAGGTTTGTTGAATATGAGCCTGATTGTTATCTTCGCGTTTGGGGATAGAAGAACGAGTGAGTGCGTGGGGGGCAATTGTTCCCTTACGCATAATTAGAGCATAGGGACGACGCTCTTGTTTTATGTAAGCTGTGGCTCTTTGCAAGGCTGGTTCTATTTCTGCTGCATCTGTGGGGAAAAATTCCCAAGGCACAGTCATAGTTTCCAGCAATTTATCTGTGATTTGCCCCATTAATTCATGTTGGGGTTCATCTTGCAAATTGCGATCGCCTCTTAGGGTACAAATAACTAGTACTGGAATGCGAAAAATATAATTTAGAGAAGTCAGCGGGTTAACTGCATTCCCCAAACCAGAATTTTGCATCATCACTACTGCATGTTTACCAGCAATTGTAGCTCCAGAGGCGATCGCCACAGCATCTCCCTCATTAGCTGCGGAAATATAAGTCAGTTGAGCGTCGTTAATCACGTAGTTAATAAATGGCGTGAGAAAAGAACAGGGTACGCCAGTATACCAATCAAAACCAAAATTACGAGCAGCTTCGACAAATTCTTTTGCTTCAATCATAAATAATTGTGGGCTGACAGTCAAAAATTAACTATAATCATTTATTTTTGCAAGTTAGCTAAAAGCGATCGCTCATCTCATCTGTTAGACTGAGTGAGCGATCGCCATTCCTAATACATTATCCAAATTTACGCCTGATGTGAATTGAAAAGTCTCATTTTCTCCAAGGATTTCCAGGCTTGGAAAAAACCGTAATTTTGGAATCATCAACGAAATTGAAGTCTCAATTCACATTAGACGTAATTCAGTAAAAATTACCTGATGATGTCAGCTTTCAAGCTAAAACCAGACCAGTTAATTAGTGAAGGTGTTAGCCTTCTCTAGCTGTAGAAATCTTCAATTTTCACATCTTTGGGTTCAGTTCCTACAATTTTCCTAATACCAATTGAAGATTCCTTGGGCGTTTTGTATATATATCGGATACCATCTAGCTTTCCTTCTTTGCGAAGCCTATCCCAGTCAGCGTAATTAACTTTGAGAGTCACAGTTTGGCCGCAGGCGTTGTAGTACATATCATTAGTAATCACACCTCCCGACCAGCCGTAGAAAGCAGCCTGATCTTCATAAAAAACAGGGATAGTAGTAGCTGAACCAGTATTTAGCGTTTTCAAGCAGTCATTACTTGCAGCAACCGCTGGCCCCTGACCTAGTGATAGGCTTAAGCCGAGCATGATTAACAAGGCAATTATCATCTTTTTCATTTTACAAATCCTCTTACTTAGATTTAATTTTTCAGTAAATTAAGCATGGATATTAGTATTTACTGCTACGAATAAATTGAAAAGTATACAGTAAAAATACAGGTTATCCACATAAATATACTCTTACTTTTCTAATAGAAATACAAGGACAGTTAAGACAGTTAAGACAGTTAACTAAATACTTAATAAAATTTTTATATTAGACCTCTTGCACAAATCAAAAATAAAGAATCCTACCCCGCATTTGAAGACAGCAAACGCTCCCCTAAGAGCAAGCTCTTAGGGGTTGGGGGTGGGGTGTTAGGGACTTTTGCAAGAGGTCTTGCCCTATGCCCCATTCCCTATTGTTTTAATTGAAACGCCAAATCAAGGTCATCTAAAGAATTAACATCCAACCAATTACCGCGAATATAAAGCACTTTGATTGGTTTGCCTTGATCGATTAAATAATTGCACAATTCTGGTAAACCCAAACTATTAAATTCCCGCCGTGTTTGCAATTCATTGAGTGCTTCATTCACCCACTTTCTACCTTGACTTCGTAAGCGCAACATTCCAATCCAGCGTCCGCAGGAATTTCCTAAGTGGGTTTGGGTTGCTTTGGAGATGTGCAACAGGTTAACGTCTTGTCCGAAGATGGAAAGGTCATCTGCAACTGAACAATAAGCATAGTCAGGGGAACCGCTAACTGATTTAGAGTTGATTACAGAATCAACCACAGCCACAATTTCTCCAGGACATTCTAATAAATCTCGCAAAATATAGCTTCTAAATAGTAAATCGCCATAAAGTACGAGCATTTCATCAGCAAAGCTGGCTTGAGCGCAGGCTAAGGATGCTAATTCTCCAGTTGTTTCATAATCTGGGTTACGAATTACTTTTGTTCCCGTAACATTTATAGTTTCTGCTTTATAACCTGCGACAACAGTAATATCGTTAATGGCAAGTTTCTTGAATTTGTCTACTAAAAGTCTGAGTATGGGTTTACCTCCAAGAGGTAACATGACTTTTGGTTTATCTAGTGTCAATCCTGCTAATTCTTGTCCTCTAGTAGCAGCTAATACGATCGCTTGAGTATGATGGCGTCCGTTACTAAAGTAGCGTTTTTCGGCTTGTAGAAGTTCGTCGGCTCCCTGTAAGCGGAAAATTTCTTTTACTGGTGCAATATCGTCTTCAATGTTGATTAAAGTTTCGCTGGCTTGAACTTCGCGGGCGATCGCTTGCATACTAGCAACAGCAGCTCGAATCATGTGGTTTGCCCAAATGACTAAATTAACTTCGGCTTTGCGAAACACGTCGGTAGCGGTGCTGTAATATTTAGTCGGTATAATTACTAATGGAGAGCGTCCCGCCCATTCTTTGGCAAAGGCTAGCACTTGGTCGGGCCGGGATGATTTGCTGTGAATCAGGATGGCGTCTGCTCCCGCTGCATCGTAAGCTTCAGCTCGCCGCAATGCTTCTGATAGATCCCAACCGGCAATTAAGGCTTCTAGTCGAGCAATAATGCAGAAATCTGCATGTGTTTGGCTATCTTTGCCTGCTTTAATTTTGCCGCAGAATTCATCAATATCAGCCAAGGCTTGGCGACTACCATTAATAAAGCTATTAGTTTTAGGAAAAAGTTTATCTTCAATACAAACTCCAGCAATACCTCGCTGTTCTAATTTCCTAACCAGGCGACGCATATTATTAAAGTTGCCATAACCTGTATCGCCATCTAACAAAATGGGAATGCTGGTAACATCAGACATGAACTCTAGCATTTCTACAACTTGAGTCCAACTAGCTTCGTTATTGTCCCGAACGCCATATTGAGCCGAAAGAGCTAATCCACTCGCCCAAATTCCTTTAAATCCAGCCTCTTCGACAATGCGGGCGCTAATTCCATTGTGAGCTTCCATGATGAATTCAAGTTGAGGCGATTCCAATAATGCCCGCAGTTGATAACACTTACTGTTGACAACGAGTGTAGATATTTTGTCCATCTATTTTGCTTGTCTTAACCTTTCAAATAGAGATGTTTTGAGCTTTTGAAGCAAAGATAAACACTAAGAATTCTTTGTGTTGATTCGGAAGTTTTATTGACTTTTGTATCAAATAAATTATAAATTTTGCTATGTTTGTAGTTTTTTTCTAAAAGTATCTATTTTTATATGATTTTTATTTTCTGCTATTTCAATTTTAGGTAAAGTCTGGTTTTTGGCACGTTGAATATCTTCTGGGAAATCGATTTCAATCCAAGGTAAACCAGTGATGTCTTCGTAACCAAATATTTCTGGAGTTTCTAATAGTAAATCTCGAATTACTTCTTCATAAGGTTGGTCGTGCAGTCCGTCAGCAACATATTGTTCTGTGCGGCTGGCGAGACGGCGAGCGATCGCATTTTCAAAACGAAAGAATCCCACTGACTCCCCGGCAAAATCATAAGCCAAGTTCCAAGCCACTTGTTTGCGAAACTCCACTAGATAACCGTCCTTGACACAAAGTTTCACTGGTTCATCCCCTGGTTCAAAATCTCGATCCAATAAGAAGCAATTGGAAACATTTGTCTTTACTAATCGTTCGATGATGTGGCGATCGTACAAAACATCTGCATCCATTAACAACAAATTATCAGCAGCGGCAAGATGTTGGCGTAAAGCCCACAAGCTGATGACACTACCTTTGGTATAGTCAGGATTGTAAACTGTAGTAACCCAGTTTTCGGCTTTCAATGCTTTGATTTCATGCTGAATTTTTTCTGCCTGGTAACCCACGGCAATTACTACTTCCTCCATTTGATAATGACGAAGATAATTCAAATGGCGCTCTAATAAAGATTTACCGTTAAACTTCAGCAAGCATTTGGGTTGGTTTTGCCCATCTTTACCCAAGCGTTGTCCAACACCAGCAGCTAATATTATGGCTTTCATCGTCAAGTTACTAACTGAACTAAGATACTAAAATACTGGGAAATTTTTAGGATTTTCCCAGTATTTTATAATGACTGCATTTTGCTGAATTAAAAGTTTATTAACTAATTCTTAACATATAAGAAATAGCAACTGGCGATCGCCGATTTTTTTCCACAGGACTAACCCACAGGTAATTAACTAACTCCTACAGAGACATTTGCCACAGAGCCATTGCTGAGGATAGGTTGGCGGGTTTTGAGGTCAAATTTGAAGCCATGTGGCAAGATATGTAGTTTAGCTCCACAAATCGCCAACGGCTCATCCTTCAAAATTTCGCCCACATTGTTATATGTAGCCTCTGATTCATCGACAATTGTGACAGCACCTTCACCAACCACTTCAATTTGAGTATCTGTCACAACCATCGCGGTATTCTCATCAATCCCGAATCCCAAGACAGCAGGCTCTAGTACCAAAGCTGAAATTAAGCGTCCCAATCTTCCACGCTGGGAGAAATGCTGATCGATTACCACTCCTGGAAGAAATCCCATACCGGGGCCCATTTCCACAGTTTCGATCCGCGGGTTGGTTTGCGAATCACCTTCGACAATCATTTTATCTGGCATTACAGCAGCTCCGGCGCTCGTACCTGCAATAACCGCACCTTCACTATAGCGTTTGTGAATCGCCGTATCTATTTCAGTATCCTTGAGGATGCCGGTGATGCGAGCTTGATCTCCCCCGGTAAAAAATATCCCACTTGCATTATCAATAGCTTTCAATGCCGTAGATGAAGACGCATCATCGCGAGTTTCTGTGTCAACGATGCGGACATTCTCGGCTCCTAATCGCTCAAACACTCTAATATAATTTTCTCCCACTTCTCTCGGTAGTTCTGTCGCCGCTGTCATAATCACAATGTTAGCTTTTGTACCTCCAGCGCGGCGTACAAATTCCCGCAAAATTTGGGAATCTCCCTCTTTGTCTTCGGCTCCGCCAATAATTACCAACTGTCTTTTAGGATTACTTTCTACCATAATGCCCCCTGATTTGATTTAGATAAATTTCAATAAACCATGACAAATCAACTTGTAATATCTCCCTTTTGGAAGATTACTTGAAAAAACTAGTATGAAAGTTGGCGATCGCAATTAGACCAAACGATTTTTTAAATTACATAAAGTTGTTGACTAAGTAAAAATTACCGCTCGCATTAATAGCCTCTAGATATATTTTCTAGAGGCATAATTGATGGTGTTGGAGTTGGCGATCGTAGACTTTTAAGGAAAATCGAGTTGATATTAATTCTAGCAAGAGGATTATTTTTTGATTGTGCGAACAAATTCGCCCTTAACTAAAAAAATTTACCCCCTATCGGAATGCAGAATTAAATTTATCCGTATTTTAAATCCAAAATCCAAAATTTCCTGATGAATGATTTAACGAATCCCGCTTCTGTAAAGCAAATTACTTAAGAAAAAACGTGCTTGTTCTAGTGGGAGATGTCTGGGTTTGCCTTGATAGACAATTTGATACTCTTTGATGTCTGGCCCATCTCCATGCCCAGAAATTAGCCTCCGGTGAAAAGCTTCTTCAGCCAGTAGCCTAACTTCATCTCTTAGAGCAGCTTGTGTGCCATTCATACTTTGCTGTTTCCTCAATACCGTATTGGTTGATACTGTATATAGATTTATACAAATTATTGCTAAGGTATTGCACCTTTCAAAGGTCGTATATTTGGTTATTCATCAGGATGAATTGAATGTGATTTTATTTTTCGGATGAATGAAAATTAAATTATGCCTTGAGATAGTTGAAGATGCTTCGTAATATCGTTAGGGTAGGTTCTGTGTCAATTCGCAATTCAAAATTTGCAATTAAAATACCCATCTATGTCAATTGAATAATTGGATAATTTGTGTGTTCAAAGCCGACACTGAATACAAACACTACGTTAGCGTAGCGGGACGTAGCCCATTGCAAAGTGGTAATTGCAAATTGCTATGGCAAAGTTATAACTCCCCAAAATTAAGTAAATCAATCGTTAAAATTCAGTATTCAGGAGGAGGCAGAGCGATGATATGTGCAAGTATTCTGACTCATGAATTCTAACACTCAATAAGTCTGAGTAATCGAACTCAGCATCTCAATTTCAGGGTGTTTAGCCAAAGGTTCATAATCAATGGTTCAACAAAAAAGCAGCGATTTAGTCCGCATTAATGCTAGAAGAACGGATGTATTCGATATTTTCAACTTCAAGCATTACATTGGAGCTAACCCTTATTTAGATAGAGGGGCACTAGTATTTGATTTTGCTCTAGTTGAGTTGAAAGAGCCTTTGCCTATTGAGGATTATATTTCGAGAATTGGCGATCGCTATCCCCACCTGCGCGACCAAAGCTACGAATCCTATGCCCATCTATTTGCCCAAACGGCTTCACAAGTTGGAAAATTGGACATGGATTTGCACCTCGACCGCTGGGGTGTCAAACCATATGCAAAATCCACGCGAATTAGCATCGAATCCCTACACGAACGCACAACCAGAGAAGTAGCTTACTTCGTTTGGGATTGGTTTGAAGCTATTACCCAAGACGAAGACTTCGACTTTGAAGATCAGCTAGTCAGGCTGCAAAGTAGATTCCGTGCATCTGCCTATGGTGGCCCTACAGTCTACGCCCTATTGCGAACAGCTCATGAAAAAGGCATTCCCGCATTTTATTTGTGGGAAGAAGGATTGATGCAATACGGTTTGGGAAAAAAACATGTCCGGGGAGTAGCAACAACATTTAACCGCGATAGCCATCTAGATTCGGAATTTACTACCCGCAAAGATGACTGTAAAGCATTTTTGAAAACTCTGGGTTTTCCAGTACCTGAAGGCGAGATCGTCTTTTCCGAAAAAGAAGCTTTCGCAGCAGCTAGGCAAATTGGCTACCCAGTAGCAGTTAAGCCAGTCGTAGGTCATAAAGGAATTGGCGTTACGGCTGACGTGCAAGATTCAAAAGAACTGGAATCTGCTTACAGTCGCGCAGTAGCAGCGATTCCTGAAGACCAGCTACCGAGAATCATAGTAGAGAAAAGCATTTCTGGATCGGATTTTCGTATGTTGTGCGTCAATGGTAGATTCGTCGCCGCCACAGAACGCCGTCCGGCATCGGTTGTTGGTGATGGCTACCTGACCATCGCGGAATTAATTCGGCAAGAGAACCGCAAACCCGCACGTTTAGATTCACCCACCTCCCCCATGAGTAAAATTCTGGTGGACGATGCGATGGAACTCTACCTAGACGAACAGCGTTTGTCATTGGACAGTGTGATTGAAAAAGGGCGCACCGTCTACCTACGTAAAGTCGCCAATCTTTCCGCCGGGGGTATGAGCATCAATGCAACGCATACGGTTCATGATGACAATATTATCCTCGCCCAAGATATTGCCCAACACTTTCAGCTGACTTGTTTGGGTATTGATGTGATTACCAAAAGTCTTGCAGAATCTTGGAAATCGAGTAACTTCGCTATCTTGGAAATTAACGCTGCACCAGGAATTTTAATGCATTTGAAACCTTCTGAAGGTGAAAGCGTTGATGTACCTTCTCATATTTTAGAAACGTTTTTTGAGTCTGGTACAGATGCCAGGATACCGGTTATTACCTTTAATAAAATCTCCGTTGAAGAACTGCAAACAACAATTGACCATATTCTTTTACAACATCCCGACTGGACAATTGGTGCTGTTTGTCGAGACGCAGTTTTTGTGAATCGCTCGAAAAAAGTATTAAGCCCAACTTACAACAGCAACGTTCAAACTTTGCTGCGTCATCCCAAACTTGATTTGTTGATTGCTGAGTATGGGGAAGACATATTAGAGCAAGAGGGTATGTTTTACCAACGTAGTAATATCGTAGTTTTGGATAATCCCACCGAAACTGAGATGATGTTGGCGCGGGATGTTTTTGATGGTTCTACTGTGGTGATTAGAAAAGGCAACGACATTTCTATTCGTCGCAAAGGATTAATTGAGGATTACACTTTGGGTCAAGATGAACCATTTACACGGGTTTATTTGAAAGAAACTGGAGCGATTTTGTAAGTTACAATTTTGCCCAGTTCCTAACTTGACCGACCTGCGGCAAATATTTCTTCTGCTGTCAAACTCAAGTTAGGAAATGTTTGGGAGAGCAGGCGTTCTGTTCTCCTAAACTGCTGTCCTTGGTAAATTCCATCAATTAACTGATAAATCGTAATTGCAGGTTGTTTGGATGAGCCGATGTAGCGTTTGCCTCCCAGCCCCAGATAATCAGCAATCCAATATTCTGGAATACCCATAGCTTCGTAGTCTTCCACTTTACGAGCATAGTCATTCTGCCAATTAGTACTGACTACCTCTACTACCAATTTGACAGATTTACCTAATGTAATCACTGGTTCAGTTTTCCATAATGGCTCATTAGACCTCTTGCAAAAAGCACTTTTGCAAGAGGTGGGAAAAGGGAAAAGGTTAAAGGGGAAAGGGAAAATACCAAACCTTTCCCCCTTTCCCCTTACCCTTTTCCCGACTTCTGCAAGAAGTCTATTTCCTAAAGCCTGTCGATCGAGAATCACAATATCAGGTCTAAAGGCTGAATTTTGACCTAATGGTTGAATCAGGCATTTCATGGGAATGAACCAAGGCAAGTTAAGCAAATCGATTGCGACATTGAGCTTACGATTAATTAACCCAGCTACCTGTTCGTGGAGTCCAGTGGGTTCCAAGTCAATTAGTTCTCCATCAATTAATTCGTAGCGTACCTCATCTAGATAGTTCGCAACAAATTTGTCAAAGCTCAGGCTACCTATATTACTAGTGGCTGAGACCATAGAGATTTACCCTTTGAGATCTATGACTAAAGTAGGTATTGCTGCTTTTAATTATTCTAACTACCTTTGATATCACCAAAATTTTACTCACCTACAGACGCGATTAATCCCATGTGTACCCACTGCCCATAAATTGCTAAAGTGAAAGAGACTATTTAATAAGTTTTAATAATTCTGTTATGAGTACGGGTTCACCAATTAATTCTCCCGAAAAGCCTGAATCTAGCTTAGGGAAGCGTTTGAGAAACTTCTTAGTTGCGATCGTCGCGATCGCCCTTAGCGTTGCCTTTTTCTTAGGATTGCGAACAGAAACAACTTCGGCTTCCCTGGCGAAATTAAGTGAAGCGTCCACACCGCTAGAAGTAGCAATGACTAACGGTAAGCCATCTTTAGTGGAGTTTTATGCTGATTGGTGTACTGTCTGCCAAAAAATGGCACCAGATATCGCTCAACTGGAAACAGAATATGCCGACAAGCTAAATTTTGTGATGCTGAATGTGGATAATACCAAGTGGTTACCAGAAATGCTGAAATATCGCGTGGATGGGATTCCGCATTTTGTATTTTTGAAACCGGGTGGAGAAACCATCGCCCAGGCGATCGGCGATCAACCCCGGACAATCATGGCTAGCAACTTAGAGGCTTTAGTTACTGGTTCATCTCTCCCCTACGGTCAATCTAGCGGACAAGTTTCCAAATTCTCAGCCCCAGTAGCACCAACGCCTAGTCAAGATGACCCCCGCAGTCATGGTAGCCAAGTCGTAAATTAGGAAAAACAACGGTGCAAATTGCGAATTGTTCGGTCAACGAAAGAATAGTTATGAATTCCTATTGAAGTTCCTTGAGAATGCTATTGTACTATTTGTTCTCGAATAGCTGGAAATAGCAGTTCTGAATCAAATGAGGTACACAAATTTGTAGGGGCGCATAGCTATGCGCCCCTACCTTTTATAAGCACAATAGTACTTAAAATGCTTTGAAAAGCATTTCATCAAAAATGCCCATACTTGCAAGCTAGGGGCTATCATAAGTCAAAAAAATTATTTATATGAATGCTGAAGATTTTTTCAACCAAGGATTTAACAATAATTTAGAAGGGAAGTATCAAGCAGCTATTACAGCTTACACCCAAGCAATCAAACTCAATCCAGATTATGGCGAAGCTTACCATAATCGAGGAATTATTTCAAGTAGTCTCACAGATTATCACAGTGCGATCGCCAATTTTAATCGCGCCATCGAAATCAACCCCAATTTTGCCACAACGTATTATCACCGCGGCAATGCATACTACTTTTTAGGAGATTATGAAAAAGCCATCGCTGACCATAACCAAGCATTAGCCATCGACCCGAATCTTGCCCAATCTTACCACAGTCGAGGAAATGCCTATTTTGCCTTAGCAGACTACGACAAAGCGATCGCCGATTATATCCAAACCATAGAAATCAGCACCCAATTAGCTGATAACATCAATATTGATATTGCCAATGCGTATCATAATCGCGGTGTAGCTCGTTTCGATCATGGCGATTCTCAAGGAGCGCTCGCAGATTTTCAAGAAGCTTTACAGTGGTATCCCAGTTTTGCCGCAGCTTACAGCAATCGCGGTAATATTCACCACCTTTTAGGAAATTACCACGAAGCAATCGCCGATCATCATCGAGCATTAAAATTAGATCCTAACTTGGCAGAGGCTTATCATAACCGAGGTAATGCTTACTACGCTTTAGCAGATTATGAAAGTGCGATCGCAGATTACAACCATGCCTTAAAAATTAATCCCAACTTTGCCAGCGCATATTACAATCGTGGTTTGGTTCTCTCTCGCCTAGAAAATTATCAAGCAGCAATTAAAGATTTTAACCAAGCACTGAAACTCAATCCTGATGATGTGCAAGCTTATTGCGAACGGGGTCTAGTGCGTAGCACCCTTGAAGACTACGAAGGTGCAATTGCAGATTATGACCGAGCATTGCAAGAAAATCCGACACTAGCTTTAGTATACGGCTTTCGGGCGAATGCGCTTTGCCGCTTGGGAAACTATCAAAGTGCAATTGAAGATAGTAATCGCTTATTACAACTCAATCCTAATTTAGCTGAGGGATATTGCGATCGCGCCGCAGCTCGTCGTTCAATTGGAGATCATAAAGGAGCAATAAAAGATTACGACAGGGCATTGCAGATTAATGATAACTTAGCGGCGGCTTATTATGGTCGGGCTATCGCCCGTGAAGCTTTGCAAGATTTCCAAGGAGCAATTGAGGATAACACAATAGCCATAGAATTGATGCCTGACTTTTCCCAAGCTTACTGCAATCGGGGCAATGCTCGTCGTCTTTTAGGCGATGAATATGGAGCCATTGCAGATTATGACAAAGCTTTAGAAATCAATCCCGATTTAATTGAAGCTTATTTTAACCGAGCTTCTACCAACTATGCTTTAGAAAAATATGAAAGTGCGATCGCAGATTACACTCAAGCATTGCAAATCAATCCTCAATCTGCTGCATTTTACAGCGATCGGGCTAACGCTCGCTACGCCATAGAAGACTATTATGGTGCGATAAAAGATTACACTCAGGCAATTGCCATCGACCCCAACTTTGCTGAAGATTGGTACAATCGCGGGCGTAGCTATTCTCTTTTAGAATACTTCAACTTAGCCTTAGCAGACTTAAACGAAGCCCTACAACGTCAACCTCATTGGGCTTCAGCTTACATCCTGCGAGCAGATGTCAACCGAAATTTGGGTAATTTGCAACAAGCGATCGCTGATTTTCAAAAATCCGCAGATTTGTATTATCAAGAAGGAAATATCCAGTATTATCAACAAATTATACAGCTAATTGAACAACTGCAACAATCAGGAAATTAGACTTTAGAACTGTGCAAGTATAGCAGTTAAAGCTTAGTTTAGGACATCAGGCGGTCGTAATTTTATAAAAAAAGGAAATAGGGAATGGGCAACAGGGAACAGTAAAAGAAAAAGCTTAAGCCGTGGGATACACTGTTTCCCATTCTCCGTTCCCTGTTCCCTCTCAATTGTTATTAATTGTTATTCGCCGTAGCAGAAATCAACAAAGAGTAATTAGTATTCCCTGCTTGCGGTTGGAAGCGTATGTAGTAAGTACCTGGAGACAAATTAATCTTGTTAGCCGTATTTCCTACAATACCACTACCAGGATTAAATACGGCGGTATTTCTAGAAGCTAGAACATTACCGTTACTATCAAGTATTTGCTCAAGTACACTGTTAAAAACGCTATAGTCTGAGATGTTAACAGTGCTAGATTGATTTAAATCAAACCGATAGTAGTCATAAGTATCAGAGGGGCCAACGTTTTCAAGTTGTTGAATAAAACCGGGATTTATGGCAAGTTGACGAGCAGCGTTTAGTGTGTTTCCGCCGTAGTCATTAGTGCCCTTGCGTCCTTCACCAAAACCATAAAAATCAAAATGTTCCACTAAGCTAATGCCTTTTAAAGAAGTTAAATCAGGATTATTGGCTTTATAATACCCAGCATCAAAAGAAGATGAAGATTTACGCCCTTCATTAATCCCATAAACTTCAAAATGGTCTATTAACTGCCTGTTACTCAAACCAGCCAAGTCTTTATTGTTAGCTCGATAGTAGTCAAATTCAAAATAGGGTATGAACTTACGCCCTTCATTAATCCCATTGATTTCAAAATGATTTAGCAGTTGAGAGTTATTCAAAGAAGCGAGGTCAGAGTTAAAATTTTTATATGAGAATAGATAAAAAATTGAAGAAAAGTAACGTCCTTCTGAAATTCCGAAGTCTTTCAAATGATTAAATAATTGCTCATTGTTAAAGCTACTGAGGTCAGTGTTGTTAGTGCGATAGTAGCCAAGACTGACAATCTGAGAAAAACTACGTCCCTCAGCTACCCCATAATTTTCTAAATGATTTAACAGTTGGCTGTTGTTAAAGTTTGCGAGGTCAGGATTACTAGATCGGTAAAAATTCAAATTAATTATTGGTGAGAATAAACGACCTTCGTTGATACCATAGGTTTGGAAGTGAGACAAAGCTTGAGCATCATTGAAATTAGATAAATCACTATTGGCAGCACGATAAAAATTGGCATCAAATACATTTGAGATACTTAGGGTCATACGATCGATCTCCGAAAACTACTTTTGCAATTGTTATTTTCTAGTAAGGATCAGTATAAAGCAATACGGTTCTAGCGCAATGCTTCTCGTTTTCGCAAGGTATATCATATATCACTCATTAGGAATAAATCAAAATTGCCATGATGAGGGCTAATTGCTAATGAAGAATAAACAATCCTGAGTACAACTGATGAGCGATCGCAGTAGCGAGTATGTATGTTACTAACTACTTACTAAACGCTTATATTAGGCCTCTTAGAAAAATAGTTTTGTAAGAGGGCGTAAAGATAAAAAGTAAAAGAGAAAGGGTTTGTTCTCCGCCGCTTTACCCTTTACGCCACTTCTGTAGCAAGTCTATTATCAATTTTTTTAATTGCGCTAGTATATTCCAATATTGTCTAGGAATTAAACAATATCCATAACAAGAAAATTGTCAAAAACCTCTGAGTATTTTTCTATATTTATAGCCATCACTAATACCTTTCATGTCATGAAAAATATTTTACCAACCAATGAAAAACTGTTATCAAAAATGTTACTTAAGATATATGATTTTCAGGAACATATTAAACAAATTCCGCATTCTTCACCAAAAGAACGTTTAAAAATCGCAATTGAACAGTTAGGCGATCGCCCAATAGAAAGCAGTATAGTTATAATTAACGATTTAGAGCAAATTGCCCGTAATTATCCACACTATCACTGGATAATCATGGACATTCTGACTAGTTTTATTCGCAAAAACGCTTCTGACACGCCGCAAAAGCAACTTCTGTGCAACCCCTCAGCAAAAGTTCGTAGAGATATTCAAGCGGCTCTTACCGTTATTGCTCGAAGAAATGTAAACCAAGACCCAGAAAATGAGCAACTTGATTTGAGTCATACGGACATCAGAGGAGCAAACTTGAATCGAGCTAACCTAGAACAGATAAATCTTTATCAAGCTAATCTTGCTGGCGCTAACCTAAAAGAAGCCAATTTAGAGGGAGCAATCCTCAGTGCAGCTAATTTAGAACGAGCTAATCTATATTCAGCTAACCTCAAAGGCGCAATCCTCAGCGCTAGCAACCTGCAATGGGCGAACCTCCAAAAAGCGAACCTCCATCGTGCCTGCTTATATTTAGCTGACCTGCGTGGGGCAATTCTTGATGATGCTACACTTGATGGAGCAAATTTTAGGGAAGCTAAATTTTCTGAGTAATTTGTAATTCCTAATTGGGATAGTGTGAGGGTTTAACTGATTGATTTACACGGTGATTTACTAGTATATCCGATGTCATTCGTAACTTAAATGACTCTTGTGACCATATTATAATTTTTTTGCTAAATGCTATACTATTTTGTCCAAATAACTAAGTAATAATTCTAGGTTGTAAGGAAAATTTTTACCATGTCTTCTAAAAAGACAGACACTTTGTTGAATTGGTTGATAACTATAACAGTTATATTTGCTGGTTCATTGGCTGTCATTTTCTTCGCGTTGTCCAGTGTTAAAGAATTGTCAATTCAGGAGAAAATCCAGTATAGAAACCAAGCATTAACAACCACTGCAATAGTTTTTCTAGCATCGGCAGCAATGTTCAATGCTTATTATGCAGCAAAGCGTACCCAAGCGTTGCAGAAAAATGCGATCGCCGCTGAGAAAAACTTAGAAATTGACATTCAGAATGCAAAACTCAATCAAGATAGATTGATTGCAGAACGCTTTATGGGAGCAATTTCCCAGCTGGGACATGAAAAAATTGAAACTCGCACGGGCGCAATTTACGCATTAGAAAGAGTTGCTCAAGATTTCCCCAAAGAACACTGGACAATCATGGAAATCCTCACCGCTTTTGTGCGAGAAAATACACCAATCAAGCAAGTAAAACCAGAGCAACCAAAGCTAGAATACTCACCAGCAATCTACTCCAGTAGACGCAAAGGTGAGTCGCGTCCGACACAACAATTGCAGCCAAATTTCCATGACGAAACAACAAAAATACGCACCGATATTCAAGCAGCTTTAACTGTCATCGCCAGACGGAATTTACTCGAAGACCCAAAAGATCAGAAACTTGATTTACGTAATACCGACATTAGGCGAGCAGATTTAGTAGGAGCAAACCTGCAACAAGCTGACCTCCGAGGAGCAGACTTGAGTGGGGCTGATTTGCGGGGGGCAGATTTATCTGAAGCTGACCTGAACGGCGCTAGACTGGTTCGGTCTATTCTTTATGAAACCAAATTGCTCAAAACCAGCCTGTGTGGTGCCGATCTTTGTTGGGCTAACCTCAACCGCGCCAATCTCTGCGGTGCAAATCTGCGTTCGGCTAACCTCGGTGGAGCAAGTCTGCGTGCAGCAAATCTCCAAGGAACAAACCTCTATAAAGCTAACTTACAACAAGCAACCTTGAAAATTGCCAACCTCTCAGGAGCAAAGCTGTTTTTAGCTAACTTGCAAGGAGCAAAACTCGGTAAAGCTAACCTGCACATGACTGGTTTGATTGGTGCTAACCTTTCTGGCGCTAACTTGAACGGTGCTAACCTTTGTGGCGCTAACTTGAATGCAGCCAAACTCCAACAAACAGAAGTTTATTTTGCCAACCTTTCCGAAGCCAGTTTAACCGAAGCAGATTTGTATCAAGCAAACCTCATCGGCGCCAACCTCCAAAGGGCAACTTTTTATCAAGCTAATCTAACTCAGGCAAATCTCATGGGAGCTAACTTTTTCCAGGCGAACCTGAGTGATGTGAAACTCGAAGGAACAATTTTGACGGGAGCAAAAAACCTAGAGTTGCAGCAGATTAAAAAAGCACTTGGCGATCGCACTACTCGCCTACCCGATTATATGGAAGCGCCGACCAATTGGCGACAATCAGGGTGATAAGATTTTGGATTTTAGATTTTAGATTGGCAATCCCTTGTGCATCTTTTTTGGTTTGAGTTCATCTATCGCAATCATTTATTCAATTGGGATTACCAGAGCATCAATTAGTTATCTAGGCGCATTCTACCAGTTTCACAAAATAAGTAGGAGGCAGGAGGCAGGAGGCAGGAGGCAGAAGGCAGGAGGCAGGAGGCAGGAGGCAGAAGGCAGGAGGCAGGAGGCAAAAGCAGTTTTTATCGGGATTTTAAGCTTTTGTATTTTACATTTGATTATGTTTATTTACTTAATATAGTTTTTAGCGACAACATCTCAATTTTTGAAAAATTCACCAAACTAAAGCAAAAAACCTTTATAATTCTTCTACTTTGCGTCCTTTGCGTCCTTTGCGGTTCGTTAAAAAAGTAAATCTTCTTAAAACGCGAACATTTGAACTGCAATGTTGAACCTCTGAACCCCAACGTTGCACCTTTGATCCTCGAAATTGCGTCTTTTATACTCGAAATTGCACCTTTTATACTCGACGTTGCACCTTTTATACTCGACGTTGCACCTTTTATACTCGACGTTGCACCTTTTATACTCGAAATTGCGTCTTTTATACTCGACGTTGCACCTTTTATACTCGAAATTGCGTCTTTTATCCTCGAAATTGCACCTTTTATCCTCAGCGTTGCGCCTTTTATCCCCAACGCTGACCTTTCAAACGAATACACTTCAGTATTCAAGCCCCAGCATTTATCCGCAGGGATTAATAATTTTGAATTTTGAATTTTGAATTTTGAATTTCCCAAGGGCATCTTCACCGCCCGACAAAATCAACACACAGCAAAAGCGCCCATCTTCCAAATAAACAACATCCCACTGCTTGGAGTCAACACTCAATACTCAACAGTCATCAACCTCGAAAATATTCCCTAAGTAAGAGACATATTATAGGACAAGTGTCCTATTTTAGTCATACCGGAGGAATAGGAAAAGGAGATGTCCGTAACAAAACGACTAGAAATTTTAGATTTAATTCGGGAACTGCGGCAGCAACTCAATCTTTCTCAGAAACAGTTTGCTGTTAGACTGGGAGTCTCATTCAAAACAGTCAATCGTTGGGAGAATGGCCATACAGTGCCTTCACGGTTAGCACTAAAAATCATAGAAGAAACGATACGCCAGATGGGTGAACCCGGCAAAAGACTGCTAAATCAGTATTTTCCAGAAGCAGAATCCGGTTATGACTCATAAGATGAGGGTTTCTCAACCCGAAAACATCTTTATTACTAAAAGAAAAAAAGGCGCACTGATTCGGGAGTATTTTCTAAACTATGGTGTTGCTTTCCTATCTGTTTCCTTAGCAGTGGGAGCCACCTTGCTGCTGAATAAATATATCAGCGCGACGCCTGCGGCGCTGCTTTTTGCTGCGGTCATGGTGAGTGCTTGGTATGGTGGCTTAGGGCCGGGATTATTCGCAACTATTTTGTCTACTTTGGCACTCTACAAGTTGTTATTGAAGCCGCTTTATCAAACAAATACTACAAATTTGAACATTTTAATTTCTTTAGTTGTGTTCATACTGGCAGCAGTGTTAATCAGCTCGCTCAATGAATCGCGCCGCACAGCTCAACGCAAAGCCGAAGAAAGCTTGAGGTTTCTTTGCGAAAGCGAGGCTAAGTTCGATCGCTTGGTTGAGTCTAACGAAGAAATACTGCAACGACGAGAAACAGAACTTCGCTTAATTACCGATACACTGCCTGTTTTGATTTCCTTTGTGGATTCACAACAGCGCTACCGCTTTAACAACCGAGCTTATGAAGAGTGGTTTGGGCAACCGGCGGCAGCAGTCTATGGGAAGCATCTTTGGGAAGTTTTGGGCGAATCCGCTTATGAAGTCCTTCGTCCCTATGTGGAACAAGTACTAACAGGAGTGCAGGTTACTTTTGAAAGTCAAATTCCTTATCAAGATGGTGGGACACGCTACATTAATGCTATTTATGTTCCCCAGTTTAATCAACAGGGAAGGGTAGAAGGATATGCGGCGTTGATTAGTGACATCAGCCAACAGCAAGCAGCGTTGCGCGATCGCCTTTTAGCAGAAGAAGCCTTGCGCGAGAGCGAAGAACGCACGCAGCTTGCCATCAAGGTGGCTCGGCTCGGAACTTGGCGCTACAACCTTGAGACGAACCTAGTGGACTTGGACAAGCGGATGCGCGAGATCTGGGGCGAACCGGATGACGCTGCGATCATCCCTCTTGAGCTGGTAATAGAGCGCATCCACCCTGATGACAAAGAGCGGGTGGGGAGTGCCATCGGCACTGCACTCGATCCCACCTTGGCAGGTACTTACGAAATTGACTACAGGATCGTGTGGGCCAACGGAACCGAGCGGTGGGTGTCGGCTAACGGGCAGGCGCGATTCGAGGGAGAGGGGGTATCCCGGCGAGCGGTTGAGTTCACCGGCACCGCACTCGACATCACAGATCGCAAACTTGGCGAAACTAGACTACAACAATTAAACGAAACTCTAGAGCAACGCATTCAAGAGCGCACAGCCCAGTTAGAAGCCGCCAACAAAGAACTAGAATCCTTCTCCTATTCAGTCTCTCACGACTTGCGAGCGCCATTCCGCCACATCGCTGGATTTGTAGAATTGCTTAATAAGCAGCCTAGCTCCAGAACTTTAGATGAAACCAGTCAGCGCTACTTGAGAATCGTCGCCCAAACCGCAAAACAAGCAGGAGTACTAATTGATGAGTTGCTGACATTTTCCCGCATGGGGCGCACAGAGATGCGTTATGTCACCCTCAATATTGAAGAACTAGTGCAAGAAGTAAAACGGGATTTGCTTGCAGAAGTCCAAGAACGCGTCATTAATTGGCACATCGAGTCATTACCCCAAGTGCAGGGCGATCCTTCCATGCTGCGGCTGGTGCTTCACAACCTAATAGGCAATGCCGTTAAATATACCAGCACTCGCAGCACGGCAGAAATCACCATTGGCAGTACTGATAATGAAAACGAAGTAATCTTTTTTGTGCAAGATAACGGCGTTGGCTTTAATATGCAATATGCCCACAAGCTATTCGGAGTATTTCAACGCCTGCACAGCGACCCGCAATTTGAAGGCACAGGTGTTGGATTAGCTAACGTGCAGCGGATTATTCATCGGCATAATGGTCGAGTTTGGGCAGAAGGTGAAGTTGACAAGGGAGCCTCCTTCTATTTCTCACTGCCAAAGTTGTCGAAGGAGGAGACACAATGAAAGAACTCAAGAGAATTCTGCTAATCGAAGACAGTGCTAATGATGCAGAATTAATATTGGCTGCCTTGTCAGAAAACCATCTGGCAAACGAAGTGGTGGTAGTGCGTGATGGAGAGGAAGCTCTAGATTATCTGTATCGTCGGGGGCTTTTCCGGTTGCGGATGGAGGGACATCCTGTTGTGGTACTGCTCGATTTGAAATTACCTAAAATCGATGGACTAGAAGTGCTAGCACAACTCAAATCTGACCCAGTAATGCAAGTGATTCCGGTGGTGGTGCTAACTTCTTCCCGTGAGGAACCGGATTTAGTTCGATGCTACAAATTAGGCGTTAATGCTTATGTCGTCAAACCCTTAGATTACCATGAGTTTGTCGATGCCATTAAGGGTGTGGGACTGTTTTGGGCAGTGATTAATCAGCCGCCCCCTGGCGCTTTACCTCCTGCACCAAATCGTCAACAGGAGAGCAACTGATGAGTGTCCTTCGTTTCCTCCTTTTAGAAGATAGTCTGTTGGATGCAGAGCTTACCGAAGCGATGCTAGCCGAAGGAGGAATTGATTGCCAAGTCATAAGAGTCGAAACTGCGGCTGAGTTTTTGGCCGCTATTTCCACAGAAACTTTCGATTTAATTCTTGCCGATTATGTCTTGCCTGGCTTTGATGGCATTTCTGCCTTGGAAATTGCTCGAAACAAATGTCCAGAGATTCCTTTTATTTTTGTTTCTGGGGTATTGGGTGAAGAATTAGCCATCGAAGCTTTGAAGAATGGTGCAACAGATTATGTTTTAAAGCAACGTTTGGGGCGGTTAGTTCCCTCGGTGCAGCGTGCATTGCGGGAAGCCAAAGAACGCCGCGATCGCCAGCTCGTAGAAGAGTCTTTACAAAAAAGTGAAGCCAAGTATCGCCGAATTGTCGATACCTCTTATGAGGGAATTTGGACGATTGATTCCCAAGGACGAACAGAGTTCGTGAATCAGCGGATGTCACAAATGTTAGGCTATACAGCAGAAGAAATGCTCGGTCGCTCCATATTTGATTTTATGGATCGGGGTGATGAGATAATTGCCCAAAAAAAATTGCAATGGCTCAAGCTTGAAGGCAGCGATCTCAAAGAAGGTCGATTGCGCTGCAAAGATGGTTCGTATATTTGGACGCTGATTTCTGCTAGAGCTATTTTTAATCAAGAAAATGAATTCTTAGGTGCGATCGCCATGTTAACCGACATCACCGATCGCAAACGCACCGAAGAAGAACGCGATCGCCTTTTGGAGAGGGAAAAATTAGCGCGTGCGGAAGCAGAAGCCGCCAACCGCATCAAAGATGAGTTTTTGGCGGTGCTTTCCCATGAATTGCGATCGCCCTTAAATCCAATTCTCGGTTGGGCAAAACTCTTGCAGAGCCGTAAATTTAACGAAACAGCCCTGCAAAAAGCACTCTCAACCATTGAGCGCAATGCGAAATTACAAGCTCAACTCATTGAAGACTTGCTGGATGTTTCTCGCATCCTCCAAGGTAAACTCAACCTCAAAATGGTGTCAGTGAATTTGGCATCCACCATTGAAGCAGCAATGGAAACGGTGCGTTTAGCAGCAGAGGCGAAAACCATTCACATTCAGACGATGCTCGATCCGACAGTGGGTATTTTGGGCGATCCAGGTCGCTTACAGCAAATCGTGTGGAATTTATTATCCAATGCCGTCAAATTCACAGCCACAGGCGGACGAGTAAATGTGCAATTAGAGCGCATCGACGACCACGCCCAAATTACCGTCACCGACACCGGAAAGGGAATTAGCCAAGACTTCTTACCCCATGTATTTGACTATTTCTGTCAAGGCGACAATACAACAACTAGAAAATTTGGTGGACTGGGATTAGGGTTAGCGATCGCTCGTCACTTAGTGGAAATGCACGGCGGCTCGATTTGGGTTGAAAGTCCGGGGGAGGAGCAGGGAGCTACCTTCACAGTTAGGTTACCACTGATCGAGAACAATGCAACAATTAACCATCAAATCAATAGTAATTCTGCAACTGCCGTTTCTACCTTCTCTCCACTGATGGGGATACAAGTGTTGATTGTAGATGACAACGACGACAGCCGCGACTTTTTCACCTTTGTACTTGAAGAATTTGGAGCGACGGCGATCGCAGTTGCATCAGCAAGTGAGGCATTAGAGACTTTAGCACAATCAAAACCAGATATCTTGCTCAGCGATATTGGAATGCCAGACACGAACGGCTATATGCTGATAAAAGAAATACGTGCTTTCGAGGCACAAACGGGAACAGAAAAAATGCCAGCGATCGCTCTGACTGCTTATGCAGGCGAAATCGATCGGCAAGAAGCATTTCGAGCAGGCTTTGAACAGCACCTCGTTAAACCCGTGACACCAGAAGAATTACTTATGGCAATTTCGAGTTTAATTAAAGATAAGTAAGTTGGTGTAAATAAAAGGCAATGGGCAAAGGGCAAGCTCAGGGAATCCCTCGCGATCTAATTTCCGGGTAATTAGTTATGATTTCGGTAATCATTAGACCCCACCCCTTAATCCCCTCCCCGCAAGCGGGGAGGGGAGACAAAGCACAGCTTTGGCGGGGTGGGGTTCTTCGGGTTTAGTAACTAATTAACCGGACATGATATGAATTCTTCTTTATCCCTAACTATAAGTATTTATCTGAAGCTGATATTACAACGTATTGTGAAAATATATGTAATTTTGTAATAAATATTACATATCTCAACCTGCATGGGCATCTTAAGAATGCTTATCTTGCAAGAGAAAACAATGACGACAGCTACTTTATCTGGTTATCAACTTCTGGAAACCCTTCACACTGGCGGTAAAACTATTATTTATCGCGGACGCAGAGAAGCAGATAATACCTCAGTCATTGTCAAAACTCTTGTTGACGAACATCCACTTCTAGAAAACATTGCGCGACTGCGCCATGAATATCAAATTATTGAATCGCTGCAAATACCTGGAATTGTTAAACCTTATGAGTTGAAGAATTATCAGCACGGACTGGCTTTAGTTTTGGAAGATATTCCAGGTTCGTTGCTCAAAGAAGCGATCGCGACTCAAACAATGAGTTTAATTAGTTTCCTCAAGATAGCGATTAATTTAGCACATACCTTAGGAGAACTGCACGCCCAACAGATTATTCACAAAGATATTAAGCCGCACAATATTATCATCAACCCTGACTCTGGCGAAGTTAAACTAATTGACTTCAGCATTTCCTCGCGTCTCGATAAAGAAAACCCCAGCCTGAGCAATCCCAATTTGCTCGAAGGTACGCTTGCCTATATGTCGCCTGAGCAAACAGGTAGAATGAACAGAGCGATGGATTACCGCACAGACTTCTATTCTTTGGGTGTGACGTTGTATGAAATGTTGACGGGTACTTTGCCGTTTCATACTACCGACCCAATGGAATTGGTACACTGTCACATTGCCAAAATGCCAGCAGTACCTTGTCAAGAAACTGTGTGTCGCGTCTTAGAAGAGGTGCCACAGGCCATTAGTGCAATTATTTTAAAGCTGTTAGCGAAAACAGCAGAGGAACGATATCAAAGCGCCGCAGGTCTAAAAGCAGATTTAGAAGCATGTCTGTTTCAACTGCAAACCACTGGCAAAATTGAAAACTTCGTACCGGGAACGCGGGACAAATCTGGGCATTTTTTAATTCCCCAAAAGCTGTACGGACGCCAAGCAGAAGTCGCAACATTAATGACTGCATTTGAGCGTGTAGCTCTTGGTAACAGCGAAATGATGCTGGTGTCTGGTTATTCGGGGATTGGTAAAACTAGCGTTGTCAATGAAGTTCATAAACCAATTGTAGGGGCGAGGGGTTATTTTATTGCTGGCAAGTTTGACCAATTCAAACGCAATATTCCCTATGCATCCTTGATTCAAGCTTTCCAATCTTTAATTGGACAATTACTCACCGAAAGCGAAGCCCAAATCCACGTATGGAAAGAGAAATTGTTAACGAAATTGGGAGAAAACGGGCAAGTAATTATCGATGTGATTCCAGAAGTCGAACTAATTATTGGGACTCAGCCACCTGTAACACCACTGGGTGCAACTGAATCTCAAAATCGTTTTAATCGCGTTTTTGGGCAATTTATTGGAGCATTTACCACCCAAGACCATCCGTTGGTTGTGTTTCTTGATGACTTACAGTGGGCAGATTCGGCATCTTTGAACTTAATTGAGCAATTGACGACAGATAACGATAGCCAATATTTATTATTAATTGGAGCATACCGCGATAACGAAGTTTCGCCAACTCATCCACTGATAATGAGTTTGGATAAAATTCAAAAAACAGATGCGGTGGTGAATAATATTGTTCTGTCACCGTTGCAATTAAAAGATGTAGAAGCGTTAGTTGGCGATACATTGAATGGCACAGAAGACATTAAACCACTAGCAGAATTACTATTTCACAAAACCTGCGGTAACCCTTTCTTCTTAACGCAACTGCTTTTAACTCTACATCAAGAAGACTTTTTAACTTATGAATTCAATTCAGGAATGTGGCAGTGGAATATCGAAAATATTCAAGCGTTCGGTATTACTGACCTGAATGTTGTCGAACTGACGGCGAGAAACATTCGTAAACTCTCGCTAGAAACGCAAAAAGTACTGAAATTGGCTGCTTGTATTGGCAGTACATTTAACTTAGATGTATTGGCGATCGTTAACGAAGCATCACCGCTAACTACTGCGACACAATTGTGGCCTGCGCTGCAAGCTGGGTTAATTTTGCCATTAACTCAAGATTATAAAATTCCTTTAGTGTTTGGTCAGGAAGAATCAAGCAAAATTAACTTAACTGATGTCAAGGTTGACTATAAGTTCTTACACGATCGAGTGCAGCAAGCGGCATATTCTTTGATTCCTGATGAAGAGAAAAAAGCAACCCACTTAAAAATCGGCCAATTATTGCTGCAAAATACCACACCAGAAGAACGAAAAGAAAATGTATTTGCTTTAGTCAATCAACTCAATTATGGTATCGACTTACTCACAACTGAAACAGAAAAATACGAATTAGCCCAACTTAACCTCATAGCTGGTCAGAAAGCCAAAGCCGCCACAGCACACGATTCTGCTGTTAAATATTTGCAAATTGCTTTGCAATTGTTAGTATTTTCTAGCTGGGAAAGTCATTATCAACTAACATTAACCATCCATGAAGAAGCAGCAGAAGCAGCATTTTTAAACGGTGATTTTGATGAAATGCAAAAATTTGTTGCCATAGTCCAAAACCACGGTAAATCGCTGTTGGACAAACTGAAGGTATACGAAATCGAGATTCAAGCATACACAGTAAAAAATCAACTGATGGCTGCGCTTAGTACCGGGCTAAAAGCCTTAAAGCTGTTGGGAGTAGAGTTTCCCACTCAGCCAACCCCATCAGATATTGGGTTAGGGCTGGCGGAAACTGCGTCAATTTTGAATGGCAAACCAATTAAGGATTTGATCGATCTCCCTCCAATGAAAGATCCTTATCCACTAGCAGTTATCCGATTGCTGTCACACATTAGCCCGGCTGCATATATGGCTATGCCAGAACTATTGCCTTTATTGATATGCAAACAAATTAATATATCCGTTCAACATGGCAATGCTTCTTTATCTGCCTTTGCATATAGCTTATATGGTTGTATTCTCTGTGGGGTAGTAGGAGATCTAGATTCGGGTTATAAATTCGGCCAATTGTCTGTAAGCCTTGTATCAAAGCTGAATGCTAAAGAATTAAAAGCCAAGAATGATGTAAATGTGAATATTGCAATACGACATTGGAAAGAGCATCTTAAAGAAAGCTTACAACCTTTGTTGTCATGTTACTCTTGCGGACTGGAGACAGGAGATTTACAATTTGCCGCCTATGGTTTGTATATATACAGCGCCCACGCTTACTTATGTGGCAAAGAACTGTCTGTGCTGGAAAGAGAAATGCCTACCTATAGGAATGCGATTCATCAAATTAAGCAAGAAACGGCACTTTATTATCAAGAAATGTTCTGGCAAGCTGTCTTAAACATGACGGGAAAGGTAGAAAATCCATGCCTTCTTCAGGGTAATGCCTACGATGAACAGGTGATGCTACCAGTGCATCAGCAAAATAAAGACTACATGGCAATTCATTATTTATATTTGCACAAACTTCTTTTTTGTTATCTATTTGAAAATTATTCAGAGGCGATTGAGAATAGTACTTTAGTAGAAACTTCCTTGAGTGCAGCGCCAGGGCAGATAACTGTTGCGATTTACTATTTCTACGATTCTTTGGTGCAGCTGGCAGTCTACCCGGATAGTTTTGAATCAGAGCAAAACACTCTTCTCGATAAAGTCAGAACCAATCAAGAAAAAATGCAAAAATGGGCGCATCATGCCCCAATGAATTTTTTGCACAAATTTTATTTAGTAGAAGCAGAACGGTATCGGGTTTTAGGTGAAAAATTAGCAGCGATCGAAATGTATGAAAAAGCGATCGCACTTGCTAAAGAAAACGAATACATCAACGAAGAAGCATTAGCCCAGGAACTTGCAGCTAAATTCTATCTGTCATGGGGTAAACTAAGCATTGCCCAAACCTATATGACCAATGCCTACTACGCTTATGGTCATTGGGGAGCTATTGCTAAAGTCAAAGATTTAGAATCAAAATACCCGCAATTAATCGTGCGAGGTTCAAACACAGAAAAACTAACAAACAAGTACCTAGAAGTTAGTCAAACCAATTCTACTACTACCGGAGGCTCTCATCTTCTTGACTTGATGACGATGATGAAAGCTTCACAGGTGCTTTCAGGAGAAATGGTGCTAAGTCACCTGCTGGAAAAATTGATGAAAAATGTCATCGAAAATGCTGGCGCTGTCCAAGGTTTCTTGATTACCAAGCACGAGAATCAATGGATGTTAGAAGCGGCAGGAATCGTTAAAGAAAAAGATGTTAATGTTGTTGTTAATTCGCAGTTTCTAGAAAATTCACCTTTACTGCCAATTGCCTTATTCAACTATGTCGAGAGAACCAAAGAAAACCTAATTTTAGATGATGCTATAAAAGACCCCCGCTTTGCTGCTGATGCTTATATTGCCACTCATCAATCGAAGTCAATTTTATGTTTGCCGCTAATTCATTCTGGTAAGTTTACTAGTATTCTTTACCTAGAAAATAATTTAATTACTGGTGCTTTTATCCCAGAAGGGATAAAGGTGCTGAGTTTATTGACGGCACAAATTTCCATCGCCATTGATAACGCTCGTCTCTATACCAATTTGCAAGCTTACTCACAAGAACTCGAAGTTAAAAACGCAGCTTTGCAAGCATCCGAAACGCGAGAGCGAGAAAAAGCCCTCGAATTAGAGCAATATCTCGACAAACTACAAAAAACCCAGGCTCAACTCGTGCAAACTGAGAAAATGTCCAGCTTAGGACAACTGGTGGCTGGCATTGCTCATGAAATCAACAACCCGGTCAATTTTATCTTTGGCAATCTCAACCATGCCAACGAATATACCCAAGATGTGCTAAGACTACTCGAACTCTACCAAAAACATTACCCGTTGCCCGACGCAGAAATTCAAGAAGAAGCCCAAGCAATCGATCTAGAATTTCTGCTCGAAGACTTGCCCAAGCTATTATCCTCTATGCGGGTAGGGGCAGACCGGATTCGCAAAATTGTCGCTTCTTTGCGAACTTTCTCGCGTATGGACGAAGCTGAGAGAAAAGCTGTTAACATTCATGACGGTATTGACAGTACCTTGATGATTCTGCAACATCGCCTGAAAACGAAGTCAGAGTATCCAGCTATTGAAATTACCAAAGATTATGGCAACCTGCCTGAAGTGGAATGCTATGCAGGCGAATTAAATCAAGTGTTTATGAATGTGCTGAGTAATGCGATCGATGCTTTGGAGGAGTCATTAGTAAAGAATCCAGAAAAAATGGCTAGCCCAAGCATTAGTATTCATACTGAACAAGTGGATGCCGACCGAGTGGAAATCCGCATTGCAGATAACGGTCTGGGTATGCCGGAATCTGTTCGACGGCGTTTGTTCGATCCTTTCTTCACCACAAAACCTGTGGGCAAAGGTACTGGTATGGGCTTGTCGATTAGCTATCAAATTATTACCGAAAAGCACGGTGGCTTGTTATATTGCCAGTCAGAACCAGGTCAAGGTGCAGAGTTTATTATTCGGATTCCGGTTTCGCTGGAAGGCAGCAAAGTTTAAGCGAACGTGTAAGACCAGCTAAAGGCACTGCTTTTAGAGGCAATGTTGGATGAAGGAAGAATCTCCGCCGTTCTACGGCGGAGAGTTGTCAACTAAAAAACTTCTCCACGCATCTGACAAATATTTCCACACCCATTCCCAACGCCGTTTCATCAAAATCAAACCGTGGGTGATGATGTGGATAAGCTAAATCTTTCTCAGGATTTGCAGAACCCAAAAAGAAATAGCAACCAGGCACTTCTTCTAGGAAAAATGACATATCTTCAGCAGCCATAGTTTGGCATTCTGGCACAATTCCCACAGGAGTTTCTACAACTTCTTCTGCTACAGACCGTACTAATTGAGCCATCTTCACATCATTAATTACTGGTGGATAAAGCGACCAATAATCTAAGTCATACTTGGCACCCTGGCTTTGACAAATTCCGGCAATAATCTGCTCGACGCGCTGATGGAAAAAGCCTTTAAAACTCGGATTAAAATACCTGACAGTGGCACTCATTCTTGCTGTATCAGCAATTACATTCCGCTTGGTTCCAGCATGAAGTTCGCCCACTGTCACCACAGCCGAATCAATGGGATTCACATTCCGAGCAACAATAGTTTGTAAAGCATTGACAATTTGAGCAGCAACAACAACGGAATCCACTGTTTGATGAGGTAGTGCGCCATGTCCACCTTTGCCCAAAATTGTGCAGTTAAAGCACTCCACAGCCGCCATCAGGGCACCACTGCGAACACCCACCGTTCCCAAAGGTAAGTTATTCCATAAATGCAAACCGATAATTGCGTCAACATCAGGATTTTTCAGCACCCCAGCTTCAATCATCGGCTTTGCACCTCCTGGTGATTCTTCTGCTGGCTGGAAGATAATTTTCACTGTGCCTGAGAAGTCTTGACGATGCTGTTGGAGATAGTAAGCTGTACCTAAAGCGATCGCTGTATGTCCATCATGTCCACAAGCGTGCATTACTCCATCATGCTGCGATTTGTACGGCACTTCGTTAAGTTCTTGAATTGGCAAAGCATCCATATCGGCTCGAATTGCCAAAACTTTCTCAGTGGGGAGTGGGGAGTGGGGAGTGGAAAGTTTGTTACCTTTGATAGTGGCGACAATACCAGTTTGAGCAATGCCGGTTTGATGCTCAATTCCCCATTCTTGCAATTTTTGCCAGACAAATTCAGCAGTCAGTTTTTCCTGAAAACCCAACTCTGGTTGTTGATGTAATCGCCGCCGCCACTCTATCAATTGTGGTTGCAATGAGCGAATTGAAAGTCTAATTCTAGATAAGTCAACAGAAGAAGGGTTGGGAAAAGTGGAAACCATTATTTAAGACAAAGTAGTTTCAGCAGAGCTAACTTACGTTATTTGTCCACTTTAACGCAATCTGTGGCGCATTTAAGTTACCAAGAAAGGCAGGAGGCAGGAGGCAGGAGGCAGGAGGCAGGAGGTTCAGAGTATCAATTAAAACTTTAGCTTTGGGTCTAAAGCCAGTTAAAAACAATAATTATACTGAGACTGTTTGCAGCAAGCTCTAAAGCGCTTTCGTCGGAGCGCCGGCTTGGTGGCATCTGAACTTTGTAAGAGAGCGTCCTTGCCTCAATCCCATTCTTTTAAGGGTGGGTTACCTCCTGCCTCCTGCCTTCATACTCCTGCCTCCTGAAACAGGCTTCAAGCAGTTTTATTTGTCGCAGTTTTCTAATAGTCACTATCAGCCACACAAATACCTTTACATTTAATACCGTTGGTAGCGGTACGCTGACAATGAGAACATAGAATTTTTTCGTTTTCTGTTTCTTGATTTATCTCTATGCTAGCGCTTGCTTTTCCTTTGTCTTTTTCGCTTTGGAGTTCTACAGTCACGTCGCTTCGCTCCGAATTCAAAATTCAAAATTCAAAAGTCTTTCTAAATCTAAATCTGATGCTATTTGAGCAAGTTTCTCTAAATTAGTGAGGTTGTCTACATAAGGTAAGCAGCCTAAAACTGGTACGTTAGTTAACGATCGAATCAATTCTGGTGGTGTCCAGTCGGCTATCTCTGCATCTGAACGCGGCTGTACGCAGTTCAACACAATGCCTACCAGATGTACGCGCAATTGTCTAGCTAATGCCACATTCGCCACTGCACTGGCGATCGCTCCTAATCTCACGGGTACTACCAATACTGTTGGTAAACGCCATTCTGCCGCTAGATCGGCCACTGTCAATTCATCTGTGACTGGCGAACCCAAGCCACCCAAGGCTTCTACTAGCACAAAATCACGCTCGGATCGCAATTTAGACAAGGCTTGCCACACCAAGGCTAAATCTACTTGGCGATTTTCTCGTGCTGCGGCGATGGGAGGAGCGAGTGGTGCTTGAAAATACAAAGGTGTAATTTCTTCTGGAGATTGTTCTAAGGCGAATAAATTTTCGTACCATTCGCGATCGCCAATTCCTGATTGAATTGGTTTCATGATTCCCCAGCTACGCTGCGGGTAATGTTTTTGCCAATAGGCTGCTAAAGCTGTGGTTAAAACAGTTTTACCAGCCTCCGTATCAGTTCCAGTAATCAATAATGCGTTCAACAATGATTGCTAAATACTTAACTAACGTTTTTCTTAAGAGCAGATTCAGTGAAGTTTAAAACCAAACACAGAGCTTGTTTTACTTTTGAATTCTGCTGTAATTATTAGTGATGATATAAACACTAATAACTAATAAATCATTTTAGTACAATTTCGACAATTAAATTCATCGCTCGTTAATTCCATAATGTTAAGCAGCAAGCGAATTTTTTTGCGAGCCAATCCAAAATCGTTCGACTGAGCCAAGCCGAAGTCTGAGCCAAGCCGAAGTTCAAAATCTCAAATCGTCTCGTTTTTAGGGCAAAATTGTCGGATCGGGAATTGGTGTAGGTGTGCTATCAATCAGCGGGTTATTATTTGGATTATTGTTTTCTGTCTCTGGAGTTGGAATTGATGTTGGTGTGGGAATTGGTATTAATGTTTGTGTGGGAATTGGTGTCGGAGTTTCTGTTGGAGTTGGCGTTGGTGTCTGGGTTGGAGTTGTCGTTGGGGTTGGCGTGGGGGTGAGTGTGGGTGTTGGTTGGATAAGTTTTTGTAATCCCACATTGAGATTATAATTACTTTCGGTAACTTCTGGAGGCAGAGTTAACTCAATAGTGTATGCGCCAGGAACTAGCAACGTACCTTCATAAGATCTTACTCGCACAGCATTATTATCAATTGGTTGTTGATTGGGATTTAATACTGTTAGTAAAACACTGCTTCCTGCCTCAACAAATGTACTTAACTTGTCTCCTTCCTGGGCAACAAAAGTATAGCGGCTAATTTGATTAGTTTTGAGAGTACCTGCAACTGCGGTGGCGTTAGCTGCTCCCAAATTCAAAGGCTTAGTAGATATAACAGGTTGTTCTTCAGTAGGTGTGGGTGTGGGCGTGGGTGTGGAGGTGAATGTAGTGCCACCAGAAATTACTGGTGAAGGAAAATTTTGGGGAAGCGTCTGGTCTGGTTGTGATTTTGATTGGCTGCGAATCGAACTTACTAGTGCCCAAGAACCAAATCCCGCTAAGATAACTACAGCACCACCAATTGCAGCGATCGCTAAGGGATTATCCAAGACTGAGCTAGTCTGGCTTGGTGGAATTACGGGAGCAGGTTTTTTTGGCGAAGCTGCTGGAGACACCAAATCAGGGCGACGGCCGACAGCCATTGTCTGCAAGTGGGAAAAATCAGGAGTAGGGGCGCTAGGTTGCTGCAAAGATTGTAATGCTTGGGATACATCAGCAGCAGTTTGGTAGCGATCGCTGGGAATATGATTTAACATTCGATTCAAAACCTGGGCAAATCCTGGATTTACTTGTGCCCAACGCTGCCAATTCCAAGTTAATTGATTTTCATCAAATAAATCTCTTGGTTCTCTACCAGTGAGCAAAACAATCGCACTCACCGCTAATGCATACAAATCACTACTAGGATACGCTCCTCCTGTTTGTACTTGTTCGCTCGGAGAGTAGCCTAATTTTCCCACACTAGTTACTGGCATTATGCTATCTGGCGATTGTAAACGCGTTGCCAGTTCTTTTACCACTCCAAAGTCAATTAATACAGGCTTGCCATCGCTATCTCGCAAAATAATATTTTCTGGCGAGATATCCCGGTGAATAATTCCTCGGCTATGAATATGCTCTAAAACAGGCAACAAAGACTGAATTAGCCCAAATACTTCTGCTTCGGTGAAAGTTTCACCCACAGCTTGCTTCTCGGCCAGCAAACTTCGGTAAGTCTGACCTGCAACATAGTCTTCCACCAAAAACAAGCGTTGGTCTTGCTCAAATCTTTCCCGGAATTTTGGCACTTGTGGGTGTTCGATTTGATACAAAATAGCAGCCTCTCGGTGAAAAAGCTCTTGTGCCTTTTCCCAAGCCCCAGCCTCCATTGCTGTTGGAATCAATTCCTTAATCGCGCAAAGTTCGTTAAAGCGTCTCTGGTCTTCTGCCAGATAAGTTCTACCAAATCCCCCCTGTCCGAGAATTTGAATTATCCGGTAACGGTTTTGCAAGACAGTGCCAACTGTAATTGGTGATTGCATGATCGAATGATTGAGTTGTAATGGCAACTGAGGAGTAAGTCACCGACAAAGATTAAGTCCAAGTGGCGACGGACAGTTACATGCAGCGATATTTTACCTTACCAAAACGGATTTGACGTTGACTGATGAACGCTAGTTGCTTCAACGGGGGGAAAATACGCAACGCACTGGCTCCTGATGATTGATGGCTGTTAAGCGTTAACCATCAACATCTGAATTTCGTTAAATACGCGTATTTTCGGTTTTTATTGTGTTAATTAGAACTTAAAATTAAATCTGGCAGTTTATTTATTTGCGGTTAAAATCGTAGAATATAATACAATACTCCCTGAACACTTAGTCACAAGGCTTCTTCTATTTTTGAAAAATTTCAATATCACTTAAGTTGTAAATACTTTACTCTCAGTTATAAATGAGGTAGTTAGAACAATCTATCTATCGCACCAATCTTTGAGGGATTAGGGTTATTTACCTCAATACCAAAAAAATTCAACTAGTATATCTAGTGGGGCGACTCGACTGAGTACCACAAAAGGTATCAATAGTTTGTGAGCCAAGAAAATTAGACAATTACCAAATGATAATTTTATGGAAAAATGTTTAAATTTTGTATGGAAGCTTCAATAAAACTCACAGATGTTTTTTTAGGCAATTTCTTGGTTAAATCTATAAAATCTCTAATGATAATATTGCTATGAATGCACATCGAGGATCTGCTGTGCTCAGTTCTGCAACTTTCAAAGTGGAAGCATCCGCAATAAGACTGACTGATAATCATCGCCTGCGGCTGTTTTCTGGTTCTGCCAATCTCCAACTGTCTCAAGAAGTCTCTCGTTACCTGGGCATGGACTTGGGGCCAATGATCCGCAAAAGATTTGCGGATGGAGAACTTTACGTTCAAATTCAAGAATCGATTCGGGGTTGTGATGTCTATTTAATCCAGCCATGCTGTCAACCCGTAAACGATCACTTGATGGAATTATTGATTATGGTTGACGCTTGTCGTCGAGCTTCTGCACGACAAGTAACGGCTGTAATTCCCTACTATGGGTACGCTCGCGCCGATCGCAAAACCGCAGGACGAGAATCAATAACCGCCAAGCTAGTTGCTAACTTGATCGCAGAAGCAGGTGCTAACCGCGTTCTAGCAATGGATTTACACTCGGCTCAAATTCAGGGCTATTTCGACATACCCTTTGACCATGTTTACGGTTCGCCAGTATTGTTAGATTATCTGGCAAGCAAACAACTGCCCGACCTTGTAGTTGTTTCCCCAGATGTTGGCGGTGTTGCACGAGCTAGAGCATTTGCCAAAAAACTCAATGATGCCCCACTAGCAATTATTGACAAACGTCGTCAGGCACACAACGTTGCAGAAGTCTTAAATGTGATTGGCGATGTTAAAGGCAAAACCGCAGTCTTGGTGGATGATATGATCGACACTGGCGGTACAATTGCCGAAGGAGCGCGACTACTACGTGAAGAAGGAGCGCGTCAGGTATACGCCTGTGCCACTCATGCAGTGTTCTCTCCACCTGCTGTGGAACGGTTATCCAGTGGCTTGTTTGAAGAAGTCATCGTCACAAACACGATTCCCATACCAGAAAGCAATCGCTTTCCACAACTAGTGGTGCTGTCAGTGGCTAATCTCTTAGGAGAAACTATCTGGCGAATTCATGAAGATACTTCAGTCAGTAGTATGTTCCGTTAGTTAATAAAATACTGTCATTTTCACCAGAGGCATGGAGAATTAAGTTTTTTGACTTCATTCTTCAGCCTTAATTTTTTATTTATACGAATTAAAAAAAGAAAGCTACAGATTCTCAAAAGGTAATGGTATTTGAGTCTAAAATTGAAATATCTATCAACCTTACTATGACACAATCGTGAACAGCGAACAAATAACAGTGCAATCGTTGTATGCTGTAACTGATGAAGAATTAATGTTGATGAGCTTTCAAAACCCAGAACTGCGGTTTGAACGCGATGCCGATGGAAATTTAGAAACTATGCCCCCAACTGGTGGAATTTCTGGTAATCGAGAAATAAAAGCAGGAGCCTATCTGTTGAATTGGGTAGAAAGTCAAGATTTAGGTGAAGTTTTTGGGCCAAGTACAGGTTTTAGATTAGCAAATACGGCAGTCAGATCCCCTGATGCTGCTTTTGTTGCTAAAGGACGTTTACCAGAAGGTTGGGACGAGCAAGAGGACAAATTTATTAACTTAGCACCCGATTTTGTAATTGAAATTCGTTCTAAAAATGATAGCTTGACAAAACTCAAAGCCAAGATGGAAGAATATATTGTTAATGGCGTTCAATTAGGATGGTTAATTGACAGCAAAAATCAGCAAGCTTTAGTTTATCGTCGCGATGGTTCAGTTACTCAATATCCAGCTACAGCAACCTTAAGTGGAGAAGATGTTGTGCCTGGTTTTATGTTGCCTTTAAAAAAATTATTGTAGTACGCGAATAATTAAAATTTAAAATCATCTGTGCATTTTAAATTTTTAACTTTAAATCTCTTCCAGAGATTCCTGTGATTTAAGTTGAGAAGCTATTAAAGGAACTTTTGGTGCGAGAAAAAACCCAATCAAACTAGCAAACAGGATTGGCGTAAAAGGGGTAAAATTAGTCAATTTTGATAATAACAAAGTTGTACTTATGGGTGTGCGTGTCACCGCTGCATTGATAGCTGCCATTGTACAAATCATAGCTAGTGCGGGATTCAAGCCCGGAATTAAAATTGCAATTGCTTTACCAATACAAGCACCAGTAAAAAATAAGGGAATAATGAAACCACCACGCCACCCACCAGTAACTGTGATGCTGATGGATGCCATTTTACCCAAGGCTAAAATTAACAAAAAAACAAGTGAAAAATTAGTAGTTAGGACTGATTCTAATTCTTCATGTCCAAAAAAGCGGGTTAGGGGTAAGAAGGCTGCCAAAATACCTAAGCCTAATCCTGCTAATGTGGTGCGTGCATAAACTGGGCCCGGAACCATCGCAAAAAGTCTGTGACAGCCGCGAAAAAAGGCCATAAAAATCCAACCTGCAACAGCACCGATGATTCCAAAGAGGATAGCCAAAGCAAAATCATCGATGTTCTGTAAATTGTATTGGGGAAAATGCCAGGTGGGGCCAATTCCTAAACGGGTGATGAAGGCAAATACTAAATAACTAGCGCAACTAGAAACGATCGCTGGCATTAAAGCTTCGTAGTATTCGACGATATGCTGATGATGGAGAATTTCTAAGGCAAACATCGCCCCACCTAATGGTGCGCCAAACAAAGCGGTAAAGCCAGCCGCCATCGCTGCTAAACTCGTGGATCTCAGTTCTTCGCCCTCAAGACGCAGGCGATCGCCTACCCATGTCCCAAAAGATCCTGTAACCTGTACTAATGGCGCTTCCGGCCCTGCACTACCCCCAGCAGCGATACTCACCAAGGAAGCGAGAATCATCGCCGGATTTTTTCGTGCGTCCAAACGTCCGCCACGAAAATGGATATTATCGACAATGACAGCAATTTCCCCAGGGTTGCCTAAAAAATGAATTACCAAGCCAACAATTAATCCAGCTATCGGCATAACTATTAGCAGACTCAAACCCTCAAATCTTTCTAGTTGGTGAGTCATCAGTTCCAAAACATTCCAGTACAAACTAGCAAATAGACCACAAACAGTCCCCACTACTACCCAACGTAAAACCCACCGTGAAATGAAAAGAGGATTACGTCTTACTAGTCCAAAAAGTTGCAAAAACTTCCAGCGCTGAGTTTGGTTTGTGGGAGTACGCTTATTTGGTAGCACTACTGATTTCCTAACTGAAATAATTAAATGTCATAGTTTTTTGACATTTATTATAGTAATGTAATCTGAGTTTAAAAGGTACAAAAACAAAAAAAATATTAAAAATTATATCCTTATACTTTTAGATAGACAGCATTTATAACTTTACTACATCGCCAGATAGATAAATTTGGGATGCAAATTTATTAAATTAACTCAAGGATATGATATTTATAAGTAGGAGTTAATTTAATAATGCCAGAGAGTCCTGGGTTAGGAGAACAGGCGCTGAATAAAGCCGCAGAAATAGGATTATCTAGCCAGTTAGATGAAGTAGAAAATTTAGATGTAAATATCAAAACCGATCCGCTGAAAGTGGTTCAGGGGCAGGTAGATGAAGTCCAAATTGAAGGCGAAGGTCTAGTAATGCAGAAAGACCTCCGGATGGAGGAATTGGAAATGCAAATGACTAATGTTGCCATCAATCCTCTGAGTGTGGCTTTTGGCAAAATTGAACTCACAAAACCTACTGAAGCTAATACACGAGTTGTTTTAACCGAAGCTGACATCAACCGCGCCTTCAACTCGGAATATGTGCGATCGCAACTACAAAATCAAAAAATAGACATTAACGGCCAACAGAGAACTATTGAACCGCAAAATGTAGACTTTCGACTACCTGGCGATGGAAAAGTAGCGCTAAATGCCAACATTAAATTAGCAGAAACAGGCGAAAATAAACAAGTTGCTTTTTCAGCAGTACCGTCGATTAGTGCTAATGGAAAAAGTGTTTCGTTAGAAAATGTTGAATATGGTGAAAGTGAAGAAATATCCCAAGATTTGACAAAAGCTTTGATAGATCAAACCAGCGAAATTTTGAATTTGAGCAACTTTGATTTGGAGGGAATGAACCTACAGGTTAACCAACTAAAAGTAGAAGTAGGTAAACTCACCCTGCAAGCCCAAGCTTATGTAGAACAAATTCCTTCTGGTTAGAAATCAAGTAAGAATCCAGAATTTTGAATTGAGAAAACTTTAAAAGCTAAGCTTAATAATTAAAAAAAAATTAAAAAGCTATTAAATCCTTGTTTTTTCAATCATTTTGAATTATGAGTTCTAATTCCTGAATTCTTACAAAATAGACACTCATCAACTCAGGTTACTAATAATGGAAACTACAGAAAGAACCGAAACAAGTTCAACGCCTTTTCCAAATATCCCACCAGTTATTGAAAGTAACGATAGTGAATATCGTGATACCGGGGTACCTAGCACTGTGGCGATCGCCGGACATCCCTTACACCCCTTGAGTGTAATTTTCCCCATCGCCTTTTTAGCCTTAGCCTTGGGAACCGATTTTGGCTACTGGTTAACTCGCGATTTCTTCTGGGCTAGGGCTTCGATATGGTTAATCGGACTGGGATTAGGTGGAGGTGTCCTTGCAGCTGCGATCGGTTTGAGTGACTTTTTGAAAATTGAACGAGTCCGCAAACGTAGTGCTGGTTGGATACACTTGATACTTAACGTTTCTATTCTAGTCTTAACATTGGTCAACTTCCTCCTACGTTTGGGCGACGCCGAAGCCCGAATCCTACCTTGGGGATTGCTTCTCTCGCTAGTTGTTGGTACCCTGACTAGCGCTTCCGGCTGGTTCGGCGCTGAACTCTCCTATCGCCACAAAATCGGTGTAGTCGGTGCCGGTAGTCGAAGATATCCATAATTAAATAATTTGTAATTAATTTCAATATTACGAATTATTGAGAAAGGATGGTGCAGAGGCTAAAATTTTGCTTAGTCTCTAAGTTTCAAAAAATGGGCCGCAATCAAAACCAAACAATATATATTCTTCTCTCTATACTCATCGTTGTACCGATGGGTTTTTTCTTTAAGTATTACACTGGCCCTGGCTATAATTGGTTTAATGATTACGCAGGAGATATAGCTTACGAAATATTTTGGTGTCTGTTTGGATTTTGGTTTTTTAAAAGTCGAGCAGCGGTAATCCAAATTCCAATATGGGTTTTTATCATCACCTGTATAATAGAATTTTTGCAACTTTGGCATCTGCCACTATTAGATGAAATTCGCACCACCTTTATAGGTAAATTGTTACTTGGTACTACCTTTGTTTGGTGGGATTTTCCTCATTATTTATTGGGTTGTATTTTAGGTTGGTTGTGGCTACAACAATTACAAAAAATCGATTATGCAAAAAAAAGTCAAAGTTAAACCTAACTCCAAACAGCAAAAAATATTGGAACAACCTGATGATAGCCTGATTGTATATTTAAAATCGCCCCCAGTTGATGGCAAGGCTAATGAAGAGTTAATTAAGCTTTTAGCAGAGAAATTTGGTGTAGCTAAATCTGATATTACAATTAAGTCTGGTTTGTCCTCTCGACAAAAACTGATTGAAATTGACGCCGCTATCTAGTGCTGACTATCTTATCTTTAGTTGTTCGCTGCTTGGTAAAACTTCATGTAATGTTATGTATCACTGGATGCGACTATAAATCGAGAGCTACAAGCTTAGAAAACAGAATTTTTAAAATTCTATATCTTTGTGTATATCCTTAATACTAATATACCTGGGCTGAACTTTGACTTTTTCTATCCAAGCTTGGATAGCAGGAAATCGTGTTAAATCAAACCCACCTTCATCAGCTACATGAGTGTAAGCGAACAAGGCAATATCAGCGATTGTGTAACGTTCTCCTACAAAAAAAGTATGATAACTTAAATGTTTTTCCATCAAGTTAAGTGCTGCATAACCTGGTTCGCGTTTTTGCTTTAAAGCTTCACTATATTCTTCAGCTTTACCTAAAATAGAAATCCAAAATCTTGATGGGGCAATAAAAGGTTGATAGCTGTATTGTTCAAAAAATAACCATTGGAGGACTTGCGATCGCAAGAAGCGATCGTAGGGTAAAAATTCTGTACCTTCACTCAGGTAAACCAATATAGCATTTGATTCTGCTAAATATTTTCCCGGCTCAATTTCCAGAACTGGAATCTTGCCGTTGGGATTTTTACTTAAAAATTCTGGCGTTCGAGTCTCGCCTTTCAAGATGTTAACCTCTACCCTCTCAAAAGGCATACCTAGTTGTGTCAATAAAAGACGTATCTTGTAAGCATTACCAGAAGGTAAAAAATCGTACAAACGCAGTAGTTCCATGCTAAAATATAATAAGGAATGTGTTGATAACTAAGGGTTCAAAATACAATATCTTACCAAAATATTTTACAAAAACCGGATAATTTCTTTTATATTTAACTTCTGAGTACGAAAGAAAATCATCCCCAAAAATAAAAAAAGTATTATTTATTTCTAGATTGAGATGTTTAATTTATTCAGCGATCGGGAATAAAAGTATGTGTGGAAGATTTACGCTAAACCAGTCAGTAGAAGCTTTAGCTAAAGTTTTCGATGTTCAGGAACTTCCGGATTTAGCAGCCGAATATAACATTGCACCTACGCAAAAAGTAGCATCAGTGTTACAAAATCCTGAAAGCAAAAAGCGTGAATTTCAGCAGTTGCATTGGGGGTTAATTCCTTCATGGGCAAAAGATCCGGGAATAGGCGCAAAAACCATCAACGCCAGGGCGGAAACTGTTGCTGAAAAACCCGCTTTTCGGTCAGCTTTTAAGAATCGGCGCTGTTTAGTGCTAGCTGATGGGTTTTACGAATGGCAACGTCAACAAGGCAAGAAGCAGCCATTTTATTTTCGTCTCCAAGATGGGCAACCCTTCGCTTTTGCAGGTTTGTGGGAGAGATGGCACTCGCCTACCAACGAAGAAATAATTTCTTGTACAATTTTGACAACAGCAGCCAACGAATTACTCCAACCTATCCACGAACGGATGCCAGTAATTCTAGACCCACAAGATTACGATTTATGGCTAGATTCCCAAGTGCAAACGCCCCAAACCCTACAACAGCTATTGCGTCCTTATCCAGCCCCAGCCATGACTGCCTATCCAGTCAGCACCTTAGTAAACAACTCTCGGCATAATAGTCCGGAATGCATTATGCCGATTAGTGGGGGCTAGGGGCTGGGGATTGGGACTGTATACTATGGACTAGAGAAGAGTTTTCCTAACGCCCAGTCCCCAATACGCAATACCGAGAGACAACTATGCCAAGAACGCAAAAAAACGATAACTTTATTGACAAATCTTTTACAGTCATGGCGGATATCATTCTGAAAATCCTGCCAGCCAACAAAAAAGCTAAAGAAGCCTTTGTGTATTATCGAGATGGCATGTCAGCCCAAGCAGAAGGAGAATATGCCGAAGCTCTGGAATACTATGAAGAAGCGTTAACACTAGAGGAAGACCCCAACGATCGCGGCTATATTCTCTACAATATGGGGCTAATCTATGCCAGCAACGGCGACCACAACAAAGCTTTAGAGTTATATCACCAAGCAATTGAGTTAAACCCACGTATGCCCCAAGCCTTGAACAACATTGCTGTGATATATCATTACCAAGGCGAAAAAGCAAAAGAAGCTGGAGATAACGACGGTGGCGAAGCACTGTTTGACCAAGCCGCAGACTATTGGATTCGAGCCATCCGCATGGCTCCCAATAACTACATTGAAGCTCAAAACTGGTTGAAGACTACAGGGCGATCGCAAATTGACGTATTCTTCTAGTCATTAGTCATTGGTCATTAGTCATTAGTCCTTTGCAAATGCCCAATGACTAATAATTAATGCCCAATGACGCCACTTGCTCCACTTGGAGAGACCCCAAGACCGCAGTGGCTCCCCCATGTCCCATGCCCAATAAAAATTTATGATTGACCAAGAACAAGTCCACAAAGTAGCTAATCTTGCTCGTTTAGAGTTAACTCCAGAAGAAGAAGAACAATTTACCAATCAATTGGGAAGCATTCTCGATTATATTCAACAACTCAACGAACTCGATGTTAGTGATGTGCCTCCAACAACACGGGCAATAGATGTAAGTAATGTCACACGAAAAGATGAGTTGCAACCCTATCCTAACCGTGAAAGCATCCTCAACAGCGCTCCCGAACAAGAAGGCGAATTTTTCAAAGTACCAAAAATCCTCAACGCTGAATAGTCTAAAGCTATTCTGATTTCTGACTCCTGGTGTATAAGTTAATATTATTCGGCGATCGTAAAAAAACTTTGCTCTTGCCAAAATCGCCGTGATAAAGTACAAATACTGAAATCTACGACACACCAATAGATTCTAAGTAAATGAATAGAGTTATGAAATTATTTTTCACAAGCAGTTAGGTGTTTCCTTTTTGCCACCTAATTTTTGAAGATTAATTTTATAGCTCTATATCAACTTGGATTTGTATGAGCCAATGTGTTGGTTTGGCTATTAATTATGTGAATCCTGTACAGAGCAATTCTGACACCAGGGATTGACATGTTTAACTAGCAAACTATTAGCACAGAAACGTGATTCATACATATTTCGTTTGCGTATTGGGTTCCTAATGCCATTAAGGCACTTATTGTCATAACAATTTCACAGCAAACAAATTCAATTTATGAATACAACGCTCTCGTGACTCAAACATTTTAAAAAGCCTATTGGTTGTCAAAAAAATCAGTAGATGTTGTATTTGTGTGTGAGGAATAAATGTGAATCACGAGCAATTAAGATCCATTGCGAGAGCCAGTTTGTTGTGCTTAGTTACAGGTTCAATTTCGCTAGAAGTATATCCTACACTTGCCAATCCTACCGAGACGCAGCCTAATTTTAGTATTGATAATCAATCCCCAAAAACTGATGCCATTGGTCAAGTCAACTCTGTATCTCAATTATCTGATGTTAGACCAACAGACTGGGCTTTTCAAGCATTACAATCTGTAGTAGAACGTTATGGTTGCATTGCCGGATATCCTGACAGCACATACAGAGGAAATCGTGCATTAACTCGTTACGAATTTGCTGCTGGTTTGAATGCTTGCCTAGACAGAATCAACGAAAGGATTGCTTCCACTACTAGTGATTTTGTTACTAAAGAAGATTTAGTAACTCTGCAAAAACTCCAAGAAGAATTTACAGCTGAACTAGCAACATTACGCGGTCATGTAGATGCCTTAGAAGGTCGCACAGCTATCCTAGAAAAGCAACAATTTTCTACCACCACTAAACTCAGCTGTACGAATTACTGGGGGTACTTCTGGCAGTGGTTTACTTGCAGGCGCTGGTTTTTTGTGGAATCCTTCAAAACAAGTAGGACTTGGAGTTATATACGGGAACGGTACATCCTAACGACACAGCAGTTGTAGGCGTACTACGTACCACTTTGACTTTCTACTACGGGTATGGGGCAAAGGGCAAAGGGCAAAGGGGAAAAGAAAGATCCCTCCTTTTCCCTTTTACCTTTTACCTTTCCCCAAGGCGTTGCCATCTCCCCTCAAACTAAACAGAAAGCTCTTCCGGAATTTCTACGGTTATAACAGAAGACAAGAGTAGGATAAACTGGCTTTTGAATACACCAGAAGTTCATCAGCGATTTGATTTGCCGCTGCTGCTTCTTCCCTAGTATCCTACTGCTTTTCTTGTATGAAACTTACTCAAATCTACGGTAAGTCCCCCCAAGAACGTTTTTTTGCATCTATTAAAGACTCCCACTGTTTCGGGTCTATAGCTTTAGAATATTTACAAGCTTTAATTACAAATTAGCTTTCTCTAGAAAAACTGCCGTTTTTGCTGTCTGGGCTTAAATCCTACCTGTTTATATCTCAATTTCTGTAGCTTAGCTAACCAGCGAATTCAGTTAATATTAAGCCTGTTTTACTATTTAGTTTCTTACCCTGACTATTAGACTCCTAGTGTTCATTTCATTTTGTTCAATAGCTTTTAGCCCTTATCGCTCCCATGCTGACCCATCACCGCAAGCCCGTGTGCTTATCAATTATTTCTACTGACCTACCAATTTGGTCTGTTGTTGAAACTGCCGGGACATTGTATCAAAAAGACACCGACCGGTTTCATTTACTGTTAACCGCACCTCCCCTAATTACTTGCGAAGTCGAGAGTGTCCTCAGTCCGGAAGACGCTTCTCCTCAAAGTAAGAGCAAAGCTTATGTCCCTAGCAGTCCCAGAATTTTATGGTTAGAAATTTCCCCATATCGGGTAATTATGACTATGCAAGGTAACGCCCAAGTGAGTTATCGCCACTTCTGGGAACAGGGTGTTTATGGTATTAGTCGCTATTGGTTGCCAACTGAGTCGTTGCAATCTAAAGATCCGATTCGTTTACGAAATTTTACTAGCAGCCTAGCTCTCAACGCACATCCTTTACCAGAGCATTTGCGGCTGGAATATGAATTGTGGGCAGAAAAAATCCAACTAGGACGCTACATTCTGAATTTGGAAATTAAGCACTGATATCTCGGGACTGGGGAGATGGCAACGCCTTGGGAAAGGTAAAAGATAAAACGGAAAAGGAGGGATCTTTCTTTTCCCCTTTGCCCCTTGCCCTTTGCCCCATACCCTATGCTCATTTCAACCAAAATAACTTGGTTGGTTTCCAGGTTTCCATTTAATGTTGCAACCAACACTGGGCTTTTGCTCAGTTGCAACAGGTTTATCCGCTAACACTGCTTCAATAGCTGCACGTAAATCTGCACCTGTCACGGGTTTACCATTACTAGGACGGCTATCATCTAATTGTCCTCGATAAACAAGTCGGCGCGAGCCATCAAATAGAAAAAAGTCTGGCGTGCAAGCTGCTGTGTAAGCTTTTGCCGTTTCCTGGCTCTCGTCATAGCATAAGGTAAACGTCAATCCTTGTTCTGTGACAAATGCTTTTAAGGAATCTGGCGCATCATCTGGATAATTTTTGGCATCGTTAGCACTGATGGCAACGATCGCTAAATCACTCGTAAAATAATCTTTTCCTAATTGCGCTAATTCTTGTTGGACATGTTTGACAAATGGGCAATGCCGACAGATGAACATTACCAACAGCGCTTTTTTATCTGCAAATGTAGAAAGTGAAGTTGCCTTTCCAGATACAACTTCCGGTAGATCGAAATCTGGTGCTTTGGTGCCTAGCGGCAACATTGTTGAAGCTGTTAGAGCCATATTTCACCCGATATTTTTACCCTGATATTTTCAACATATCACTAAATTTTCCATAAATTTAAGATACAGGAAACTTGGGAAATTTGACGAGATATTAAGGATTACAGTCGTTGTTTTTACTGCTAGCGATCGCGACTACTTGCCCTCGCTCTTAAGTCTACCTAAAACAAAGGTAAATGAGCGGCACAGTAGAAGCTGATTTTGGCGGATTACATTCCCCAGGATAAATTAAAGGCTAGTAAGGATTCTGGAAAACTTTTTGGTTTTTTACTACATTTACTCCATTAATTGTCAATAAAAATTTTTATTTTTTAACTAAATATTTTAGTAATTAATGAATCTTAATTGAATTATTAAAACATAAATAAGATCGCAGTCAAAAAAAGAACATGTATTATACTAAACTTCATTAATCTTATCTACTAAAAACCAGGTATAGCAACTGTTTTGCGTAGTTTTGTCAGAGAAACTTCTCCAAATTAAAGCTGGGAGAGTATTAAAGATTATTGTCGAGCAAATGTCAAAGCGATCGCTAATGATTCAGGAATTGTCCAAGTAGGGAATGTAATTAATTTCAACAATCCAGGAGGCATTCTGATATGCAGTTAGAAAATGTAGTTGAGCCATTTGGTGAAGTGAATGTCTACAAGCAAAAAAACGCTGAATTAAACATTGTTGCCACAATTCTCACTGTTCCGGATCTTGAGGGAGTGCGAATGGGTTTAGCCCTGGATGGTTCGGCATCAATGAAAAAAATGTATGGAGTTAGCGGTATCGTTGGTGGGGCTTTTGCTCAAGCAGCTAGTAGTCTCAACTTTGTTGAACCAGTTGCTCGCACAATGGTGGATTTTTTATCTAGCTTTTCATCCAATGGCAAAGTTGATTTAATTTATTGGGCTTGCAGTCCAGGTGGAGCAGCAATAGAAGAATTAGGAGAGTTTGAAAGCCAAAATATCAACAATATGGCAGTTAAAGGCCCAAAAAAATGGGGTACAGGCACTAAATTATTGCCACCATTGCAACATTTTATTGATAAATTTAAAAATGCTCCAGCACTAGGAGTAAGACAACCTGCTGCGATATCTGTCTTTGTTACTGATGGAATTATTGAAGATTTACCAGCAGTAAAACAATACTGTATTCAGTATGCTCAAGAAATTGCTCAAAGTCAAAAACCATTTATCAAATTGTTCCTCATCGGTATTGGTGATGAAGTAGATGAAGGACAAATGAATGAACTAGACGATATGTTTGAAAACAATCCCATCAAAGATAGTACAGGACTAAATATTGACCTTTGGGATCATCAATTAGCCAGTGATATGAACAAACTAGAACAAGTGTTTAAAGAACTTGTTTCTGAAGACATGATTGTTCTTGGTTCTGGGCGGATATTTAACCAAGCAGGAAAACTTTGCCGTGATTATGCTGATGGGGTTCCTGCCTTACTCAAATTTACTCTGCCTGCTGGCTCAAATGCTTTCACCTTGGAATTTCCTGGAGGAAGCATTACTCAAGACATTTCGGAAGCACTATCAAAACCATAAATTAGGTGAATGACAGTCCAAGGAGCAGATAAAGTATGCCTAGACATAACTCTGATTCATCAAACGAACAGAGAAGCCACCAACTACCTAGCAGTATGGTTGCTAAAGAGTTTGGAGAAGTGAATGTTCGCAATACAGGTCAGGAACTGGAAATTCTGTTCACGATTCTGATGGAACCCCAAGGAGAAGAAGCTGAAGGCTGGCAAACAGGCGTTGCCTTGGATGCGAGTGCATCTATGAAGGACTTTTATGGTCGAAAGTTAGAAGGAAAAATTCCTCCTGATGTTAGTGAAGAATACGAAAAAAAGGGTTGGTTAGAATCTCGAATTGAAGAAGGTAGGCGTGTTAAATCCTTTCAAAAAGCAGCCTATGAAGATGCTATTCAAAGAGGATATCTACGTCAAAGCCAAAATATTGTACAACCTCTTGCCCAACAATTTATAGCCTATTTAGCAGAGAATTTAGATGCTCATGGTGGTACTACAGTTATTTATTGGGCATGTGGTTTTGGTTCAGAAATTGAAGTTTTAGGAGACTTTTCCGAGGCTCAATGTCGTACTCTGGATGTTATTGGGCCGAAAAGCATTAATTTTGGCAACAGCACTATACTTGCCCCTGCGGTGAAATATTTTACCGAAAGGTTCGTAGATGCGAAGCGAGGCATGTTTATTTTCATTACTGATGGTCGCGTTTATGATTTGGAAGCAGTTAAACAATATACAACCCAACTAGCAAAAGATATTGCATCTGGTAAGCGTCATCCAGTTAAATTCGTTTTGATAGGAGTTGGAAATCAAATTGATAAGAGTCAATTAGAAGAACTAGACGACTTTAATACCGGCACTGACATTGATATTTGGGATTATAAAATAGCCAAAGAAATGGCATCATTAGTGCAAATTTTTGCAGAGGTAGTCGATGAAAACCAAATAGTAGCACCAATTGGTACTATTTATGATTCCGCTGGAAACGTGATTAAAAAATACACAGATGGATTACCAGCCAAAGTATCTATATCTATGTCTCCTCAGTCTCAATGGTTTGAAATAGAAGTCTACGGTCAAAGAATTCGTCAATCGATAGTTCTCCCTAAAGTTTAAAAGTAGGAAGGTAATCATGGAAGATAACGATGAAATCTATGTGATGGCCGATCCAAATTCTGCTCAAGTGACTCCTGTTCCACCGCCTCCTGTTCTACCCCAAAGAAAATTTGCTGGTAAAACCCTATGGTTATTAGGAGGATTAATAGCGATCGCCACAGGTATATTAGCCTATTTTTTAGTGAATAAAACACCTGTTGCCGAGCAAAAGCCTGCCGAAGTAACTATTGCTCCACAGGGAGCAAGAAATTTGAATCCGTCAACAAATCCCCCATCAGCCCAAGTTTTGGCTGTAACACAGAAGCAGAATTTAATTATTAATTTTGGCCTCAACAAGGCAGAATTAATGCCAGCAGACATATCAAAGATTCAATCTTTATGGTCTAACACTAAGGGCAAAAATGGCACAGTCATCATTACAGGACACACCGATAATTTAGGTGCTGAATTATATAATCAAAACCTTTCCCAAAAACGGGCCCAAAAAGCGGCTGAGATTCTGCAAAACCTTGGCATAGATAATAGCTATCAACTCAAAGTTCAAGGATTTGGTGAAACTCAACCCATAGCTAACAACAGTACAGCACAAGGTAGAGCCTTAAATCGACGTGTGGAAGTTTATTTGACTGTGCAAAATTAATATTTTGTTCATGATTTTCTGAATATTTCATCAGCTGTATCTACTGCTTAACTAGCAATTCCATTTTCACAACTTAGAAAAACCAAACAGGATGTCTAACTACTCGCGCCGATTACCAATATATTTACTACTAGACTGCTCCGAATCTATGGCAGGTGAAGCATTCACGGCACTACAAAATGGTGTGAATGCCATGATTAATGAGTTGCGAACTAATCCTATGGCTTTAGAAACCGTTGCCATTAGCCTGATTACATTTGCCAGTACAGCCAAGCAAGTCATCCCTCTAACAGACCTGCTGAAATTTCAAGTGCCCCAACTGAGATTGGGATCGGGTACAAAACTAGGAGCAGCTTTAGATATTTGGCAAAAGTGTTTAGAACGGGAAGTAGCGAAAACAACGGCAGAACAAAAAGGTGACTACAAACCAATTTGTTTCATTCTGACCGATGGCGAACCGACAGATGCCTGGGAAAATGTTGCTCAAAAAGTAAGAACCACAATTGTAGGCAAGAAAGCAAATGTAATTGCTGTAGCCTGCGGCCCTGATGCAGACACCGAAAAGTTACGGCAAATTACTGAAACAGTAATAGTTTTAAAAGAAGCTACACCAGATACCTTCGCCAAGTTTTTTAAATGGATTTCCGCTTCTGTATCAGTCGCCAGCGAGAGGATAGAAACTGCAACAGAGCAGGGAGTAGCATTGCCAAGATTGCCTGAAGATTGCATGGAAATACCGCAACCAGGAAAGCCAGCTGAGGTAATAACATCAGAACGTCAGATTTTTCTCCATGCTAAATGCGTTAAAAATACCGATTTCTATTTGCTGAGGTATGTTAAATCTGGGAATCGTAGCCAGCTTTTGGGTTTAGTAAATAGTCAAGATGTTTATAAAGCTATTGCCACTCATGCCGTCAAAGACTTTGAATTTGAGGAGAATAACCAAGGTCTACAAGTTTCTACAACTCAATTAGAAGATTTTCAACCTTGTCCTTATTGTAGTAACCAATTATGGGCTATGTGTTCTCAGGGTCATGTCCATTGTTGCCCTGAATATCAAGGTTCGCTAACTCTGACTTGTCCTTGGTGCAATACAACTGACACCTATGCTGCTCAGAATTTTGATGTCGGACGTGGCCGGGGATAAGACATCAATAGGATATCGCAGGTAATAAAAAGTGACAAATTCTCCTCAAATTGTAATATCCATTTCTGGCTTAGAACAGCAGATTCATCAATTAATTAATCAGGAGCGACAACAGTATAATCTAACATTATTAGCCTTTGACTCTAAGCTCTCAACCATAGCTCGTCAACATAGTCAAGATATGGCGCTCAGAAATTTCTTTAGCCACAAAACTCCAGAAGGAACAACCCCTACAGATAGAGGAAATGCTGCTGGTTATGCCTGTCGAAAAAACTATGGCAATTACTACACCCAAGGCATAGCTGAAAACATTTTTATGAGCCATTTATACAGTTCAGTCACTTACTATAATGGCGTTCCTCACTATAACTGGACGAGTCAAATTGACATAGCTAAATCTATAGTTATAGGTTGGATGTCTAGCCCTGGACATCGACAAAATATCCTCACAGCCACTTATGACAAAGAGGGCATAGGAGTTGCAGTTTCTCAAGAGCGCAATCAAGTCTACATCACTCAAAATTTCTGCTGATTAGAGAAATTCTTAGCGATTTCTAATGTAATCTCGTATTACAATCCGAAATTCTAAACATTCAATTTGGATAAAGAGTGTAGCTAAAGTAATCGCAGAAAACCGACTTAAAAATAATTTCAGGAGAGAAAAAATGACATCACGTCGTCTACCAGTTTATCTGGTACTAGATTGTTCTGGTTCAATGAATGGCGATCCCATTCAGGCAGTTAATCAAGGAGTCAAGGCCCTAATTGCCGAATTAAATAGTGACCCTTTTGCCATAGAGACAGCGTATTTGTCAGTCATCACATTTGAAAGCGATGCTAAACAGTTATCTCCCCTTACAGAACTTACAGCATTCCAACCTCCCAACCTTTTTGCTGGCGGTGCTACTTCATTGGGTGCAGCACTCAAAGTTTTAGCTAAATGCTTTGATACAGAAGTTCAAAAAGCCAACGAAACACAAAAAGGCGATTGGAAACCCTTGGTGTTTCTGATGACCGATGGAGAACCGACTGACACTTGGCAACAAGCAGCATCCGAATTAAAGCAAAAAAAGCCTGCGAACATTATTGCTTGTGCAGCAGGTTCCAGTGCAAATGAGAATACACTCAAACAGATTACAGAAATCGTTGTTAAACTAAATGACCTCCAGCCAGATACCCTCAAGGCCTTCTTTAAGTGGGTATCACAGTCAATTAAACAAACATCCCAAAGTGTAGCGCAAGTAATGGCAGACAACGCACCAGTAAATCTGCCACCACCACCACCCCAAATTCAAATCATACCTTAATAGTATTTGTTTCTAGGTAGCACCTACTAAGGTGCTATCTGAATAAGTATAGATTCACAAAGAATGTCGCAGGGGTGACAATTATGAGTAAAGCAGACGAAGAATTGGAAAAATTAGTTGATGCTATTTCTTGGAAACTGTATCTTCTACCACGCAAGGATCTATACAAAGAAAATTGGGATAATTTTGTCAAAGATCCTAACTTTCAAGAACAGATTGCTAAAGTTTGTTATATTTTAGCCAAGAGATCGGCTCAAATGTTTGGAAAGAGGCTGGGTCTTGAGAATTCAGAAAAAGGAGAGGATATCAATTTCCTTGATTTAATGTGGGAAATATGTGTAAATAGAAATATTTTCACATTAGATCGTCATGGTAATCGACAGGAACATCGCGACACACAGGAAAAGGTACGGGACATTCTCCGTAACGCAATCCACGAAGCTTTAACATCTCCAGTGCCAGAATCCCCAGTCAATTTTTCAGACCAAAAATCTGGTGAATCTGCTCAAGAAACTTTGATAACTGCTACTGCAAATTGGACTTATCTTCCAGTGGAAGAAGTACCAGAGAAGCATAGTGAATTTGACTGTAAATCGGGCAAATCACCAGAAGTATTAAATATAATTGGCGCACGAGTACGAGGGAAAGCACACAAACATCAAGGTACTAATTGCGATGACTGGTTTGAGTTTAAAGTCAGTGGTAATTGGACAATTATTGCTGTATCTGATGGTGCGGGTTCTAAAAAATTCTCTCGGATTGGTGCTGAGGCTTCCTGTCAAGCTGCCGTGCAATATTTAGCAAGAAAGATTGATAATTTCCCTATAGAAGAACGGCAGAAAACAGAGGATTTATCTGATTCCCTGAAGCGAGATCAAGATTGGGTTTTTTCAGGAAAAGATATTGAATATGTTCAAAAGTGTTTACACCGAGCAATAGAAGAAGCCTACAAAGCCGTTGAGCAAGCTGCTATAGAACGCCAGAGAAAGCCGGAGTACTATCAAATACTCAATAAAGAACTGGAAGTAAACGACCTTTCAGGAACCCTATTACTGGCAGTACATACCACTGTAAAAGCTGGCGGAAAACCATATAGTTTAATCCTCACCTGTCAGATTGGAGATGGGATGTTAGCGGCTTTATCTCATGAAAATAGGCTTACTTTATTAGGTAAGCCAGATAGTGGTGAATACGGGGGACAAACTGAGTTTTTGACATCTAAAAACAAGCTACAGAGAGCAAATCTGGTACAAAAAACATTTGTATTTGCTGGAGACCTCAAGGCTTTAATGGTCATGACAGATGGTGTAGCAGATGACTACTTTCCATCCGATCCTGGAATTTTGGAACTTTATGGAGATTTGGTTCTCAATCAAGTAATTCCTCCGGAGCCACAAGATAGAGAGATTGTTAACGACGAGTTACGAAAAACAAAATTAGGAACTATTCAAGGTGTAGAAGATGCGAAAGATAACTTTATATCAAAAATAGAAAGAATTATTGACCCTAATACAGCAAATGAACCTAAAGAAGTCAATATTTGCTCTGTTGATAACTATGCTAAAGCATTGGGTAAAAGTGTTGCGGAAGTTGTAGCTTCTGGGGCTTTGTTGGCAGCAGTAAAAGCGCAGATGTACCCGGAATGGCATGACAAAAGTCCAGAAGAAAAATTGCAGCTGTGGCTTGATTCTTACTATCGTCGAGCTTCATTCGACGATCGCACATTAGTGATTCTTTATCGGTAGGAGGACAAATGGCAAAAGCAACCCTGGCAGACGGTAGTACTATTGAGTATCTTCCAGAGATGATTGGCGAAGGTGCCATGAAGCAAGTTTACTTTACTGCTGATAAAAAATCGGTAATTTGCTTCTACAAAGATCATCAGGCTGATTCTGATATTAATCGACGGTTACGGTTAGAAAAAATTTTAAGTAGTTTCAATCCCACAATCGCTAAAAATGGCGACTATTTTCAGAATCTATTTTGCTGGCCTACAGGAATTGTCGTTCATCCACATTTAGGCATTATTACTCCTGCTTATCCAGCCGAATACTTCTTTAAACAAGGTAATTTGGTAGGTAAAGAAAAGGAAAGTACATGGTTTGTTAGACCTAAACTGCGTCCACTTTTACCTGAAGCAGAACGAGGAACTTGGATTAAATATTTTCAAATTTGCATACTTTTAGCACGGGCTGTTAGACGCTTACACCAAGCAGGACTAGCACATTCTGATTTATCTAATAAAAATGTGTTGATTGACCCTACTACGGGGAAATGTGTTGTCATTGATATTGACTCATTAGTTGTTCCTGGTTTGTTCCCCCCAGATGTGTTAGGGACAAGGGGATACATTGCACCAGAAGTATTAGCGACAATTCATCTACCACTCCAAGACCCAAAACGACAACATCCATCAGCAACTACTGACCAACATGCTTTAGCAGTGCTGATCTACCAGTATCTATTGGGCAGACACCCTTTAGAAGGCCCCAAGACATATCCTGCGTCTTCTTCCGAAGAACAAGAACGCTTAGAAATGGGATCTAAGGCATTGTTTATTGAACATCCTACTGATAAATCAAATCGTCCCAACGATTTGAAAGTACCATACACTGCACTAGGGCCACATTTAAGTAAATTATTTGAAAGGGCTTTTGTTAAAGGGTTACAATCGCCTCAAGACCGACCCGCAGCTATTGAATGGGAAAAAGGTCTAATCAAAACATGGGATCTACTTTTTCCATGTGCAAATTCTAATTATTGTCCCAGCCATTCATTTATTTTGCACGATCGAAATAATCTCAAATGCCCATTTTGTAGCTCAAAACCTAAAGGCAGTATACCTACTCTCAACCTACTTGTACAACGTCGTCCTGGTCAATGGGCTGTAGATGCTAAATTAGTTGTCTACAATAATCTTTATCTGTATAAATGGCACGCATTTGATAACATTTTTCCAGGTGAAGAAGCAGACAGAACTCCTCAAGCATACTTTGTTTTTCATGAGAATAAATGGCTGATGATTAACCAACAACTAACTTCACTAACTTCTCCTGGAGGTAATATAGTAGCACCTGCTTCTCAACCAGGACAGCCAGGGCAAGCTATTGAATTAAAGCATGGAATTAGGTTCCAGCTGTCTCAAGAGCCTCATGGTAGGATGGTTGAAATAGAAATGATTTAGGTATAAAAATTTGCCAATCTGGGTAAGTTATATTGGAGTGCATATACGAGTCCTTAATGAGAAAGTGAAATCTTGCATACAGGCTGTTGACTGTTGACACTTAACAGCCTCTACTGATATTTTTCACAACTCAAATAAGATTGCCATAGATCGCTAATTCAGTAATAACTAAATGTTTGAACTAATTAAGCAATTACTGGGCAAATCTTCCCAGTCAAGCATAGAACAGCAGCAGGTTGTAGAATCATCTCCAGAACCTGCAACACAAGAGTTAGTAATTGACAATTATAAGCAAGAAAATGTTGCAGAATCTAAATATCAAGAGCAGTCTGCGGTAACTGGGATTGGATCTTTGCAACAACAACTTAATACTCTAGGCGATCCTCCAATCCTATCATTGTGGCCTCCCAATGGAGAGTACCCAGGCCCAATAATCATCAATCATCCTCTGACTTTAGACGGTCAAGGTGCAACTATTTGGGCACTCACTGGGCCAGTACTATCTATTCAATCAGATAGAGTTATCCTCAAAAATCTGAGAATAGAAGTCACAGGATCTGAAACTATTAGTAGTCAACGAGATTATTGTGCAATTATGGTCAATTCAGGACAGAATTTAGAGTTTGATAATGTTGAAGTGCGAGGAACAGCAATGGGATTACCAGAAGAAGAAGGGGAGTGGAAGTATCCCAGCCAGCTGAATCTTGGCAAACTAGCACCACGCACAGAGTACAATTTACGGCTGCGGATTGTTGTTCCAGTTGCCTGTAAAATTGAGTCACAGATATCGGGACTAGAATTTACACCTCGCAACCTAACTCCTGGTGACAACGAAATTCAACTTCATCTAGAGGGACTTTCACCATCTACTTATATTAATGGTAGTATTTTTCTGGTTTCTGCATCTTTGAAAAGACGTGTCACCTTAACTGCTTATATTGACTCTGAAGCAAATACAGAACTTTTATTAATTCAGAACCCCATCGTTTGGCAGCCAGAAGACAGCCCTATTGTTGTTGATACAACACCACTTTTGCCGAACCAGGCACACATAGAAAATATAGAAAACGAGGTATATAGCAAAAGTAATATTATATCGGCTAAAAAACAGGATGAAAGCCAACCACAGAAATCTCTGCGGGTAAATAAAATTCATAGAGAAGTCAAGCCTAACAATCAAATTTTCTTGTCAATTTCAGCGAATAACATATTAGAAGAACCGCTGCAACAAGATTCTGAAATCAAAAAACAATCACAATTAGGTGGTGCATTTACGACATCTAACTCAGATTCCCCAACTCAACAAACTATATCCAACCAAGGGCAGTTCTCTGAGTCATCTTCATCTCGGATTAAAAGTTATAATCGACCAAATTCTATTTTTAATTATTCTCAGCCTAGCCCTAGCGAACCTTTGGAAAATCCTGAGGACGCTTCGATTGGATCTGGCGAAAAATAATAGCGATCGCCAGCTATTAAGTAGGTCAACTTAATTAAACATAAAGCAATAGTAGGGTGCGTTGTCGCAAAGCGCAACGCACCTCAATTGATATAGTAGAGTCTATCGAGGTGCGTTGCTATAAGGCATAACACACCCTACATTTATTTACATGTACATCTTACGTTTTTTTAGGTTGAGCTACTTAATACCATATTTGAATACAAGTTTTTGCCATATCAAACTTAGAGTTCCTGTTGAGCTTGTCAATCTCAATAGAGCAAAAAGTTTTGCGATACCCTCTCTACGAGATGCTACGCAATAAATAGTCGTTTATAATACGCTTCCTTAAGACAATACCTTCACCATTTTTCGATTTGGTGAAGGTATTGTTAGGAAATCCACAAAAACTGGCTACTAAAGACAAATCAGTGATTACAGGCTGGTCAAAAAACCCACGATTCCATGTCCTGTTGCTACTTCTAATGCTATCAGAGAAACAAAACCAATCATTGCTAAACGACCGTTGAGCAGTTCTGCATAAGGTGTGAAGCCGGTGCGATCGCCTTGCTCGTCTACATAAACCTTTGGCTCTAGGGCAAAGTTGTTTAGTTTGCCTTGATCGTCGACTATAGCAGTACCTGTACGCATGTGATTATCTCCGTTTTTTCTATGTAAAGAAGTGTAACAAGTTTATTAACATTTGTAAAGTATCTTAATCTGCCCAAGTAGAAGTCCAAGGCAGAGATATGATTATGGATTGAGTTCAAAGCCATGTTTAATGAAATAGGCTCTGTTCTCATTTCTGATGCCTTCTCAATCGCTAATCCACTTCTATACAGCCAATGCATCGATTTCGAGTAGAGGTTATTGCCAAAACCCCAAACCCCCAGCAGGTAATTTACGCCGCGATGCACCAAGACTATACCGATGGGTTCGTGTTTGATGAGCGCGACTCATGGCCAACGGAATCACAAAGCGGCGAAATTATTGTCAAGCGACTTTTGGCGGGAGAAAGAGGACATTATGGGCCTCTAGAGCATCCCCAGATTATTTTCAACTGTGGCTACTTTCCCCACAGCGTTATGCAACAGGCGCGTACTCATAGAGTTGGAGTATCATTTGATGTTCAGTGTCTGGTATTTGATACAGAAGTTACCTTCGTTAACTGTGAAGGCCAAACTAACCAGAAATTGAAAAAAACCATTGGAGAGTTATACGACCTTTGGACTAATGGGGAAAAAGCCATTCGTCAACGGTCGATTCGCGGTACAAATGGACAACTACCTGGTCAATATCGACGTGACTGTAAACAACGTATCCGCAAAATGCGGCTACGAGTTCTCAACGAAGAAACTGGCTTATTTGAAGTTGGACATATTAAAGATGTAATGTGCAGTGGTCTTCAGCCCGTCTACCGAGTAACTTTAGAAGATGGAAAAACTTTAGATTGCACCGTTAATCATCGCCTTTTTACGTCAGAAGGCTGGCAAAGAATGGGTGATGCAGTTGGTTTGGTTACTAATCGTGATGGTAGTGTAGCCAAAATGACTAAGCCATGCAATGTAATGTGTAATGGTATGGCAGTAGTAGGCAATGGGCTTTACAGAAATCGAGAATGGCTGGAATCTCAGATTGCAAAGGGATTGTCTCCATTAGAGATTGCACAAATGTCTGAATGTTCAATCAATACATTAAGAAATTGGGCTAATAGATATGGACTATCTTTAAACCAAAAAGATAGTAAATTTTCTCATGGTCATCAACCCTGGAACTATGACTCTAATGCACTTTATCGAGATAAAGCTTGGTTAGAAGAACAACTTCATCAAGGACTTCATGCCGATCAAATAGCAGCATTGGCTAACTGCTCAATAGAAGCAATTAAAAAATGGGTTTATGCTTACGGATTATCCTTGAATAAGAGATCCCCTGGCGCAAAAACACCGTGGAATAAGGGCAAAGGTGGTTATAACTTAAACCTATCAGAAGAAAGTAGTCAAAAACGTATTGAGAATGCCAAGAAATATACCAGAAGAGGAGAAGAATCGAACTTTTGGAAAGGGGGTACATCTACTGAGCGCGAGCTAATAGGTGCATGGACAAGGGAAATTGCGCCAGTAGTACGCGATAAGTTTAACTATATTTGTCAACAATGTAGAGTTCGGGGTGGTATTCTTCATGCTCAGCATCTAGTACCAGTTTATGCTGATGAATCGTATGCTTATGACTTTGAAAATTTAGTGACTTTATGCAAACAGTGTCACGAATCTATTCATCAGAACAACCAAGAAACGTTATTTGCTAATTTTTACAACCCCATCATAGATACAGAAAATTGGCAACCTAAACCAAAGGCATTGGGGAAAAAACTCCAAGCGCATCCAGTCAAAGTGAAAAGTGTAGAATACCTTGGACAACAAATGACTTATGACTTAGAAGTAGAAGGATCTTGGCATAATTTTGTTGCTAATGGTATGGTAGTTCATAACTCTTTCCGTTATACAGGCAACCAATTTATTGACGTAGTAGAAGGCAAGAAAGACATAGAAGATGTTATTTATCTGCGTCCCGTTGGTTACTACACTGATAGACAAGGTAAAAAGTACCACTACACTCCAGAACAACGTGCAGCGGATTTGGAGTGGTGTCTAGAAGCAGCTAAACGATATAAAGCTGATTTTGAAGGTGGAATGTCTGAAGAACATGCTAGAGGTAAAGTACCTTTTGACTATCGTCAGCATTTTGTAGTTAGTTTCAATTTAAGGTCTTTCTTGCATTTTTGCGATCTGAGAAATAAGAAAGACGCTCAACTTGAAATTCAAAAGTTGTGCGAACTGATGTGGCCTCACTTTGCGGATTGGGCACCTGCGATCGCTCAATGGTATGAAAAGCAGCGTCTAGGCAAGGCAAGGTTAGCACCTTAAAGGAGTCAGAATCAGAATCTAGAATTTGTGACTACAGGACTCATATTTGATTTTTGGAAAAAATCAGTACACTTTTGCCTCGCCTGTTCCCTGTGTACAAAAATAATTTCAGAAATCAAACTTGATTCCTATATAAAAAATATGATTAGCTAAAGGCGATCGCATTTACCATAGATGAAAAAAGCTGCCGATATTAGCACTAAAAAATTAATTAGCCTTGCGCCAAATAATGGGGCAAGATGGGTAACAGGAATTTCTGACATTGTGACAGGAGAAATTTTAAATACAGAATTCCAATGGATTAGCCGACAAAGCGATGTTGTGATTCAAGCTGAAAGTCCCCAATACGGAAAATTTCTCATCCTCAATGAGTTGCAATTAAGGCACACATTAGAAATGCCGCGCCGGATGCGTGCCTATGCTGCTCTTGGAGAAGAAAAATATAAACTACCAACTTATCCGGTACTAATTAATATTCTTAAAATCAGTAACAGTGAAATCCCTACAAGCTTTACATCGAATTTTATCGGCTTAAGGGCAATTCAAGATTACCGCGTCATCAATCTTTGGGAAGTTGACGTAAATATTGCTTTTGAGACCCCCTTACCCTCACTGCTTCCCTTTGTTCCAATTCTCAAAGGCGGAGAAAACGAGTCTACAATTAGGGAAGCACTGCGAATGCTACGTGCTGATGAGCAATTAAATCAACTTGAGACAGTTCTGGCCTTTTTTGCGACCTTTGTATTAGAAAGTGCTTTAGTTCAGGAAATAATGAGGTGGGATATGACAGTCTTAAGAGAGTCACCTTGGTATCAAGAAATTTTACGTGAGGGAGAAGCACGAGGAGAAGCACAAGGAGAAGCACGAGGAGAAGTGCGTGGAATAATCTCTAGCATTGAAACAAGTTTAGAAGCGAAATTTGGTAGCGATGGTTTGGAGTTGATGTCGGTGATTTCACAAATTTCTGACTTACAGCAATTAAAAGAGATTTTACGCAGGATTGTTGTAGCAAATACAATTGAAGACTTACAGAATGTTTTGTAATTAGATTTTTGATTTTTGGCGATCGCTGTGGGGTATCAAAAGCAGTATCTAGGTTAAGTACGATTAGCACCTTCAGCAAAAATCTAAACACGAGCCAAAGTCACAATTTCTAACTGATCCTGATATTTACCCTGTCTTGCTTCGTAACTAATAGCACAGGGTTCGCCTTCTAAAAATAGCAATTGCACCACACCTTCATTAGCGTAAATGCGACAATCAGCGCTAGAAGAATTAGAAAATTCCAAGGTAAGATGACCCCGCCATGCAGCTTCAGCAGGTGTTAAATTTGCTATAATGCCACAACGCGCATAAGTAGATTTACCTATGCATACCACTGTAATATTACTTGGAACCTCTAGTTTTTCTAAAGCAACGCCAAGTCCATAGGAGTGAGCAGGCAAAATAAAGTAACTGCCATTAACGTCTGTGCGCAGTACTGTTGGCTCAAGATTGTGGGGATTAAAGTTTTTGGGGTCAACAACAGTTCCAGGTATGTGGCGAAAAATGCGGAACTCAGCCGGAGAAAGGCGTATATCGTAGCCATAAGAAGATAAACCGTAGCTGATTACAGGTTGAACTGCTACAGACTCATCCGTCTTAGAAAGTTCCGATCCCAGGGAACCTTGGCTCAGACTTTCCGCTTTTTGTACTTTTCGGATTAAACTCGGCTCAAAGGGTGAAATCATACCTTTTTGAGCCATTTCAGTAATCCAGATATCGTTTTTAATCACAAGTTCACAGCTAATTCAAACCGAACTACTAGGATACCTTGAACTGAGTTTTTTGTTTAGGGCCGATGACTGCGGCGGATTTCTGTAATTTGATCTGCCACATCCAACAGGGATTTCGGCATCTCTGGCCCTGTGAGAATGATATCGACATGGGGAGGGCGTTTTGCCAGGAACGCTAAAACTTCAGTTTCTGCAATCAAACTAAAGTTAATCGCTAAACTTAACTCATCTAAAACTACGAGAGAATACTTACTTTCATGTACTACTTGTTGTGTATACTGCCACAGTTTTTGTAAAGCTTCGTTTTCTGTATCGTCGAGATGTGGCGTATCAATGCAACGAGGTAAATCACAGCGAATCCAATCTAAATTTTGTCCTAGTTGTATGGGTTGTTCGTGTCCTTGACGGATACCCCCTTTGAGGAACTGCACTATTAACACTGGCGTCCCTTGTCCAGCGATTCTCAGTGCTTGAGCCATTACACTTGTAAAAAAAATGCGATGATAACTAGTAAAAACTTGTATTAGTCCTTCAACTGGATATGGTAAGTTAAGGGTTGAATTTATACTTTGCGTTTCTAGCTGGGCGACCATAGGTAAAGTTCAAAAATTTACAATAAGTTACAGACTATTACTTAAAGTTAGTTATTGCGAATCTACCTGTATAATCAATCTGTTTTTCACAGGTGCAGGGGTTTGGGCAAATTGCATTCTTAGTCAAACACTACCTTTGTGCTGAAGTCAAGAGTTATTTTGATTTAAATTTTCGTTTTCTCTCTGAAATTAATCGTAAAAATGATAACAAATAAGTTACAGTTACGATCGCTTAAAAAAGCTAGAAGTAATGGCTGAAAGTCTCTATATACGGGGTTTTCCGATTATTTGTATAAAACAGACTTATAAAGTAGTAAATTTGACAAGATGAGGGGTGAATTGTTGTGAGATTAGTGATTCTGGGAGGTTCAGGATCGGGTAAAAGCACTCAAGCACAAAGGCTTTGCAGATACTTTGATATTCCTCTGATTTCTACAGGTGAGATTTTACGAGAAGCCATATCTGGTGGCAAGTCCTTGCCGAACTTGCAATGGTCGCAAACCGATTCTCGGAATTATCTTTCTGTCTACACTAGCCTGAATGAATTAGGCTACCATGCACGGCCATATCTAGAAAAGGGGGAATTAGTTCCAGACGAAATGATTATTGAATTAATCCGAGTTCGCCTTAGACAACCAGATATTAACTGCGCTTGGGTATTGGAGGGCTATCCCCGGACTGCTTTTCAAGCTGAAGAATTAGATTTTTTATTAGATGATTTAGGCCAAAAACTAGATTGGGCGATTTATCTACAAGTTCCAGAAGCGGTTATGGTTAGCCGATCCTTGGGGCGATCGCTACCAGACGATCAACCGGAAATCGTACAGCGCCGTGTAGAATTATTCTACGATCGCACCATCCCCATCCTAGAATATTACGACCGTCGTCGCCGCCTATTAACCATCAACGGCGACCAGTCACCAGAGATGGTGCAGCAAAATATTTTGACTCTGCTTTCTGTTCCCTAGAGATGGACAGGGAGCAGAAGGCAGGGGAGACAAGGAAGCGTGGGGAGTGTGGGGAGTGTGGGGAGAGAGGGGGGATGGGGGAGTGTGGGGAGAGATGAGAAGATGGGGGAGTGTGGGGAGTGTGGGGGGAAAGAGAATTAATGCTTCCCCATCCTCCCACACCTCCCACACCTCCCACACCTCCCACACCTCCCACCCCTCCCACACCTCCCACACCTCCCACACCCCCTGTTTGCCCCACTAAGGTAACCTTAAGGCAGTATTCCATTTAAAAATCTTGAGGCAATCCAATGGCTTGGCAGCGTCCAGACGGTCGTCTTCCCTACGAACTACGTCAGTTGAGTTTTTACCCCAGTTTTACCCGCTTTGCTCCCGGTTCTGTTCTCGCAAGATGCGGCGATACTCAAGTACTTTGTACCGTCAGTGTAACTAAGGGAGTTCCTAAGTTTCTGGAAGGAAAAGGTAAGGGCTGGTTAACTGCTGAATACCGAATGCTACCATCTGCTACACAACAACGGCAAGAAAGGGAATTATTGAAATTATCTGGACGGACGCAAGAAATTCAGCGTTTAATCGGACGCAGTTTACGGGCAGCATTGGATTTTGAGGCACTGGGAGAGCATACGCTGACTGTGGATGCTGATGTCCTGCAAGCAGATGCCGGAACTAGAACCACAGCGATTACGGGTTCTTTTGTGGCTTTGGCTCATGCCATTTCTAAATTATTGCAGCAGGGAACCTTGCAGCGATCGCCCCTGTGTGGACAGGTAGCAGCGGTTTCCGTAGGATTACTAGAAAAAGAGGCGTTTTTAGATTTAAATTATATAGAAGACGTAGCTGCAACAGTAGACTTTAATGTGGTGATGAATCAACATCTGGAAATCATTGAAGTCCAAGGTACAGCTGAAGAAGGTAGTTTTAGCCGGCATCAGTTGAATCAGCTCTTAGATGTCGCCCAAAAAGGAATTGAGCAATTGTTAATCGCTCAACGCGAAGCGATCGCTGACTGGAAAGACTTATTCGCGGGCGATTTTTAATATTAAATTCCCTAAGCTGTAGACATTGCGTGTCATTAATATTGCATCCATTAGTTCAAATGTTGCATCCTTTGGGCGACATAAACACTCGTATGCTGCTTGACGGAATTCTCTCAATTGTGCAAAAACATCCATAACGGCAGATGAAGGTTGGTAGTACTTCTTTCATCTTCCGTTACTGGGGTGCTTGTTCTTACAGGCATCCCTTTATTTTTTGCAGTCCCATTATTTAGCGATCGCTCTGTTTTAGTCTAAAGTCCAATTTCAAGAGCAGACATAGCTTTCTTGATAAGCTTAACCTTGCCTTCTGATAATAATTATCATTCTTGTAAATGGTGATTTTATTGATTGGAAGTCCCGATCTGCTTGCAGGCTTAATAAAATCACGTCTTAAATAACAATACTTTATTTGACATCTACCTAAAGAAAGAGTTATCAACTAGAAAGTTAATCGCTGGCAGAAACACTCGCAAATCGCTAAATTTTACTTTTGCAAGTTATTTTGCGTAAAACTACTGAACTTTTTCTCTTAAATATAGTTAATTGTTGGTTACTAACATAATAGTTCCTAGTTTTACTAGCAGTGCAAATCTAAAACTCAATTATTTTCAAAAGGCTTTTAGCTTTTGATCGGCCATAACTAGGTCAGTTTATTAGTTTGACGGTAATAAAGTTCAAATAATCGAAGGCGTATTCCAAATGACTGAAAACATCGTCCTTAATAACTCAAGCACTGAATCAGCAAAAATAACCAAGATAGAGGTTGGTAAACCGCTCAAAAAAGGTGAACGATTAGTATCTCCCAATGGAAATTTTTTTGTTGAACTGACGGACGCGACCGGATTAGCTGTGCGAGATATCCAAGGAAAGACGCTTTGGGTTTTAGACATTACTCCGACATGGGCAGTAGATCGCTTAGAAATGCAGAGTGACAAGAACTTGGTTCTGTATACAGCTACAGGAAAAGCTTTATGGGCTGCAAATATCAGTTCTGCTGGAGTGAGTGGTAGTGAGCGTTGTGTGCTTGATAATAATGGAAAACTGGTCGTTTCCAACTGGGGTGGATCTTTGTGGTCTTTGGATGAGGCAAAAAACATTGTTCAAAATCCCTCTGAGGGCTATCTGAAAGGACAAGAAGCTCTTCTGCCAAAAGATGCTTCTGGCAATCCCTATCAGCCAGGAAGTAGACCAGGAGAAAGAACTGTGATTGAGGTTGGTAAACCGCTCAAAAAAGGCGAACGATTAGTATCTACCAATGGAAAGTTTTTTGTTGAACTGACCGACGCGACCGGATTAGCTGTGCGAGATATCCAAGGAAAGACGCTTTGGGTTTTAGACATTACTCCGACATGGGCAGTAGATCGCTTAGAAATGCAGAGTGACAAGAACTTGGTTCTGTATACAGCTACAGGAAAAGCTTTATGGGCTGCAAATATCAGTTCTGCTGGAGTGAGTGGTAGTGAGCGTTGTGTGCTTGATAATAATGGAAAACTGGTCGTTTCCAACTGGGGTGGATCTTTGTGGTCTTTGGATGAGGCAGAAAATATTTTTCTGGCTCCGTCTGAAGACTATCTGAAAGGACAAGAAGCTCTTTTACTAAAAGATGCTTCTGGCGATCCCTATCAGCCAGGAAGTAGACCGGGAGAAAAAACTGTGATTGAGGTTGGCAAACCACTCAAAAAAGGTGAACGATTAGTATCTACCAATGGAAAGTTTTTTGTTGAACTGACCGACGCCACCGGATTAGCCATGCGAGATGTTAAAGGAGAGATGCTTTGGTCTTTAAATATTCCTTCGCCCTCGGATGTGGATCGCTTAGAAATGCAGGGTGACAAGAACTTGGTTCTATATACAACTACAGGGAAGGCTTTATGGGCTGCAAATATTCATTCTGCTGGAGTGGTTGGCAGCGAGGGTTGTGTGCTTGATAATGATGGACAACTGGTCGTTTCCAACTGGGGTGGATTTTTGTGGTCTTCACAGGGAGCAGAAAACATTGCTCCGACTAACAACTATACTAATTATCTTAAAGAGCAAGCAGCTCTTCGCTTAAATAAAAACAGAATTAAGGTTGGCCAATCACTTCAAAAAGGTGAGCGATTAGTATCTGGTAATGGAAAGTTTTTTGTTGAAGTTACTGACCCAAACACCGGATTAGCCATGCGAGACCTCGAAGGAAAGATGCTTTGGGTTTTAGAGATGGACTTGGAAAAAGTCAAAATTCATCGAGAAAAACTCAAAACCGATCTGGAAAAACTCACAGTGGATGAAGACCATTATTTGTCGAATTTTCGAGAAAACAAGGAACTGATTAATTCATTGAACAAGGAACTGATTAATTCATTGGAAGTAGATTACTTAACAATGAATGATGACCAAAATTTGGTTCTGCGTGTAAATAGATATCAGGAAAATGTTTTATGGGCTACAAATGTTAATTCTGGTAGAAGTAAGTGTTCATTTTGTATGCTTGATAACAATGGAAACTTATTAATTTTTAGTTTAGATGGAATTCTTTGGTCTTCACACGAAGCAAAAAACATTGTTCAAACTCCGTCTGAAAATTATCTTCAAAACCAGAACAGTCTTCTTCAGCGCAATCGTGAGCTTTTTAAAGCACTAGAGGAGCTGAAGATAAAAATGAATAATTGGAATCATTCTAATGGCATCACAGACGATCGATTTATTTCCTTTTTACGCGAGTAAGTAAAAGTATCCAGATTTACCTCAAAGCCAGCTAAAAGCGGAAACACGCAGGAAAATTTAACACTTGTATCCTGAGAATAAAAACTGTCCCAATTGGGGCAGTTTTATAAAATTTTGTTAATTTTTAATAAATTTTTCCATCTGGCGTCAATCAAACAAGTATTGAGTAACTGGATGTCAATAAAAATAATCATGACACTCGTTAATAGTTAGTACGAGTGAAGGAGATCGGGTGCGTCTAAGTTTATTCAAGCTAAACTATCGTGTGATAAATCATACAAGAAGGGCAGAAAAATATTTCTTTCCCAGTTATTCAGTCAACTCTCAACAGTCAAAGCTATGTTAAATGTTTCAAAAGTTAAAAAGGGGGATTGTAAGAAGTTCGGTATTGTATTGCTGGAAGCCAGCAATATGATGATGAAGCTATGAACAAAACGGTTGAAGTTCTACCAGATCAGCCAGCGCTGGTTGCTAGAGCGCTAGAATTAATTCTGTCTAAGTTAGAAACTGCCATTGAGCAGCGGGGGCGATTTACCATCGCTTTATCAGGCGGTAGTACACCTAAGCCGTTATATGAAGCCATCGCCAATCAAAAATTGCCTTGGGATAAAATTCATGTATTCTGGGGGGATGAACGTTACGTACCACCGGATCATCCCGATAGCAATGAACTGATGACGCGTCGTGCATGGCTAAATCGTGTTGATATCCCAGCTGCTAACATTCACGCCGTACCGACTTTAGAAACTGACCCAGCCCAGACTGCTGCTAAGTACGAACAGCATCTAAAAGAATTTTTTAATTCTTCTGAGGCCGAGTTTCCCGTCTTGGATGTAATATTACTGGGGATGGGTGATGATGCACATACCGCATCTTTGTTTCCCCACACAGAGGCACTGAAAGTACGCGATCGCTTGGTCACTGTGGGTAACAAAAACGAAAGCCTGCGGATAACTTTTACATACCCCTTCATCAACTCTGCTCGCAGCGTGATTTTTCTGGTTGCTGGTGCCAACAAAAGGCCTGCTTTAGCGCAAGTCTTTGCACCTGTAGCCGATGACTTCACTTATCCATCCCGTTTAATTCAGCCCCAAGGAGAACTTTGCTGGCTTCTCGATGCAGCAGCAGGTTCGGAACTCCAAACTTAAGCAAAGGGGGGCATGGGGACTGGGGATTGGGCATTGGGCAAACAGGGGGTGTGGGAGGTGTGGGAGGATGGGGAAGAAATCTTTCCCCCTCTCTCCCACCGCTTCCCCATCTCCCCTTGTCTCCCTTGTCTCCCCCATCCCCCCATCCCTTCAGGAGTAATTGCTAGAATCGAAAGCTAAGGCCGCCCCTGGAGCTTGCCAGTCCTAAGCTATTACGCTTTTAAGTTGCACAGTTATTCATGAGGTTCGTTGACTGTCAAAAGTCAACAAACAACACGAAAAGATGTGCTGCGTTAGATGCGCGACAGCTTTCTTTATTTTTATGATGATCTTGAACAAAGGCTAAAATCGATGATCGTCTGCCCTAATTGCAATCATCCCAATCCTGACGGTGCTGTCCAGTGTGAAGCTTGTTATACGCCGTTACCAGCAACTACTCACTGTCCCAGTTGTGGGGCATCAGTGCAGGCTGATGCTGCATTCTGTGGTCAGTGTGGCTATAACTTGCACTCATCAACAGTTCCACACGTTCACGCCCCAGTGGCTGCAACTGTGACTCCCGATATCCCCGTGGAAGTACCGCCGTTAGTTACACCCGATCCTCTTGTAGAACTTTTACAGCCAGATGCCTTGGGAATTAACGGATCTCCGAACTCCGATCCTCCTGTTAGCTCATCCTTACCACCAACAGCGGTGGCGGCTGCTCCAGTAACTCCGCCACAGCCATCTGTTACAGAAAACAGTCCGCCAACCGTCGCCGCCACGCCTGTGGTATCTAGCCAAGGTATTCCTACACCACCACCTTTGGAACCAGCATCAACCCCACCAGCTGAAGTACCTCCACCAGTAGCACCACCACCAACGGTAACTGCTGCCAGAACGCAGTTGCAGCAGGTGAATGCGCGGCTAGTCCACGTTCAAACGGATAGGTTGATTGAATTGCCGCAAAATCTCTCTGTGATTCATATCGGCAAGCCCAACGATCGGATTCCTCCAGATATTGATGTTTCAGGATTTCCCAATTCAGAAATTGTCTCCCGCATTCATGCAGATATTCGCGTCGAAGGTGACGCTCATTATGTAGAAGATGTAGGAAGTTCCAATGGCACTTACATTAATAATTTGCCCTTGTTACCGGGAAATCGTCACCGCTTGCGACCAGGCGATCGCATTAGTTTGGGCAAAGGAGACTTGATGACATTCTTGTTTCAACTTGCTTAACTGATTTTCGAGCAATCGTGACATCAGTCTAGATATTTTCTTTCTCCAGCATCCATTTTGGATGACGAACAAATCAACGGCATCCGCCAAGCAATGGATAACTATGTTGTTCAGTTTAGGTAGTTAAATGCTGTGTAGTAACTCCCCTTTTTGGGGAGTATTATTAACTTTAATAGTGTTAAAATATTTGCAGTTTCAAAGCACCAATAAAGAACTTTATAACTTTATTATAATCATCAATTAATACTGCGCTATTACACCAAATTTCATTTAAAAGATAACCGATATCTGGCTGCATAGAAAGTAAATCGAAAATTGCTTGTTCAGAGTTAGAAAGCAGTCAGCGACTAATTGTGCCAAGACACTATTTATCATAATAAGTACGTAGATTCTTATTTTTTTAAATTAGAATATAATTTGCGCGATCGCTCATTTTGACAAGTCCTAAAGTACAGTAAAAATCCCCCTCCAAACCTTTACCTAAAAGGTCTACAGACATTGAAATCACCATTAGTTTAATAATTACACTAGGATAGATGAAAATACACTTGCCAATTTGAGATGTTGAAAATCTAAAATTGAATGCCTCTCAATCGCTTTGTGCAGAAAATCTAAAATCTAAAATCTAAACTTGAGTTATTTATGAAAGAACCAAGCAAAAATTCTGAAACCTTGCTGACAAAAGAAGCTCCGGCAGTTGTTGAACGTATGGGGCTAAAATGGCTAATTGCTGCGGCGATCGCTACTGCTTTATTGTGGCAAGTTCCTGGAGGAGATTATATCTTATACCCATTTACGATCTTGGCAACTTGGTTTCATGAAATGGGTCACGGCTTAATGGCACTCCTGTTAGGAGGGCAATTTCAGAAATTGCAAATTTTTAGCGATGGTTCCGGTGTTGCAACTTATGGTATTCGGTCATCATTGGGGCCAATCGGCCCGGCAATGGTCGCAGCAGCAGGGCCAATGGGGCCACCTCTTGCCGGTGCAGCCTTGATTTTCGCTTCCCGCAGTTTTAGAGCAGCTTCCTTAAGTTTGAAAATTTTAGGGAGTTTTTTGTTATTCTCTACATTAATTTGGGTGCGTTCTTGGTTTGGGTTGGTGGCAATTCCTTTGTTGGGTTTAATAATTTTGGGTATTGCCTTGAGGGCACCTCGTTGGGTACAAGGCTTTACGATTCAATTTTTGGGCGTACAAGCTTGTGTGAGTACATACCATCAACTAGATTATTTATTTAGTAGCTCTGCTGGTTATCTTGGACTCTCAGATACAGCACAAATGCAGCGGTATTTACTTTTGCCTTATTGGTTTTGGGGCGGGTTAATGGCGATCGCATCTGCGGTGATTTTAGTTCAAAGTCTGCGCGTTGCCTATCGTTGAGCATAATAGTATATTTAGGCTCACAACCAATCATGGCAAAAAAACTGACAGGAAAAGTTGCATTGGTTACTGGTGGCTCCCGTGGCTTGGGGGCAGCCATCGCCAAACGTCTGGCGGAGGATGACGCAGCCGTAGCCCTCACCTACACTAGCTCGCCACAAAAAGCCGATGAGGTAGTGCGGGCGATCGAATCGGCTGGTGGAAAAGCCCTGGCGATACGCGCTGATAGTGCCGATGTCGAAGCAGTAAAAAACGCCGTCGCTCAAACCGTGAAAGCTTTCGGTCGTCTCGATATCCTCGTGAACAATGCCGGCGTCGCCGCCTTAGCCCCCATCGACCAGTTCTCCTTGGAGGACTTTGACCGACTCGTTGCAATTAACATCAAGGGTGTGTTTGTGGCTACCCAAGAAGCTGCCCGCCACATGGGCGAAGGCGGACGAATTATCAACATCGGCAGTGTCAACAGTGACCTTGTGCCGTTTGCTGGCGGCTCCGTTTATGCTTTGACCAAAGGTGCGATCGCTAGTTTTACCCGCGGTCTTGCCCGCGATCTCGGCCCTCGCGGCATCACCGTCAACAACATTCAGCCTGGGCCAGTGGACACCGACATGAACCCGGCGGACGGTGCCTTTGCCGACAATATTAAAGGTCTGACCGCCCTCCAACGCTACGGTCACAGCGACGAGATCGCTGGCATGGTTTCCTACCTCGCCAGTCCCGAAGCTGGTTTCGTCACCGGCGCAAGCTTGAACATTGACGGCGGCTTCACAGCCTAATCAGTGGGGATGAGGACATAGCTTCGCTAAGGGAAAAGGGTAAAGGGTAAAGGTTAAAGGGAAAACAGAGATCTTTCCTTTCCCCCTTCCCCTTTGCCCCTTGCCCCTTCCCCTTTGCCCCATACCCCATGCCCATTATCCTTCAAACAACACTAAGCCATACTTATCGCCCGTGGGCACAAAGCCAATTCCTCGATAAACTGCTTGTGCTGCTTGATTGGCGTGACTTGTAAATAGGATGGCACGTTTTACTTTGTGCGATCGCACTTCTAACAACGAGCCTGCTACAACACATTTGGCGTAGCCTTTACCCCGTAGCGCTGGCGGTGTCCAAACTCCACCAATTTGCACAATATCAGGTAAGGTGGCATTAAACGCAGAGTAGGAAACTGGAGTATTTTCTGCTACCAATACCCAATGCATAGACTTAGCTTGACGCGCTTCAATTATTTGACGGCAAGCTGGTATTAAATCGGGAGTTTCTTTTTGCCCTAAAGCTTCGATATTATAAGCAGCACACCATTGAGCCAGTAATTCTAACTCCTCTGGATGTGGTAAACGACACTGTACTTCTTTTGCTGTTAAAGCTGGGGGTATTTGCAAGTCTGGCAGCGTCAGAGAAAATAATATCTCAGATTCATCAAGCTGAGTTTGTCGGTTGCTAAGTCCCAAAACGCTTTTTGTTGCTTCAACTTGTGCAGCTGGGCCGCTAATTCCAGCAATGGCGCGTCCAGATTGAGTTACTGCTGCTTGCACCACCTCTGCTAAATGTACAGGGGCTTGAACTATTACCATGCCATTCCAAAAATGAGCTGCAACCGCCACGATAACTTCATTTATGTAAGCAGCTACATAAGTTCCTTGAAATCTTGCACCCCCGTCGAGCAGTCCCGCAGCTCGCCAGTTAGAGCGCAAAAACATTGAAGTATCGGCATGTTGGCAGAGGAATGCTTCGAGTAAAGGCTCATCTCCAGGTTGTAGGGTTTTCAAGGTAGGCACAAAAAACTCCTGGGTGTGCAAATTTAGTTTCCCGAATTCCTAAATGTCAGCGAGCGAGGATTTGACGATCGCTGATTGAATTACAGCTATTTTCAGGTAGGTAAATGAACCACATTTTTTGTCTCATACAAAACTTCCCCTTAACTGCGATCGCCCTCCATTCCCTTGTGTAGCCCAGTCAAAATTTTCTCTACCTCTATCTAAATTAGCTTTTAGGAAATTGGTATAATTTTTGAATCGTATTTAACAACATATCACTTCAATGCAGATTTTATTCTGGGTAAAATACATTAACTTGATGTGGAAAAATGCTTAGAAAAGTATCCACTCAGCTAATCAAGAGACTGACACTAGAATTACTGGAGAGTCAATATAAATCAACAACAGCGATTGGAAAGACAACGAGATACCCTTCAAGCCGAATGGGATCTCAGAATTGAGAAATTAAAACACTTGCGGCTGGCTTTAGCAATTGAGACAGGAGCTGCTGTTCAGTTTCAATTACTACAACAAATTCAAGCAGAGGAAACAGAACTCAAGCGATTGAATGATGAGTTACATACAATCGAGGAAGCTCTTTCTACGCTGAATATTGCCCAGTGTGACATAATTGAGTCAACTCCTTCCACGACGGAGAATATTGTCCAGCCTCATCAAATCAAACAAACTCCCTCTACGTCAAATTTTGTCCAATCTACTATTGCACCATTGAAGGGAGACTATAACCAACTCCGTGATTTGTTGGGGAAAAAAGCTTGGCAAGAAGCAGACCAACAGACAGTTCAGATTATTCTGCAAGTTGCTAAAAGACAAAAAGAGGGTTGGTTAAAAGCTAAAGATATTGAAAATTTTTCTTGTTCAGACCTCTGCAAGATCGACCGACTTTGGGTAGAAGCTAGCCAGGGTAACTTCGGTTTTAGCGTGCAAAGAAACATCTGGCTTAATGTTGATGGACAGCCAGGTAAGTTTGAGCGTGAAACCTTTCGTAACTTTGGTGATGTTGTAGGTTGGCGAGTCAATGATGATTGGTTAAGAGATTATACAAGTTTGAATTTTTCCGAAGCTGCTCCAAAGGGACATTTGCCATGTTTGAGATTCCCTCATGCTGAAGGTGGAACTCGTTGGTTTGAGACATGGCAAGATAATTTCAAAGGCTTCTTGACTCTTATGGAAGATTGTTTATCGCGCTCCTAAATTAATGGGCGGCGCATAAGTTTGATTGAAATAAGTCCCTTGCGATCGCATAGGTGACGTAAAAAACTGAACTCAATTGTTAATAAACCCTGACTTTAGGGCTATTTTTGCGAAAAAGGGCCGAACAGTGGTGATTTTACTATATGTAATTATCCGGAGAACTTAAATTTAGTAATTAAGCTTCAAAATTAGTCGGAACTAGTGCTCCTCTATCCAAAATTATTATGCAGCTTCAAAAACTACCTTCGTATATAGTTACGTTAGCGGGTGTGGTAATACTAGGTGCTGTCAGCTTTTCACTTAACCAACCAACTCAGGCATTCACCGCAAAGTCAACTTTACAAGTAGCGCCTAAAAAAAGTTTAGCTACTCAAGATAGGAAGTTAGCGATCGCGCCTCTAGGGAACTCATCTATTTTACTAGCACAAATTTCACCCGTTGGCAGCATAGCAGTCATCCTTGTAGTGTGTGGAATCGTAACTGGAGCGATCCTGGTATCAGGTACTTTCCAAATTGGGCAGAATGAAATTGGAATTGAACGCAAAAAGTTTGGTCGCCCAACTAGCCACTTAATTGCCTTCGATGAAAAAGAGGCAGGTTGGCAAGCTAAGATACTTAATCCTGGATTGCACTGGCGCTTGCCTTGGCTGTATGAAATCTATAAAGAAGAAGCTGTCTGTATTGCTCCAGATAAAATTGGCGTAGTGGAGGCGAAAGATGGTGCCCCTCTATCACCAGGCCAAAACTTTGGTAAGGTAGTTGAGTGTAATAATTTCCAAGATGCACAGGCGTTCTTTAAAAATCAGGGACAGAGAGGGAAGCAGCGATCGATTTTAAACACTGGTATATATCGAATTAATACCAAGCTGTTTGCTGTTGAAATTAGAGATGTTATTCGTATTCATGCAGACCAAGTTGGCATAGTTGAAGCAAAAGATGGCGCTCCTTTATCACCAAGTCAAAATTTTGGCAAGGTAGTTGAGTGCAATGACTTCCAGGACGCCCAGGCATTTTTTGAAAAGGGGGGACAGAGAGGAAAACAACTAGCCATTCTCAAAGCTGCAACTTACCAAATTAATACAGAACTCTTTAAAATTCAGCGAGATTCACTCATCCGCATTCAAGCAGGTGAAATTGGCATAGTTGAAGCCAGGGATGGCGCTCTTCTACCACCTGGTCAAAACTTTGGCAAAGTTGTTGAGTGCAATGACTTTCAGGACGCACAGGCATTTTTCGATCGAGGAGGACAGAAAGGGAAACAACTAGCCATTCTCAAAGCAGGAACTTACCAAATTAACACTGCATTGTTCAAGGTTCGCACAGCACCCATTGTCAAAGTCCTACCAGGAGAAATTGCCCTAGTAGTTGCTCAAGGGGGTACGCCGCTATCGCCCGAAAGAATTCTTGGAAGGGCTGTTGAATGCAATAACTTTGAAGATGCACAAGCATTTATCACTAACGGAGGACAGAGGGGCAAGCAGTTAGCTATTCTAAGGGCTGGTGAATATCAAATTAATACTGATTTGTTTAGTATCGTGACTGCGGTGAATGCTAATGAATATGGCATGAAGCCTGAAGATCTAAAACTCTGCACAATAGGCGCAGATAAGATTGGAATCGTTACGACTCTCGATGGGTTGCCTATCCCAGAAGGTGAAGTTGCTGGTTCGTTCATTGAAGGACATGACAAATTTCAGAATGGGCAAAAATTTATTGATGCCGGTGGTTTTCGAGGTTTGCAGGAGGAATTTCTGCAAGAAGGTTCTTGGAGTCTAAATCCTTGGTTCGTTCGGGTTGAACAAGTGCCCCTGACAGAAATTTCCGCAGATAAAGCCGGAGTAATTACTTCCTATATTGGTAAGAATTTTGATAGTGCCTCTACGAAAGAGTCTCGATTAGTGGATGAAGGATATAAGGGAGTACAGAAAATACCACTTCGACCTGGAAAACATCCCATTAACACAAGAGTGAAAAGTGTAGAAATTGTCCCGACTAACGAAATTATTCTTAATTGGTCAGATGAACCAAAGCCTGAGGACAACTATGACACAAATTTGAAAGCGTTGAAACTTCGTTCCAAGGATGGATTTACCTTTGATATTAGGGTTACTCAAGTTATTAGTATTGCTGAGCAAGACGCACCTAGAATGATCTTACGTGTTGGTGCAAAAGTCGCTGATGATTCTAATCAAAAATACAAAAATACTGCCATTAAAAATCTTGTGTCCAGAGTTCTGGGTCCGATGATTGACAGTTTCTTCCGAAATTCAGCCCAAGGTTATGAAGCTCTTGATTTTCAAGATAATCGTGTTGAAATTCAGAGAGGAGCAGAAGAGCATATTAAGGCAGCCCTGAATGCTTATGGTGTCCAAGCAATCAGTACACTGATTAATGAAATCGATCCCCCTGATGAATTAGAAGAACTTGTAAAACAAAGCAGAGTTTTTGCAGAGGAGCGCAAGACTATTGAAGCAGAGAAATTGACTGAACAACAACGCCAAGGTCTTATTGAGGAACGGGAAAGGACAAAAGCTCAAGCTGAACGAGTTAAAGCCCAACAGAATTTAGAAATTGTAGGACTCAATGCTGAAGCAACAATCAAAGAAGCAAAAGGAAAGGCAGAAGCTCAACGAATACACGATGAAGTTAATTTAGGTACAGAGCAAAGAAAATTTGCAATAGTAGCAGAACATCAGAAACAGCTTCGGGATATCGATGTTAATGAATTTCGCGAGAGAGTTAGAATTCTTAGTCCCGATATTTACGAAAAACTGGAATCAGAAAAGGCATGGAGTTATGCATTAGCTCAACTCAAAATAGATATGCCCGAAATATTTATTGGGGGAAGTAGCGGTAATTCTCCAGGAGCAGACGCTCTCCAAGCAGGTACGATGCAGTTCGCGTGGATGGATATGTTGAGAGACATGTTAAGACAACGGGAACCTGTTAAGCAAATCGACATGTCAGCGAAAGTCGAAGTCTTGAATCCTGTTGATAACGACTAGAAATAGTTAATCCTGAAATCCCATAATTGCGCTATTGCAGTGATGGAAATTTGCTGAATTAAATAAGTATGTAAGATTTGCGATGACTTTCTATAAATTGAAAAATGAATCGAAAATCTTACATTCCAGAGTCTCATAAATTTCCCCTTCCAACTAATAAGAGGCTTAATATGGCTAAAAAAGTGAGGCTCAATCCTGTAGAGAGATTTTTAATCTGGTCTGCTGGAGCAGATAGCAAAGTCTTGGCGCAAGAAAGTTGCTTAACAGAACGATATAAATATGAATCGATTGGCACAACTGTTCTCCTAACATCAGTGATGGCTTTCTTTTCAGGAGGGTATGCACTCTTCACCGTTTTTGGTTCTATCTCAATTTCCTGCGCTCTGGGTGTTGCTTGGAGTTGTGTGATTTTTAATTTAGATCGTTTCTTCATCTTAAGTGCAAATCGAGGAAAATCTACTTCAAAATGGCAATTTTTTGCAGCATCTAGTTTGCGGCTAAGTATAGCAGTTTTATTAAGCTTGGTAGTTGCTAAACCTCTGGAATTAAGGCTCTTTGAGGCAGAAATTAATCAAGAATTAAAACAAGAAGAAATTGAGAAACCAAGAGAAGAGAGAAGAAAGCAACAAGCAGAATGGGAGAGTAGTAATGAGTCAAAGAGACTAAATGAGATAGAAGCAAATATTCAACAATTAATAGACGAAAGAAAGCAAGGTACAGTTCAGCGTAACAAATTAACATCAGAAGTATTTGAAGAGCTTGACGGTACAGGTGGAACAGGTCAAGCTGGACAAGGAACTGCTTTTCAAGTTAAAAAAGATTTGACGGATAAATTAGACAAAACTATCAATAATATTAATCAGCAAATACAACAACTGCAAAATGAAAAAACTAACTTGATAAAACGTCGCGATTTCATATTATCACCACCTACATTTGATACTAAACTAGAAAAAGAAAATGGTAGTCTCTTGGCTCGCCTAGCTGCTTTAGAAAGGCTATCTCAGAAAGATTCTACAATTGCTATAAGTAATTTGCTTGTAAGTCTCCTATTTATCGTCATTGAAATTTCTCCTATCCTCGTTAAAATACTATCTAAAGAGGGGCTTTATGAGTCATTACTTAAACAACAAGAAGAGAATGACGTTAAAAATCAATATTTTCATAGTATTAAGGAACGAGAAATTCAGAAGATACAAGAATTAAAAGATTTTGAATTAAAAATTGAAAATTTAATTATAGAATATCTTAGAGCCAAAGGAATAAATCAAGAAAAAATAGAAAATATTGGAGTTAAAAATATAACGATCGCTGATGAAAAATTTAGCCAAGAAACTCTTAGATTTCTTAAACTCTGTCAAGGTAGGATAGAGCATTATGAGCATTTAATTAACCAAGTAGTAGTTTCAGAAATAGATGAGAGCATGGTAAAAAACCTAAACTATACTCATAATGGTGCAAATAAACAATCACGTAATCATGCCGATATGCTTGACTAATAGTAATATTAGAACTATTTTTGAGCATCAAAATTAAAGGATTTTATACGTAAAGTAGAAGAGATAGCAAATCGAATCGAGATAACGATAATTCAAAACTTGGCAAAAATGAAAGGGACACAGTTATTCTGTGCCCCTAAATTAAACTACTTCAAGATGCTAATTGCGTATGTGGATTAGGACTGTTTATAGCAGGCAAATTCCATTGAAAAGGTAGCCATACCAGAAGTGAGCGATCGCAAGTCTGTAGAATACCCAAACATTCGCGCTAGCGGTACTTCTGCCCGGATCGCTGAATATTCTTGCATTGTCTCGGAACCCAACAGCAAACCTCGACGGGAGGAAAGGTCACCCTGGACTCTTCCCATGAACTCGTTTGGTGTTTCCACTTCTACAAGCATAATTGGTTCTTTGGTGTAGGGTTTAGCTTTGGCGATCGCACTCTCTAGTGCTTGATGAGAAGCCGACCGGAACGCCAATTCTGAAGAGTCAATGGGGTGATATGAACCCCCCTCCAAAACGACTTTCACTCCAGTCACCGGATAGCCTGACAGCTTTCCGGATTCCATCGCCTCCCGGAAACCTTTTTCACACGCGGGGATGTACTCTTTGGGAATCGCACCCCCAACCACCCGATTCTCAAACACAAATGGCTCATCTGTCGGTTCAATCCACCCAATAATATGGGCGTACATACCAGGGCCGCCTGACTGTTTTTTAAATCGGTAGTCAAAGGTAGCTTTTTGTCCAATGGTTTCCCGGTACGCCACGGCGGGAGTACCGACATAAACCTCAGCATTGTATTCCCGTTGAATCCGTTCTAAGTAAATTTCCAGGTGGAGTTCGCCCATTCCAGAAATTAAAGTTGCTCCTGATTCTGGGTCAATACTCAGCCTGAAGGTGGGATCTTCCCGTTGAAAGCGGTTGAGTGCTTTGGAAAGGCGTTCGCTATCTTCCTGTTTTTTGGCCGTAATTGCCAGCGTAATCACTGGTTCCGGTACATACATCCTTTCCAGAGATACTAGTGTTTCTCCGGTACACAATGTATCGCCAGAGGCACAATCTACACCCAACAGAGCAACAATATCCCCAGCTACTGCAACTTTCACCTCTTCGCGCTTGTTGGCGTGCATTCTCACCAAGCGACCGATTTGCACCCGTTGTTCTGTACGGGAGTTATAAACGGTATCACCCGGCTTTAATGTCCCAGAGTAAATACGCGTGTAGGTCAACTGTCCGAAGGACTCAACGGTGAGTTTGAATGCCAAAGCCACCAAGGAGGCATCGGGGTGAGGGTAGATACTGACTGATTCTGCGGTTTTGACTACTTCTCTATCTATGGGAGATGGTAGATAGAGAGCGATCGCATCCAACAGATTTTGTACTCCTTTGTTTTTGAATGCGGAACCCAGCAGTACTGGTGTGAGTTCCAGCCTCAAGGTTGCTTGGCGGATGGTTTGCCAAATCAGTTCTTGGGGAATCTCTTTACCTGACAACAACATCTCGGTCATCGGTTCAGAGAATAGCGACAAAGCATCTAGCAACTTATCTTGCGCCTGTTGTGCTTCTTCCACAAGAATGTCGGGAATTGGCTGTTTCACCCAATTTTCGCCGTTTTCACCCTCAAAGTAGTGAGCGGTCATTTCCACTAGGTCAATTACACCTTGGAATTGGTCTTCACTACCGATGGGATATTGGAGTAATACGGCGTTTAATTGTAGGCGATCGCGTATTGCCTGTACTACACGAAATGGATTTGCACCCATTCGATCCATCTTGTTGATGAATGCCAAACGCGGCACGCGGTAGCGTTTCATCTGCCGATCCACTGTGATGGACTGGGATTGCACACCCGCCACGGCACACAGCACCATTACTGCCCCATCAAGTACCCGCAGGGCACGCTCTACTTCAATAGTGAAATCAACATGTCCTGGTGTATCAATTAAATTCATTTGGGTATCATGCCACTGACAGGTTGTTGCAGCGGAGGTGATGGTAATACCATGTAGCTTTTCCTCCGGCATAAAGTCCATTGTTGCGCCCTTGCCGCCTCCCTTCACCTCCTCAATAGCATGGATTCTGCCTGTGTAGAAGAGAATTCGCTCTGATAGCGTAGTTTTACCAGAGTCGATGTGGGCAGAAATACCAATATTGCGGACGCGTTCTCGCGGGATCATAAAATTTCCTTTTTGTTCAAGGGACAAATAGTCACCACTAAAATGGTGATATATTTTGTATTATATATGTAGTATAAATAAAAGAAAAGGCTCTTAACAGAGGTTCCCCCCTTTTTTAAGCTACCGTGTATACACAAGTCAAAAAAACCACAAAAGATTTGAGTCCGGTAGGGTGCGTTATGGACGATAGTCCATAACGCACCGCCAGAAATTTGTGGTGCGTTACGCTGGCGCGATAACACACCCTACACCCTTAGTTTTAGCCATCAGTTAACAAACAACCTCTCAGATTTTTGCAGCACAAACCCATCTATTGCGTCCTTGTTCTTTAGCTTTATACAAAGCTTTATCGGCTGCATCAACTAACTCTTGAGCAGAACTTTTAGCTGTTGGAATTTGAGTTACCACGCCTAAACTGACGGTGACAAAATATTGAGAGCTATTCTTTTTCGTATGAGAAATTTTTAATTTTTCAATAGATTGATGAATCAAGTTAGTTACTTTAATAGCACCTGATTCGTTAGTATTGGGCAAAAGGACAATAAATTCTTCACCACCATAACGCGCTAGTAGATCGGTAGGACGCTTTAATACAATTTGTGCAGCACGAGCAACTTGTATTAAGCATTCATCCCCTGCTAGATGTCCATAATAATCGTTATAATCTTTGAAATAGTCAATATCAAATAAAATTAAAGATAAATAATTTCCACTTCGTTTTAGTCTATTCCATTCCTTGTCTAAAAATTCATCAAAACAACGACGGTTAGCTATTTTAGTTAGACCATCTAGCTTACTAAGTTTTTCTAACTTAGAATTTGCCAGTTCTAAAGCATGATTCGCTTGGGCCAGTTGATTAGCATGGAAGCGGGATTGCTCTAATAATTCTGAATGTTCTAAAGCTACATTAAACTGTGCTGCTAATTGCCTAATAAATTTAATTTCAAACATATTCCACTCGCGGGAACCAGTGCATTGATGAACGCATAATAATCCCCACAAAGTTTTTCCTTTCATGAGAGGTACAACAATTTGCGCCTTGATTTGAAATTGCTCTAAGAGTTGGAGGTGGCAATCTTGTAACCCAGCTTGATAAATATTTGAGAATACCTGTATACGGCCTTGGTGATAAGGAACTGCATATTTTTCACTAAAACAATGATCCTTCACTTTTATGCCAATCACTGAATCACAATCGGGCAATACATTCTCAGAGACAAATTCGCCAGAGATATAGTTTGATTTAGGATCGAATCGAAAGATAACGACCCGATCTGCACGGAGAGCTTTACGAACTTCTCGTACAGTTGTCTTAAACAAAGTATCTAAATTTAGAGATTCACGAATTTCAGCAACTAAATTAAACAGAATCTCTTGCTGCTGGTTTGCTGTATGCAGTTCTACTGCTTTTTGTTCTGCTTGAGCTAATAATTCTGCTTGTTTAACTGCAAATCCTAACTGCGTTGCAATCTGAGACAAAAACTGTATTTCTAATTTTTTCCATTCATGTGGCTGTGAGTGCTGATAAGCTGCCAGTACTCCCCAAAGTTTTTTTCCGACAAAAATTGGTGAAGTTGCATAAGCTCGAATATGGAACTGTTCTAAAATTTCTAAATGGCATTGAGACAAGCCTATTGAGTAGACATCTGAAACCACTAAAGTTTCATTATTCCGATAACGTCCACCTTGATGTTCTTGTAAATAAGAGTCATTCCAAAGTGTATTTTTTCCTAATGTCTCTACATCATCCCATCCAGGCTCTGCAAACTCAAAATCGTTGACAAATTCTCCACCCCAGTCATTATGGAAACGATAGACGGCAATTCTTTCAACGCGGAGTAACTTGCAAGTTTCTTTAGTGGCTGTACGAAAAATTGTTTCTAACTCTAGAGAAGCCCTGATTTTGCTAATAACTCTATAAAGCGCCCTTTCTTGTTCTTCTAATTGCTGAATTTGAATGTTTTTTTCATGCAGTTGAGCTATTAAATTGCTAACACTAGGCTGTCCTAAAAGTTTACACAATAAATCAGCAGATACTTTAGTAATGTTATGTAACATTTTGTGCCGCATAGAAAATGATAATTTAAATTGTTTTATTTATAAAAAATCGAAGTAAACACTATTTTCTGTAATTTTTTTATTTTATATTAACTTATAGCAAACATTTGTTTAAGTTTAACTCTGCTACAACTCATTCTATTAAAAGATTAAATTAAAATTTAAAGCATAATACTTGCTGTTTATTACTGTTAGTACGCCATTCCAAACAAGTTAAAAATAAGTAAATTTTGTTAAGGAAAGAATTATTTTGTTGCAATTAGCACAAGTATTACTTAAAGCGATACCACAAAGTAGATATGGAAGAAAATACTGATAATAGAGAAAAACTGTTGATGCTTGCCCCATCTGACGTTTAAAATAGGTATTCAAGCGGAGGAAATAAAAGCTTGAAACTGATATTGGTAGCTCCCAACCCATTGTTGTGTGCAGCCTTTCAACAGAATTTTAATTACTTACCCAATGCAGAAATAGTGAATAACTATTTCGAGTGGTTGCCAGATTTTGATTGTCTGGTCAGCCCTGCAAACTCTTTTGGAATGATGGATGGTGGCATAGATGCTGCTATTATCCGTTTCTTTGGTCGTTCGTTGATGGCAAGAGTGCAGCAGCGTATTCTTGAGGATTATTTGGGCGAACAGCCTGTGGGAACATCTATGATTGTGGAAACAGGTCATCACAAGCATCATTTTTTGGCTCATACACCGACGATGCGAGTTCCCATGATTATTGCTGGGACAGATATTCCTTATGCGGCAATGTGGGCGATGCTGCTAGCGGTACGACACCATAATCAATACGCAAAGCAAAAAATTAACACCGTTGCTTGTCCTGGATTGGGTACAGGAATAGGACGAGTCCCATATACTGAGGCTGCTAGACAGATGGCCTTAGCCTACGACCATTTTTTGTATCCACCCAAGCATCTCAATTGTATAGTTGCAGCCGAAAGACAACTTCAGATATGGGAAGGAGGAGATTCTAGGTAAGTCTCAAAAAAGGCTCTGGCATGGTATCCTGCTGGGGCGATCGCTATTCTCAACGCTATGCCAAATAAACACTTCTATCACATTGGCTTCGGGCAAGATGATTTAGGTTCATCGCCTCCCAGCATAGCCCTATTATCTGGCGACCCGGAGCGATCGCGTCTCATTGCCCAAACTTATTTACAAGATGTACGCTTGTTGTCAGAAAATCGCGGACTCAATAGCTATTTGGGATTTTTACCTAATGGTCGCCCCATTTTATCTGCTACTAGTGGTATGGGTGCGCCTTCATTAAGTATTGTTGTGAATGAGTTGGTACAAGTAGGTATTCGGCAAATTATTCGCATTGGAACTTGTGGTTCCATTCAACCCCATATCGCTGTTGGTAGTGTTGTTATTAGCAATGCAGCATTGTGTCGCCAAGGTGCGGCAAATGATATTGCACCTGTGGAATATCCAGCCGCAGCCGATCCTTTTCTCACTGTCACTTTAGTTAAAGCCGCGCAAGAATTAAAGGTTGACTATTATTTAGGAATTACGGCATCAGTTGATACTTTTTATGAAGGACAAGAACGCACTGATTCTGCAAATCCAAATTTAATGCGATCGCTGCATGGTATTACAGAAGAATATCGGCGATTAAATATCTTGAATTATGAGATGGAATGCGGCACGTTGTTTAAAATGGCTGGAGTATATAATTTTGCCGCAGCAGCTATTTGCGGAGTAGTTGCTGGCCGTACTGTTAGCGAAAATATCATTTTAGAACAGAAGGATATTGCTGTAAAAAATGCGATCGCCACTGCTGTACGCGCAGTAACAATATTTGAGTGAGCTAAGTAGAAGGCAGGAGGCAGGAGGCAGGAGGCAGGAGGTATAAGGCAGGAGGCAGGAGGGAAGAGGGTTGTAGCTTTATTATTTTTCTTAACACAGTTATGTTTTCCCACCTACTTACTTACCCCTCTTCTGTCACTTTCCGGAAAGTCAATCTCTGAAAGCTTTATCAGTCGGTCAATACAGGGTTTCCTATTAGAAAAAAATAGGTCTTGTATTTGTTATTAGGAAATAATCGAGCGATCGCTGGCTATACATAAGCTCTAGAATTCAGAAATGGCAAAAGTTTTCGGAGACTGACAGAAGAGGGTTACAGCAGATTGCTACTTTGTGAGGTACAGATAATTGTAGGGGCACAATATATTGTGCCCCTACCTATGTACTTCATTTACCTGAAATACTCTGTAATTATAGAGTTGGCTTTTGACTGAGGAGTTAGGAGTAGAGACGCGATTAACCCAAGTCTTTCCAACTGACTTTTCACGTTATGTGGAAAAGTCCACGGAAAATCTAACTTCCAAACCAGGAATTCAAAGTCTCTCTCCTCCCAGGAGAGAGATTTAGAGAGAGGTTTTCCAGATACTGTGAAAAGTTACGTCTTTCCAAGAGTTTAGAATCGTTCTCCTTGTGTCCAACTTCCTACTCTTTCTTTACTCGATTAATCAACTCTCAGTAGTTTTATCGTGTCTTTATCTAATCTTTAATTTATAAATCAGTAATTCTAGGTAATATAAGTAAAAATATAAAAGTAAAAACCAAAAAAAGCAGAAATCAATTTATTTAAGTAATTGAGATATTAATAAATATCGCATTAACGGAGAATTAACGTAATATGAATAATGTCTGGAGGCATGGGATTAAAACCATTAATTTAAGTGCGGTTGCAGTCATGCCTACACTACTATTTTTAGTATTATTCAATCAAGCATCAATTGGAGATCCAGGAACATGTTTCATGGTAACTTCTTCTGGTGAAACCATTGGATTAGCAAAGCTTTGTGGTGGTAAGACAGCTGCACCTTCAGACGCATCTTCAGACGACGGAGTTTTTCGGGTTCCCATCAAACGCCGCTTTGGTGGAACTCCGATAATTGATGTTACTTTCAATGACAAAAAAACCTTTGAAATGATTGTAGATACAGGTGCTAGTGCTACTGTGATTACTCGAAATATGGCAAGTAGCCTGCAACTCAAAACTACAGGTATCTTAGAAGCTCAAGTTGCTGATGGTAATGAAGTTCAATTTTCAACAAGTAAGGTAAAATCTATTACAGTAGGTGGAGTTGTAGCGCATAATATTCAAGTAGCGATCGCTCCACAAGCTGACATTGGGCTATTAGGTCATGATTTTTTTGGTAACTACGATATTAAGATTTTAGAGAAACAAGTGGAGTTTCATCACCGCTAGCTATGAATTATAGATTTTGAATTTTGGATTTTGCATTAAAAGGAATAATCTAAAATCCAAAATTCAATCTTCGTTTACTAGCTTTGCAGATAACTTTCTAAGCTGGGTACATCAACCCAACTGCTTGTTTCGTGGGATTTGTGAGATAAATCCATCAATAACTGAGAATAAATTCCTTCTCGCAGAGATGGTACTGTTTGCTGGTTTTGTTCAATTCCTTGTACCCATTGGTCAATGACACGAATAAATGCAGAAATTCGTCCATCGGCGTAATTTTTGGGAAAAATTAATCGATTTGGTATTTCTATTTCTGCAAGAGGTTTACCTGGCTGGGAACCCCAAACACGAAAGCCGTGTATATAATCTTTTTGATTTTCACTACCTACAATTAAAGTACCGCGATCGCCATATACTTCAATCCAATGGGTTCTTGGTGCATGAACAACCGCGCTGATGGTAACTTGGCAAGGTGTACCATCTGCTAATTCCAGGGTTAATATACAATTGTCATCTGTATTTACTGGCTTTGATTCTTGATTTGTTGGGTCAATTCGCGCCGGAATTGCAGTAGTCAAATGGGCGCTTAATTTCCGCACTGGCCCGAATAACCAATGAATATAATCGAAGGCGTGGGAACCCAATGACCCCAAAGCACCGCCTCCCTTTTCTTTATCAGAATACCAATTCCAAGGACGCGAAGCATCAGCACGAGAAGAACCTAACCAATCAATTCTAATTAAGCGCAACTCCCCCACATATTTTGCTGACAAAAGTTCAGCAAATAATTGCCATCCTGGTACAAAACGAAATTCAAAATCTACACTCGCAATGACACCTTTTTGTTTAGCTAATCGATAAAGTTCTTTGGCTTCATTTGCATTTAAAGCTATAGGTTTTTCTAGTAGTAAATGTTTGCCTGCTTGGAGGACTGTTTTTGCCATTTCATAGTGCAAAAACGGCGGGGTAGAAATGCTGACTGCTTGGACTTCTGGTAATACCACAATATCGCTGATGGTGTCGCAGGCGTGGGGGATATTATGGGATTGTGCAATGGCTTTAGCTTTATTGATATCTCGGTGATAAACAGCAACTACCTCGGTGCGAGGATGTGCTTGGAATCCAGGAATGTGGACTTTTTGACCAAATCCAGTACCAGCGATCGCAACCCCAATCATACGATTTTTACTCCCATATTTATACAAATTATGCTCAACCTGCACTCTACCTTGCTTCGATAATTTATTTTTTGAAACTACTCTATGCCCAAAATTGGATAATTCTTATTCATTTTTATCGCAAAATTCTAATTGTGAAAGGATAACGATAATGTTGTCCATTGTAAGCTTTGATAGCAGCAAAAGTCACTAAAAATGATTGTAGTATTAGTATTAATGAAATTAATGATGTCAGTACAATTAGTAAACTGTCTAAAGTTAGTTTGACTTCGTTGATTTTAGTATTAATAGTCACTGCCAAACTAAAGCTACTTAACACAAAAAACAAAGAGATAACGATAAAAATTAATGTATAAAACGTCAAAGAAATTTGAAAATTTAACGATTCTTTACCTTGAAAATCAATCCAGGGATATTTTGCTTTTTTTAATCGCCAAATCATGAGTGGGGCTAACAAATTCAGGGGCAAAAATAAAGGTATGCCAATATATACCAAAAACAAGACTAAGATCCATGCTGATAAAGCCGAGAGATGACACAACACCGCCCATATACGCATTTGTTGTTTAGGTTTTTCTCTCATAGCTTTTTAAGTTCGAGTGGATCTAGCAGATAATTCTCCACTTTACTACCAAAAAAATAGCCAAACAATAGCTCAAAATCTGAAGTCTTTCTCGGTCATAGTTTTCAAGAACAGGTTCTATATTCCCAGACTATGCCTTTTGTTGGTTCCAAGGCAACCTCTATACAAACCAATACGGTTGAGTTAAGGAAATTTATCTGTTAAGGCAGGGGGAGTAGGGGAGGCAGGGGAAAAGGTTAAAGGTTAAAGGGAAAAGGAATAAATTTAATCTTTCCCCTTTTCCCCTTACCCCTTTCCCTTTCCCCATGTCCTATTTGCCCAATGCCCAATGCCCCATGCCCGATTCCTAATTTTAAATTTGTAACATTCCCTCTGGATTTACTGATAAAAGCGATCGCCTCTGCAAGCCCTCACGGTGTAAAATCTCATTGGCTGCTAATAAGCCACTACTAACGGCGCGTTCCATCAATCCACAAGGAAAGGGCATTTTTACCCAATCACCTGCAAATAATAAGTTAGGAACATTAGTACTAGTTTCTGGACGTTGTGCGTAACTATTTGGTGGATATCCAGAAAAGTTATGTTGATTCACTAATTCTCGATGTAATACCCGTGCTTGCTGTAATTCTGGGACAATTTCATAGAGTTCTTCTGCAAACTTGGTTAACAAAGCTTCTTGAGTAGGAAATTCTTTTGCCTTATAGCAATAAGCGTGTAATTCTACTACACTTCCACCGCTGCGTTTTGCCCAATCGATGAATTGTTCTTGAATCCGATGATAAAGGGTGATGCTGTCAGTTAACTGGTAGCCGGATAAAGATGTAAAATTACTTTGTTTCCACTCAAAATCGCGGTCAAACCAGAAACGACAAACAGCAAAAGGATCGGCAATACTCAAATTTTGAACTTGCGATCGCACTTTTTCATCTATATTCCCATTCACTCGTTTCAAGAGTTGCTGCACCCCAGGTACATCGGTAGCCAAAACATAATAATCTGCTTCAATTATCTCTGGTGATGATGATTCTTTATTCACTGCTACCAGTTGCACTTCTTCATCTTGCCGTGCCACCACTTGAAACTTAGATAAATTTTCTTCAGCAGGCCCTTTAACTACTTTACCATCACTACTAAAAACTGCACCATGACAAGGGCAATGAAACTGACCATCACCTGCCATTTTCACAGTACAACCTTGATGAGTACAGGTAAGAGAAATCGCTTCTTTTCCTCCAGATGGTAAAGCAAATACTTCATCAGCCGCACCAAAGTATTCCATCTTGGTATCATCAACAAGTGAATTTCTTTTTACCCAAAAAGGCACGCTATTTTGATTACCACCAGCATAATATTTTAGGGCTGCAATCTTACCTTCTGTAGCGGGAATTTCACTCACAGTTGCACCTGTGATAATTTTACCGCCTTTATCGTGAATTGCCTGGGCAATGGGTTGCACTAAACTTGTCCCCATATCATCTTTAGTGCCATTAAAAGCTAGTCCTTCAGGGTTACCAAAAAAATAAAAGTGGAAAAATTGCATTAATTCTCCGACACTCATTGTGTCTGGTGCATTCAAACTAGATTTAGCAAAAGGTAGAAAATATAAGTCGTACAATCCTTGGGGAAATTCTGTTTTTACCCAATCAGCAACGGATATATTATCGAATCGCTGAAAGTTCTTCTCTCTTTGAAAACCAGTAATCGCTTGGAAGACTTGCAGGTGTTTTAATTTTGTAAGATTAATTCCCCATTTGAAGCGGTTGGGAGAAGCGATCGCTAAATCTATAATATTCCAAGGAAAGGCAGAATTACTAGGATAAAATACCTCTGGTTTGTATTGGCGATCGCGATAGACAACCGAGTAAAAATTTAACGATTCAAAATTATCGCTAATCTCCAGTTCTTTAACTAAACTATTCAAATTATAATACTGGGGAAAAAAGCCATGAAAGCCATGTTCCATCTTAAAAGTTTCACCCACAGCTTCTATCGACCAACTAGCAATTTTACCACCAAGTTGGGGAGACTTTTCCAAAAGTGTAACCACAAATCCCCGCTGACTCAATTCATAAGCACAAGCTAAACCCGCTAAACCACCCCCAATTACTACAACACTTTTTTGCTGATTTAACATCCGTGGCAATTTCAGGGTATCTTTTCCAAACACCGTTGGTTTTGGCTTAGCAAATCGAGAGTATCCTGTGACTCCAGCAATTGCACCAACACCAAAGACCTTCAACAGTGTTCGACGCGAAATAGTAGACGATTCTGGCGGATTGAATAGTGGATTCATTGGTTACAAAATTAACACTTCACGATGAATTACTGACATTAAATCGTGACTTGGAATTAGCAGATTTTGTGTCAGAATTTAAAATTCCGAATTCAAAATGAAATTACCATAGCTTGAAAGTAAGTAAATTCCTACTCTGAATTCTGAATTATCTTTTGTAGCCTACATTTTTATTTGTCAGAAAATAAAGCAGCAAAATTTGGTTTAACAAATTAAAAAATTAGTTGACAATGTAATATAATATTTAATAATTGGCTACCAAACAACAAGTAGTTTGGGCATAGAGACGCTTTGTTAGCGTAGCTACGAATTAGGAATCAATTTCTTTTTGTGCAGTTTTCTTTACACAATAAGTGCTTCCCCGAAAGCTCAATTTATGAATTACTGGCGATGTAGTTACTTCAGGTGATTCAGGGTTAGGATTAACACAAACAAAATAACTACTTCCCCGAAAGCTTAATTTATACGTAGCTTTTAATGTATTTACTTTATCTAACTTGCCGTTGGAGTCAGCACGATAGGAAACCCCACGGTAGATCAAATTACAATCTGCTTCAGATTCACAAACTTGCTGTTGTGGTGATTCTATTTTTTCACTAACCACCTTGTTTGTGTAGTATTCATAGCTTGTACTAATAATTACAGGAATTAATAGTAAAACTAACATCTGCCAAGGAGCGAAGATTAAACCCAAAATTAAGGTGATAACTGCAAATACAGCCACCAAATGTGAAATTTCACTATTAATTTTTTTTAATACAAAATAGCTAGTGATTAAACAAGCACAGGGTATAACCAAAAAATATGAAGCCATTTTTTTTAACTTAATAAACCAAAACTCAAGCGTTTGTAACGCAGATTCAAGTTATTTGGAAAATTGTTATCTATTTTACCTCAAAGAAATTTTTGTGGTTACCGTGCTTTTTGAGTAAAAGTGTTACTTTTAGGTATCTGTATTAGCCGTAGACGTTTAAAGTCAATGTAATATATGCAATAAAAAAAGGCGAACAGAGTGCGATCGCCTTTTAGGTAAGTATCAAATTTTATTCAACTTATACTGAACAACAATCAGTTAAGTATTTATTTAATTTGTTCAAAATTCTCAATTGTCAGATATATTTCTTCATCAGCTATTTGACTATTGTAATCGATATTAATTTGGGTTGGATAGCCGAGTCTCGGACTGTAGTTTACATCCAGGTTGGAGGCTCGACGAGCGATAGCATCCTGAATTACATTAAAAAGCTTAGGAATTGTGTTGTACTTTTGAAAGAATTCTGGATTAACTGGTTGACCTGTAGCTACAGAAGTGATTGATTTTGTTTGGCCATTACGTACTTCAATGATTACTGGGCCTCTAGCTTCTGGTATACAAAAGCAACCGTTACTAAATGTATAGCGATAGTTAGAAATATTTTGCTTATTCCATAAATTACGGTTAAATTTTAACCGTCTTTGAGCCAAATTATTATTCGCTGCTAATTGTGCTACCTCTACGGGAGGTTGAGACATTACTGGTAGGTTGAGGCTGAGGCCTGCAAGTAGCAATAAGCTGGAACTGATAATGATTGACAAGCGCATTTGGTTCTATTAGCTGGTAAATAACTGCTTTCTACTATATATATATTAGTAAATTTACTTCTTTAAATAGAGTTTATCTTTTGATTAAAATATTTCGCTATGTTACCAAGAATGAAAATTAGTAACAAAACAATTGCCATATGTTAATCCCAAGTTCGATGGCAAATCGCTATGATAATGCTAAATTCGGTTCCTTCACCTAGCGTAGAATTAAGATCTAGAATGCCACCGTGTTTTTATACTATAATTTGGCGGGCGATCGCTACACCTAAAACCGTTCCTTTGCCAAGAGTTTTCGTACTAAATAAATACCGAAATTTACCAAATTTTAGATTTTAAATTTTGCATTATGAATTTAAAATCTAAAAAGGCCTGAAAATAAGCGAATTTATCGAACTTTAATTATTCAGACGGTAAAGTATCTCGCCAGCCTTGGGTACAAGCAAAATACCTTCATGGTCTCGATGAGACCATTCTGTTAGTTGAATCGTAGCCGGATCGCGATAGTTCAAGTTATGAGCAGCACAACGTTCTGGAGAAATACCAGTAGCTAGAGTCACGCGAATTCGAGGTTTTTCTCCTTCTATAAAATCGAAAGTACCCATACCTTTTAAGTGCGTACTATGTGCTAGGACTCCCGCAGGATATCCTTGGAATTTATCCCATTGTTTAACAAAATAATCCCGCACATGGTAACCAATCTCTGCTAAAACTTCGCCATGTGTGTAGCTAAATTCGGTAATATGAGGTGCATAGATAATTACTTCTCCACCATCCGCGACTACTGGCTCTAGTTTGTACATTCCTTTAGCAGCCGTCCAAATGTCATCGTACATTTTTGGCATCACTGAAAGCACTTGTTTAAAAGGCTTATTTACATATTTAATATGCAGTTTTGCAGATAATTTTGCAGCACCTTCCCAGGCCAATTCTGGTTTATCTATATAAAGTCCGGCTAACCGATTAGTCTTCGGTGCAACCACCATTGCCAAGCAAAGTTTCGGCGTAGAAATCATACTAGCGGCTCGGTTAATCAAACGCCGAACTGGCGTAGTTCCAAGCGTACCAATAATTTCATAACAAGTGATTAAAGCTCCTAACCAGTGCGATAAATTTATTACTTCCTGACCGCTAATGCCAGGAAAAAAATATTTATTTCCCCCAGAAAAACCGACAACTTCGTGGGGAAATACTGGGCCACAAATAATTATTAAATCATATTCTATAACTAATTTATTAACACGCACGTTAACTTCCTCGTGCAGCATTCCATTACTAATTTCTGCTATTTCTCCAGCGGAAATTACCCCACAAGAAATAAAAGTTTCTGGTAGATTCCAAAGGTGATTAAAGATGTTAACTCCTTTAAAAGTTGTCTCTCTTTCCTCTTGTGTCACCCCAACTAAACGATTGATTTGTTCTTCACTCATGGGATTATGTGTACCCAGAGCAATTAAATAGTCTAATGCAGCAACCCTGTTATTTAACTCCTGATGAAGCAGTCGAAACATTTGCGGGATGGGTGCAGTGCGCGTGCCATCGGGAATTAATACTAAGATACGCTGGCCATCAAATTCAGGGTTTGCTAAAGCTTGATGAACTAGTTGGGAAACTTCCTCATCTGCGAGTATCCCATTATTAGTTACGGCTAATGAATACATTTTTAAACTCCGCTGTAGATGCTAAACCCACCGTCTACCGGCACAACTACGCCATTGACGAAACTAGAACCAGAACTACATAACCAAATCAAAGTACTGAGTAATTCGTGGGGTTCTCCAAAACGTCCAGCTGGGGTATGGTTGATGATTTTTTGTCCCCGATCGCTTAAACTACCATCTGGATTTAGCAGTAAATCTCGATTTTGTTCGCCAATAAAAAAACCCGGCGCGATCGCATTGACTCGCAACCCAGCACCATATTTTTGAGCGAGTTCTACAGCTAACCACCGAGTAAAGTTATCTATGGCTGCTTTCGCCGCCGAGTAACCAACCACCCGACTAATCGCACGGATAGCAGACATGGAAGAAATATTCACAATACAACCTTGGGGTTGATTTCTTTCCACCATCGCTTGCCCAAAAACTTGGCTGGGTAGTAAAGTTCCCATCAAGTTGAGACTCATAACTTGCTCAAATGCTGCGTGTGGCATATCAAAAAAACTAGCATCAGCAGCAATTGTGGCAGCCGGAATATTACCACCAGCAGCGTTTACCAGGATGTCTATCTGACCCCAATGTTTTAAAATAGCGTGTTTGGCTATTTCTAATTGGGAGCGATCGCCAACATCTGCCAACACCGCCATACTTTCCCCACCATTAGCAGTAATATCAGCTACCACTGCACCTGCCCGTACTTCATTGCGACCGAGAACGACTACCCGCGCTCCCGCCAGCGCTAAACCACGCGCCATCGCCCCACCAAGCACGCCAGAACCGCCAGTAACTATTGCTACTTGGTTTTTGAGGCTAAAAAGTTTATCCAAAATCAAATCTGGTTTATTTAATAAGTCTGGCATTGATAGTTCCTCTATTTAATTGGGGTGTGTTAATGAAGTAATACCAATTTGAAAAAATCACGCAGAGTCGCAGAGTCGCAGAGAGTAAGAGTTGAGAAGAGTTGATTTTTGGGTTTCATATTCAAATTCAGCAATGCGGAAAAAAGAAAGACAACTTGTAGAGACGCGATTCATCGCGTCTTGTTCAGCCAAAGATGCATCACTTATCTGTATTAGTTCAATTTGTAAGCATCTTTGGCAAGGTCGTAAGCTAAAGCATGAGCCATTTGATAGCCTTCTTCTTCTTCAATTAACCCGCGTGTTACCAATCCGGCTAACCAGTTACAAGCTACGCGGCGCCAGACTGTGTGGCGGGCAGGAATGGAAACAAAAGCCCGTGTATCATCGTTAAAGCCAGCAGTGTTATAAAGTCCCGCTGTTTCCATCACTTGATTGAAGTATCGTTCCATTCCATTCATACTGTCGTGAAACCACCAAGGCGGGCCTAGCAGTACTGCGGGATAATGACCGGCTAGGGGAGCTAGTTCGCGGCTATAAGTGCTTTCATCCAATCCAAACAAAATTAAGTGAAAGTCTTTATGATTGCCGTAAGCTGTCAACAACGGCTGCAAATTTTTAGTCCACTCTAGTTTCAAGGGAATATCAGCACCTTTATCAGACCCAAACTGTTCAAACACAGCCGGGTTATGGTTACGCATAATACCGCAATGCATTTGCATCACCAGACCATCTTCTACACTCATCCGAGCCATTTCCATAAACATGTGGCCGGTAAAACGCTCTGCATCGCCAGGATTTAACTTGTTGGCTAATGCTCTAGCAAAGATGGCTTCTGCTTCGCGATCGCTCAGACGGTTGGTATAAGGTGTAGCTGCACTATGGTCGGTAGCTGTGGCACCCATTTTTTTAAAGAAAGCTCGACGTTCTTCTAGAGTCTGCACGAAAGCACCATAAGTATTAATTTCTCGCCCAACAGTGCTTTCCAGCTTGGCTAGATTTTCCCGCCAACCAAGAGTATCTAGATTGACTACTGCATCTGGTCGAAAAGTAGGTTTTATCTGAGTGAAACCTTCTTGATGTAGCGATTGATGGTACTCAAGGGTGTCGCTGGCCGCATCGGTAGTACAAAGGACTTCAATATTAAACTTTTTAAATAAAGCACGAGGTGAGAATTCAGGTAACAATAACAGCTTTTGCAAATAGTCGTAGATATATCCAGCATTACGAGAATTTAAAGCCTCGTACACTCCAAAGACGTTAGTGAGTTCGTCTTTCAGCCACAACCCAGAGGGAGTACCTTGAAATAAGTAAAAATTGTCGGCGAAAAGCTGCCAAATTTTGCGGTGGTCGGTTTCTACTGGCGAACCATCACGGCTAGGTATACCCAAAGCTGATAAAGGTACGCCCCGACTATAGAGCATACGGAAAATATAGTGGTCGGGAATAATCAATAATTCAGTTGGCGAACCAAAACGCGCTGCTGGATTAGCCAATAAGGCTGGGTCTACGTGTCCGTGGGGACAGACTAGCGGTAAAGTGGACATACTGTCAAAAAATTGACGTGCTAGCTGTCTTTGTTGTGGTTCTGGAGCGAAACAGCGATCGCTAGATAAACTCCATTTTTTAGTTAACATATTTTTGTTATTAGTCATTGGTCATTGGTCATTAGTCATTAGTCATTCGTCCCCGCGTCCCCGCGTCCCCGCGTCCCCACGTCCCCGTGTCCCCGTGTCTCCCCATCCCCTCATCCCCAAATGCAGCAGTACTACTGCGCTGTACTAGAAAAGGAGACAAAACGATGTTTTCTACACTTTTGTCTTCTAATAAGTCGAGTAACATTTGCATAGCCAAGCGACCAATTTCCAACATTGGTTGACAAACTGTCGTCAGCGACGGCGTTATATAACGGCAAAGAGCAATATCGTCAAATCCCACTAAACTTAAATCTTGAGGTACTGAAATATTTAGTTCCCGACAGGCTAAGAGAGCGCCAACTGCTACCATATCGTTGTAACAAAAGATGCCTGTGACTCCAGCGTTAAATAGTTGAGGTAGCATCTTTTTGCCGGTATCAACGTCGCTGATTCTGATAATGTCTTCATTGCTAATTGCTACCCAATCGCTGTTTTGTGGCAAATCAGCTTCCCTCAAAGCGGTGCGATATCCTTCTAAACGCAAGTGGTTTGACTGACTGCGATCGCCTACACCCAAGTAACCAATAGCCCTATGTCCCAACCCGATCAGATGCTCTACCGCCAATCGACCGCCTAAAAAGTCATCCGCTGTAACTGTGTGAAATGTTTCAGGTTGCTCTTGAGTCTGACTATTAATTAAAACTATCGGTACAGCAATTTCTCCTACTTTATTTGTATTATTTTTATTAATTCGCGAATCAGTTACTAATATCCCATCCACTCTGCGACGATGAAAATTATCAATAGCTGCTATTTCCTGCTGGAAATCCCGATGTGAAGCAGTTAAGAAAACACTCAAACCTGCCGTTCTTGCTACCTGTTCAATTCCCTCTACCACCTCAGCGTAAAAGGGATCTGCGATTGAAGTCACAACTACCCCAACAGTATTAGTGCGTTGATTTTGCAAACTTTGAGCGATCGCGTTTGGTACATAGTTCATCTCCCGCGCTATTTTCTTAATTTCCTCTCTCACCTTCGGGCTAATTAGAGAGTTATCTCGCAAAGCACGTGAAACTGTAGAATGAGAAACGCCTGCCCGACGAGCAATATCTTCGATTGAAACTTTTCGTTTCTTCATAATCTTACCATATTTAATGCAAACGTGTGCATTATAATTTTAATTATTAGCAAAGTTGAGCCATCTGTCAATCTATTCGCTCCACTAAGCAGCCACAAAACTGCGATCGCGGGAGGAACGTAACAAAAAGTAAAATTAATCAAAACTTTGCTGTTGCAAAAATAAATATTCCGGTTGATTTACTTCACTATTACTGAGTTGACATAATGGCGATCGCAGTAAATATATTACGTTGGGTAAAAAGCTTATGATTTAGGGAAAGACAGAAAGATTTTAATCATAGAGCAGATTTCAAGGAAATTGGAGTACGCCATCTAAGTCTCGTACTCAGCAAACACAGCATCCTAATTCTGACGCCTTGGCGCAGCGTCTCCGGCTCCGCTCCTGAATTCTGACTCCTGAATTCTCATTTCTTAACTTTTTTTTGCAAAACTATGAGCGACAAGTCAATGGTTATCATCCTTATGGGTGTTTCTGGATCTGGCAAAACCACCATAGGAAAACTGCTAGCAAATTCTTTAGGCTGGGAATTTAGCGATGCTGACGCTTTTCATTCACCAGAGAATGTTGAAAAAATGCGGTGCGGTATACCCCTGACTGAAGCAGACAGAATACCTTGGTTACAAGATTTGCAAATAGCTATTAAAAACTGGCTGCAAGAAAATAAAAATATGGTGTTGGCGTGTTCGGCTCTCAAAGAAAGCTATCGGCAATTTCTGGCCGTGGATAACGAACGCATAAAGCTAGTTTACCTTAAAGGCTCTTATGAGTTAATTCAAAAGCGGTTGCTAGAACGTCATAACCACTACATGAGCGAGAAACTCCTCGATAGTCAGTTTAATACTCTAGAAGAACCATTAGACACCATATATATAGATGTTATCGAAACACCCCAGGTAATTGTCCAAAACATCAGAACAGCTTTAGAAATTTAGCATCTTTGGGCGTATTCCTTGGGGTATCGCAACAAACACAATCTGTTAGCTTATATCTGCATAAAGGAAGATTAATCGCGTTTGTGCGAAAACACATCTAAAACAAATATAAACTAATCGCATTATTGTAGTTATAGGAGGGAATTAGTGTTTTTGAGATTAGCGCAACAATATCAGCAAGTAGTTCAGGACTTAGTAATGACCCTGGAAGCTTTATCAATTGTACTTGAGCAACGTGGTTATACTACGTCTTTTTATAGCTGCGGCAACGAAATCAAGAGTGCTTCATTTCTGGTCAGCTTGGGAGAAAAGCACGTGATTCGATTTTTAGTGTCTGATTACGGTATTACTTGGATGGAAATTTGGGATGACCGCGAATTAATGAAGTTAGAGGGTGCAGAAGCAATCAATCAGTTGCGGGAGTTGTCTGATATTGTCAAGTATCCAGAGCAACAAATTCATTTAGTTAAGTAAAAAATGTTTGTTTAACGCAAAATACACACTTGTATAAATAGATAAAAAACTTAATAAGTCTATTTTTGCGAACGCGTGCATAAATACTAATATAATCTGCACAGATGTGTATTTTGTTATTTATAAATTACTATTTAATACCAATTCTCTATGAATTTGTACTTAATAACGAGGTAATGATGTAATCCTATCCACAAATAGAAGCGTAGTTTACCGCCGTAGGCATCGCTTCTGCTAAGATGGAACCCTTGAACCTGTTTTAACTTCCGTCTTAATTCATCTTTATCTTTAAATTCCTGGCTTGTTCGCCATCAAATTTTCTTAGCACTTGGTATCAAGAAATGGAAAAGTATTTAGTCACCAAAGAAGAGATTGAGTCTTATGAAGGACTAGAAAAAACACATTTTCTCAATTCCAATGCTCGCAGACGGAATAAGTCTTTAGGAGATTTGACAGGTTTAAACAATATCGGTTTTCACATCATTGAAGTAGAGCCTGGACGTGAATCAACGGAGCTTCATATGCACTATCACGAAGAAGAGTGCGTATACATTCTTGAGGGAGAAGCTGAGGCAACAATTGGAGAAAGCGTTTATCCAGTTAAACCAGGAGATTTTATTGGATATCGCGCTGGTGGTAAGCCGCACAAGCTGAAAAACACCGGCAATTCTATATTGAAATGTATAGTAGTTGGTCAAAGACTAGACCATGATATCGGTGACTATCCAAATTTGCACAAGCGTATATATAGAAGCAAAGGTTTAAAGTGGAATCTGGTCGATATGGAAAATATAGCTGAACCAGTAGCAGGTAAGAAGGCTTAACAATTCAAAATTCGGCGTTGCTGATTGAAAGTATGAATTAGTCTCATGCAAAGAATCGTTGTTTAGTTATAAAGATTTGAGTCCGGTAGGGTGCGTTATGGACGATAGTCCTAACGCACCGCAAATTTCAGGTGGTGCGTTACGCTGGCGCGATAACACACCCTACAAAACGAGATTTGGGGTGATTAGATCGGTTGTGTACACACCGTAGCCTTTTTAAGGGGGAAACTAGAGTCTTTTGCCTCCTTGGAAAGGGGGTTGGGGGATCTAAAACCACAGTAAATTGAGTGTTTGAGCTTAAGTTGCACACGTATGGCCGATACTGCGCTATCGTTGGCGCTAATTATCCCATCTGGTGCGATCGCTTTGGTATAAGGTCGTCGCTACCAAAAACGGTGGGGTGAGTTAATTGATGCACAAGTTATGCAAAAAAACTTAACACACAGTTTTGCACACGTGTGCAAAACTAAAGATATACAGTTTATGCACACCTGTGCATCGACAAATTCCAAAGGTTTTATTTAAATGACAGCTTAGTATCCAAAAGTAGAAAAATATGTCTCAAACTCTAAATCATTCCATCAAAGAAGCTCAAAACAATCCTTTACATTCACTAGAAGAATGGGAAGAAGACTTGCTCAATCGCTATCCCGATCCGAACAGCATAGTTAAAGAAGGTAAAACTATTGAAGCATACAGGAATTACGAAGCACCTACCAGAGATACAGTCAAAGAGTTCTACCGATTAAATCATATTAATCAAACATACGATTTTGTACTACAGAAAAAAGCAGAGTATTTAAAATTTGATAAGAAAGAAATGACTGTTTGGGATGCGGTAGAATTTTTGAATCAATTAGTTGATGATTCAGATCCCGATACAGACCTAGACCAATTACAACATTTATTGCAAACATCAGAAGCTATTCGCGCTGATAGTCATCCTGATTGGATGGTGCTGACAGGTTTCTTTCATGATATGGGGAAAGTACTTTGCTTATTTGGCGAACCCCAATGGGCTACTGTCGGCGATACTTATCCTGTAGGTTGTGCATTTTCAAACAAAATTGTTTACTCAGAATTTTTTAAAGATAATCCCGATAGTAATAACCCAAAATATAACACTAAATATGGCGTATACGATCCGAATTGTGGATTGAGTAACGTACAAATGTCATGGGGACATGATGAGTATTTCTATAGTATGATGAAACCTTACTTACCGGAACCGGCATTGTACATTCTTCGCTATCACTCTTTTTATCCCCAACATCGTGAAAACGCCTACGAGCATTTAATGAATAAACGCGATGAAGAAATGTTTAAATGGGTGAAATTATTCAATCCCTACGATTTGTATTCCAAAAATCCTAATCCTCCTGATTGGCAAAAACTCAAGCCATACTACGAGGATTTAGTAGCTAAATATTTACCACCAACTTTAAAATTTTAGATACCTGTTCTTGCAACAGCAAATATTTTGGTTTCTGATTTAAGTTGTTGGTATTGCAAAGGTTTTTGCTGTTTATTATCTATAAAAAATCTTTGCAAAACCTCACCCAAGAGGAAGAGTTTTGCAATTCCACGAGCATAAATTAAAAATTTTTCTGTGTCCTCTCAAGCGAGCATTCTACTTGTATTAGCATCTGACATGATATTACACGTAATAAAAATGAATAATACCTCTTAATTTTGTAAATTTCGATAAACAAAATTAATTTTGGGAAAAACTTCAGGATAAAATTAAAAACCAAATAAGATACAAGTTTGAAGTTTGACAACCTAAAATTATTGAAATTTTAGCAAACAAATTTTTCAAGCTAGCAATTTTCATACCTAATTTTTCCCAAAACCAAACTTGAAAATTATTGCAACGTTCGGTATTTTGCTGATTCGAGCAAAAGCTTGGTTTGTTGTAACTAATAACAACTAAAATTACGTCAAATTGCTATAAATTTGAGCGAGTTTAACTTGCCAAATTTATCAGTAAAATTCAATGCTGAAGTTGTCAAAATTCTAGAAGATTGCGGATTTATATTCTGCTAATTGTTCTCAAATTGAAAAGCATTGTTTGGATTATAAATCGATATGAAGAAAATTTGTTTATTAGCTAGCATATTAAGTCTTGTTGGGACTGGACTTGTGGGTTGTAATGCCACGCCAAATGATAGCGCTACCAATAATAGTCCTAATACTGCTGTGAACGCGAGTTTAGAGAATAAAGGATTGCAGACGATTGGCATTACTTTAGGCGATTTAGGTAATCCCTTTTATCTAGCAGTACAGAAGGGAGCCGAACAACAAGCAAAAAAACTTGGGGATGATATCAAAGTTAATACAGTTTCTAGTGCCTTCGATCTCAACCAACAAACCAACCAAATCGAAAATTTCACAGCGGCGAATACTGACCTAATTATTCTGAGTGCGGTTGACAAAAAAGGAGTTAAACCAGCGATAGACCAAGCGAGAAGCGCAGGTAGGGTTGTGATTGCGGTAGATTCAGCCGTTGATGCAGACGTGGATGCAATGATTAGCTCCAACAATACCCAAGCTGGAGAGATTGCTTGCAAGTATATTGGCGATCGCCTCAACGGTAAAGGCAATGTAGTTATTCTCAACGGTACGCCGATGGACTCCATCAATCAGCGAGTCAGCGGTTGTAAGACCTCCTTAGCCAAATATCCAGATATCAAAATCGTCTCAGACCAAAACGCCGAAGGCACAAGGGATGGCGGACTGAGAGTCATGACTGACGTGCTAACAACCTTTCCCAAAATCGATGCTGTATTTGCCACCAACGACCAAAGCGGTATCGGCGCAGACTTAGCAGCTAGGCAAGCAAGACGTAAAGAATTTTTTATTGTTGGGGTTGATGGTTCGCCAGATGCAGCCAAAGCAATGGAAGACAAAGACGGCGTATTTGTGGCAACTGCCGCCCAAGACCCCGCAAGAATGGCGCAAAAAGCCGTTGAAGTCGGCAACGATGTCATCCAAGGCAAAAAACTGAGTAACCCTGAGATTCTCGTTCCAGTCAAATTGGTTACCCGTGAGAACCTTGGTAGTTACAAAGGGTGGTAATCAGGGCAGGGGGGCAGGGGAGCAGGGGGGAGTGTGGGGAGTGTGGGGAGATAGGGAGGAGATGAGGAAATAGAGGAGTGTGAGGAGAGAGGGGAGTGTGGGGGGAAAGATTTCTCCCCCATCCTCCCACACCTCCCACACCTCCCACACCTCCCACACCTCCCACACCTCCCACACCT